>NZ_JBLUQA010000010.1:0-252807 GCF_048068295.1 Pseudomonas sp. NY15435
TTCTTGAACTTGTCCGGATCGATGTCGCGGACCAGCGAGAGCAGACCGGCCTGGTGGTCGACCAGCAGTACGGCGGCGTTGTCTTTGTCCAGGCGGTTGTAGGTGGCGTTGATCATGGTGAAATCCTCGATTTGCTTTCAGTGGGTGCCGGCTGGGCCGGAAGGGTTTGGACTCGTTTGCAGTGCGTCACTGCATGGGAAGAGAGATTAATTTCGACACCCTTGCTGCGCCAGATGGCAAAAATCGCTTCTAGCGTTCCATTTTTGGAACGAAAAACCATAAGGGTGTCACCAGTCGATGGCGCTAGCCGGCGTGCCGCCAAGTGGATTCGCGCTCCCCGTCGAAGAAGCGGCGCTGCCAGCTCAGGGGCGTGACGCCCTCGATGCGGTAAAAGATCCGGCAGAAATGCGCCTGGTCGCAGAAGCCGCACTGCAAGCCGATTTCAGCCAGCGCGTAGGCCGACTCACGCATCAGCTGCTTGGCCTTTTCCACCCGCTGGAGCCGCATCCAGGCCTGGGGGGAATGCCCGGTGGTGACTTTGAACTTGCGGGTGAAATCGCTGCGCGACAACGCGCAGGCTGCGGCGAGGTCGCTCACCGTGATGCCGGTATCCAGGTGTTTGAGCAGCAACGCCTGGGCGCGCTCCTTTTGCCAGGGGGCCAGGTCGCGCTTGGCGGCGTTCACCGGAATCTGGCTGATGAGTCTCTGAAGCATGCTGGTCCCTCCCCTGCGATCTGCCGACCATTTTTTGTGGGCGCAGGGGTGGCGGCGAGTTAAAGCTGGTTAAACCGCATTAACCGGTGAGAGCGGGAAAGCAGCGATGCAACGAAACACGATCGGAATTTCCAGGCCGCGCGTGACAGCCTGCCAACGCGGTGCAGGCGGCTGGCAACCCTGCGCAAAGCCTTGCGCGGCGCAGGCTGCACGGGAAACAGCGCAGGACGCGGCACACCGCTGCCATCTCGATCGGCGCCCCGTGAGCGAACCCGGCGTTAATCGTTATTAAGCGCGCCGCCCGCTGATGCCCGCCCGGCGCGGGATGGCTGAACGTGCAAGCGTCGTTTACCCTGATGTCCGATGACCAGTGAATGGCCAATCGACCGCAGAGTCGATGGACATGCGCCACCCGGGCTGACGCCTGGGCCGGCGCGAAACCTGCCCCCAGCGTGCGAAACGACTACCAGACGATGATTCCCGAGCCCGCGGCCGCGGTCGAAACCGTGCTTCATTTCGGCCCCTATCAGATTTTCCCGGCGTCCCGCGTGATCCTCGAGGCCGGCCGCCCGCTGCGCCTGGGCCAACGCGCGCTGGACATCCTGCTGGCGCTGCTGGAGCGCGCCGGCGATGTGGTCAGCAAGCGCGAGCTGCTGGCTCGTGCGTGGCCTGGGCAGGATATCGACGAAGGTAACCTGCGGGTCCACATGAACGCCCTGCGCAAGGCTCTGGGCGACGGCCAGAACGGCCGGCGCTTCATCGTCACCATCGCGTTGCGCGGTTACAGCTTCGTCGAGCCGCTGGCGACTTCGGCACAGGCCACACCGGCCACCAGTGGCGGCCAGACGGCGGACCACAACCTGCCGCCCCGGCGCAATCGCCTGCTGGGCCGGGAGGCGGAACTGGAGCGCCTGCTTGTCGAATTGCCGCGACGTCGCTGCATCAGCCTGGTGGGCAGCGGCGGCATCGGCAAGACCAGCCTCGCCCTGCAAGCCGCCGAGCGTTGCATCGGCCGGTATCCCCATGGCATCCGCATGCTCGACCTCACCCAACTGCAGGACGCGCGACCGCTGAACAGCACGCTCGCCGGCGCGCTGGGTATTCCGGGGCTGGCGGGGGAAGCGCTGGAGCACATCTGCACCCAGGTCGCCGACCGCCAGATGCTGCTGCTCATCGACAACTGCGAGCACCTGATCGAAGCCGCCGCACATCTGGTGGAATGCCTGTTGCGCCACGCGCCGCAGATCCACATTCTCGCCACCAGCCGCGAAAGCCTGCGTGCCACCGGCGAGCACATCCTGCCGCTGCGACCACTGAGCTGCCCGCCAGAGCAGGTCGGCAGTGTCGAGGATGCCCTCGCCTACTCCGCCGTCGCGCTGCTCATCGAACGCGCGAAGGAAACCCACGAGGACTTCGAATTCCGCCCCGAGCACCTGGCGCGGGTCGGCGAAATCTGCCGGCGCCTGGAGGGCATTCCGCTGGCCCTGGAGCTGGCCGCCGGGCACCTGGGCCAGGCCGACGGCGGCATCGATGCGCTGCTGCAGGGCGGCTACCTGGACTTGCCGCTGCAGTCGGATGAGTCGCCCAACCGCCACGAACACCTGCGCGCCATGCTTGACTGGAGCTACGCGCTGCTGCGCCCGGCGGAACAGTCCTGCCTGCGTCGCCTGAGTGTGTTCCGCGGCAGCTTCACGCTGGGTTCCATCGCCGCCGTCCTCGACCAGCCTGCAGACCTGGGCGCGGCCTTCCTGCTGGTGAACCAACTGACCGCCAAGTCGCTGCTGACCACAGAGATTCGCAGCGACGAAGTCACTTACCGGCTGCTCGAACCAACCCGTCTCCATGCGCTGGAAAAACTCCAGGCCGCCGGTGAATGGCACGCGGCGCGCGAGCGGCACCTGGCGCTCTGCCAGAGCGCGATGCAGGCCGCGGAAAGCGAGTGGGAGAGGTCTGCCTCCCAAGGCTGGTTGCAGCGCCATGCGCCGTGGCTCGCGGAAGTACGCGCAGCCCTCGACTGGGGCCTGCACGCCGAGGTGCGGCACACCCAGGCAATCCGCCTTGCGGCCTGCTCTTCGCCGCTATGGCAGGAACTCTCGCTGCTGCATGAATATGGTCCCTACGTCAGCGCTGCGCTGGGTTTGCTCAGTGCCGAATCCGCGTCGTCGCTGGAGCTGGCCATGCGCCTGGAATTGGCGTTGGGCAATACCACCTACCACGATGTGCGCAACAGCCAGGCGGACCAAGCCTTCCAGAGTGCGCGCTTCCTCGCCCAGCAGATCGGTGACCGCAACGGCGAACTCACCGCGCTGTCCGGCGGCCTGGCGGTGCTGCTGTGGGCCGGCCAGTACCAGCAGGCAGCCGAGCAGAGCCGGCACTTCGACCGGCTGAGCGACGGCCACGGCGAGATGCTCGCCACCAGCGCCCTGCGCCTGAAGGTGCTGGCGTTGCATTACTCGGGCGACCAGACGCGCGCCCAGGCCGTCGGCGAAGAAGTGCTGCAGCGCCTGCAGTGGCAACGCCAGGCCAATCGCTTCGCCCCCTGCCTGGGCGTGCAGTACGACCAGCAGGTCGCCTCCCTCGCCACCCAGGCGCGCACGCTGTGGCTGCGCGGCCTGCCGGAACAGGCCGAGCGCATGGCCACGCAGGCCATCGAACTGGCCTGCGAGATGGACCACAGCGCCTCCATCGCCTACAGCCTGGCAGTGGCCGGTTGCGTCATCGCCTTCTACAACGGCGAGTTGGACAAGGCCCACCAACGCCTGCGGCAGATGATCGAAGTCGCCGAGCGCCACCGTGTGCCGCTGTTCACCGACTGGGCGCGGCACTACGCCTGGGCCATGCGGTTTACTGAGTCGGCCAGCGCCACGGCTCCCGCCGTGGGGCTGGTGCGCGACATCGTGCAGACCCTCGGCGGCCGCGCCCTGCCCTCCGACCAGGCCCAGCTGATGCGCGCACGAACCGGCGCAGCAGGCTGGTGCGCACCGGAAATCCTGCGCAATGAGGCCCTGGCTCTACAGCAGCGCGGCGACCGCGAATCCCTCCTTGGCGCGGAAACCCTGCTGACCCGCGCCCTGCTCCTGGCGCAGGAGCAAGGCGCGCTGGCCTGGGAACTGCGCTCGGCTACCTGCCTGGCGGAACTGTGGAGCGCGCAGGGCAAGCAGGCCCCTGCGCGGCAGTTGCTGGCACCGGTGTATCGACGCTTCACCGAGGGATTCGATTTGCCTGACCAGCTACGGGCACGCCGGTGCCTGGAGGACTGCGGCCACTGATCGTGGTATCGGCGATCAAAACCGAATGACAGAGCCGGCCTGCACGTGCGGACCTTGTCCGCTTCCACCTGGAAACTCTACGCAAGCCCCGCCCTCTCCCTGAAGGGCGAGGGAGCTATCCGTACCGGCTGACACTGTGGTTTCAACCGGCAGCGAACCGGTCCCCTCTCCTTTCAGGGAGAGGGGCGCCCCGGCACGAACCTTCAGATGAAGACAATTGCTCCTCTGTTCCCCGGCGGGAGCGCTGACCCTGAGAGGCGCAGGCGGACGCCCTACTGCGGCTGGACGTTGACGGCGACCGCAGAGGTCACCCGCATCACCAGTTGGCGCCCCACGTATTCAGGCTTCATCACCACATCCGGGCGGACCCTGACCGTGTGCTGGCTGCCATCGGCGAATTGCAGGGTGGCGGTGCGCTTGGCGGTGTCCAGGGATTTGACCGTGGCGGTGATCTCCACCGTATCGGCCGCCAGCATGCCCGGCTTGTTGCCAGGCTGGGCAGTCGCCAGCAGGCCGGCGGTGCCGCTGCCGGTCTCCTGGCCCGGCTCGCGCAGGTAAACCAGGCGCTCCAGCGCGACAATGGCGCGGACCTTGTCGCCGACCTTGAGCTGGTCGAAGTTGCGCATCTCCGGCGGAGCCTGGAGGGTGCGGCTGTTGCCGTGGTCGTCCTTGAGGGTGAAGGTACGCTTGCTCCGATCGATGGCGCTGACGCTGGCCTGCATCTCCTCCGTCTCGGTCATCGCGCCGCCCGGCACGCCCTTGGCGACCGACTCGGTGCTATCGAACTGGTAGCTGAGCTCATCGTTCTTCGGGCTCTGGCAACCGACCAGCACACCGGCGGCCAGGGACAGGCAGATCCAACGGGACACACTCATCGGGCGACTCCTTGCGTCAGGGTGTTTGCGCCTGCGGGCACGCGCAAGACCTACGCGCACGCCGCTCCTGCATGGCAGCGCGGATTTACCGAGCGTAGCAGTTGCCCGACATCACACCGTGCCGTCCGCAGCTCAGTATTTGATGTCGCGCGCCCGCTCCCGCCCTTGCTGCTTGGTCTGGCGTTTATCCTGGCGGCACTGGGCGTTGTACTGCTGATCGGCGGCGCGGCAATCCTGCTTGGTCTGGCGCGCGTCCTGGCGGGTTTCCTGGCGTACATCCCGCGCCTGGCGACGCTGGTTGCCCTGCTCGGTGGCCCAGGCGGAACCCGCCGAGGCAACGAGGAAAGCCGCTGCCACCATCGCAGTGAACAGGGAACGAGTCATGGCATCACCTCCTGCAGCGCAAGGATCAGGACTATCCAGTACAGCCGATTTCCCTCGGGCCTGCAGGCGCCGGCGCAGGGTTGCCGGCGCTGATCGACGAAAGGCAATGGCGGCTGCGACGACAGGCGGGCGGAGCCCTGCAGCCGACTGAGCCGACTCAGTGATCGCGCACCAGCAGCACCGGGCGCTTGCTTGACTGCAGAACACCTTCGGCGACGCTGCCCAACATCAGGCGATGCACGCCACGGCGACTGTGGGTGCCCATGACGATGGCATCGGCCTTGACGGCGTCGGCCTCGATCTCGATGCGGTCGGCCACCTCTTCACCGGTCGTCTCCATGCTGACCCGCTGGTAAGTGGCGGGCACGCCGTACTCCGCGACCACCTCCCGCGCCTTGCCCAGGATGTCGTCGGCGGCCTTGAGCGCAGCAGCCTGCAAGGCTTCGGCGTCATAGTACTTGGCGTAATAAGGCAGGTGCCCCAGAGGGCGATCGACGATGGTGATGACATGCAGTTCACCACCGCTCATGCGGACCAGCCGTGCGCCTTCGGCCAGGGCTTTGAAGGAAACGGCGCTGCCGTCCACGGCGGCCAGTACGTGCTCGTACATGATGTGCTCCTCGTTGGTTGGGCAGTAAGACCTTAGCTGCCCAGCCTGGAAACGCCCTTGTGCCGTGTCAATGGAATCGCGCTGGCCGGCAGGCTCCAGGCTCAGTGCGCCGAAGCCGCCACCTCGTCGCGACAGGCCGACGGACTTTGCCCCGTCCAGCGCTTGAAGGCCCGACGGAAGCCACGCACGTCGCTGTAGCCGAGGGCTTCGGCGATGCGTTCGATGGCCATGTCGGGATTGCCCAGCAGGCTCATGGCTCGCGCGTGGCGCACCTGTTCCTGCAATGCGTCGAAGGTCATGCCATGCTCGCTCAGTCGCCGACGCAGGGTGCGACTGCTCATGTTCAGCTGGCTGGCAACCTTGTCGATCGGGCTGCCGTTGGCCAGGTCACGGGCGATGGCGCGCTCCACCGTTTCCAGCAATCCGGTCTTCTGCTGCACCTGGGCAGACTCGGTCTCCAGCAGGTTGAGCGCCTGGCGCAGGGCAACGGGATGGTGGCTGGGCAGTTGCACGTCCAGCCAGTGGCTGGCGATGACCACGCGATTGTGCAGGCAGCCAAACTGCAGGTTCGGCCCGAGCAGCCGGCGATACTCAGCCTCGTAGCCCGGCACGGCATGGGTGAACTCGAAGCGCAGGGGCTGGAACTGGGGACCGATCAGCGTGCGGTTGTAGACCAGCAGGCTGGCGAAGAACTCTTCCACGGCAAATACCTGGATGTCGGCGTAGGGTAGCCGGCATTCGACTTCGATGAAGCTTTCCTCGGGCCCCTCGATCAGGTTGCACAGCGCTATGCCACCGGTGGTGTGCTGGAAGCGCCGACCGACCTCAAAGGCGTCACGCAGGGTCTTGCACAGGGACAGCACGTGGCCAAGCAGGCCGAGGGTACCCAGCACGTTGTGGTGACCGACCCAAAGCCCCAGGCCACGGTCGGGCAGCGCCGCGAGGGCACGCTGGATCATGGTCACCGTCTGCCGGTACGTCACGCGCTGAGCCGGGTCCTGCAGCTCCTCGGCGGTAAAGCCGAGCCCGCGACACAGGCGCTCGCTACTCACGCCCTGGTCACTGGCGACTTCGGCCAGGGTCTGCAGCAGAAAGGGCGAAACCAGGGCCAGGTCGAACTGCGCGTCGATGCTTGTGCTGGGCATGTAGGCTGCTCTCGATCGGGGGCGCCAGCGATTCTTGTTATGTGGCTGGCGCACGATGGCCGCATCATAACGCGTTCGCAGGCCCGCCAAGAGCAGGCGTAACAGAATATTACAGACCACCCTCTCTCCAGATTGCCGATACGATTGCGCCACCTCCACGACAGATCACGGACGTCCAGGCCCAGGTTCACCCTTCGGGCCGGCTAGCAAGCCGGCTCCAGAGAGGGCGAAATAGCGATGCGCCGATCTACTGCGCGGCATAGCTCCGCTCCGACGCCGGTGCGCCTAGCAGGATATCCTGCGGCAATTTGAAGTCCCGCAGCTTCAGTATTGCCAAAGGCCCGCCGCCCCGGGTGCGCATCTCCCAGGTCAGCGGCAGCCCATCTGGCGCCACCAGCACGATCCCATAGGTCGAAGCATTACCCGCCAACGGTGTAACCCTGGCTTGCTCCAGCAAGCGCAACAACGCCCAGGGGCCGGGATAGTCGCCATACAGTCGATCCCCCGCCCTCACGCTGCTCCACGTCAGCATGACACCCGGATGATCGTTCCAGCTGGGCCAGGCGAAAGACTTCCAGCTTTCCATCTGGTTGAAGTACTCCAGCCGCTCACCGTCGATGATCAGTTGCGTCTCCACCAGATCGCGTACCGGCTTTGCCTTAAGGGCGATCGTCATGCGCATGGCACCATCGGAGTACAGAACGTCGGCCAACTCCCCCAGCTGATTGATCGCCTTCAGGAAAGCCGGGCTAATCCGTACCCCCTGGCTGTTACCCGTCACAGGCACCCAATGTTTGCCCTGCTTGCGCAGCACCCCACCCAACTGGCGCTCGATGAACTGTTCGATACGCCCGCCGGGTTTGATCATCTGCCCCAGCAAAGGTAACGGAGCATCCGCCCCTCCGGCGACAAAGGGATAGCGGTCGGCAAAAGCACGCTGCCAGTCTGCAACCACTTCCCGTTGCCACTGGCGATTCAGGTTCTCGGCCGATGTCTGTATCACCCCCAGCCAGGCCTGGTCCAAGGGCAGCTCGAAGAGGTTCTGTGCAAAGGCCGTCAGTGGCTTTCCAAGGCTCTGTGCGACTACCTGGCCATAACCCTGCTTGTCGATGGTCCGGCCCTGGAAGGTAGCCTGCGCCATGGCTTGGGCCATCGCCGCTGGATCAGCGGCATTATCGACCTGCTGCAGACGGCTGCGTACCTGGCTCACCCCAACCAAATAGGCCTGAAGGCTGGCTTGCTGTCCGGTCGCAGGGGCAAGCTTTCCCTGCAAAGCCAGTAGCGGGCCAAAGGTCTGCTCCATGGGCGCCCAATCCGTTAATGTCTGCGCCGCGTCGGCAGCCCCGGTAACCTTGTCCGAGGTCTGCCTCTCACGTGACCCGGTAGTGCCCTGAAAAGACAGCGATTTCATCAGCGCCAGCAACGGCGAACGGCGCGTATCAGCGAGCAACCCCAACTGATCGATGGCCTGCGACAGGCCATCTGCCTTGCGCCAGCGAATACTGTTGAGAAAGCTCAGCCAGGCCTGGCTGAAGTCAAGGAAGTAACGCGAAGTCAGGCGGGCTTGCAGCGCTGCCGGTTGCACTTCAGGGGCCAGCGGGTGTTGCGGATCGCTGAGCACCCAGTCGAGCTCTTCACGGCGCGCCTCGACGACCTTGTCGATCGCCTCGCGCAGATAGCCGTCCCAGGCTTGCCGGGTGAACGCTCCGGGCACGCTGGCAGGGGTATCGAACAGGCTTGAAGCGTCCGCATCTCCGACCAGCGCAGCCAGCCGGAGGTCAACGTACGCTCTGCCCGCCTCCTCCAGCAGGCGCTGGTAGAGAGCCTGCTCCGCCGCCGGCTGATCAAGTTGGGCCAACAGTAGCTGGCGTGCCCTGGCAACAACCTGGGTAGCGGGTGTGATTCGCCAATCCGGATGCGCCGAAAGATGCCGCGCATAGAACGCCCAGAGTTCGGGTGCCAGCTCTTGCCAGCGAGCAGGCGTTACATCGACGCGGGCGGCGGTCGCCTTTCCCAGCTCCGCAGCGAGGAAGCCAGCGTCGGCCTTCTCTGGCTGCGCCAGCATGAGGTAGGCCTTGAGTTGATCGCGGGCACTGGCGGCGCCGCTGCCCAGCTCCGGGCTCCCTGGCGGCAAGTGCGCCAGCGCCACCAGGCGCTGCTCCAGGCTGCGCGCCGCCTCATCGCGCAGCAGCGGCAGGCTGGCCTGGGTGAAGCGAGGCCAAAGCGCGGCCAGCAACGCATCGTTCTGGCTCAGGCCGAAGCGCTGGTACCAGGGCACACCGCTCTCCTGCCGGTGCTCCAGCGTGGTCATGGTGCGGGTCAATTTGTGGAGAGCCGTCAGTCGCGCATCGAGGTCATCGGCGGTGCTCACCGTCGCCAACATCGCGTCCACTGAAACGACCTGGCTACGGTTGCTGGCGTAGGACAGCAGCAAGGCCAGCACGCAGAGGCCGGCGAGCCCGAGAGCTACATGCTGCACACCGCGTTGCCAGGTCCAGCCGAAACGCTGCCCACGGGCACGACGATCCTCACGAATGGCGTCCCAGGCAGGCACCGGCCACCAGGTGTTACCGACGTGCCCCTCGCCGACAGGCTGCTGCGGCAAGCCGAACAGCAATCCGCGCAGCGGCACGCCTCGGGCGAAATCTGGCTTGAGCCGATCCAGAGTCTGGCTCCAGCGAGCAATGCCCTCCTTGCCCAGGTCGCGCGATAGGCGCAGCTGGAAGTCATGGCTGGTGGACGATTTCATCCGAGCCAGCCCCTGCTTGCGCAGCGGCGGCAGCAGCTTGCACAGGGACTCCTCGATCCACCCCACCGAGAGCTTGGGCGGCAGCAGACAGCCCACCGCTGGCAGCGTGCGGTCGTACTGGACCCACTCGCTGCCATGCACCTGCCAGAGGTACAAGGGCGCCTGCCAGCGCAGGCTCCGCGCCAGGCCACGCAATTGCCGCACGCCCACGCTCAATGCCTGAGCATCGGGACTTTGCCTTTCGCTCAAGGCCCAGACCACGCCATCCAGCGGCAACCTTGGGCGCAATTGCGCCAGCAACCCGACGACGCCAGCCCTCCAGGAACCGCACAGGCTACCGCCGTGCAGCAGCACGACGCCCTCGCCTTCCTGCCAGCGGGCGGCACACAGCCCGGGCGCGATGGCATCGACCTCCGTCTGCTCGCCCACCACCAACAGCAGGCGAACCTTGTTGCGCCAGGCAAAGCCGTAGGCACTGGACATGTGGTCGCGGATGGCACGCAAATCACCCTGGGCAACGGCCTGGGCCGGATCGACCTCCACCTGTGCAACCGGCTCCACATCATCGGCACTGCTCGCCCGGTAATCGAACTGTCCGGACCTCCTGCCCAGGAATCGGCAGAGCCCCAGGACCAGCACAAGCGCCGAGCCCAGCATCGCCGTCCAGAACAGCCCCGAGGACTGCTCCTCGCTGCCAGAGCGCATCCCCAGCAACTCCGGATGCCGCCACAGCAACACCGCAACGATTCCGGCGATCAGCACAACCAGCGAAGCGAGCAGAACCAGCAAACGAGCAGAACGCATGGGTATTTCCCTATGGCGACGACGGCGTGGCCACCGAACTCCACAACGCGGAGTCGGCAACAGTGTTGCCACTGAAGATGATTTGCGGCTGGCCCTCACGACGCACCGCCTCTACCGCGGCGGCAATGGCTAGCCATGGCGCCGCGCAGCCGGGGTGGCCCAGGCAGGCGCCCAGGTCGCGCACGACTGGTTCCGGCTTAAGCAGCTCCTGCACCGCCGTGTTGATGTCACCCTGGCGTTTGGCGGGGATTCCCACTAGCCAAGCCCGCTTCAGCGCCTCGGCCTTCAGCGGCACCCAGTCCAGCGCCTGATGCACGGCATAGCGCAGGGTTTCGCCAGTAGTGCCGTGCTCCTGCTCCGGGCGGTGCAGATAAGCCACCGCGCGTGACGTCGTCTGCGTCAGGCGGTTGCCCAGCAACAGCGCCACCGCAACCTCCGCCGAGTCCTCCAGCGGCTCCGACGCAACACACAGCGCCACCACCAGCAGCAACGCCGGATCGGCGATGCGCTTGTCCAACCAATGGTCAATGGCGTCCAGGCCCCGGCGCTCCAGGCGCGTCACCGACTGACGGATACCGGACTCCGCCCAGGCGCGCTGCCAGGCATCCTGCTGCTCCGCCGGGGGAACGCTGCTGTCGGTTTCCTGCACCAGCATCAGCGGCTGCTCGGCCGGGAAAGCAAGAAGTGCCACGGCCATCTCGCCCAACACCTGGCGGTACAGGCGCAATAGCATCGTCGCGTCATCCAGCGTCTCCCCCACATCGTCCATCACCGGCAACATCGCGGTGTGTCGAGCCGTGAGCTCCCCCTTTCCGCGCACTGGCTGGGTTTTCAGCTCACTCTTGCCGCAGGTCAGCGCCTCGAACTGCGCATCACCCTGTCCATCGCCCTCGTCACGCAACGCGGTGTAGAGACTCACCGCCAGCACCTGCTGCGAACGGCGCCCCTTGCGCAGCTTGGCCAACCAATCCGCCTCGCGCGCCTCATCCCAGCCTTCGGCGCTACTGAGCAGGCTGATATGCAGCAGGAACCGCGCGAACAGCAGCAGGCTCCAGACCACCAGGGGAATCCCCAGCGCGCGGCCCCAGAACAGCAAGGGCTGCTCCCCTAGCGACTGCTCGCCCAGCGCCAGGGTCAGGCCCATGCCAATCAGCAAGGCCAGCAGCAACAGGCCCAGCCAGACCCACGCACTGGGAGGCACCGGCGGCTTGGCCGGTGGCGGCACCTTATCCAGACGAACCACCATGATCAGCTCGCAGTCGCTTCGGGCAGTGACGTGATCAATGCACATCCGCAGGCGCAGCGATGGCCATGGAAGGCAATGGGGACACCGTTATCGTTGAACGTCGGGTGCCCCTCGTTCACCACCGTCGGCCCATGGGCCGGGCAACTCACCCGGTCGCCCACGCGGGCCACGCCGATGCCGTGAAAATTTCTATTGGGGGAGCCAGTCAGCACGCTGCCGCCACTGGTAGTTTTGTCGCCGATGCGGATGATGCCTTTCATTGCAATGGTCCTTTTGCTTTGCTGCATATATGAAAGAACTACTAACTAACGCTGTACTTTTTACATTTCACCAGATGCCAACTGATTAATATAAATCAAAGGCAATCCGTCGTTCGCACCACTAAAGACCAACTGAAGACGCGAACTTCCTTTATCCATGACCACCTGACAGATTGCATCCCATCCTTGGCCGCAAACCGGCAACTTGTGAATTCCGATTTCTTCAGCCGACTTTTCGCTTAACCATTTTTCGTCGAATCTCCAGCCGTTTTTGGATAACTTTTCCACTGTAGCTGCATAGGATTCACCTAGGCCTAGGCTTAGCACTTGGGCGGCGCGTCTCTGCTCGTAGCTGAACTTCATACAAACCGATCCGCCTGTAGGTCCTGATCCGTCCGCCCCATCCCGAACTCTCACACAAGATTCAGCAGTTTTATTCATGACAATCTGACCAATTTTTCGCCACGTCCCTGCGGCATGAATCCCCATACCTCCGTAGTTTTGACAACCCTTTTTGAAATCTTCAACAACGGTAATATCAAACCCCTCTTTAAGTATTTGCAATACTGCACCCCACATCCAGATCCTCGGAAATAGCAGTGCGATAATCTTTCGTCCCGGCAAGCCGAACACCAAGATCACCGATTGCAGCAGGCCCAGACTGAGCAAGAGTGTTTGGATTTCCTATACGCATTAGTGAAAAAATCGCCATCTCGACGCCCTGCTCATTAGGTTCAATATCTAACGTTTCCCACTCTCCCATACCGGCATAGCGTTCGTAGTGCCCCTGCATGCCGGGCATGCCACGATAATCAAACGCTTGAATAGTTCTCTCGACATTGAACCTCGTAGCCTTGCCGCCAAATCCGCGATCTAATGCAACCCACATCCAGGCGCGCGCCTTAGCCAGATTTTCATTTTTCAGATTGGTAACAAGCAGATTATTCAGTGCCAGTTCTTCATCCTGACTTGCCTCACCTTTTTGCATTTCCGCGTAACGCAACTGCCATTCGTACAGAGCGATGGCCGCGAGGTAATCTTTCTTCCTATATGCCTTGCCACCCTCATCATTACACTCAGACAAACTTAGGCAAGGCGGCGCACCCAACGCAAAACCTATCGAAGAGAAAAATAATGACAGGACAGCAAACAAAATTCGGATAATTGACATTTTAAACTACCTGACAGTCCAAGCAGCCAGCACCCTAAAATGGACAGACTTGTTTTCAAAAAAGAACTTACAGCACGATTTTCGAAAAACACAATCACATTATTTTTATGCCCTCTCATCACTGAGCGCAGAATACTATAATTCATCACATCGCCATCACGAGGTAACAACTCAAGCAACTTCGAGTAGCTTTCCCTATTAGAACTCTTCGGCGGATCGCATACCAGAGCATTGCTGAATGTTGTCCCCTCCATCAAGTAATTTAGCACTCTAGAAGTTGACGTTTCACTACCACCCCGCCCAGCGAAGTACGAGCCATATAAGCCTGAGACTGTAGGAGGCCCATCACTAACCGTTCCACGCTTCGCAATTTGCGATAATGGGACGCCTGATGAATTTTTTCCGTAAACCAAAAAACAAAAGCAGACTCGACTGCATATTCTATTTTATCCGAAATCAAATCAGGGTTATTTAAAAAATCCAATATGACATATTCAAAACACCTAGCACTGATGCAATTGACGCTAAAATATCGCTAGACATTGGAGCCCACCCTCTAACGATTCTGCCACTGCGCGCGTTATAGACAGACCCCAACCACCAGAAAAGTGATATCCGAGAGAAAAAAGGGGCAGATTTATTTTAGGTGCTCTAACCCTAACTCCACACATAGCTTTGGAGAAGAGGAAACAAATCCGCTCCATTATTATTCATGATGAACAGAACTCTCACTGGTCCTCAACAAACTCTCTTTCAAGACCCACCCAGCCTCAACTCCTCCATCGCGTTTAAAATAAACAACCGAAACAAACTCATTGTATTGAGTGTACGCCTGAACCTTGTCGCCGCGAATAATAAATTGAGTCTTCCTACAAGAACCATCAGGACCACTATAAAAATGGGTCCTACCACCTTTCCTTACAACATACACCATACCTTCCGGACATATCCTTGACTCTTTTTTGAAGGAGCCAAGATTTAAATTATTACATTGATCACCACCCACAGAGGCGACAGGCAATAGTAGAAAAGCCACAAGAAATAATCCTTTCACCGGAGCCCCCAAAGTCTTAATCAATGACTTCGGCTTATTTGCATAAAACCAATCACATTAGGCAGATGCAACCTCCCAATCCTCCAGCAGGCAACTTAAACAAATTTGACTCTCCATCATGCTCACTGGGGGTCACATCCAGCCTTAACGTAGGGGGCGGGCACATATCCTCCCTCACGATATAAGAATCTTTTTAAAACCACTCGTCCTCCCAAACTCGAACTTATTATAACTCGATCCGCCTTGCAAACTTTCGCCACAGAAATTCCATAACCGCCACCCCTAAGGACTAACGTATTCTTTCCACTCCCCGTTAATACCAGCCAAATTGGCCCTATGTTTGCGCCCCATCCGCAGGCGTTCTCAGTGGTAGCAAAAACCAGCACCCCAGAACCAACCTTGCCTATACTGCGCCCAACCACCTTGCAATTTATTTCTTTAAACTTTGAAAATGAATAGCCCTCAGCTATTTAACTATAAACCCCCAAAGAAACCCTTTTCAGCGAGGAGTTTTCTATCGCAGAACTCTCAAAGCTTCTCGGTGCAATAAACAGATACACGACAGCCAGCAACACCCAAATAAATGGCATATTCAAATCACCTAACACCGAAGCAATTGACCCTCAAATAACGTCAGACATTGGAATCCACCCTCTAACACTTCTCCCATTTCGCATTTTATAGACAAACTCCAACCATCCGTCACGGTATGATAAAACTCTTATCAAATCGCCCTCAACAAGGTAAATCCCGCGATCGGCATTAAGGCTTGGCAACCGAAATATCTTACTCTTACTTACAGCAACTCTAACCTCAACCTCCCCATCAAGAACCAGATTATGACTACCAAATAATTCATCTTTATCAACAAACTCAAACTTTGCCCTTTCAACAATCTCAGGCTTTGTCTTCAAGACAATTTTATCAGGAGGTACATCGCCCGAATCACGCAAAACCAAAGTAACCAAGGATTCCTCGACCGAAAAATCCTTCACATCAAAATCAATCGAATATACATTGTTAGGATATTCAAAATAAATCTTAACCATGCTTCCAACTGACTCCATATGTACTGAACCATCCATAATATCACTCTTATCTACCAGCGCTGAATTCCTCAATATAGCTCCACCACCAGAGGGGAGCGCAACAACCTGCACCCCTCGACCAGATTCGACCAAGCATACCTGCCCTCCATTTAGCTCAACTTTCTGATCTACGACAGAATTGGAACTCCCTTCTCGACAATCTGCGGCCTTGGTCGAAGCGCTTACTAATAGCACAGCTATACAAGTCAACTTATCAAGCTCACCCAAGAGAGGCACAGGCATACTTAAATACCCCGATACAAACCAATATAACTCACAATATTATATTACTGCACAATCAGAGCCCAGCTTTTGGAGGAAATACAAACCCATTAGATCTTACTAAATCATCACGCACCTCCACAACTGCATCAGAAACCAAGCCTTTCTCACCAAAAGAGTTTTCCGCGCACGACAAACTAGCAACCAACAAATCATCTCTAGATATATCTAGAAATGCCCTAACCCCCAAAGTTTCTTGCGGTATACCGAAAGAATAAGTGTATCTACCACGCCGAAACCCTAGATATGTAGTATATGTCGCCAAATCCACCCAACGACTGAGAGGATATTTCTTATCAAACTTCACACGCAGTTCAATATTGGATTTAACACCATATCTATACGCAACATACCCCCCACTTTGCGCTGAACAAAATGATATTTCTTTCCCCCCAATCCTGCACGACGCAATCACAGTCTCACTCTGAAGGCATAAGCCCTTGCCAAACTCTGCCGCCGCACCAATACACGATGGAAAAATTACCCAGCAAGCCAAAAGCGCTCTAGAGATATTCATTTCAGCACACTCTCAGCCAGAACATAAGCCTCCTGCCTTTCTTTTAGCCCAGTACTGCCTCCATTTACCACTTTTGTAACAGACACAACGTCTGCATACCCTCGTCCGTGCTCCGCCTCATAGACCTTATATTTCGACCAGAACCACAAAGCACTCCTAATAGCCGACAATGTAGAATTAATCAACTCCGGATAATTCACTGTATCTGGCGCAACCCCAACCCAGTGCTTATTATAGTCAACCATAAAACCATTATATTTTTCATAGCCAGTAATCTGAATCAAGCCTCTTCCCCTGAAATTATATCCATCATCAGGGTGAGAAGCTCTATTCCCATTTAATTTCTGAAAGTGCTTCCTTCCAATCTCCTGTTGATTTGCCGACCGAACAATCCTCCCGCGAGCATCTTTTAAATACCCATCAGACACAGCCTCCGCCGGATGAGACTTATAGTACGAGCTAAACGACTTCAGGGTTTCGGGTGAATACTCCCACTCCTCCGTAACTCCTTTGAAATACACATTAACCTCACCCTTTATCTGTGCAAAAAAATGACGCTGCCTCAACCTAGTATCAAGTTTAAAATACTCCAGCCTTGGATTTATCTCACCCAATGCCAATTCGATATCATCATCTTTTGCCGCAGGAAATATAATCTTCAATTGAGATAATGTAATCGCCAATTTATTATCGACTGACAGAGCCCCCACCAATCCAATAGGATGCAAGTGATAAACCCGCCCACCCTCCGGCAGTCCCACCCTCCCCGCCACATCACTCCACCACTTCAACTCTCGTATCCGCTCTTTCTCGGCTATCCAGTTCAATAGCGGTGTCGAGGAGGTATGGCCCAGCACCTCATCCAGGTCATCCCACTTCGCCTGGCGGTAATGCCATTCGCTTTCGTATTCGATCACCAACTGCGCAATGGATTGCGCCTTCGCCGGGATGCCCAGGGCAGTCTGAATTTCACTAGCGTCCAGCTTGCCGTCACGGTTGCTGTCGATGATGTCGTAGAGGCGGCTTTGCACTGGCCCCTGGTCCCACCGATCAATGCGAGGACGGAGGCGCTCTACTTCGGCATCCATTAGCAGGCCCCGGAGGTTTAGGCTGTAGGCCAGCCCATCCTGCAGCGGTCCGTAGTCATGGATGATGGCATAGCCATCCCAATGCCAGGGGCTGACCCAAGGCGTAACACCGACCTTTTCGCAGACCCAACCATCCAATGGTTTACCAGCATCGTCGTTCAGCAGCCCCGTCAGGCGGTACCAGTTGAACTTCTCCCCTGCGACCACGCGCTTGTCCTCTGCGCGCAGACCGTCGAGCAGGCTGCGGGGAACCAGCAGGTCATTACCACTGGGTGTACCGGCGGCGACGACCGAAGGTGGCCCGCTGCCTTGATGTGCTGTCACGACCGGTGTTCCCTTGGCCAGCTTGAGCCAGGTCCTGTCTTTCTCCGGCAAGCGCTTCACCCAATCACGGCTGGCCTCCAGGAACTTGGGCAGGTTTTCGGCCGTGAAGGTTTCCAGGTGCAGCTTGTACTGGGGTTGACCGACATCGGTCTGATAAGGGCCGATATGGCCAATCAGGGCGCCTGCCTTGATCGGGATGGGTTGCTCGGGGATGACGATGACATCTAACTGCTGTGGTGCGATGACCGGCTCCAGCGCGCTGAAGCGCAGGTAGCCCTGGGGAGACTTGAAGTCGTCCGAGGCAGGGCCGGTAGACTCCACAGCCAGGACGCTTTCCAGCTTGCGGTACTCGCCTTCGCCACTGATCACCACCTCAGTGCCGCGCGGGAGTGTGGCCAGTACAGTGCTTTTTGCCTTTGCCTCGGCATGTACGTTGAGATGCTGGCCTTTCACTTGCCCCAGTGCGTCCTGCCGGACGCGGTATTCGCCGCTAGTGGATTCCAGCGCATCGAAACGCACATAACCGGGCGTTGACAGCGCGACACCGTCCACGCTGCGCAACTCAACGTATCCCTTGGTGCCGCGAATGGTGACGCGCTGGCCACGTTCCAACTCCCTGATGACGTTGTTACCGGGCTTGGGTTGCGCGTGTACGGTTAAGCCCAAGGGGCCGGGGTCGGCGACATCAACCTTGATCCTGTAGCTGTTGGCCTTCCAGAAGGCAGGACGCCCAATTTCCGGGAAGGTTTTGTAAATCTGCCAATCCTGCAGGTGCATGTAGAGGCTGTAGAAGATCAGGCTGGGCGGCGTGTCCGTACTGTTCTCAAGATTGGGTGCCTGCAAGTGATGGCGAATCAGGACGAAGCCCACGGAAAACTGCGCCTGAACCAGGTTTTTCTCAAGGGTGTAATAGGTGGTGATCGGCGTCTTGGAGGCAATTCGGTAGGCGACAACCTCACCGTCGGCCAGACAACGCACGTGAGACTGATCCAGCGTCCCCGCCGTGCCGCTGTCGAAGTGCACTCCGCCGTGCCACATGCCATAGCGCCCGACTGGGTAATAGCCGGCGGTAGCCTTGGCTAGATTGGTCAACTGCACCAACGGGTTGGATTTGTCGCCCACGGGGTGGGCCCAGTTTTTCAAGGGCGGCAAAGCGTTGCGTGCCGACGGGTGCGGCGCCGATGGTGGCGCCATATTGTTCGCAGCAGGGGCTGGCGGGTTGGCGGCGGCGAGCAGCGGCTGTGTTGGTGGAGGACCGTCACGCCACCGGCGGTATTCGTCCTTCAGACCTTCGTAAACGGCACTGATGTAATCGAGCATGGATATCCATTCCTCTGTTCAGGCTTCACCGCAGGGCGATGTCTGAACCTGTCGCTTGTTAGTCGGAGTAAAGGTTTCCGTTAGCCTGCCCGACCGGGAAGTCCGCGAGCGGCGCCACCTCTGGGAACTCAACCGACTGCTTCGTCGGCCCCTGAAAATCGAAATGTGCGGACTTGATCAGGTAGTCGCCCTGGGTGCCGGATTCGATGCCGCAGTTGTCCATCGTGATGTAGGTACCGCCAGCGTTGAGGACGATCTTCTTCTTGGCAGTGATGTGGATTTCGTCCTCGGTGCTGGTGATGTCCAGCCCTTGCCGAGCGAGGATTTCCATGCGGTCGTTCTGCGCCTGGATCAGCACAGCGCCCTGGTTGGCAATGAGCTTCATGCCGAGCTTGCGTACGAACAGGCTCATGCCCTCGCCTACCCCAATGAACAGGCGCTTGACCACGCTGACGTCCGCTTCGTGGCCGGCGTTGAGCATCAGGTTGCGCTGGGCAGCCAGTTGCAGGTGGTGGCCGCTGGTGAGGGCGATTCCTTTCGGGGCACTGATCAGCGCGACCGAGGCTTGCAGCTTGTCCAGGCGATCGCTGAGTAGAGTCAACTGCGCCTGGACATCTGCTGGATCAGCTTTGGCGGTTTCGGCATCAGCGGAGAGCTTCTGGAGTTCATCACCGGCCTGCTTGAGCCGAGCAACGGCTTCCTGCATGGCCAGGACTTGCCCCTGGGCACCGGGTTGTACGTCCGCGCTGATGAACACACCTTTGCCGGCACGCACCGCGCCCCAGCCATCCGTGCGCAGTTCGAAACCTTCTCCGCGCTTCTGTCGTTTGGCATCCACCAGGTGGCCGAGGTTGAGCTGGCTCTTGCCGGAGTATTCCGTGCTGACCTTGATGTGCTCCTGGCTACGGGTGTCGTCCAGGCGAATCTTGTTGTTCGCCGGCGTGCGCAGGACGTTGCGTTTGTAGTTTTGGATGGTGACGTGATCGGGCTGCAGATTCGTGTGAAGGGCGTGGGCAATGAACGGGCGATCCGGGTCGCCCTGCTCGAAGGCAACGGCGACTTCGGTACCGGCCAGCAGCGGCAGATGTAGGCCATAGGTATCGCCGGCGTAGAGCCGCGCGAGGCGCAGCCACATGCTTTCGCGCCCGGCAGGCCAGGTGTCACGGTCGAAGAGGAAGTTGACGCGGTAGCGCCCTTCTCCATCGATGTGGCTGTAGGGGTCGTTCCGCTGCGGGCTGGTGACGCGCGCCGGGACGGTGCCGGCGATGCGCGGCTTGGCCGGTACTGCTGGGCGGAAGGCGATGTTGCCGTCAGGGATGGCTTCGAAGTGCACTTCGAAGCTGCGATCGCGGGCGGCGGTGCAATGGGTACGTACGATCAGCGCGCCTTCGCTGAACGCGGCGGGAGCGCCGCCTTTAACCTTGAGCACGTGGCCGGGGGCCAAGGCGGCGCTGCTGCTGGCGCCGTCGAGGCGGAGTTGGTCGTTCAGGTAGCGTTCGTGGGCCAGCTGCGCGTAGAACACGCCGCTTTCGGCATGACCTTCTTCGTCGCCGCGAGCGAGGGGATCGCCAAGGGTCTGGTAGGGCTCGTCGGCGTAATGGTAGGCCTCGCCGTAGGTGGTCGTGGCGCCTCGAGTGAGGTCGGCCTGGCCGTCGAGGTTGGCGCCGGCGTCGCGAGAGTAGTAGGCGCGCGAGCTGACCAACTGCTGGACGACCTGGTGGCTGGCTTGCAGGTCCCACACGGCATCCTGGCCGGTGGTTTCCAGGCCGCTCAGGGGGTGTAGCGGTAGCGTAAGGTCGCGCTGGTAGTGCATGGGCGAGTCATGAAACTCGACGACGTCGATCTTCAGGCGCGCATCCATGCTGAAGCTGAACCAGATGCCACGCTCGGCGCAGAGCCTTTTGATGTAGGCCAGATCGGTTTCGCCGTACTGCAGCAGTTGCTCATGCTGTTTGTACGTTCTGCCCAGGTCAATGAGGAAATCCTGCCCGCGCAGGCCGTGGCGGCGGAGGATGGCTTCCACCACTTCGGGCACGCTTTGGTTTTGGTAGATGCGGTACTGGCAGCCTTGGTCGAGCAGGGCCAGGCGCGGCTCAAGCGTCAGCTCATAGCGCGCTTCGTCACGGGATGCCGAGAGTCTTTTGAAGCGGGTTATGACGCCATGCAGCGTACGCAGCGGCGCCACCGGTGGCGGTGTAAAGCCGCGAATAGTCAGCGAAGGCGGCGCGGCGCGCAGGCTGAAGGTGGCGTCCTTGCCAAGCATCGTATCGGCAGCGATGTCGAGGTTCGGGCTGGTGACTTCGATGGCGAAGCAGAAGGTTTCGCTGAGGGCTTCGGTACCGGAGAAGGCGAGCACGTCCAGCAATGCGCTCTGGCCGTCTACCGTGACGGTATGCCGGCTGTGGTCGAAGAAGGTGCGGAGTTCACTGAGCATGGAGGGCATCCGTTCCAGAGGAACGTCAATCCCACCAGTCAGGTGATGGCTCTGTCGTTAGGACTGCCCCCAAAAAGCTGTCTGATTAGTCGCTATAACGCGGGGTTTTATTACGAGGCTCGGAGAATCGAATAAATCCTCCCTCTGCGGCCTTTCAGGTTGCTTCAAGCTACAACCGATCACACTCTGCGATTGACAGCAATCGTCGGCAAAATTCCATCCATGTGATAGGAACTTCGCTGACGATTACCGATAGCAATACACTCGCGCTCGAATGAATCGAGGCGCAAGCCAGTATCCACATGAAAGCGCCTCAGGCCGATGACCTGAGTTCTCTCTTCCAGCGCTGCGCCGCTCAGCTATAAACCGGCCACTGCTCGACGATGCGCCCTCCGCGCACGGCCAGCAGGTCGCCGAATTGCAGCAGGATCGACTCGGACTGGGTCGGCCGCAGGAACACCTGGTCGTCCACCTTCAGGCCGACGGCGCTGGAGCCGTTGACCATTTCCTGGTTCGAGCTGCGGCCATACAGCCCGTTGAACTGCAAGCCCTTGGGCGATTCCGGCTCGGCCATCCAGTTGCCGCCGTAGACGAAGAAGGTCTCGCGCTGGTTCGGGTCCCACCAGGAGAACAGCTTCGACCTATCGTCCAACGCCGGAATCCGTACCGCGCCGGTGCTCTTGATCACCGGCGTGGCGATGAAAGCCGCCGGCTGGTGCTCCCCCAGGGACGGCAGGTCGTAATGAGTCGGTTTGACCAGCGCCGAGCCCACCGATACTTCGCTGCTGGTGCGCTCATTCTCGTGCATGCGGAAGCTCGGGCTGCCGGCGGTATTGAGCGTCAGGCCGGGCTTCCACAGCGGCGCATGGCGGGTACGGGCGTAATCGACGAAGCCGTTGTAGAGCGTCATGACCTTGGCGAAAAGCTCCTCCGAAGAGCCAAGAACTTCGGGTACGCCCATGCCGACGAAGGGGTCGTAGCCCATGAAGCCGGCGAACTCCAGGTGCTGCGGGTTGGCGCCGATGATCGTGAGCATCCGGTCCAGGGTGTCGTGATCCGCCACGCCGCCGCGGTGCAGCCCGACGTCCAGTTCGATGTTGATCCGCAGCCGGGTGTTGCGCCCTTGCGCCAGCGCCAGGTACTGCTGCAGGCGCTCGGGGGTATCGAGCAGCCATTGCAGCTGGGTGGTAGGGTCGAAGGGGCCGCGCAGGTTCTCGTAGAACTGCTGCGCCGACCCCACCGGCAGCGGCTTGCCCAGCAGCAGGTCTGAATCGGGGAAGCGCTCGGCATCGTGGTTGAGGAACGGCTGGTGGAACGACATCATCCGCCGGGTGCCGGCACGCTTGGCGATGTAGTCGAGCAATTGCGGCGATGGCAGGGACTTCTCCACCACGCGCAGGTGCTTGCCGCCGCGGGCTACCGATTGCATCACCACGTCGACGTTGTGGTCCAGCCGGTCGAGGTCGATCAGCATCACCGGGCGCATTGGCCCATGCTCGCGCAGCTCGCGGTTCAGCTGGGCGAAGTAGTCGTCGTAAGGGGCGCCGTGGTCGCCCGGGCGCAGCCAGGCGCCGGCACCGGCGAGCAGGACGCCCGCGCCCGCCGCGCCGACGAGGAAATTGCGTCGTTTCATGGATTGTTCTTCCTTGTCAGGCCACGCCCAGGATCGATGACAGGTGGGCATTGAGGAACTTGCCCTGTGGGTCCAGCTCGCGACGTACCTCGGTGAACTCCTTCCAGCGCGGATACAGCGGTTGCAGCGTGCGCGCGTTCAGCGTGTGCAGCTTGCCCCAGTGCGGCCGGCCGGCGTATTTCCAGAAGATCGGTTCGACGGCGGCGAAGAAGTTGTGATGGTCCATGCTGTAGTGCTGGTGTACGGAGATCGAACAGCTGTCACGACCCTCGAACATGCTCAGCGGAATGTCATCGGCCTTCACGTAGCGGTATTCGATGGGGAACCAGGTGCGCAGGTCCTTGTCGTTGATCAGCTTGAGTATCTCGCGCAGGCAGGCCGGGCCGTGTTCGGCGGGAACGGAGTATTCCATCTCGTTGAAGCGCACATTACGCACGTTGGCGAAGATGTCGTAGGAGTCGCCGACCCGGTCGTCGAAGCTGGCGACATGGCGCAGGCTGTTGAGCAGGAAGCGCCGCGCGGCAGGGAAGTCGCTGCCGTACTTGTCGAGATTCTCGATGATGCTGACATAACCGTTGCCGCCCTCCTCGGCCGGGTCCAGCGGCGGTGTGGCAGGGTCTTCGGTCTCGTTCAGGGCGATGGACAGCGCGTAGTCGGAATGGGTCAGCACCTGCATCTCCCAGTGCTGGTTCTCGCGGGTGTTCTTCTCCACGTCCTCCAGCAGCTCCTCGGTGCTGGCGATCCACTGCCGTTCGCGCAGGCGGAAGGCCGCGCGATTCTGCAATCGCACGCGGGTGGCGATACCGAACGCACCCAGCGACACCCGCGCGGCGTTGAACACCTCGGGGTGGTGCTGGGCGTCGCAGTCCAGCACCTCGCCGCTGGCGGTCACCAGTTGCAGGCCGGTCACACGGGTGGAATAGGAGCCGAAGCCGACGCCGGTGCCATGGGTCGAGGTGGAGATCGCCCCGGCCAGGGTCTGGTAGTCGATGTCCGACATATTCGGCAGCGCCTGGCCGATCTCCTTCAGTGCCGGCCCCATGAGCGACATGGGCGTACCGGCGGCGAACTCCGCCTGCAAGGTGTCGGCGTCATGGCCGAGCAGGCCGTTGAAGTACGCCAGCGAGACCAGCGTGCCGTCCGTGGGTACCAGGGCGCTGAAGGAATGCGCCGAGCCCACCGGACGCACCTTGCCCTGGGCCTGGCGGATGACCTGCACCAGCTCGTCGAGGCTCTGCGGCGCCAGGCGCGCCGCCGGCAGGCAACTCTGCCCACCGGACCAGTTGCGCCAGGGGATCAGCCGTGGCGCGCGAGCCAGCTCGGCTGCCAACGGGCTGGTCGACAGCGCGGCGAAGGCGCCGGCAATACCGGCGTTTTGCAGGAGCCGGCGCCGGGTAAGGTGAATAGGCATCGAAGGAACCCCGTGCTTACTGGACCGGCTGGCCGGACATGAAGGAAATCAGCGCGAGGAACTCGTCCTCCGAGCACTGCATGCACATGCCCATCGGCGGCATGCCCTTGTAGCCATTGATGCTGTGGTCCAGCAGGCTGTCGGCGCCCTGGGCGACGCGTGGCTGCCAGGCTTTCGCGTCGCCGCTCTGTGGCGCGCCGGAGGCCGGGTTGGCGTGGCAGAGCTTGCAACTGCTGTCGTATATCTTCGCCAACGCGGGGTCGGCGGGCGCCAGCGCGGCGGCATTGGCGGTGGCGGGCGGCGCTGCATCATCGCCACAGCCGCCGAGCAGGCCGACCAGCGCCAGCAAGGCCGCCGGCTGCCAGAGTCTTGCGGGTTTCACCATGCTGCTCCCCCTCTTGTTACCGCGCCCGGCAGGCGGTGCGGATTCTTGTTTTCATGGGCAGGGGTCAGGTTAATTCGTGCGCACTCCACCCCCGAGGACTTTGCCGGCCAACCAGGGGGCTTTGAGCGGACAACGTCACGACTTGGGTTGCCTGTCGGTTTCAGGATGCGGGGCGTCGTTCGAGTGCTATCCCTAATTCAGGGGAATGGCAATCTTCGAGGATCAGGCGCGCACAGATGCCTGGCCGGACCGCAACACCCCATAAGAACGATGGCGCCCCGCAGAGCCACGCATACCGTGACGTGGCCGGTACGCCGCCGCCGAAGGATTCCGGGTCGCCGCCCATCGCAGGCGCCCGCGATGTCGAGGTGCGCTGTATGCCTGATGATTCGCTTCACCTGCCCCTGATCCACGATGTGCTGGAACGTCTCAAGGCCACGCCCGGCGCCCTGCTGCCGGTGCTGCACGCCATCCAGGACTGCGTCGGCTACATCCCCGACGATGCCCTCCCCGAAATTGCCCATGCCCTGAACCTCAGCATCGCCGAGGTACGCGGGGTGATCAGCTTCTATCACGACTTCCGCACCGCTCCCCCGGCGCGCCATACGCTGCGCCTGTGCCGCGCCGAGTCGTGCCAGAGCCGGGGCGCAGACGCCCTCGCCGCGCAACTGCGCGAACAGCTCGAGCTGGACGACCACGGCACCAGCGCCGACGGCCGCATCAGCCTGCGCCCGGTCTACTGCCTGGGCGCCTGCGCCTGCTCGCCGGCGTTGGAGCTGGACGGCCGCGTGCACGCCCGCCTTACCGCCGACCGCCTGCGCGAGCTGGTGAACGGTTGCCGGGAGGACGCCGCATGCTGAGGCTGTTCATCCCCTGCGATTCGCTGGCCCGCGCGGTGGGCGCCGACGAAGTGACCGACGCCCTGGTCGCCGAGGCCGAGCGCCGCCAGTTGCCGCTGGATATCCAGCGCACCAGCTCGCGCGGCCTCTACTGGCTGGAGCCGCTGCTGGAGCTGGACAGCGACGCCGGCCGGCTGGGCTTCGGCCCGCTCTTGGTCGACGACGTGCCGGCCCTGCTCGATGCCCTCTGCGACGACCCAACCAGCCATCCGCTGGCCCTCGGGCCGGTGGAAGAGCTGCCCTACCTGAAGACCCAGCAGCGTCTGCTCTTCGCCCGCGCCGGCATCACCCGGCCGCTGTCGCTGGGCGACTACCGCGCCCATGGCGGCTTCGAGGGTCTGACCCGCGCCATCGGCCTGGACGGTGCCGACGTCGTCGCCGCGGTGCTCGATTCCGGCCTGCGTGGCCGGGGTGGCGCCGCCTTCCCCGCCGGCATCAAGTGGCGCACCGTGCGTGACGCCGCGGGCCCGCAGAAGTACGTGGTGTGCAACGCCGACGAAGGTGATTCCGGCACCTTCGCCGACCGCATGCTGATGGAGGGCGACCCCTTCCTGCTGATCGAGGGCATGGCCATCGCCGGCCTCGCCGTCGGCGCGACCATGGGCTACATCTATGTGCGCTCGGAATACCCGGACGCCATCGCCACCTTGAATCAGGCCCTGAAGACCGCCCGCGAAGCCGGCTACCTCGGAGACGATATCTGCGGCAGCGGCCGCGCCTTCGAGCTGGAAGTTCGAGTCGGCGCGGGCGCTTACATCTGTGGTGAGGAAACCGCCCTGCTCGACTCGCTCGAAGGCAAGCGCGGCGTGGTCCGCGCCAAGCCGCCGCTGCCGGCGCTGCAAGGCCTGTTCGGCCTACCGACGCTGGTGCACAACGTACTCACCCTGGCCTCGGTGCCGATCATCCTGGCCAAAGGCGCGCAGTTCTACCGCGACTTCGGCATGGGCCGCTCGCTGGGTACCATGCCCTTCCAGCTGGCCGGCAACGTTCGCCACGGTGGGCTGGTGGAACGCGCCTTCGGCCTGACCCTGCGCGAGCTGGTGGAAGGCTACGGCGGCGGCACCGCCAGCGGCCGTCCGCTGAAGGCCGCGCAGGTCGGCGGCCCGCTGGGCGCCTGGGTGCCGCCATCGCAGTTCGACACCCCGCTGGACTACGAGGCCTTCGCCGCCGTCGGCGCCATGCTCGGCCATGGCGGCGTGGTGGTCGCCGACGACAGCCTGGACATGGCGCGCATGGCGCGCTTCGCCCTGCAGTTCTGCGCCGAGGAATCCTGCGGCAAGTGCACGCCCTGCCGCATTGGCTCGACCCGCGGCGTGGAAGTAGTGGACCGGCTGATCGCCGCCACCGACATCAGCGCCCGCGAGGAACAGGCGCGACTGCTCACCGACCTCTGCGACACGATGCAATACGGCTCGCTCTGCGCCCTCGGCGGAATGACCGCCTTCCCCGTGGCCAGCGCCCTCAAGCACTTCCCCGCCGACTTCGGTCTGGCGACTTCGGAGGCCGACCAGTGATCAACTACTTCGATCCCTCCACGTCCAGTGGCGACACCCGCGACATCGACTTCGGCACGCCCGCCCGCGAGAGCGCCGCGCAGGTCAGCCTGAACATCGACGGCCGCGCAATCAGCGTGCCCGCCGGCACCTCGGTGATGCGCGCCGCCGCCCTGCTGGGCACCACCATCCCGAAACTCTGCGCCACCGACAGCCTGGAAGCCTTCGGCTCCTGCCGCATGTGCCTGGTGGAGATCGACGGCATGCGCGGCTATCCGGCCTCCTGCACCACGCCGGTGAGCGAAGGCATGGTAGTGCGCACGCAGACATCGAAGCTGGCGGACCTGCGCCGCAACGTGATGGAGCTGTACATCTCCGACCATCCGCTGGACTGCCTGACCTGCTCTGCCAATGGCAACTGCGAGTTGCAGACCGTGGCCGGCCAGGTCGGCCTGCGCGAGGTGCGCTACGGCTACGACGGCGCCAACCACCTGAGCGATGCGAAAGACGTCTCCAACCCCTACTTCGACTACGACCCGAGCAAGTGCATCGTCTGCAACCGCTGCGTGCGCGCCTGCGAGGAAACCCAGGGCACCTTCGCCCTGACCATCTCAGGGCGCGGCTTCGAGTCCCGCGTGGCGGCGGCCGGCGGCGAGAACTTCCTCGACTCCGAGTGCGTCTCCTGCGGCGCCTGCGTGCAGGCCTGCCCCACCGCCACGCTGATGGAAAAGAGCGTGGTCGAGATCGGCCAGCCGGAGCGCGCCGTCATCACCACCTGCGCGTACTGCGGCGTGGGCTGCTCCTTCCGTGCCGAGATGAAGGGCAACCAGTTGGTGCGGATGGTCCCGGACAAGAACGGCCAGGCCAACCACGGCCACTCCTGCGTCAAGGGCCGTTTCGCCTGGGGCTACGCCACGCACCCGGACCGCATCACCAAGCCGATGATCCGCCAGCACATCAACGACCCCTGGCAGGAAGTCAGCTGGGACGAGGCGGTCACCTACGCCGCCAGCGAGTTCCGGCGCATCCAGACGAAATACGGGCGCGACTCCATCGGCGGCATCACCTCCAGCCGCTGCACCAACGAAGAGACCTACCTGGTACAGAAACTGGTGCGCGCGGCGTTCGGCAACAACAACGTCGATACTTGTGCGCGGGTCTGCCACTCGCCCACCGGCTACGGCCTCAAGCAAACCCTGGGCGAATCCGCCGGCACCCAGAGCTTCGACTCGGTGATGCACTCCGACGTGGTGCTGGTGATGGGCGCCAACCCCACCGACGCGCACCCGGTGTTCGGCTCGCAGCTCAAGCGCCGTTTGCGCCAGGGCGCGCAGTTGATCGTCATCGACCCGCGGCGCATCGACCTGGTCGATTCGCCCCACGCCCGCGCCGAGCTGCACCTGCAACTGCGCCCCGGCACCAACGTCGCCATGCTCAACGCCCTGGCCCACGTCATCGTCACCGAGGGCCTGGTCAAGCAGGACTTCGTCGATGCGCGCTGCGAGACCAGCGACTTCATCCGCTGGCGCGATTTCGTCAGCCTGCCGGACAACGCCCCGGAAGTGCTCGGGCCAGTGTGCGGCGTGCCCGCCGAGGAAATCCGCGCCGCCGCGCGCCTCTACGCCACCGGCGGCAACGCGGCGATCTACTACGGCCTGGGCGTCACCGAACACAGCCAGGGCAGCACCGCGGTGATGGGCATCGCCAACCTCGCCATGGCCACCGGCAACGTCGGCCGCGAGGGCGTCGGGGTGAACCCGCTGCGCGGCCAGAACAACGTGCAGGGCTCGTGTGACATGGGTTCGTTCCCCCACGAGTTGCCCGGCTACCGGCACATTTCCAACCAGACCGTGCGCAGCCAGTTCGAAGAGGCCTGGGGCGTGACCTTGCAGCCGGACCCCGGCCTGCGCATCCCCAACATGTTCGAAGCGGCGCTGGGCGGCACCTTCAAGGCGCTGTACTGCCAGGGCGAGGACATCGCCCAGAGCGACCCCAACACCCAGCACGTCACCGCCGCCCTCTCCGCCATGGAATGCGTGGTGGTGCAGGACATCTTCCTCAACGAAACCGCCAAGTTCGCCCACGTATTCCTGCCGGGCAGCTCCTTCCTCGAGAAGGACGGTACCTTCACCAACGCCGAGCGGCGCATCTCGCGGGTTCGCAAGGTCATGGAGCCACTGGGCGGCAAGGCCGACTGGGAAGCCACCGTGGCCCTGGCCAACGCCCTGGGCTACCCGATGGACTACCAGCATCCGGCGCAGATCATGGACGAGATCGCCCGCCTGACACCGACCTTCACCCGCGTCAGCTATGCCGAACTGGACCGCCATGGCAGCCTGCAATGGCCGTGCAACGACGCCGCGCCCGACGGCACGCCGACCATGCACATCGAGCAGTTCGTGCGCGGCAAGGGGCGTTTCATGCTCACCGGCTACGTGCCCACCGAGGAGAAGGTCAACGCCCGCTACCCGCTGCTGCTCACCACCGGGCGCATCCTCAGCCAGTACAACGTCGGCGCGCAGACCCGGCGCACCGACAACGTCGCCTGGCACGAGGAAGACCGCCTGGAAATCCACGCCAGCGACGCCGAAAGCCGTGGCATCAGCGATGGCGACTGGGTCGGCGTGGGCAGTCGCGCCGGGCAGACGGTGCTGCGCGCCAAGGTCAGCGAGCGGGTGGCGCCGGGGGTGGTCTACACGACCTTCCACTTCCCCGAGTCCGGCGCCAACGTGATCACCACCGACAACTCCGACTGGGCGACCAACTGCCCGGAGTACAAGGTCACGGCGGTGGAAGTGGTGCGCGTGTTCCAGCCTTCGGAATGGCAGAAGCGCTACCAGGCCTTCAGTGACGAACAACGGCGCCTGCTCAAGGACCGCCGCCACGCGCAAACCGAGAGAGCCGAGAAAGCCGAGGTGCGCCGATGAGCGTCGAAAACCTGATCAAGATGGCCAACCAGATCGGCCTGTACTTCTCCACCGAGTCGGATCACGACCTGGCGGTTCACGGCGTTCGACAACACCTGCAGAACTTCTGGACGCCGGCCATGCGCCGCGAGCTCAGCGATTGGCAGGAGCAGAACCCGGGCGCCGAACTGCATGCACTGGTGCGGGCGGCGTTGACCGAAAGAGTGGCCTAGCCGACTGCGGAAACCAGCCCGGCGCGCAGGCTGGGTTCCGACAGCGCCTCAGGCGTGCTTGCCCGAATCCTTCTCGGCCGGGACCGCATACTGCGGCTTGAGCTTGCCATCCTGATCGAGCAGCCAGGCATCCATGATCTCGCGCACCACCGGCCCGGCCACGCGGCCGCCGGCTTCGCCGTTCTCGATGGTCACCGAGACCACGATGGACGGCTCGCTGGCCGGGGCGAAACCGACAAATAGCGCGTTGTCGCGGTGGCGCTCCTGGGTCTTCAGGCGGTTGTAGCGCTCGCCCTGGCGGATTGCGACGATCTGCGCGGTGCCGCTCTTGCCGGCGATGCGGTACTGCGCGCCCTGCCCCGCGGCCCGCGCGCCGCCGCCCGGATCGTGCATCACCAGTTGCATGCCGTAGTTCACCGCGTCCCAGTCGCGGGGATTGCTCAGGTGGATGTCAGGCATGGGATGGCTGTCGACGACATCCTCGCCGCCCACCGACTCGGCCAGTCGCGGACGGTGCCAGGCGCCCTTGCTGGCGATCAGCGAGGTCGCTTCGGCGAGTTGCAGCGGCGTCACCTGCATGTAGCCCTGGCCGATGCCAAGGATCACCGTCTCGCCAGGGAACCAGGCCTGGCGCCGGGTAGCGCGCTTCCACTCGCGGGACGGCATCAGGCCGGGGGCTTCCTCGGCCATGTCGATGGACACCTTGCTGCCGAGCCCGAAGCGCGTCAGGTAATCGTGCATGCGGTCGATGCCGAGCTTGTGCGCGACGTCGTAGAAGTAGGTGTCGTTGGAGCGCTTGATGGCCGTGTCCAGGTCCACCCAGCCGTCGCCGCTGTGGTTCCAGTTGCGGTACTTGTGGTCGTAGTTGGGCAACTGGAAGTAACCCGGATCGAAGACCCGCGTAGCCGGCGTGATGGTGCCGGTATCCAGCCCGGCGATGGCCACCACCGGCTTGATGGTCGAGCCCGGCGAGTACAGCCCGCGCAGCGCCCGGTTGAACAGCGGCCGGTCGATGGAGTCGCGCAACTGCGCGTACTGCGCCGAGCTGATGCCGTTGACGAACAGGTTCGGGTCAAAGCTCGGGTTGCTCACCATTGCCAGCACCTGGCCAGTGTTCGGGTCCAGCGCCACCACGGAGCCGCGGCGATCGCCCAGGGCCTTCTCGGCGGCGACCTGCAGGTCCACATCCAGGCCGAGCACGATGTTCTCGCCGGCCACCGGCGGCACCTTCTTCAGCACGCGCATGACGCGGCCCTGAGCGTTGGTTTCGACTTCCTCGTATCCAACGTGGCCATGCAGTTGCGGCTCGTAGAAGTGCTCGATACCGGTCTTGCCGACGTATTCGGTGCCCCGGTACTCGGTGCTGTCCAGGCGCGCCGCCTCGCGTTCGTTGATCCGCCCGACGAAGCCGACCGAGTGGGCGAAATGCTCGCCGTATGGATAGTGGCGCACGAACTCGGCATCCACGTCGATGCCCGGCAGCTTGTAGCGGTTGACCTCGATGAGGGCGATCTGCTCCTCGCTCAGGTCATGCAGGAGGGTGACCGGCTCGAAGGGATGGCGGCTCTTCTTCAGCGCCTTGCCGCACTGCAGGCGTTGCTCGGGGCTCAGGTGAAGGATATCGGTGACCTGATCGAGCACCGCCTGGGAATTGCCGGCGCGCTCGCGGGTCAGGGTAAGGTTGAAGCTGGGCAGGTTCTCGGCGAGCACCTTGCCATTGCGGTCGAAGATCAGCCCGCGTTCCGGGGGAATCGGCAGGACGTGGATGCGGTTGTTTTCAGAGACGGTGGCGTTGGTCGCGTAGTCGGTGACCTGGAGGAAGTACAGCCTCGCCACCAGGGTCACGCTCATCAGGGCCACCAGCGCGCCGCAGGCGATCAGCCGGCGGTTGACCAGCGTCGACTCCTGCTGGTGGTCCTTGAGTTTGATCGGATCGTGCATCGGGAGATTCCAGAAGGTCCCCATCGATCCTGCGGAAAAGCGCTTCAACCACGCCGAGCGCGGGGGCTTTCCGATCGATGCGGCCTGATTACAGCGCAGTTGGGCGGAAGAAGCCGGCAGCGCCTGGCGCGGTGCAATCACGCGTCATAGGGTATGCCGGCGCGGCATGGTACCAGACCGACGGGCCGGATTCTGACCGACAGTCGAGGCGTCTCCCTCGTGCCAGGCGCCGCAACCGTTCCCGGTATTCCTCTGCGGGGTGATGCCAATCGCGGACGGAGTCCGCTCCTACGAAGCCTGACACCTTTGCAGGAGAGGGCCTTGTCCACGATATCTGCCAACCCTGCGGAAAACGCCAACGGCATGCACCCGCGTAGGAGCGGACTCCGTCCGCGATTGGCCTACCCTCGCACCCGGCCCACCCAGGATTGCGGACAAGACTCGCGGCACCGAAAGCCAGAGCGCCGGACGCTACGGAGTGTGTTCGTTGCTGAAAAATCAGACCACCGAGCCTTCCGGCGGCTGCTCCAGCACAGCCACGACCACCGCGCTGCCGACGATCAGTACGATGCCGACCAGCGACAGCAGGCTGAGCACCTCGCCCCAGATCAGGTAGCCGAGCAGGCTCGCCCAGATGATGCTGGTGTAGGTGTACGGCGCCAGCGTGGCGGCGTGGGCGCGGCGTACGGCAATGGTGAACAGCAGTTGCCCGAGAGTCGCGAGCAGACCGAGGGCGAGCATCAGGCCCAGGTCCGGCAGGCTCGGCGTGCTCCAGGAAAACGGCAGCGTCGCCCCGGTGACCAGGGTGCCGACCACAGTGAAATACAGCACCGTGGTGGTGGAGTCGTCAGTGACGCGGATACGGCGAATCTGGATCATCGACAACGCGCCGAAGAACGCGCTGGCGACCAGCAGCGCCGGGCCGACCAGGCTGGCCTCGGCGTTGTCGGGCTTGACCACCATCAGCACGCCGAGAAAACCGAGCACCGCCGCCAGCGCGTTGCGCGGCAGCAGGCGCTCGCCCTGCAGCAGCGGCGCCAGCACGATCACCAGCAGCGCCTCGGAATAGGCGATGGAAATCGCCTCGCTCAGGGGCACGTAGGGCAACCCGGCGAAGAACAGCGCGGACGACCCCAGCAGCGTCACCGCGCGGATGGTCTGGCCACGCACGTCCAATTGCCGCCAGCGCTCAGCCAGCGGCCGGCCACGCAGGCAGAGGAGAAAGGCCGGCAGCACGCCGAAGGCCATGCGGAAGAAGGTCACCTCGTTGGCCGGGTACTTCAACGCCACCATCTTGGCCAGTGCATCCACCACGGCGAAACAGAACATCGACAACAGCATCAGGCCCACGCTGCGCATGGCATGGCTACGGGGGACAACCAAGGTCAGCTGGGGCATGTCGTGATCTCCTTTGGCGGCGGTGGGTACAAGCGCTTCAGCGCGAGCTGAAGCGACTGGCGAGGAAGGGCGTCACCGGCACGCTGGTGATGCCGTCGCTGGCCTGCTCGGCGAGCAACTGGCCGCTGATGGCGCCCAGCGTCAGGCCGATATGGCCGTGGCCGAAGTTGTAGAAGACCTGCGGCAGCCGCCGGGACGGGCCGAGCACCGGCATGCTGTCCGGCACCGAGGAGCGGAAGCCCATCCACTGCGATACCGGCTCGTGCTGCAGGCGCAGGAAGCGCCGCGCGCCACGGGTCAGGAAGCGGTAGCGCGCCGGGCTCGGCAGCGCCTCCAGCCCGGCGAATTCCACCGTGCCGGCCACGCGCAGGCCCTGCGCCATGGGTGTCATGTAGAAGCCGCCAGCGCCCCAGCACACCGGGCGGTTGAGCACCTGGCCGGCATGGCCGAAGAGCACGTGATAGCCGCGCTCGGTGTCCTGCGGCACGGCATCGCCCAATTGGTCCACCAGCGTGCGCGACCAGGCGCCGGTGCACAGCGCCACGCGGTCGGCAGCCAGGCGCTCGCCGGTCGCCAGTTGCGCCTGCACCGCGTCCCTGCCCTGCCCGGCCGGTTCCAGGCCCAGCAGCTCGCCGCGACGAAACTCGCCACCCATGGAAACGAAGCGCTCGAACAGGCGCAGGCTCAACGCGTAGGGATCGAGCGTGCGGCTCACGCCGGGCAGCTCCACCGCGCAACTGGCGCGGGCGTTGAGTGCAGGTTCCAGCTCGCGTAATTCACCGCCTTCGACGAAACGGATCGGCACGTCGAAGCGCCGGTGGTAATCCACCATGGCCTCGGCGTCGCGGCGCTCATGCTCCTCGAAGATGTACAGCGAGCCGTCATGGCGGATCAGGTCGTTGGCGCCGGCCTCGTCGAACAACCCCTGCCACGCGTCCATGCACGGGCGCAGCAGAGTGTTGAGATCGTGGCCGATGGCTTCCACGCGATCACGCCGGGACGCCGCCAGGAACCGCAACAGCCAGGGGGCGATACGCGGCAGGTAGGCCGGGCGGATGGCCAGCGGGCTGTCCGGGCGCAGCAGCATGCCCGGCGCCTTGCGCCAGATGCCGGGTGTTGCCACCGGCTCCACTGAGTAGGTGGCGAAGGTGCAGGCGTTGCCGAATGACGTTGCCAACCCCGGCGGATTGCGGTCCAGCAAGGTCACGCGGAAGTCCCGGCGTTGCAGTTGCAGCGCGGTGGCCAGGCCGACCACGCCGGCGCCGACCACCAGGGCGTGGCGGCGCAGGTCGTTGGGCTGGGTCATTTGCCGCTCATCACACGGGTCCACAGGCGGGTGCTCATGCGCATCCCCGATGGCGACAGGGTCTTGATCGGGAACAGGGTGTCGAGCACTTCCTGCGGCGGGTAGACAGCCGGGTTGGCACGCAGTGCCGGGGTCACGTACTGGGTCGCGGCGGCGTTGCCGTTGGGGTACTGCACGGCGTTGGTGATGTTGGCGATCACCTCGGGCTGCAGCAGGTAGTTCATGTAGGCGTAGGCGTTCTCCAGGTGCGGCGCACCCTTGGGAATCACCACGGTGTCCACGGCGATGGTGCTGCCTTCGCGCGGCAGGCTGTAGCCGATCTTCACGCCGTTGCCGGCCTGCTGGGCAGTGGTCATGGCCTGCAGCACGTCGCCGCTGAAGCCGATGGCGACGCAGATGTTGCCGTTGGCCAAATCGCTGACGTACTTGGACTGGTGGAAGTAGCGGATCGACGGGCGCACCGCCTGCAGCGCGGCTTCGGCGGCCTTGAAGTCGTCCGGGTTCTGGCTGGCCGGGTCACGCCCCAGCACCTTGAGGGTGATGGGCACCATCTGGGTCGCGTTGTCGATCACCGCGATGCCGCACTGGGCGAGCTTTTCCGCGTTCTTCGGATCGAACAGCAACTGCCAGCTGTGAGTGACATCGGTGTTGCCGAAGATGGCCTTGATCCTGTCCTCGTTGTAGCCGATGCCGACGGTCACCCAGAGGTACGGAATGGCGTAGCGGTTACCCGGGTCGCTGACCTCGAGGATCTTCATCAGCTTGGGGTCGAGGTTGTTCCAGTTGGGCAGCTTGCTCTTGTCCAGTTCCTGGATGGCGCCGGCCTTGATCAGGCGCGGCAGGAAGTGGTTGGACGGGCTGGCCAGGTCGTAGCCGCTGGCGCCGGTCATCAGCTTGGCTTCGGTAGTCTCGTTGCTGTCCACCAGGTCGTAGGTGGTCTGGATGCCGGTCTGTTTGGTGAAGTGCGCCAGGGTGTCGTCGGCGATATAGCCGCTCCAGTTGGCGATGGTGACGGTCTGCGCCGCCTGGGTAGTACCAGCCAACAGCGACAGGGCCAGGCCTGCCAGGGTCATGGGACGGGTGATCATGCTGCCCTCGGTTTTTTGTTTTCGGGGATGGTCGTCATGGTTCGTCGTGCGTGGGTAAAGCGATGGATCAGGCCTCGGCGCGCGCGCGGCGAACTTCCCAGGCCATGCGCAGCGAGGCGCCGATATCGAAGAACGGGCTTGGCGGCAGGTAGCCGGGAGTGGCCTGCGCCAGCACATCGGCCAGCACAGGCGAGCTGTCGCCCGCCGCCATCTCCACCAGCAGGCGGCCCCACAAGGTGCCGCGCGCCACGCCTGAGCCATTGCAGCCGGCCACGGCATGCAGGCCCTGGTCGACGCGGGCGAAATACGGCTCACCGGAGCGGGTGCCGCTCAGGTGGCCGGTCCAGGTGTAGGCAATATCGGCCTCGACAATGCCAGGGAAGCGCTTCTGCAAGCCGCCGAGATGACGGCGACGTCGCTCGCCCAGCGCGTTGCTGTCTAGGTCGCGATGGCGGTATTCGACCGTGTTGCGGATCAGCAGGCGGCGCCCCGGCAGCAGGCGCACGGTGCCGCCGCCCGGTAGCGGCGCGAGCACGCCCCACTGGCGCTCGCCGAACAGCGACTGCCAGCGCGGCTCATCCAGTGGGCGGGTAATGCTTGCACTCAGCTCCAGTGGGAAAGCCCCGCTGTCGCGCAGGCCGGCGCGGGCGATGAAGGCGCCCAGGCAGACCAGCACCTGCGACGCATGGACTTCGCCCTGCGCAGTGCGCGCTACCCAGCCCTGGCCACTGCGGCGCAGGTCGGTGACACCGCTCTGCTCGAAGACTTCCACCGACGCCGGCAGGCTGTCGGCAAGCCCTTTCACATAGCGCGCCGGCTGCAGCAGCGCGTTGCCGCCCGCGCAATGAATGGCCCGTGCGTAGAAGGCACTGCCGAGCCGTTGCTCGAGTGCTGCGCCCTCGTAGTAGCGCGCGCTGGCGCCGACCGAGGCCAGCGTGGCGAGGATGGAGTCGATGTCGCCAAGGTGCTCGGGGCGGTGGGCGGCGAAGTGATAGCCGTCGTTGAACAGCTCGCAGTCGATGTTCAGGTCCGCAATGCGCTGGCGGACTTCCTGCGCTGCCGCGATGCCGATGCGCGAAGCCACCTGGTAGGCAGCATGGCCGGGTTGGCCCAGGCGTTCGCTGGCCGCCGGCAACTCGTGGGCGACGACGAAGCCGGAATTGCGCGCCGAGGCGCCCTGGGCGATACGCTGGCGCTCAAGCAGCACCACGCGCTGCTGCGGAAAACGCGCGGCCAGTGTGTGGGCGGCGGACAGCCCGGTAATACCGCCACCGATGATCAGCCAGTCCGCCCGCTGGGTTCCGCTCAGCGTCGGCCGCGCGGGCAACTCGCCCGCCAGGGCGATCCAGCCGCAGTGATTGTTCATTGCCCGGCACTCCTTCACAATCCATGCGCCGGGCGTATCCAAGCGATTTCCCCGATGGCGCGTCATGACCAGAATCTACGGGCAGTTGCGCTGGCCGCACCAACGCTGATTTTTCATCCTCGTATTCTCAAAACGCATAGATTGCGGATGGGCGACTCATGGACAAACTGCTGCGCGTTCCCTCCCTGCAAGCACTGCAGGCGCTGGTGCAGGTTGCCGAGGCCGGCAGCTTCACGGCGGCCGCGCAACAGCTGCACCTGACCCAGAGCGCCATCAGCCGGCAGGTCCAGCAACTGGAGGAGTACTACCGCGTGCCGCTGTTCGACCGAACCAGCCGCAAAGTGGCGCTGACCGACGCCGGCCGCGAGGTCTACGCGGTGGCCGAGGGCATGCTCCAGCAGTTGCTGCGCCTGGAGGAGCGCCTCGCCCCGGCCTCGGCGGAACGGCCCTTCCGCATCCGCATCTTCGTCTCGCTGGCGGTGCGCTGGCTGCTGCCGCGCCTGAGCTCCTTCTACAGCCGTCACCCGGAGCTGTGCCTGTCCATCGAGACGGTGGGCGGCGAAGTGGTGGACGACGGCGGCGACTGCGATGCCTACGTGCTCTACCTGCCCAGTGGCAGCGATCCGCAGGGCCGCGCACTGACGCCGCTGTATGACGAATACCTGATTCCGGTCTGCGCACCGCGCCTGGACGACGGCCAGCAGCCGCCCCGCTCTCTGGAGGAACTGGCCCGCCATCCGCTGATCCACGCCTCCAGCGGCGGCCTGGAGTGGCCGCAGTGGCTGCGCGCGCAGGACGCGCCACCGCCCACGCAGTTCAAGCACATGCTGTTCAACCTCGACGACCTGGCGCTGGACGCCGCCACCCGAGGCCTGGGAGTGGCCATGACCGACCGCATGCTGGCCCACGACGCCCTGCAGCGTGGCGACCTCATCGTTCCCTTCGGCGAAGCGCTGAAGACCGGCGGCCGCTACGCGCTGTGGCTGCGCGACAGCGGTGCCGCGCATCCGGCCTGCCAGCCGGTGCTCGACTGGTTCGAGGAGCAGCGCAACCCGTTGGAAGGCTGATTCCCGGTTAACGCAGCGGCGCCGGAATCTCGCTGCACAACCCTTCCACCGCCCGCCAGACCGTGTCCCGCGAGCGAGTCAGCACCGCATTCTTCCATTCGTCCGTATCGATGTAGAAGGCATCGCGCAGCTGCTGCTTGATCCGCCGCACCTTGGCCGCCGGCGCATCGGGTGTGCGATGCAGCCACTGGTCCGCGCGCAGCGCTTCGAGTACCTGCGGGCCGGGCACGGTGCCGAACTCCAGGCTCATGGAAATCAGCAGGGCCTGCGGGCATTCCTCGAACGCGGCATGGACCAGCTTGCCGCTGAGCTTCACCGAAACGCTGTTGCCCTCCTCCGTCGAACGCACGTCGTCACCCCACCAGGCGCGGGCGCGGGCCAGCGCTTCGGGGCGCGGGTCGCCCGAGTAGATGTACTCGCCGTAGCCGCTCGGACCGAGGCCAGTGTGCACGTCGATCCAGGCCATCTCGCGGCAGTGTCGGCCATGCTCGCGCAAGACCTCGCGCACGGTACGGTTGCTCCAGGTCGGCTGCGAGCCGGAAAAGAACAGGCCGTCGGGATGACTGGCCTGGCCCGACGAGATCGCCTTCTGCAACTCCCAGCGACCGTGGCGCAGCGCATAGCCGAGCAGGCGCAGACGCCCCAGTGGGCTGGGCCAGCGTCGCGGCGCGAGCACCGGGTCGAGGCGCGCATAGCCGGGGTTCTCCGGTGCCGTCTGGGCGAAGTCGCGGAAGTTGCGATTGAGGTCGACATTCTCCTGGGTCCAGCGGCGCCACCAGGAGAAGCCAAAAGGGTTGGCGGCATGCAGGTAGAGCACTGCGCAATGGTTGCGGCGAGCGTGCTCGCGCCATGCGGTGTCGGCAAGCAGCGCGCTCTGCACACCCGAGCCGCAGAAGCCTTCGACGCCGTGGCAACCGCTGCTGATGATCAGCAGGCGCTGCGCATCCATCGGACCTTCACGGGCGACGTCCACCGCCAGCGTCTCACCGTCGCGCCCGCGCAGTGGGTGGATGTGGGACTCCACCGGCAGACCGGCGGCCGCACAGGCATCGAGGAACTTGCTGCGCGCCTGGGCGTAACTCTGGGAGAAATACGACGATGCATTCATGGAGACTCCGGCCGTTTCCTGAGGCAGATGGCGGCCGGCAGGATGCATCAGCGCGAAAGCGCGGAGTAATGATCTCTGCACATGAGCATTGAGGCTGGTTATGCCAGCGGCGCGTGCTCCGCGCTGAATGCCGCCAGCATTTCCTCGGCCAGCAGAAGCGCTTCGCGGGTCATCAGTTCCTGCGCCCGGGTGACCAGGGAAATACTCGCCACCGGCGTCGCCTCGGCGATCTGCAACGGCACCAGCGCCTGGGCCACCATCGGCAGCTTGAGCATGCGCTGCGACCAGAAACTCACCGCATCGGTGTTGGCCGCCAGCTCCAGGTAGAGCAGCGACGAGGAGCACTCGGTGATGTGTCTGGGCGGCGCCACCTGGCGTTCACGGAAGAACTGCCCGGCCAGGGCGACCTCCAGCGGGTCGGACAGCAACCACTCCAGGTCCAGCAATTCGTGCAGCGACTTCGCGTCCGCCAGCGGATGGCCCTTGCGCACCGCCAGTGCCGAAGGCTGCGGCGCCAGCTCGCGCCAGACCTGCCCGTCGGCGCCTTCCGCCATCGGCTGGGTGGTCAGCACCAGGTCCAGCCGTCCCTCCTTCAGCCCTTCGAACAGCTGCACCGAACGCAACTCGAATATCTGCAACTGCACGTTCGGGTACAGCTCGCGGTAACGTTTGAAGCACGTGGCGAAGGCACGGTTGGGCGTCACCGGCGACACGCCAATGGCCACACGGCCAGCCGTTTCGCCCTTGAGCGTGTCGATCTCGTCGCGCGCGCGGCGCACTTCCTCGGTGACCAGCCGGGCCATGCTTACCAGTCGCTCACCGTACGGGGTGACCGTCACTCCACGGTTGGAGCGCACCAGCAGCGGTACGCCGAGCTCACCTTCCAGCTCCTTCACCGCCTTGGACAGCGAGGGCTGGGTGACGTCGAACAGCCGCGACGCCTCCTGGAGGCTGCCGCTCTCGGCGATGGTGCGCAGGGCGCGCAGTTGATGCAGTTTCATGGCGAAATCCAACCGACTCGTCGAATGCGCGCCACCTTAACCAGTATCGAGCCGGCTTGAAAGAAGCCGGGGCCAGGCCCGGCTTCGCCAAGGGTTGGCGGTCACTCCGCCATGTTCAGGTCCGGCAGTTGCTGCTGGAACATCCGCGTGGCACTGGCCAGGCAGACGAAGCCCAGGCACATCCAGCCAAAGCCGATCATGAAGGACATCCCCGACAGGCTCGACCAGAGCCAGATAGTGCTGAGGAAGCCCACCGCCGGCAGCGCACCATAGCGCAGGTAGTTGCCCCTGCCGGTGAGGCGCTCGTCGATCAGGTAGTGCTTGATCACCGCCAGGTTCACCGCCGAGAAGGCGAACAGCGCGCCGAAGCTGATCATGTTGGCCACGGTATCCAGGGTGACGAACAGCGCGATCAGCGAGAGCAGGCTGATCAGCATGATCGCCGTGGCCGGCACGCGCTTCTTCGTCACCAGCTTGCCGAATACGCGGGGCAACGCGCCGTCCCGGCCCATGGCGAACAGCACGCGGGAGACACTGGCCTGGGACACCATCGCCGAAGCGAAGCAGCCGGCTACGTAGGTGGCGGTAAAGAAGGTCACCAGCCACTCGCCACCGATCCGGCGCAGCACGTCCAGCGACGCGGAGTCGGCATCGGTGAGCGCCTGCCATTCGGGAAATACCAGTTGGCCGAAGTAGGCCATGACGATGAACAGCACGCCGCCGATCAGGGTCACCAGCATGATCGCCGCGGGAATCTGCCGGCGCGGTTCCGGGGTCTCCTCGGCCATGGTCGACACGGCGTCGAAACCGAGGAAGGACAAGCACAGCACAGCCGCGCCCGACATCACCAGCGGCAGGCTGAAGTGCTCGTCATAGAAGGGCTGGGCCAGCGCCACCGGCTCGGCCTGGGCACCCAGGTGGCTCAGCGAGAGCACAATGAACACCACCACGAACACCATCTGCGCGACGATCAGTACCCAGTTGACGCGGGTGATCGATTCGATGCCGACGAGGTTGAGCAGGGTCACCAGGGCGATGGAGCCGAGAATCCACACCGACAGCGGGACGGAGGGGAAGTAATCGGTCATGTAGATGCCGATCAGCAGGTAGCTCAGCAGCGGCAGGAAGATATAGTCCAGCAGCAGTGTCCAGCCCGCCATGAAGCCGAATGCCGCGCCGAAGGTCTTGCGCGTGTAGCTGTAGACCGACCCCGAGTACGGGTGCGCCTGCACCATGCGTCCGTAGCTGTAGGCGGTCAGCAGCATGGCCGCCAGGGTGAACAGGTAGGCCGTCGGCAGGTGGCCCTTGCTCATCCGGGTGACCAGGCCGTAGGTGGTGAACACCGCCAGCGGCACCATGTAGGCCAGGCCGAACAGCACCAGCGCCGGAATGCCCAGCGACTTGCGGAAACTGCGTGACGACGCCGAGGGGTTGGGGTGTTGATGGGCAGGCAAGGAAGTATCGGAGACGCTTGTTGTTTTTTTCATGGCTGACTCATGGACTGCGAGCGGCGGGCGCTCGTTGGACAGGAACGGCGTGATGCCGGTCAAGGCTTCCTGCGCAGCGGTCGGATGCCCGGAGATTTCAGCCGGGGCGAAGCTTCGGGCAGCCGCTGCCGGAGGATTCAGCTGAGGTCGGACAAGGCGCTGGCCCGCTGGCCGCAGTTCAAGGTCTCATCGATGAAAGTCTGTGCTGCAAAACACTGCCGCCACTCGTTGAACGCTTGCACTGGGCACTCCTGCTGGCCGCCTCGAAGGACGTTGTTGTTCGAATGGGGCCGCATGGTGCTTCAGCTCGTCGCCGAGGAAAATTAGTAAAAATATCTTCGAGGCCAATGAAAAAAATGGCCGTCCGCTGCGGCCCCGTCGACCCGCCCAGTGTCGCGCAGGAATTTTTCCATCCCTGCTGGCCACCTGCTTGCGCGCCGCCTCGCTGCGCTTCGAATCAGGGGCTTGTACTGACGCCGGCACACTCCGGTGCAATCCCGCAAAACCTAAGTATGGTGGCGCGATACCCATGGACGATGGTGGGAGCCTCCGGCCAGCGAATAGGGTTTGCCTACCGGCGATCCGCCTTCGTAACGACCGCACAGTCGCTTCGAGTCCGGAACGGGCCGGTCCCATTCGCCGCGCGAGCGGTACCCTGACGAGAGCTTTCACCATGACCGACGAGACCAAAGGAACCACCCGCCGCGCCCTGATGAGCGCGGGCGTAGCCGCCGCGACCCTGGCGGTTGCCGTCCCCATGCTGGCAAGCCCGGCGAGCGCTGCCCAGGCACCGGCCGCCACGGGCGCACGCCGCAAGGAGCAAGGGTCGGGATACCTCACACTGCGTGACGGCACCCAATTGTTCTACAAGGATTGGGGCAGCGGGCAGCCCATCGTGTTCCACCACGGCTGGCCGCTCTCGGGAGACGACTGGGACAATCAGATGCTGTTCTTCCTCGCCAAGGGGTACCGCGTGATCGCCCATGACCGCCGTGGCCATGGCCGCTCCACGCAGACGGCGCAAGGCAATGACATGGATACCTATGCCGCCGACCTGGCGGAACTAGCTGCGCACCTGGACCTGAAGAATGCCGTGCACATCGGCCACTCCACTGGCGGTGGCGAGGTCGCACGCTACGTCGCGCGCCATGGTGCCGGCCGCGTTGCCAAGGCAGTGCTGATCGGCGCTGTACCGCCGATCATGCTGCAATCCGAGAAAAACCCAGGCGGACTGCCGCTGAAGGTCTTCGACGGCTTCCGCGAGGCACTCGCCGCCAGCCGTTCGAACTTCTACCGCGACGTGGCGGCAGGCCCCTTCTACGGCTTCAACCGACCAGGTGCGAAGGTCTCCGAAGCGGTGATCGACAATTGGTGGCGCCAGGGCATGAATGGTGGTGCCAAGGCTCATTACGACTGCATTGCAGCCTTCTCGGAAACCGACTTCACGGAGGATCTGAAGCTGATCGCGGTGCCGACCCTGGTGCTGCACGGGGAGGACGACCAGATCGTCCCCATCGACGATTCCGCGCGGCTCTCGATCAAGCTGCTGAGGCACGGCACCCTGAAGACCTACCCCGGCCTGCCCCACGGCATGTGCACCACCCACGCCGACACCATCAACGCGGACCTGCTGGCCTTCATCAAAAGCTGACGGCGGCATAACGCAAAAGGCCCGGCGCGATCGCATCGGGCCTTTTGCGGTTCAGAGCTGTGACAAACCGCCATCGACACACAGGTCGACGCCGGTGATGAAACTGCTGTCGTCGGATGCGAGGAACAGCGCCGCGTTCGCCAGCTCCGCCGGACGGCCAAGGCGGCCGAGCGGGATCAGCCCTGCCAGCTGCTTTTCGAAAGCATCGAACTGCGCCTCGTCAACACCCATCTTGCCGATGATCGGCGTCAGCACCGGGCCAGGGCTCAGGCAGTTGACACGGATGTTCCGGCCCTTGAGTTCCGCCGCCCAGCTACGGGCGAAAGAGCGCACCGCCGCCTTGGTCGCTGCATAGACCACATGAGCTTCCAGTGCCTTCAGGTGGGCGATGGACGACACCAGTACGATGGAGCCGCCGTCGCGCAGCAGCGGCAGCGCTTTCTGGATGGTGTAGAAGACGCCCTTGACGTTGATGTCGAACTGCTCGTCGAACTGCTGTTCGTCAACCTGATCCCCCGGAGCCGGGCGAATGATGCCGGCATTGGCGACCAACACGTCGAGGCGACCGAAGCGCTCGCCCACCTCCTGATACAGCGCGTCCAGATCCGCCAGCCGGCTGGCGTCCGCGCGGATACCAACGGCGCTTTTACCGATGAGGCCGACCGCCTCCTCCAGCGCATCCCGGCGGCGCCCGGTGATGACCACTTCGGCACCTTCCAGGGCGAATCGTTGTGCGGTAGCCAGACCGATACCGCTGTTGCCGCCCGTGACCAGGGCGACCTTGTTGCTTAGCTTTCCCATCATCTCTCCAACGTGGCTTGTGCATGAGCTCGTTCAAGAGGTCGCAGATCGGGGGCGCGCACCAGGCTCTCGTGCAGGGGCAGATAACGCTCGATCTTCTCCGCCAGGCGCTCGCGGCGCACGGCCAGTTGCGCCTGGAGTGCATCCAGCGCTACCAGCTTTTCCAGGTGCTGCTGCAGGCAGGCGAGGAAGCCCTCGCTATCTTCCTCTTCCTCCAGATACTGCAGCAGGCCGTGGATCTGCCGGGTGCTGAAGCCGCACTCGAGCAGCTCACGAACCCAGAGCACGCGCTGGACCATGGACGAGGCATAGTCGCGATAACCATTGTCCAGCCGCGACGACTCGATCAACTGCCGCGACTCGTAATGGCGCAGCGCCCGTGTACTGACGCCGGCGCGCAAGGCCAGCTCTCCGATTTGCATGTTGACCTCCGATGGGAGAACTCTGAGGGCTTGACGCTAGTGTCAAGGTCAAGCCCCCTTTGGCTTTTTCAGGCGTCCTTCGCGGGATGCGCCGGCAGGGTGAACTGCACCACCGCACCACGGGGCTGGTTGGCGCTGGCCCAGAGACGACCGCCATGGCTGTCGATGATCGAGCGGCAGATCGACAGGCCCATGCCCATACCGGTGGCCTTGGTGGTGTAGAACGGGGCGAAGAGCAGGTCCGCATTGCTCTCGGCGAAGCCGGGCCCGCTGTCGCACACCCTCACCCGCACACCATCTTCGTCGTACTCGGAGCTGACCAGCAGGCGGCGCTCGCTGGCAGGAACACCGCCCATGGCTTCCAGCGCATTGACGATCAGATTGAGCATCACCTGCTGCAACTCGACCCGATCGCCCTCCACTTCCGGCAGGCCGTCGGCAAGTTCGACACGCACCACGGCGCCGCACTTGGCCGCCTCGCCGCGGGTGAACTCGACCATCTCGCGCAGCGCCGCGCTGACGTCCACGGGCTGCCTCTGCGGCGGGGTCTTGCGGATCAGCTGACGGATGCGCCCCAGCACCTCGGCCGCTCGATTGGCGTCCTTGATGATGCGCCCCAGCACCTGGCTGACTTCGCCAAGCTCCGGCGGCTGCGCACCCAGCCAGCGTAAGGCGGCATTGGCATTGGTCACGGTAGCGGCAATCGGCTGGTTCACCTCGTGGGCGATGGACGCCGCCAGTTGCCCCATGGTCGCCACGCGGTTAGCGTGGGCCAGTTCCGTCTGCACCTCGCGATAGCGGCGCTCGCCCTCGCGCACGCGCTCCTCGGCCCGCTTGCGCTCAGTGAGATCGAGCACGAAGGCCACACCCTCCTGCAGGCTGGCCTCGAAGGCGGCCAGGCCGACGATCACCGGCACGCGGCTGCCATCCTTGCGGATGTATTCCTTCTCGAAGGGCTGCGCATGCCCAGTCCGAATAGCCGTGGCAAGATGCGCCTGACTCAGTGCCAGGGATTCGGGCGGGGTCATGTCGTGCCAGCGCACGCGGCCGGACAGTAGGTCGTCGCGCTCGTAGCCGACCATGCGCAGGAAGGCGTCATTGGCTTCGGCTATCTCGCCGCCTGCACTCCAGACGATAATGCCGATGATGTTGGCGTCCACCAGCCGACGAATCTTCGCCTCGCGCTCCGCCGCATCGCGGTACAGGTGCGCGTTCTCCAGGGAGATCGCCGCCTGTGAGGCCAGCAACCGCAGCACGGCGATCCGCGCCGGGCTGAACACGCCGGCCGAGAGGTTGTTCTCCAGGTACAGCGCGCCGGTGAGCTTGGCCTGGTTCATCAGTGGCATGCAGAGGATCGAACGCGCGCCGTGCTGGCGGACATAGGGGTCGGTGGTGAGTCCCGGATCGACCATGGCGTCTTCCAGGCATAGACTCTCGCCGGTGCGTAGCACCTGGTAGAGCACCGTTTCAGCCAGCGCGGCCGCGCTGATCGGCTCGTTGCACAACAGCATCGCCCCATCGCCGACAGTCGCCAGCGCCGCGATGCGCGGCTCCCCCGTTTCGGCGAGGACCAGCACGCCGCGTTCGGCGCCGGCCTGCTCGATGGCGGTGCGCATCACCATGTCGATCAGCTTCTCCAGGACGATCTCCCCCGAGGCGGCCTGGGACACCTTGAGCACCGTGGCCAGGTCCAGGTGCTCCACCGGGGTGGCGATGGTCGCGGTCGGGCCAGGCGCGGGCTCCTCGTTGCGCAGATAGCGATAGCGTCCTTCAAGTTGACGTACCTTGCCGTCGGCGCCCCAGCGCAGGTAGCCGTAGCGCGCGTCCTGCAGGTAGACGCGGGCGATCTTGGCCAGTGCGCGACTGCCGTAGAAACGCCCCGCCAGCTCGTTGGCCAGCGCCTCGATCTGCACGAAGCCGTTGTCCTGCGCTTGGCGGATGGCCTCTTCGTAGAGCAGCTCGGCGTCAACCAGCCGCCCTTCGATGCGGGCGATTTCCGCGCCCACCAGTGCAACGCGGCAGGCGAAGGATTCAGCGCACTGCTGCGCCCACACCTGCAACTGCACGTGATGGCCGGTCAGCTCGTGCAAAAGGCCGGGCCGCTCGCCGGCCTCGATGACATCGAAGCTGGCGGCCAGGGTCAGCGCCGCGTGGAAGTGATACTCGGCCTCCTCGGTGAAGGACTCCACCACCCACAGCAGCGCCTTCGCCCGCCTCACACAGTCCATGGCCGCGGTGTAGTCCCCCGCCATGTAGCGCGCCTGGAGCTTGCGCGTCCAGTACTTGGCCGCTGCCAGCGCAAGGTCGGGTGTGCTCTCCAGGTGCGCTTCGAAACGCGCCTCGTCGAACTGCGGATCGTCGAAGCATCCGAAGGTCGAGGTCTGCCCGCGAAGCGTACGGATTAGCGCCAGTTGTGTGCTGATGAAATCCACCACCAGGCCGAAGCGCACCTTCTGCGCATAGGCCAAACCCTGCTCGGCCTCTTCGTGCACCTGCGCCAGTGGCTCGCCGAGAAACAGCACATCGGAGTTGTGACCGTTGCCGGCATAGGCGGCGTAAGCGAGGTCGCCGACGCGGTTGGCCGCGACGAAAGCACGGCGCAGCAGTTCCCGGCACTCGCGTACCGGCCGCATCCAGCGTGCCACGAACATCGAGAAGCACAGGTAGGTTCGCGCTTCATGGCGATTCAGGCCGCGCCGATCGACTAGCTCGCAGCCCAGGCGACCAAAGCGATAGCCGGCCTCGTAATCGCCAAAGCGGCGGCCGGCGATGCGTCCGACATTCGCATAGAGCATGCAGGAGGCGTCGCAGTTGCCCCGCTCCAGGCTCAGGCTGACGGCCTTGCAGATGGTCAGGCTGGCCAGGTTGGCGTCACTCTGCAGCGCCGGCGCGAACAGCTTGCAGAGGGCATCCAGTGTCGCCAGAGAGGCAGCGTCCTCCATCAGTGGCAGGTCGATGAGCTGTTCGATGCTGCGCTCGCCCAGTTGTGTCCAGATCTGCTGGTACTCCTCGCGCACCTGATCATCGTCCGGATGCGCTGACCAGTGGATGCCGACTGCCTGCAGGTACGCCAGGCACACGGCGACAGCCTTGTCACTGCGATCCTGCAACAGGCACACGTCCATCAGCAGGCAGGCCACTGCCGCCTGTTCCACCGTGGTGGCGGCGCGTGGCGTCAGCGCGGTCAGGCGCTCGTCAGCCAGCGCCAGCTGGCCGGTAAGGAATTCACACTCGGCGCGATTGAGTTCCAGGGCGAAGCACAGGTCGTGGCGGCGTTCCCAGCAATCGGCATCGAGCAGTTCCGCGCCTGCGCCCAGGTAGGCCAGCGCCGAGCTGTAGGCGCTGGAGGCCTTGGCGCGCTGCCCGGCCAGCAGGTTGTACTCGGCCAGTTGTTCACGCTCGGCGCGGGCTTCGATCAGCCCAGCGCCGCGATTGAGCTGGCCGACGATTTCGAAGATGGCCTCTTCGCGCCGCTCCGCCGGCGTCTGCTCGGCCAGCAGACGACCGATGCGCAGGTGCGCCTCGGCACGGGAGGTTTCGGCGATCAGTGAATACGCTGCCTCGTGAATGCGGTCGTGGGCAAACGCGCAGGCGCCCTCCACGCGCTCCACCAGTTCCTGGCGCACCGCCGACCAGAGTATCGAGTGGACCTTGGACGACGGCAGGTCGAGCACAGTCGCCAGGGTATCGATCTGCGCCATGTTGCCCAGGCAGGCCAACTGCTGCAGGGCCTCGCGGGTTTCCAGAGGCAGTCGCGCAAGCTTGCCGACCATGAGGTCGACGACATTGTCGGTGAAGCCCTTGGCGTGGATGCGCTCAGGCTCCCAGCGCCAGCGCCGGGCTTCATGGTCGTAGGTCAGCAACTCTTCCTCGGCCAGCGCCTGGAGGAACTGGATGACGAAGAACGGGTTGCCAGCGGTCTTGTCCTGCACCAGCCGGGCCAGCGCCACGATGCTTGGCGGCGGACAACGCAGGGCCTCGGCGATCAACTGTTCGATGTGCGCGCGGGCCAACGGTGTCAGGCGGATCTCGTCGATGCGCACGCCGGCCTGGCGGATGGCTTGCAGCTTGCGCGTCAGCGGATGACTGGCGTCCACCTCGTTGTCGCGGTAGGCGCCCACCAGCATCAGGTGGCGCAGCTCCGAATGGGTGAGTAGATCTTCCAGCAGGTCGAGGGTCGCCGCATCGAGCCATTGCAGGTCGTCGAGGAACAGCGCCAGCGGGTGATCAGCGCGGGCGAACACCCCGATGAAGCGGCGGAACACCAGCAGGAAGCGACGCTGAGCCTGCTGCGGCTCAAGCTCCGGCACCGGTGGCTGCTCGCCGATAATCAGCCGCAGCTCGGGAATCAGATCGGTAATCAACCGGGCGTTGGGCTCCAATGCCTCCAGCAGTGCACTGCGCCAGCCCTCCAGCACGTCACCGCTCTTGCCCAGCAGCGTGCGCACCAGCCCCTGGAAGGCCTGCACCAACGTCGAGTAAGGAATGTCGCGCTTGTACTGGTCGAACTTGCCGGAAGCGAACAACCCGCGCGGCGGCACCAGCACCTTGTGCAGCTCGTTGACCACCGACGACTTGCCGATCCCGGAATAGCCCGATACCAGCACCAGCTCTGGCGTGCTGCTGGCGACGATGCGCGCGAAGGCCTCCACCAGCACCTCGACCTCATGTTCGCGGCCGTAGAGTTTCTCAGGGACCAGTAGGCGATCCGGCGTGCCCTGCTCGTCGAGGCTGAAGGGCTCAATGCGTCCTTCCCGTTGCCAGTCGTCCAGGCAGCGGCGCAGGTCGTGCTCGACGCCGGCAGCACTCTGGTAACGCTCCTCGGCGGTCTTGGCGAGCAGCTTGAGGACGATCTGCGAGAGCATCGGCGGCACGCCGGCAACCCGTTCACCGGGCGGCAGCGGCTTGCGTGCGATGTGGCAGTGCACCCACTCCATCGGGTCGCTGGCTATGAACGGCAGCGTGCCGGTTAGCATCTGGTAGAGCACCACGCCAAAGGCATAGAGGTCGCTGCGCGAGTCGATGGAGCGGTTCATCCGCCCGGTCTGTTCCGGCGCCATGTAGGCCAGCGTGCCGGCAATGGTCTCCGGCGGTTCGGGCGCCTGGCGCTCGCGAGGTAACCGCGAGGCCAGGCCGAAGCCGGTCAGGCGTGCCTGGCCATCGGTGCAGTTTACCTGGATGTGGTTGGGTTTGAGGTCCTTGTGCACAAGGCCACGCTGGTGCAGGTGACGCAGGGCCACGGCGATGTCCACGGCCAGGCGCAGACAGGTTCCAGTGTCCAGGGCCTGGCGCAGCAAGCGTGAAAGCGGTTCGCCGCCGGGATCATCGAGCAGCAGGCGGGTCTTGCCGCCTTCACGATGCAGCGCCTGTGGGCGCAACGCCCAGGCGCTGTGCAGTTCGTCACGCAGACTGTACTCGTGGGCCAGCCGTTCCAGCGTGGCAGGCAAGGGATGTTCGGCGGCAGGCCGCACCAGCAACACGCTGGCGCCACCATCACTGGATGGGCGGGCGCGGCAGAACACCCGCTCGCCGTCGTCCCACAGGATCTTCTGTTTGCTGGCCATCGGCTCGGCAACCTCTCAGGGGTTTCTGCTGCCCCCGAGTGGCGGTCAGCGACTGTCTTGCAATCGGTTCAGGTCGTCCGCTGCAATGGCTCGACGCCCAGGGCCTCGGCCATACGCACAAGGTCGGCGACCGAACGCGCTGCCAGCTTCTTCATCACCTGGCCTCGGTGAACCTTCACGGTCACTTCGCTGAGGTTGAGTTCGGCAGCGATCTGCTTGTTCATCAACCCGGCCACAACAAAGCGCAGCACCTCGCGTTCACGCAATGTCAGCGCCTCGAAGGCCTGACGCAACACCGCGCCGGACTGTTCGGCCTGCAGCCGTTCACCATCGCGGGCCAGGGCACTGGCCACCGCGTCGAGCATGTCCTGATCGCGGAAGGGCTTGGCCAGGAAATCCACCGCTCCGGCCTTCATGGCCTTGACCGTCATGGCGATATCGCCGTGACCGGTCATGAACACGATGGGCATGCGCACTCCGCTTTTCTCCATCTGTTCCTGGAACGCCAGGCCGCTCTCGCCGCGCAGGCGCACGTCGAGAACCAGGCAACTGGGAACGTTACGCCGGGCAAAGGACAGAAAAGCCTGGGTCGAATCGAAGGTCTGCACCTGCAGCCCGATGGAGCGCAGCAGGCCATCGAGAGCGAGGCGCATGGACTCGTCGTCATCGACCACATAGACCACCGGCTCCTTCGGGCCTTGCGGCGGGTTGGAATGCGACGACGAGATCATCTTGCCTCCTTTGGGGACCGCGACACTCGCGGTGTGCAGGTCAAAAAATCTAGTCCATGATGGGGCCCGCGGCAAAATGCCAGCCCAATGGTCATGGGGGCCGGAGAGGTGCCTGCAGATTCGGCCATGGCGCGCGCCACGCCGCTGCTGCGAGCAAGGCTAGCCTGGCGAAGCGACACGCCGCCAGGCCAGAAAACCCTGAATATCGGCCACACCTTTGGCCCTTGAAGCGCCGGCCACTGTCTATCTTCCACCCGGCCCACCCGAACAGGCAGACCCCCGATGGCAAGCTCCTTTGCTCCTCCTTACCCACTCCCTGCGACGACACCGATCACCGTCGCCTTCGTCGCCTACCCACAGATGGGTCTGCTCGACCTGAGCGGTGCCCAGACTGTGTTCTGGGCCGCCAGCAAGGCCCTGGCACAGCGCGGCCTGCCGGGCTACCGACTGCTGACGGCAAGCCTGCGCGGTGGGCTGGTGAGCACCGTCGAAGGACTGTCGGTGGATACAAGCGCCCTGGCTGAACTCGGCCTCGCCGAAATCGATACCATCGTTGTCCCCGGCGCCCCGGACATCTGCGAAACCCTCGACAGCCACGGCGATCTGGCGGCCTGGCTGAACGATGCGGCGCCCAGAGTGCGCCGAGTTGCATCGGTGTGCAGCGGCGCCTTCCTGCTGGCCAAGGCCGGACTGCTCGACGGCTGTCGCGCCGCGACTCACTGGGCCATGTGTGAAACCCTGCAGCAGCGCTTCCCAGCCTTGGAGGTGGATGCCGACGCGATCTTCATCCAGCAGGGCGCGGTCTGGACCTCGGCCGGTGTCACCGCCGGCATCGATCTCGCACTGGCGCTGGTGGAAGCCGACTGCGGTCGCGAGGTCAGCATGCAGGCCGCGCGTGAACTGGTGGTGTACCTCAAGCGCCCTGGCGGGCAGGCGCAGTACAGCACCCTGCTGCAATTGCAGACCCAGGACAGCCCGGCCTTCGACGAGCTGCACCTGTGGCTGGCGGAGAATCTGGGCGATGCGGAGCTCACCGTGGAACGCCTGGCCGAGCAGGCGAAGATGAGCCTGCGCAACTTCTCCCGCGTGTACAAGGAACGCACCGGGCGCACCCCGGCCAAAGCCATCGAACTGTTTCGCCTGGAAGCGGCGAAACGCCTGCTGGAAAACTCTTCGCGCAACATCGAGCAGATCGCCCGCGCCTGCGGTTTCGCCGACGAGGAGCGGCTGCGCAGCACCTTCCAGCGCCACCTGTCGATCTCGCCGCGCGACTACCGCAGCCGCTTCACCCGCTGAGCATTTCAGCCGTGCTCAGGCCACGGCCAGCGCCAGCGAACGCTCCGGCTGCAGCTCCAGGTGACGGGCGAAACAGCCGCGCAGCCAGCGCTCGCGCGGGTCGGCATGGCTCGTGCCGCGCCAGGCCATGGACAGGTCCGGGCTCGACAGCGGCAGCGGTGCGTATTCGGCGCGTAGGCCTTCCACCCGCGCCATCGCCTGCGCCACATAGTCGGGCACGATGGCGAGCATGTCGCTGCCGGCCAGCAGTGCCGGCAAGGCGCTGAACTGCGGCACCGCCAGCACTACCCGGCGCTGCCGGTCATGACGGGCCAGCGCGCGGTCGACATCGTCGGTCACCTTGCCCAGCGCGGATACCGCCACATGGGGCCGTCGGCAGAACTCATCGAGGCTCACTGGCCCCGCCGCCGAGTCCGCGCGCAGCAGCATCGGCTGCACCGGGCGCAGGCTGCGGCAATGGGCGCTGGCCGGCAGCTCCTGCGCCTGACCGATGCCCAGGGAGATGTCCCCTGCGACGAGCAGTTGCGGCAGTTGCCAGGCATCGACCCGGCGCACCACCAGGGTGATGTTCGGCGCCTCGGCGCGCAGTTGCTGCATCAGCCGGGGCAATAATGCGTACTCGACTTCGTCGCAGAGCCCGACGTGGAAAGTCTCTTCGCTGGTGCGTGGGTCGAACTCCCGCGCGCAGCTCAAGGCCAGGGCAATGCCTTCCAGGGCCGGCCCCAGGCGCACGTGAATTTCCTCGGCCCGCGCGGTGGGCTCCATCGCTCTCCCGCTACGGATGAACAGCGGGTCGTCGAACATAGTCCGCAACCGGTTCAGCGCACTGCTGACGGTGGTCTGGCAGAGGAACAGGCGTTCGCCCGCCCGGGTCACGTTGCGCTCGCGCATCATGGTTTCGAAGACAACCAGCAAGTTGATGTCAGCATGTCGCAGGTCATTTCTGTTCATGGTTTCGCCCGCCTGGTGAAGTTGCATCCGAACAGCCTTTCGCTGGGCCCGCTCACTTCTCCAGGCTTGCGATGTGATTGCAGATTATTCAGGCGTAACCTTCGAGTCAGTTGTACATGGGTGCACTATCGCCACCCATTGGTTATGCGGACTAATACCTGGGTATTGCTCCGGAAAACTTGCCGACATAAATATCATCGAGACTAGACTGCAAGCCGAAATATCCATACCGAGGTGTTGCCCGACTATACCTAGGTATACTTCTCCGACTTGTTCGACGGCGTATCTTGCAAGTACGGCAGGCGCCGCCAGGAGCGCCCCAGAGGATGCAAAATACGCAAATGCGCAATAAGGCTGTCATTGCAGTAGTCGACGACGACGAATCCCTGCGCACCGCGCTGGAAGGCTTGCTGCGCGCTACCGGCTACCTGGCGCTCACCTATGGCGGTGCCCACGAGTTTCTCGACTCCGACGGCCCGGAACTGGCCGGCTGCCTGATCTCCGATATCCAGATGCCAGGCATGTGCGGCGTCGAACTCTACCAAGCGTTGCGCAGCCGTGGCCTGGAACTCCCAGTGATCTTCATGACCGCCTACCCCGGAGAAAAGCCGCGCATCAGCACCGAAACGCCCGGCGTCATCGCTTGCCTGCCCAAACCGTTCGAAGCCGACCAGTTGCTGGACTGCATCGAGACCGCCCTGCTGCCCAAACCCTGAGTTTCAGAATTCCCCGCCAAGTTACTGCGCCCACGCATTCCCGCGCGAAAGAGCACTGCACGCGGCCTCACTCGATACCTTCGTATAGTTCCCTTCCACACATGCGTAATTCCCGCACACCGATGTAGAAGTGCATCCGGAAGTTCTCCTCCCTAGCATGGATTTACAGCGGACGACTGCAGACAGAACAACGCGAACCACAGTTTGCTAAACCCCGTCAGCGTCACGCCGAACTTGAAGCAGTTACTTCAAGGCAAATCATCCATTCGAGTCAGGAGCACATGATGAAACAGCAACTTCTGGTTATTGGCGCGGGCTTCGGTGGACTGTGGAGCGCACTGAGCGCCGCCCGCCTGCTGGACATGCACAGCCGCAACGATGTGGAAATCACCCTGCTGGCGCCGCAGGCCGAGCTGCGCATCCGCCCGCGCTTCTACGAACCCGACGTACATAGCATGTTCGCTCCACTGACCGAACTGTTCGAAGCCGTGGGCGTGCGCTTCGTAAAGGGTACAGCCGAGAGCATCGACGAGCAGTCCCGCAAGGTCGGCTACCGCGACGAAACTGGCCGCGCCGGCGAGCTGAGCTACGACCGCCTGGTACTAGCCAGCGGCAGCCAGCTGTCCCGCCCGCCGGTGCCAGGCCTGAAGGAATATGCCTTCGACGTTGACCAGATCGAATCGGCGGCGCACCTGGAAAGCCACCTGATGTCACTGCGCAATCAGCCGGCCAGCCGCGCACGCAACACCGTGGTGATCGCTGGCGGCGGTTTCACCGGCATCGAGACCGCCACCGAAATGCCGGCGCGCTTGCGTGCTGTGCTGGGTGAAGACCAGGACGTACGTGTGATCATCGTCGATCGTGGAGAGCGCATCGGTGCGGTGATGGGCGACGGCATCCGCCCGTCGATCATCGAGGCCTCCGACAGCCTGGGGATCGAATGGATCACCGGCGCCACGGTCTCCGCCGTGGACGCCAACGGCGTCACCCTCGCCGACGGCCGCCACATCGAGAGCCACACGGTGATCTGGACCGTGGGCTTCCGCGCCAGCGCGCTGACCGAGCAGCTGACTGCCCAGCGCGACGGCCAGGGCCGCCTGCACGTGGACGGCAACCTCAAGGTGCGCGGACTGCAGAACGTCTTCGCCGCCGGTGACGTCGCCTACGCCGCCACCGATGACATCGGCAACTTCGCCGCGATGTCCTGCCAGCACGCCATCAGCCTCGGACGTCACGCCGGCAACAACGCCGCCGCCGACCTGCTGGGCGTCGCTCCAACCCAGTACCGCCAGCCCAAGTACGTCACCTGCCTGGACCTGGGCGCCTGGGGCGCCGTGTACACCGAAGGCTGGGACCGCCAGCTGAAGCTGGTCAAGGCCGAGGCCAAGGAACTCAAGACGCAGATCAACACCGTGTGGATCTACCCGCCGGCCGCCGACCGCCGCTCTGCCCTGGCGGCCGCCGACCCGCTGATCCCGGTGGCCTGATCGTTGCTCTGCCCGCACTCCCTCGCCCCCGAGGGAGCGCCATTCGCCTGATGGACTCGACCTACAAGCAACAGGAGAACGACCATGACCATGCACCTGAATACCTTCGCCCAGCCCGATGCCGCCACCCCAGCCCAGGAGCTGGTGCCTTCGCGCTATGCCCTGCGCGTGGGCGAGATCGACGTGCTGGTGGTCAGCGACGGCGTGCTGCCGCTGCCGACCGAAACCATGTCGACCAACGCCACCCCGGAAGAGCGCGCAGCCTGGTTCAAGGAGATGTACCTGGGCCCGGACATGTTCGACTGGGCGCTGAACGTACTGGTGGTGCGCAGCGGCGAGCAGACCATCCTGGTCGACGCCGGCCTGGGCAACCAGTTCCCCGGCTTCCCCCGCGCCGGGCAGTTCCCCAAGCGCCTGAAGGATGCCGGCATCGAGCTGTCATCGATCACCGATATCGTAATCACCCATATGCACATGGACCACATCGGCGGGCTGCTGACCGACACCGTGAAGAACGGCCTGAGCCCTGAGGTGCGCATCCACGTCACGGCCACCGAAGTCGATTTCTGGAAGATCCCGGACTTCAGCCTGACCGAAATGCCGCAGCCTGTGCCGGACGTCCTGCGGCGCACTGCCAACGAATTCATGGCGCATTACGAAAGCCGGCTGCGCATCTTCGAGGACGAACACCAGGTGGCGCCGGGCGTGGTGGCGAAGCTCACCGGCGGCCACACTCCCGGTCATTGCATCGTCTACGTCGATTCCGCCGGCGAGCGCCTGACCTTTGCCGGCGACGCGCTGTTCCCGGTGGCCTTCGACCATCCGGAATGGCACAACGGCTTCGAGCATGATCCGGAGGAGTCGGTTCACGTGCGGGTGCGCCTGCTGCGCGAAGCGGCGGCCAGCGGCGAGCTGTTCGTCGCCACCCACCTGCCCTTCCCTTCGGTTGGCCGCGTAGCCATCGATGGTGATGCATTCCGCTGGATCGCCGGATTCTGGGATTACTGACAGCCAGCGCCAGGCAACCCCGCCCGGCTCGCACCGGGCGGTTTGATTGCGCAATCAGCCCCTGCGCGCCAGTCCGATTTCCGCAGGACTGACCCACAGCTGATGTACCATGCCGCGCCCAAACCTGCGGCGAACCCTTTGCCTGGCTGCCTATGTCCTCCAACGCGCTGTACACCGACCTGTCCTCCTACTACGACCTGATGTGCGCCGACATCGACTACCAGGCGCAGAGCCACTGTGTGCGCCGCCTGCACCAGCTGTTCGGCAACCAGGGGGAGCGGCACCTGGACCTCGCCTGCGGGACCGGGCCGCACGTGCGCCACTTCCTCGACTTCGGCTACCGCAGCGCCGGCCTGGACATCAACCAGCCAATGCTGGACATCGCCCGGCAGCGCTGCCCCGAGGCGCACTTCAGCCGGCAGGACATGGCGAGCTTCCGCGTCGACGAGCCGCAGGATCTGATCACCTGCTTCCTCTACTCGATCCACTACAACCCTGGCGTGGAGCAGCTGCAGGCGTGCCTGGCGAGCGTGCACGGTGCTCTCGCGGACGACGGGGTGTTGTGCTTCAACAGCGTGGACAAGGGCCTGATCGACAACAGCTCCTTCGTACGTCATTCGGTACAGCACGAAGGCAGCCAGTTCACCTTCGGCTCGGGCTGGTACTACAGCGGCGCGGGCGAGCAGCAGGCGTTGCGCCTGAGCATCGAGAAGACCACAGCCGGCGAGACCCAGGCCTGGCAGGACGAACACGCGATGGTCGCACTGACCTTCGCCGAGCTGCAGCGACTGCTGGAGCCGCTCTTCGAGGTGCAGATGTTCGAACACGACTACGAGCGGATCACGCCCTGGGCCGGCAGTTCCGGCAATGCCTTGTTCGTCTGCGTGAAGCGCTGAGAGAGCGCTGCGAGGTGGCGGCGCCACGCCCTTTTTATTTCTTATGGTTATTTAAATAACAAAAACAATTCCTTCAGGAGTTATAGAAAAATACCGATCATGCTGTCTCGACTTCGACGACAGCTACCGTACGACCAACGGCGCCAGCGCGTCGCGCACCCGGCAGATAGCCCAACGAGTAGCGCACATGCATGCCGATACCATTGCGACCTGGGCCCAGGTCATCGCCCGCGCTCTGCGCGCCCACGGGCACGATCCCCAGCCATTGCTGCGCACCGCCGGCATAGACCCGACGCAGTTGCACGACGCCAACCTGCGCATTCCGCTGGACCGCATGAGTGCGCTCTGGCGGGCGGTGGAGCGCACCACCGGTGATCCGGGGTTCGGTCTGGAAGTCGCCGCGCACAGCCTGCCCACGGACTTCCACGGCCTGCTCTTCGCCCTGCAGAGCAGCGCCACGGTGGGCGAAGCGCTGGAGCGTGTGGTGAGGTTTTCCCCGGTGGTCAGCACCTCAGGCCAGGTGAGCCTGGAGCGAGGCCCGGGCTTCTGCCGCCTGGTCTACCGGCGTATCGCCCGCGCCCAGGTCGAACAGATGGCCACCGAGGCGCTGCTTGCTTCGGGCCTGCACCACGCCACCTCGATCTGGGGCCTGGGCGTGGTACGTTGCGTTCACCTGGTTCGCCCGCGGCCAGCCGATTCCTCGGCCTGGGAGCGACGCTTCGGCCAGCGCCTGAGCTTCGACGCGCCAAACAATGCCGTGGAGTACGACGCGTCGCTGCTCGACGTGCCCTTGCGCAGCGGCAACCGCGAACTGGCGCAGACCCTGGACGGCAGCCTGAACAACTACCTCAAGCGCCTGTCCGGGCACGACCTGCCCGAGCAGGTGCGGCAGTCGATCATGCGCCAGTTGCCCAGCGGCGAAGTGCAGCAATCACTGGTGGCAGCGGAGCTGGGCATGAGCACGCGCAACCTGCATCGCCATCTCCTGCGCCACGCCACCAGCTTCAGCGAGCTGCTGGAAGAAACCCGCCGCGAACTCGCCTTCAGCTACCTGCGCCAGGCGCACTGCTCGGTCAACGAGGTGTGCTATCGCCTGGGCTTCAACGAGCCCAGCAGCTTCAATCGCGCCTTCCGCCGCTGGACCGGCCAGAGCCCCGGCCAATGGCGCCAGCGTGAGCTGGGCGTGGTCGAGCAGCCGGCAACCGCCCGGCCCGGTGCCGGGTTCGCCCTGGCGCTGTAGAGCGGCCCTGTCCGCGGCGGACCATGGATTGTCCGCCAAAGCCCATCGCCTTCACTTCCGCTTGCCTAGCATCGGCCCCCAGAGGGGTGACCAGCCCCCGCTCCGCCGACTTCCAGCCGTGTGTGCCACGGCCTTGCTGCAAGGACAAGCCATGCAAAGAACCCCTCTGCGCGCCCGCCGCCCCGGCCTGGCGCTGCATCCACTGACCCTGGCACTGCTGCTCGCCAGCGCCGCCGCCGTGGCGGAAGAGCCCGCCAGCGCCCCCGCCGAGGACCAGCCAATCGCTGACGCCCTGCAGACCGTCACCGTGACCGCCCGCCGCCGTGAAGAAAATGCCCAGGACGTGCCGACGCCGATCACCACGCTCAGCGGCGACACCCTCGACAAGCAACGCATCTACAAGGTCCAGGACCTGCAGCAGGCCCTGCCCAGCGTCAACGTCGCCTACATCCATGCGCGCCAGTCGAGCATCGCCGTACGCGGCATCGGCAACAACCCGGCCAGCGACGGCCTGGAGGGCTCCGCCGGTATCTACCTGGACAACGTCTACCTCGGCCGCCCGGGCATGGCGGTGTTCGACCTCATGGACATCGAGCAGCTCGACCTGCTGCGCGGCCCACAAGGCACCCTGTTCGGCAAGAACACCACGGCCGGCGTGCTGAACATCACCACGCGCAAGCCGACCTTCACCCCGGAAAGCAGCATCGAAACTTCCGGCGGCGAGAACGGCTACTTCCAGGGCAAGGGCAGCTTCTCCGGACCGCTGACCGAGACGCTCGCCGGGCGCCTGTCGCTCTACCGCACCCGCGACGACGGCTACCTGAACAACCTGGCCGATGGCCGCACCCTGCTCGGCAGCGAGCGCGAAGGCGTTCGCGGGCAACTGCTGTTCCAGCCCAACGACGACCTCAGCCTGCGCTGGATCAACGAGTACAACAGCGAGAATTCCAGCCAGGGCAGCGGCGTGATCTACGGCGCCTCCAGCCAGTTCTGGCGCCGCGCCGCGCTGGTTGGCGCCAATCCGGTGGAGGGCAAGTCCAATATCGATGGCCGGCAGAACGTCAGCGTCCACCAGAACGCCAGTTCGCTGGAAGCCAACTGGCAGCTGGGCGGCGGCTTCACCCTCACCTCCATCAGCGCCTACCGCTACTGGCACTTCAACCCGGCCAACGACTCGGACGAGCTGGACGTGCCGGTGATCAGCGACCTCGGCTACGAGATCCACGACCGCCAGTTCTCCCAGGAAATCCGCCTGGCTTCACCTACCGGCGGCGCCTTCGACTACGTGGTGGGCGCCTATGCCTTCCGCCAGAGCCTGAACAACCGCTACTTCGTCGACCTCGGCCCACTGGCCGACCTGAACCTGATCGGCGCCAACTTCAACGCGCTGAACAACGTCAGCAGCACCAGCAAGGGCTGGATCGACACCGACAGTTTCGCCCTGTTCTCCCAGGGCACCTGGCACCTGACCGACAAGCTCGATTTCACCCTCGGCCTGCGCGGCACCTACGAGGAGAAGCAGGCGCAGGTCGAACGTCACGCGCCCGAAGGCGGCGCGGCCGTCAGCGGCATTCCGGCGGCCATCCGTGCGAGCCAGGCCGGCGCCTACGACTCGGGCGACCTCAGCCTGCACAACGCCGCCCCCTCCGCACTGATCAGCCTGAGCTACAGGTTCGACGACAACCTGCTCGGCTACGCCTCGCTGTCCCACGGCGAGAAGTCCGGCGGGGTCAACCTTAGCGTCGGCAGTGCGCCCAGCGCCGGCGCCGACTCCCTGCTGGTCGGCCCGGAGCGGGCCAACGACGCCGAACTGGGGTTCAAGAGCACCCTGCTCGACCGCCGCCTGCAACTCAACGCCAACCTGTTCTGGACCGGTATCACCGGCTACCAGGCCACCACCTACTACCAGCCGGCGGGCTCGCTCACCGGCTACCAGGTGCTGGCCAATGCCGGCGACCTGCGCTCGCGCGGCGTGGAGTTCGAGGCCACGGCGTTGCCGCTGCGCGGCCTGACCCTGAACTTCAACGGCTCGTTCAACGACGTCACCTACCTGTCGTTCAAGGACGCGCCCTGCCCGGCCGAAGTCAGCAGCCAGCCCAACGCACCAACCACCTGCGACCTCTCCGGCGAACGCGTGATGGGCGCCTCCCGCTGGATCGCCAACCTCAACGGCGAATACAAGTGGCAGCTGGAAAACCGTTTCGAACCCTACGTCACCGCCAGCTATGCGTACCGCTCCGAAGCCGAGGGCACGCTGGACAACTCGAACCTGTCGAAGATTCCCGGTTACGGCCTGGCCAACTTCTCGGTGGGCCTGCGCCGCGAGGTCGGCGAGGGGCTGCTGGACGCCTCCCTGTGGGTGAAGAACGCGTTCGACAAGGAGTACTACCAGGCGGTCATCGCCTCCTCCAACGGCCTCTATGTGGGCTATCCCGGCCAGCCGCGGGTCACCGGCGTGACCCTGCGCTACGACTTCTAGGTAATACCTTAGATATCTTTGTAATGTTTCGGCTTGAAACCCCCGCTCTGCGGGGGTTTCTCGTTCCTCCTAGTGTAAAAAATGCAATGCTGGGAAAATGTAATCTCCTACCATGCAGAATTGTAAGGAATAGATCAGCGATGGAGCTGTCAGCGCGCAGAATCAAGTCGTCGAACGGAGAGCGATTCACCGTGCTTGTCGATGAGGCAGGCATGCCTCTTTTCTACCCGGCACTCTACGTCAGCGTGCAGATGCGCGGGCGCTCGTTGGCGGTGAACACCATCCAGAACGCACTCAATGCGATCAAAGCCCTGTATGCCTGGTTGAGCTACTACAGCATTGATCTCGAGCCGCGCTTTTCACGCGGTGAGCTACTGCATGCTCATGAAGTCCATTCCTTACGCGATTTCATGCAAAAACCATTGGCTGCCCCGAATGGCAGCAAGGTCGTTTCGATATCCCATCGCCCCAAAACAGTCGGGACCAGTAACCAATACGCGCGCATGTCCGTGATTGCCGATTACCTCGGCTTTCTCGCGGTTCAGTTACAGGCACCATCTACGCAGGGCAGTGAAAATATCAAGCGCATGGTTTTACAGATCAAATCCAACCGTCCGAAGCTATCGACCAAGTCCAATGTTGACAGGGACGAAAAGCACCTGGATGACGCGGTGCTGGATGCGCTTGAAGCAGCTTTAAAGCCTGGTTCGGAGAGGAATCCCGTTCATGAATATGCTGCCCAGGTTCGCAACGCTTTGATGTTCTCCATTCTGCGCGCAACAGGACTGCGGCGTGGGGAATTACTGAACTTGAGAGTCGAGGATATCGACTTTGCAAAAAATACACTGAAAGTAGTCAGGCGTGCGGATTCACAGGGAGATACAAGAGTCTATCAGCCTGTGGTCAAAACGCGAGAGCGTACGTTCCCGCTGATGCCCGAACTTGTAGTTCAAATTCATCGCTATGTACTCGCTCATCGCAATAAGGTGCCGGGTGCCAAGAGGCACGGTTATCTCTTTGTAACCCATAAGGCGGGTACGTCGCAGGGGAGGCCGTTATCGAATTCCGGGTTTGGCAAATTCATGGGCGAATTAAGATATATCATCGATAGCCACAACGACATTCATGCCCATTCACTGCGCCATCACTGGAACTATTCATTCTCGAAACTTTGTGAGGCACAGAGCATGACGCCCGAGCGCGAGGAAAAGGTCCGTTCATACCTGATGGGGTGGAGTGAAACTTCGGGCACCGCCGCAACCTACAATCGTAGGCACATTAAAGAACAAGCCCGCAAAGCTGTGCTTGAACTGCAAAACAAGAAATTGCGGAAAGGACAGAAGGAAAGCAACGCATGAACATGCCTGCAGTAGAAGCATCGGCCGCCCAAGAGTTCTACTCTCGCGAAGGTTATCGGGTCAATCTGAGTGATGAACGCTGGAAGCTGAGCAAGGATGTGGATATTCCAATTTCCTCGCTAACCGACAAGCTGAGCATCGACAAGTACCTAGCGTTTCGGAATGTATTTGCCTTTTACGCAAAATCTAGCTCTCCTTCACACCTTCAGAATTTGTTTTATCGCTGCAAGGACTACCTCGAATCAACCGTCGAGCAGTCTCCGTTCAGTGTTGAATCCTTGATTTCCTATCGCTCTACGTTGGATACAAAGACCGAATGGTATTTGGGAACGCTGCGTGGCTTCGTCAGGCAATGGGTTGCTCTTGGGTATACCGGTATTCCCAGCGAAGCCCTTGTGCTGCTGGATAAATGGACGCTCAAAGGCAATGAGAAGGGGTATGCCGTTCAGTCCATGTGCCCGGACAGGGGGCCATTGACCGATATCGAAATGGAAGGCGTTATTGCAACGATCATCACGGCATACAGCGAGAATCGCCTGGAGCTAACCGACGCGTGTTACGCAATGACTCTGATCATGACCGGGCGACGTCCGGCCCAAATTACCGGATTGAAGCTGATTGACCTGATCGAACAGCCGAACAGGTACTTCATTAATTTCCCGCGTGCCAAACAGCGTAACCAGCCTTGGCGTAGCACATTCAAAAAGCTAGAAATTGCAGAAGACTTATGGCTGCTTCTGCAGCAGCAGGTACTGACAGTTAAGCAAACATTTGCCCACCGCATGGGGACTGAAATACCAGAAGAGTTGGCACCCGATTTGCCGTTGTTTCCGGCCTGGAAAGCGTTCGACGTCCAGTCCGAACTGAAAGAACAGCTCATTGGTGATCGTTTACATGTCCCCAATGATTCGGTACGTCGTGCGATGGCGCGGGTTGAGAAAGCGGTTAATGTGATTAGCGAGCGTACTGGACAGCCGGTTCATCTAAATCCAAACCGCTTTCGCTATACCTTAGGAACCAATCTTGCTCGCGAGGGTAAAGGTGTATATATCATTGCCGAGGCGCTAGATCACTCAGACACACAAAATGTCGGCGTCTATGTACGAAATATCCCGGAAATTGTTGAGCGCATTGATAAAGCGGTAGCCTTGCAACTGGCCCCATTGGCTCAGGCGTTCCGGGGAATTCTGGTTAAAGCTGAAAGTGAAGCTTCGCGCGGCTCCGACCCCTCCAGCCGTATTTCGAATGAGACAGAAAACCTTGGCACCTGTGGCAGTTATGGATTCTGCAATGCCCTGGCACCCATGGCTTGTTATTCCTGCAAGTATTTCCAGCCCTGGTTAGATGGCCCTCATGAGGCCGTCCTAGATCGATTGATTCTGGAACGTGACAGCATACTGGAGCAGACACAGGACAGAAAAATCGCCGCGATCAACGACCGCCTGATTTTAGCGGTCAGTGATGTGATTAACCGTTGCAATTCGATGAAATGCGGGATGAGTCGTGACTGAAGTTCTCTTGTTTACTCGGAAGCACGACCGTAACTGCAAAATAAACCTAGACGAGTTCATTGCGGTGTGTCGTGATCGGCTCACGGTATTTGGTGCCGATCTAGACTGGGATAGCAATAAGTGGCCTGGCGTTTGTAATTTCACAAAACTCGGCACGCGAGGTCGAGCATTCACTGATGATCAGCTATTATCCGCTGACATTATTCAGTTCGCAAAAGCCTTTGTGCGCTATCAGCAAGGGCATCGACCAACAGAAAACAAGCACAAGGAATTGTCGGCTGTTCGCTGCATTGAAAAGGCGCTCCTTCAGACCAAGGGCAAAGCGGATATCACGCAGACAGATCATCATGTCATGGATGCGGCAGCGGAGATTGCGCGGGAGGCATACACATCAAGCGCCTATTTGACTGGAATTGAGTTGACCAAATTAGTCAAGTTTCTTGGGGAAAGCGGCATCATACCTCACGAACTGAGCTGGCAATGCCCAATAGCCTCCCGAAACGCGACGCGCAATTCCAACACCAAATCTCTAAAGCTACGCGCGACTAAGCTACCAGACGGGGCTTGCTTGGAGTTCATGGCGGAAATGTTTGCCAATGACCTGCAAGTTCCTAAAGATCGATTTATTACTTCTACTTTTGCCTTGTTGATGTGCGCCCCATCGCGCATATCAGAAGTTCTAGACCTCCCGGTGAACTGCCTGCACACAGAGCGCGATAGCAAAGGTAAAGAATGCCTGGGGCTGAGATTTTATGCTGGCAAGGGTTACGGCTCTGACATCAAGTATATACCTTCTGATTTCAACGATATTGCACGTGAGGCCGTGCGTCGTCTTTCCGAGCTGTCGGCCGAAGGTCGCAAGCTTGCAAAATGGTACGAAGAAAATCCTGATAAGTTTTATCGGCATGCCGAGTGCCCGGAGGTCGGTGAGAATGATTCGCTCACGGAAAAACAGGCATGTGCCGCGCTCGGCCTGAAATCCAAAATCTACAAACAAGCCCTTCAGGAATATTTTGAAGATTATCTGCCCTATCAAACACTACGCGCCAACAATGAACCATTAACCTTGGCGTTCCTGAACACATATTGTCATAGTCGGCTGCCTAAAGGATGGCCCTGGAAGAACAAAAAGCGCCACCTAAAATATTCGAATGCACTCTATTGCTTTCGTTCTCTTGAGTTTCGCGAGGGCTTAAATACAAGTCCAATTTCGCCTTGGACTCCGTCGACTGGTGTAGTGGGACTTTACCTCAGGGGAACAAAGAAGTCCCGAAGCATCTGGGAGCGCCATGGCTACACGTATCCGGACAAGTCTGCCATTCGCATGAACTCACACCAGATTCGCCACTTCTTGAATACAGCGGCACAGCGTGGAAATCTCGGACAACTCGATATTGCTAGGTGGTCTGGCCGAGCTAACATTCACCAGAATCCAACGTACAATCACATGACTGACGACGAGTACGTTGAACTTTCCCGACAAGCAGGGATAGGTAATCTACTTGAAAAAATCAAGATCAATGCTCCAGTCAGTCTTTCTGACTTAGAGGCATTGGGCGATGGCATTGCTCATGTAACTGTGTACGGCTTTTGTGTGCATGATTTCTCCATGCTGCCCTGTCAGAAGCATCGAGACTGCTTAAACTGTACCGAGCATGTCTGCATCAAGGGGGATGATGGAAAACTGGAGCGCCTAAAATCGCAGCGTGATGGAATTCGTTTACAGCTCAGAAAGGCCCAGGAAGCCTGCGAAGATGGCGTCTATGGTGCAAACCGCTGGAGTCTACATCAGCATAAGACACTGGAGAGAGTCGAACAGCTTATCGCGATTTTGGAGTCATCAGACATTGCTGATGGCTCGGTAATTCGTTTGGGTGTCGATCAGGAGTTCAGCCCTCTGAGGCGCGAGATTGCCGCTCGGTCAGCTACTCCAAAACTCGCGGACGTCTCAACCACACCGGACCTTGATGAACTTCGGTCGCTCTTGGGGATGTAGCATTGGCTAAACATTTGACCAGCAAAGACGTCGTGACTCTAATCAACCTAATCGATTCTTGGGAAGGGAAGCTGACATGGGAAATACTGTGTGATGCAGCGCTACCTATGATTGGAACGCGACCTACTCGGCAGACACTCAACTCGCATGCCCGAATAAAAACCGCGTTCGGACACAAGAAAGGCCAGCAGAAGGATGGTTTCGTTCCGTCAAAAAGGCCTCCAAGCTTACGCATTGCAGAACAACGTATCAGGCGCTTGGAAAGCGAAATTGACCGCCTAAAATCCGAAAACTCTGAGCTTTTGGTGCGCTTTATAAAATGGCAATACAACGCGTATAAGCATGGCATTTCAAAAGAAAAGCTGGACGCTGACCTGCCCAGGATTGACCGAGACTCGTCATAAGCATAACCAAGATATAAATAGTGACACCCACTGAAGTCGAATTTGGGCTACTCACTGCGCGAAGAAATTGTCAGTGTATTACGCTGAGATCGAGTTGCAGCCATACAAGAAAGTCTTCTGCATCCGGCTGCTGGAAAAACATCCCTTATAGATGGGCACAAGGGGCGATAGGACGCCCCTTATGGCCTGGCGGCTTGCCTCTGGATATCGACGGCCTTCGTCCTGTTGGCGGCGGTCATTTCCATCGCATTACCCAGGCACACCGAAGCGGCTACAACCTTGCAGCGGTGAGGGCAAACTCACGTGAGCCCCGCCCTGATCCAGCCAAGGGCGGTCTGAGCTGCAGCATGCAGAGGCGTGCCGTTTGGGGTGAGGATGTCCGCTATGGGTCGGTCGCTGCCCCTCACCAGCGGCGGAGATCGGTCAGAAACAGTCGCTGGCTAAGCGACCATCGTCAGGTAGCGTGCATCAATCCTCGTCAGATCGCTGTGTAATTGTGCAACCCAATGCGCTACAGCGCTCCCGCAGAAAAGCCTGCAGTACCCTGACCCGTTCGCTGAGTTGGGCCCGGTGCGGGCACAGCAGGTAAACCGGAACGGATTCTCCCTGCCAGCCTTCGAACAGTGGTGTCAGGCGCTTGGCCTGGATGTCGGCTGCGACATCCAGCCAAGCCTTGTAAACAATGCCGTTGCCAGACAGCGCCCATCGCCGCGCCACTTCGCCGTCATCGCAGCGATAGTCGCCATCCACCCTTACCTCCAGAGTCTCGGCGTCTCGAGTGAAACGCCACAGATTGTAAGGACGGCCGTGACGTTGATAGACCACTGCCCGATGGCTCACCAGATCCTGAGGCGATTGTGGCACCCCATGGCGCGCCAGATACTCCGGACTGGCGCAGGCGACACGGTGATGCGTCTCCAGGACTGGCAGCGCCACCAGGCTGGAATCCTCCGGCACGCCAAAGCGCAACGCCACGTCCACAGGCTCGCGGAACGGATCATTCGGCTGATCGTTCAACAGCAAGTGCAGTTGCAATCGAGGATTGGCTACCCGTAGCTCGTCCAACCAACCCAGCAGCACGCTGCGTCCGAAATCGGAGGGCGCGGCCAGTTGCAGCACTCCTGCCAGGCCGTGCGAGCCAGACCTGAGCGCTCGCTCCCCCTCCTCCAGTGCCCCGAGCGCAAGACGGGCAGCCTCCAGATAGCGCTCCCCTTCAGAAGTCAGACGCTGCTGCCGTGTCGACCTGGCGAACAACCGCGCCCCCAGGCGCGACTCCAGGCGCTTGAGCGACATGCTGGCGGCAGCCGGGCTGATGTCCAGCAGGCGGGCCGCCGCCGACAGGCTTCCCGCCTCTGCCGTACGGACGAATACCTCAAGGTCGAATAGGGAGCTCATTTATAAGTTTTCTTTAAAAGTGATTCTGGATTAAGCCTGTTTTTCTCTTTTTTTCAAACATCGATGATAGCTACACCGATTCACATTCCATCGAGGACTCGATCGTGTCCCTTGATCTCCAGTTCGACCACATCGCCTTCAACACCCCCAGCGGCGTATTGCAAGCCTCGCTGGAGACACTCCTCGGCGTCGCGCCGGGGCCGCGCCCGCCGTTCCCGTTTCCTGGTGAATGGCTGTATCAGGACGACCAGGCACTGGTGCATCTGATCCAACGCGACGACCTCCACGACGCGCAGCTCAGCCACCTGGCGCTGCGTACCAACCATCCGGCGAGCGCCGTGCTCGAACGCGTGCGAGCCAGCGGACTGCATTACCGGGTCGCTGTCGTGCCGCAGGAGATGACCTGTCAGATCTTCGTGACGCTACCCGGAGGACTGGTACTGGAGCTGGATACGCCCATGCCAGGTCGCGAAGTTGAAATCACCCACGATTACCAACAAAACCAGCAGGCGCCCGCCTGAGCCCATGGAGCCCTGAACATGCAAAGTCATTCCGCTCTCTTCACCGCCTTTCAACTTGGCCGGCTCACGCTGCCCAACCGCATCGTCATGGCGCCCATGACCCGCTCGCGCAGCGACCAGCCCGGGGACATCCCCAACGGGCTGATGGCAACCTATTACGCCCAGCGAGCGAGTGCGGGCCTGATCGTCAGCGAGGCGACGCAAATCAGCCCACAGGGCAAGGGCTACAGCTTCACGCCAGGTATCTACAGTGCCGAGCAGATCAGCGGCTGGCGGCTGGTAACCGAGGCGGTGCATGCGCGTGGAGGTCGCATGTTCCAGCAGTTGTGGCACGTCGGCCGCATGTCCCATTCGAGCTTCCAGGCCGATGGCTATCCGGTTGCACCCTCGGCCCTGCGTGCCGACGCCCAGGTCTGGGTGGTGGGTGATGACGGCGTAGGCCGGATGGTCGATGTGAGTGAGCCACGCGCCCTTAGTGGGCAGGACATCCAGGCCGTCATCGAGGACTATCGCAAGGCCGCCCGCAATGCGCGGGAGGCCGGCTTCGATGGTGTCGAGATTCACGCCGGCAACGGTTATCTGATCGACCAGTTCCTGCGCACCACCTCCAATCGACGCGAAGATGACTATGGTGGCTCCCGCGAGAACCGCATCCGCTTCCTCCTGGAGATCGTGGCCGCCGTGGCCGACGAGATCGGTGCAGAGCGCACCGGCGTACGCCTCGCGCCCTACATCACTGCGCGAGGTATGGATTGCCCGGACGTGATCCCCACCATTCTGCTGGCAAGCGAGCGCCTAGGAGGCCTGGGAATCGCCTATATCCACTTGGCCGAAGCCGACTGGGACGATGCGCCACAGATTCCGGAACAGTTTCGCCACGATCTGCGTCGGGTATTCGGCGGCGCGATCATCGTCGCCGGTCGATACGACCAGGCCAGTGCCGAGGCCCTACTGCAGGCAGGACTGGTCGACCTGATCGCCTTTGGCCGCCCCTTCGTCGCCAACCCTGACCTTCCTGCTCGCTTGCTGAACCATTGGCCGCTGGCTTCATTCGATCCCACGAAGTTGTTCGGTGGCAACGAGAAAGGCTACAGCGACTACGCGACCTACGCCGAAGAGCTCGCTATCGACGACGGGACATCTCGACCTTCGGCCGTCCAGGAAAGCTTGCCCACCCAGGCCGAGTCATAGTCGGCACGGGCCAGGGGCGGCGCCGAGGAAGGCGTCCCCTGCCCACTGAATCCAGACGCCGCCGAACGCGGCGTCATAGATTTGCCAGGGAAGCCCATGGCTTCGCGCCGATCCAGCGGGTGCCGCCTAATGCCGCACACGACGAGCACTGCAGACCACGATGCCCGCTTCGGCTCGGTAGCTGCCTCTTACCAGCGTCAGCAGCCGGCCAATAGCTGCCTGTTGGAAACGGCTGAAATTGTTCCATAGAGAGGCTGGAAGCAAAAAAAGCTAATCTACAGCAGTGGCCGACAGAAACAGTAATAGCTTAAATTTTGGCTTTCCAATTCCAATACTTATCTGCTGGCTACTTCGGCACAAAAGTAATCGGCAGATTGCGGATTTAGTTATGAGGTTATTGTTATTCCCTTAAAACTCTAAAGACAGTTGAGAGTTGACACCGCTATCTTTTGCACCATCACCAATTTGACCGCTGTAAGACGCGCCAAGCCTCACTCCAGCGGAAATAGCCAACTCCACGCCTGCATCAAGCACGGCAGAGTTTTGTGCGACCGGAAGCCCATCAACACCGAATGCTGACCCTCCGGAAATAAAGCGCACGTCATCACTTGGGTCGCGATCACCGAAAGCATGCCGCCAACCGAGCATGCTCTTGGCGCTCAATTGCATGTCATTGACTATGGCAAGTGTGCCGGAAGCTCTCAGGCCGAGGGTACTAAAGGTCACATTATCGCTGCTGTGGTCAACCTTGAGCGCCGCAGCCCCACCTTTTTCAGTAAATCCGTCCGAATCTAGATTTACCCATGCCAATCCAAGGAAAGGCTCCATCAATAAACTACCCAAGTCGGATTGACGGCCTAATTCGCCAAAAATCTGCCCGGTATCGGCAGAGTAATCGGACTTCAAGGTGTCGTTAAGTCCGGTGAAACTGACGTCGCGCTCGGCGTCGATGTTGCTCCAAGTATAAGCAGCTCCCATGCGGGTTCGCCATGCACCGAAATGAGCGCCACTGTATGCAGCCAGCGTATAATTATCGCTATCCAAAGTGGAGTGTCGATCATCGATATCTATTCGAGAGCGAGAGTAGCCGACAGAGAGTCCAGCTATGACATTCTCATTGACTGGCCTATCAGCCCCGAAAAACATACCACCGATATTTCGCTTAAGTTCGGCGGCGCCATGGGCTTCGTCGCGGTCTGCCCAAGAACCAAATCCCTTTAGCCAGAAGGATCCATCGATCCAGTTTGCCACATACAGTTCATTGCCTAGATACTCCGTTGCTACAGGGGTCGTGAGCCGGTCATTGATTGCGTCACGTATAAATCGACTGTCCTCTATGAAGGTTGAGCGAGCGGATGCGTATGTCTGTCCGGAAAGCTGGTCGAGGGCGCTGGAAATATCTGCAACGGTCGGCTGAACAAGAACGGCACCCCGTAATGTGTCTACAATCGGCAAAGACTGAACCGCAGCAGCCGTTTGGACTTGAGTCGAGCTTGGATTGCTCGGCTGGATCACGCTGGGAATAGTGGCTTGATTCGGCGTGACGTTGAAGTAGACGTTATTGATATCATAGGATAGAGACAGATCGACCAATGGCAAGTGTTGCACTGGGTTGCCGAATGTTCCACTGACCCCTTCAGTAGCCGTAAGGATGGTGTAAGTAGATCCTGCCGTGAATACAGGATTGGTATTGGCAATGTTCACTCCGCCGCCATTAAGGATCGCCGCACCATCAACGCGGATAAGATCACTTACACCTGACGCGCCAATCTCGACTTGATAGATACTGGTATCGGCCAGCGTTAGAGCTCCACTCACTGCAAGAGTACCGATTTGCCCGGAGCTTTTCCCGGGCGCAATAGTGCCATCGACAAAGGTTACGGGCAGAGTTCCGATACCACCAACCAAACCACCTTGGGCAACATTCAAAGCCCCCGAGTCTACAATGCTGCCATTTACCAGAAGACTCCCTCCGTTGACAAAGGTCGCACCGACGTAGGAGTTGGCAGCATTGAGAATCAGCGTCCCTGGCCCTGCTTGAGTGATCCCGCCTGGCCCCGAGGCTAGCTGGTCGAGGGTGAGGCTAGTTCCGGCAATCTGGGTGAAAATACCGTCTTGATCAGTGAGTACTACAGAATTCGCCAGCGCAATTGACTCCCTGGTATTCAATGTGCCACCTGATAAAGTGAGCACTACCCCGGTCGAGGGTAGCGCGCCGTTCACGATAGACAGTGTCGAACCAGTAAATATATTTACTGTACCGCTGAATGTATTATTTCCGCTCAGAATCAAGCCAGTATTTCCGCCAACAGCAATATTCACTCCGGCACCTTGAATATTGTTGGCAATAGAGATAGTTCCGCTTGAGGAAGATGCTATCAATATCCCACGTGGAACCGCGCCAACTGCATCAAAATTTACGTCTGACCCTGTGAATACAAAGTCTTTGGAGGAGAAAAACTGCCAGGTGGTAGGGGCGATTCGTGAGCTTACATCGACGCTACTGCTACCTGCGTTCGTGAAAATGGCGATATCGCCTGGACTGCTAGGCGTTATGTTGGAGGTGCTTTTCGACCAGTTGCTTTGCGAAGAATAATCTGACGTTTGTGTGGTAGCGCCAGAGCCTCCCCACGTTAATGTCTGTGAGTGTGCAGCTTGCATGTAGGCAACGGTTACGCCAATTGCCAGTGCGTTGACGAGAGGTTTTGAACCATTCCTCGTAGTACTGCAAGATTTTATCTTCATATTCAGAATGCCCTTCTCTATCCTTTGAGAGCTGCTAGCAATATCCGCGATCTTCAGATTGCGCCAACTGAAACCACTTGACAAACGGCGCGCCCCATCCGAACGAAAACTTCGATTAGCTTAGCTTGAAGTGTATGAATCACAAGAAATTCCAGATGCACCTTGGCACCTGACTCACCATCACGCACTCGGTTGGCGGTTGCTTTTTGCCAGTACTCGTCCAGCCTCTTTGACCTCATCAAGAGTAGTGCTGCAGGAGCTCTTACGATCCCATACCTGGGTTCAAGGCGAGGAGGTGGCCGCTCATAAGCGACTCAACTGGACAATGGATATCCAAGCCTGCTCTTGCGCTCTATAGGGGCCATGGTAACTCGGGACGAATGAGCAGACCAACGGGCAGTACTTCCCGGAAGGAACGGGACTTTCGATCTAAGCACACGACAAGATAGATGGGGTTGTTAGGTAGTGAACGAGCGCCACAAAGTCGCCTTAGACTAATCGATACCTGCCGACAGCCTTGACGACGCTATTGCATCGAACGATTGAGTCCGCAGCCGATAGCAGACGATGGCTCATCTTATCAAGACAAACCATCGTCAGGCGGATAACTGCGTCAAGCCCGGTTTCGAGGCTTTTCTGGCTTGAGTGAGTGATCACGCCAACTGTTCATGTTCAGTAGGAACAAAGCCACTTTCAATGACACTTTGGGTGGGTGTGAATGTTGTCCGCTGCTAACACCTTTCCATCTGCCATTGTAAGCTGGACGCAAAGACGACTATTTGCGTTGTAATAGATACCGTACTGCGTATTTCCACTCTCCATCGAGTCGACGCTTTTAAACCCACGCTCAGTCATACTGTCAAGAGCGCCAATCGAATCCTTTCCAACCAAGTCTTTGTAATTAGGCGCTTGCGTGGATGCCGCGCCAGCAGGCTTTCCAAATCCCGCTTTCGCGTTCTCGGCCTTGCTCTTATTAATGTCACAACCCTGCATCTCGGTAACTTGAGTACATCCTGATCGCTCTAATTTTCCGCGATACTTATCATCGATGGCATGTGCGTTCGTGCTTAGCAGCACCGTTGAAATAGCAATTAGAACAATATTCTTATACATTTCTTGACTCCTGATCTGTACAAATATAGGGCGCAAACAAAACACTCAGAATAGTCGCCAGTTACCCGCCAAATATCACTGCCTCGGGTATTTCAAATCGCTCATGTCCCGCCTGAACTTTATATAAGTCAGCCTCCTTGGTAGCAGAGAAACTCATATCGCCGTCAGCCTGGCTCAAGTCCGCACCAGTTGCCTGTCCATTTGCGAAAGAGATGAAGCGCGAATGCCCATCCGGAAACGTTATCTTGACTGACGCATCCCCCCCCGAATCACGAGCGACGCCAAAACTGCATGTCCTCATGGGTTGCCCCTCGCCCTGTGCGCAAGGAATAGTTCCACGGGCATCGAATACACCTTGCCCGGCACGCTCAGAGTGACTCGCTCGAGAGTTGCTGTTGTTGCTTGAAGTGATACTGATCGTCAGCGTGTAGTTGCTGCTTTCGTTGCGTTTTGCCGCGCTGCCCACGAGGTAGGTACGTACCCTGTAATCACCACTTGAAGGTAAGGTACCTGTCCACTCGTTACCATCAATGGAGCCAATGAAGATGGCAGCGCCCGTCGAATCCGGGGGTAACACATTGACGTAGGCGGCATTGTTGCTGGGCTTAAACACAACGCTCATTGTCTGGCCCTCTTTAGCGCGCAGGACGTAGTCGATGATCTTGCCGCCCTTGAGGGTACCGTTGACGGTCGTCGAACTACTACCCTTGTTGAAATGCACAGGTATGGTCTGAGTATCGGCAAGTGCCGGCAGCCCCATTGCAAACAGGCCAATTGCAACAACAGTAAGTAGCGCCTTCATGAACCCTCCTAGTACCTGGATCTGTTTCTGAGCGCTTTATCGCATTAGCAGACTGTCACCAACCTCTGGCGGCTACGCGGGCTGTGAGCCAATTTAAGGCTAGTGGAGATTGGCCCATGTTCAAATCCGATTTCAGCCAGGTTGGCCCATCCCAGAGATAGCAGAAAGGCAGCTAGGATCCGCTGTTCACTCAGCACGGCTCAGACTTTCGCGAACTGAGATTACCTAGTCCCCAGTAAAGCAGATGCCTGGATCTCAGTTTTGTCCGGCTCAGGTCATCAAATACGGCTGCAATGGGTCGGTAGCTGCCTCTCACCAGCGGCGGAAATCGGCTGTGGATTCAACCGATCGACGCAACAGCCTGATTAAAACACTCGGCGGGAGTCGAGTACCCCAGGGTCTTTCTGGGTCGTTCGTTCAACCGCCGAGCGACCTTATCCAGCGCGTCCTGCGAGTACCGCGAGAGATCAGTTCCCTTCGGAAAGTACTGCCGTAGCAGGCCGTTGGTGTTCTCATTCGTCCCGCGTTGCCAAGGATTCTGTGGATCACAAAAATAGACTTGGATATCCGTCGCCAGAGTGAACCGCTTGTGAGCAGCCATCTCTTTGCCTCGATCCCAGGTCAGGGATTGGTAGAGTTCCTGAGGCAATCGCCGGGCATTCTCGATCAGTGCATTCACCACTGTCTCGGTGTCCTTTCCATCTACTCTCACCAGCATCACATAGCGGCTGCGGCGCTCAACCAGCGTGGCAATCTGACTGTTCTTACTGCCGCACAACAGATCGCCTTCCCAGTGCCCTGGTACCGCACGATCCTCAACGCAGGCCGGCCGTTCGCTGATGGAAAGCGTATCGCTGATGCGGCCATGGTTGTCGGTTTTCTGGGTGTGGTGACGCGACCGACGCATCGCACGGCTACGGCGCAGATACTCCAGTAACTCTTTCTTCAATGCGCCGCGGGCCTGGATGAAGAGACTACGGTAGATGGTCTCGTGTGACACTTGGTCGGCCACGTCCGGATATGTACGCTTCAACCATCCAGCGATCTGCTCGGGCGACCACTGGATCTGAAGCTTCTCCGCAACAAGCTGCGCCAACTTTGGGGACTGGGCAAGCTTGCAAAGCTTGGGGCGACGGGCCCTATCCCATGCCGCCTGTTCAGCTTGGTTGGCACGGTAGCTTCGACAACCACCGTTACGGCTGATCTCGCGGCTGATGGTGGATGGAGCTCGTTCCAGGCGCATCGCTATATGCCGAATCGACTGGCCAACAGCAAGTGCTCTCGAAATCTCCTCGCGCTCAACTAGTGTGAGCGCCAACCTGGAACGTCGTCGAGTAGCTGGGCGAATACCGCCTGTCTCCGCAAGAATCCGCTGGATCGAGGAATGATTCCGGTCGAATAGCTGGGCAATCTGCTGGAGGGAATCACCTGCCTTCCAGCGATCCCACATCAGTGCTTTCTGGCTTTCGGTGTAGTAGATCCGAGGCCTTTGCTTCATCTGCAACACTCCTCCTGATTACACAGGGTTCAGTGTGTTGCGTTCACCGGTTGAATCCACAGCCAGAAGCAGTCATTCATAAGCGGCTACTTCCGGGCAATAGCACCGTTCGCGAGAAGCCGATTTCGACCCAAAGCGATCTGTCGCATGTGGTTGCGATTGACCTAAGAAACAGCAATTCTATACTCAAATCAATTGGGTAGTTCTTGATCACTTTCATTTTGTTCATGAGAGCTCAATCTCAAAGCCACTAACAGATAAGTATCAACTTAAAAAAGGAATAAAAATGAATACTTGGTGGTATGTGATCAAGGGCAAAAAGAAAGGCCCGATTGATATCGAAGAGCTTAAGAAATTAATACAGTCCGGGAGTGTAGGCGTTAAAACGATAGTATGGCGGGAGGGAATGGAGGATTGGAAATCCATCGACGAAGTGGAAGAGCTACGCCCAGCAATATCAGTCATTCCCCCACCACTTCCGTCTAAGCAAGAAGTCAATCCGATAGATTTCCCAATGACAAATCGGTGGTCTAGATTTTTTGCGCGCTTATTTGATGTTTGGTGGGAAACTCTACTCGTCGCGACGGTCTCCACTTATTTCTTAGGTAGGTACTCGGCTCACTTCGTTGAGTGGGTCAATTCCTACGGATCAAGCCAGATTTTCGGTATTATATGTATGCCGTTTGCGCTGATCTTAGATGCCATTATCCATCGAGCCCTCGGCAATACCCCCGGCAAATCTCTACTGGGGATAAGAGTTATAACCCTTGACGGAAAAACCCTGGGCTTCACCCAATATCTTATTCGCAACTTCTCAGTTTGGATTAAGGGCTTGGCGTTTGGTATTCCTCTCCTCAACCTCATCACAATGTCAGTCCAATCATCCAGGCTTAGCAAGGGCTTAGAAGCAAGTTACGACGAATCTTCAGGTTTTACTGTTCGATCAAAATCCCCAAACTGGATTAGAAAAATCGCTTTCGGGATAGCGTTCATATGCCTTTTCGGATTCATAGCCGTTCTTAATGAGGTCGAGAAAAAGTCCGAGCGAGAGTCGAGACTTATGACCATGCAGAAAGACTACTCTTGGGAGAATCCCAAAACCTTGCGGAGCATCAAGGTTGATTCCCGGTGGAAACTCACCACACAGCCAATCAAAAACGGCATGCCGGGATATATATTCACCGAGGCTGCTGGTTATGCTGTGGTCATTCTGGCCATGGAAGAGTTCCCTGGCTATTCACTGAGTCAATACGCACAAGCCTTCCAAAAAGGAACCGCAGCCACTATGAGTTTTTCAGATGGCGGGCGTATTTTTGAGAGAGAGGGACATCAATTCTGGGAGGGCACTGGAGAGATGGTCTCTACCGACAACAATCGCCTCAATGTCCAAATCACTCAGGTTGGCGCCCCCTTCTGGAGGGTAGTGACCATCCAGTCAATCCCTTATGACTACTCCAATGCAATGGTTGATAAGCTCAAAACCGCACTGTGGAGCACATTGAAGTAGAGGAATCAATGGTACGCGGAGTAGCGTACTCTGAGTTTAACCGTCTGTACCGCTTAAACGCATGCTCCCCTCAGCGTCCGCCATCCCGTAAACAGCGAGAATGGAGGTCAGCGGACGCTAGCCATTTAACCGTGATGCTGTTCGCTACTAGCCGGTCGTAGCCTGCCGCGATCGGCTGCTATGGGTCGGTAGCTGCCTCTAGAGGGAGCAGATGATGTACGCGCTCTGCTATTTCTCACCGGTTGGGTCAACTTCTGCCCTCATCTATCCACAACTCGTTGGTCAGGTCGATGCGATCCGTGGTCAGATGAGTGCAATTACGCAGCATGCCAACTCAGCATTCGAAAATTATGGAATTTTCCATAATTCCGCATAATTCCACTTATCCACCTTTCGTACGAGTAGTCCAAGGAGATGCTTGGCTCTCCCCGGACTACATCTCCGCCCGAAGCATTGGAGCCACTCATGCCAAAAGCCTTCTCACTGCGGCTACCCGACAAGCAAGAGGCTGCTGCCGCTGTCGAATCCCTTCTCCAGATGCAGGAGCTTCTGGAGAAGGGAGCAGGGATTCACCGTTTGACACTGGTTTCGGAATCTGGAGACAAGCAGATCCTGCAGGTGCCGGCACTCGCACTACGCCTGTTCGGAGAAATCCTAAGCGAAATCGCCGTGGGCCATGCCGTAAGAGTGGTCGCGATCCATGCAGAGCTGAGCACTCAGGAAGCGGCTAACCTTCTCGACGTATCGCGGCCAACTCTTGTGAAATTGCTGGATGCAGGAGTGATGCCGCACACGAAAGCCGGCAGCCATCGTCGAGTCAAATTCACGGATCTGGTGGCCTACCAAGAGCAGCGCGACGCTGCTAGCCGCGCAGCCATGGATGAAATTGCGGCTCAAGCTCAAAAGCTGCGGATGGGGTATAGAGAAGGCAAATAATTCTTTGTGTTAAGCGCTAAAAGACCACTTAAAGCAAAAAATTGTTTGTGTTACGAGCAGGGCATAGAGGAGCTGTTGCTAGTTCCCAAGAATCAGAGATCGACGCGCTGCAGAGTTACATGGGAAGCCTGACTGAGAAACCCGACGGAAAGTACCTTATGCCGGGTTGAGACCCGGCTCGCACATCCATTCGGTCTCGCCAGTACTATCCCGCTCGTGGGACAAGATTCGGTGTAGCAGAGCACACGACCAATCGACTCGAGCCACGCGTCATCGCCACGTAGAGATGGCGAGCATCCATGTTTTCAGGGTTGGGAATCACCGCAACCTGTGCCTCCAATCCCTTCAATAGCAAGGTACTGCCAATAGCACGCCGAGCTAGCTGTCGGCTCTCATGACGATTGCGTTCGCGCTCTCGGACGGTGGCCTCCGCAAAGGTGCAACCACCTCCGGCCGCCGTCTCCATGGCCCGCAGGCACCCATACAGCACCTCAGGTCGGTACACGCGCGCATGCTCTTGGCGCATCAAAGCTCTTAGCGCTTCCGTGGCCAGCTGATAGGTTGGAGTCGCGGCGAATGCCACCAATGTGGCGTCCACCGGAGTAGCCGGCGTGCGAGCAGCACCTCGTCGCAGGGTGTCCAGGCGTGGCAGTAATGCGGCAGCGCCGACTTGTGTCATCGTCTCGGCGGCAAAATTGACGAGTCGCGTAGTGGCATCCGCTGCCTGCAAGTCAAATGTCCGGCCGAAACTCGTGAGGTCCCCTAGATCTACGGGTTCGACAGCAGTAGCGCCAGGGGTCTGACTGGCCATTTGTCTGCGCCCTCGGGTGTTGCGGCTGTCGCCTATCACCAGGACTTGCCCTTCGGGTGTTACTGACCTTGTAAGCGCTGCCGCCATGCGCTGACGGTCGGCGGTGGCGGGTAGCAATTGAATCCAGTTGACCTCGGCAGGCGTCTGGCTCAGATCGATACTCCCGTCTGATTGCAGCACTCGCCGGCAGTTCAGAAGCCACTCGCCAAACCCGCGGGTACCTGCGTTTATCCAACGCCATGGTTGATTCAGCTCACCGATGAGCGGGAACTGCTGAAGCACGTGTGCGTCCCAGTCCACCAGTTGGTTGCCGGCAAAGCCGAAGATGGCCTGCATAGGATCACCCAGCACGCAGGTAGGTAGTACTGCCGAGAGTGCGTTGACCAAGTCGTGCTGCACCAAGTTACAGTCCTGGTACTCGTCGACGAGCAGGTGAGCGTAAGTTGCCGCCAGCGTATCGCTCACATGCCCCGCTTGTACCAAAGCGAAGGCTCCCAAGCGGATTGCGGGATAGTCGGTGCCTGGGTTTCCCAGCTCAAGAGTGGCGGCGGGTATGCCGCTTCGCTCTGGGAAGAGACCGACCAAGCGCATGGCAAAACCGTCTAAGGTTGCTACGCGATAAGCAGATGCTGGAACGTCGGCGCGTTGCATACGCAGGCGTAGTGCGGCCACACCCGCGTTGGTGTGGGTCAGAATGAGAACAGGCTTGGCGCCGGCATGCTGGGTAAGCGTGTCCGCGATGAGTTGTGTCTTGCCGCAGCCGGCTGGCGCAGTCACGGCTCCTCTGCGGACGGCGAACAAATCGTACTCAGGCGGCATGGGCCCACCCGAACAACTGGTGGATTAAGGCAGTAAACCCGGCTTCCGTTGCTTGGTAGTTGGGACCGACAATTTCCCGAGCAAGGATCTCGAATTTGGTGAGCGACTTGTACCAACCGTTCTTTCGGTTCCGGGACGTCAGGGCCAACAGCAAACGCAGTTCAGGAGAGTATGGCTGCTGTTGTTGGCGTATCTGCAGGATATCGTCCAGGGTAGTGCGCCCCTGAGATTGCGTACTGATATGAGCGGCCACCAGCTCTCTATCGAGAAACTCCACGGCGCGCTGGAGCATGGTGTCCACTGCAGCATCCGGTAGACTGAGGAACAGTTCATCTTCCAGGGCTCGTGCTTCTCTCCATGTAATGAACTCTCCTCCCGCTGCGCGATAGGCCTCTACGACTTCAGGAGTCGGAGGCTTGTCAGCATCGACAAGGACCATGACGCGGTACCCCAGCTTAAGCAGAGCAAGGCCTCGAACAAAGCACCGGTCCGGCTCACCTCCCCCCACGTTTACGTAAGCCGTGCCTGCAGCCAGAAGTGAGCGGTAATTCTGCGCCGTCCAATACTGATCCAAACCTCTAATGAGTCCGACTTCACTGGCCCCTTCGCAGACGATGACACTGCGAGCTAGAAACGCTTCCGGATCCATTCTAATGGTGCTCTGCACATCATCCTCGACACCCACCTCGAGCACCTGGTGAGCCCCGTCTTGTGCCTTTCGCACTACGAAGATCTGGTCGCCTCGAAGCTCCCTGACCGCCACCGGTGAGTGGGTTGTCAGGAATGCCTGCAGCGGTGACGGAGTCTCCTTAGCACCCAGTGAGTCAAGTAGTCGGACGAGCCTGTGCGGCTCGAGCCCATACTCGACTTCGTCCACCAGAGCGATTGAGGCGCGCTGTGCAGCTGCTCGCTGCAGCCCGGCTACCAGCAGACGGGAAGAGCCTGTACCCAGTGAACGCAATGGCACACCTTGCTCATCGTGCAAGGCGATGGCGCCGTCGCTGATGGAGACAGCATGGGCATCCAATAGCGCTTGCGCCTGCTCTCCGACGGGAACGCCTAAGGCGGTAGCCTTCTGGGTGACGATTCGCAGCGTTTCAGCCAGTTGAGCACCTGCCTGGTTGCCGAACGTGGCACGAGCTTCACGAGAGGCGTTAGCAAGCTCTGCGCCCAGGTTGGGGCGTTCTTCTGTAAGCCGGTTGAGTACGGATCCACGAGTCCACGACAGATTAGAGTTGGCGTAGGTACCCAGTCGTGCCGGCGCCAACAGGAGTCGATCTTTCCATGCGATATTGCGTTCCTGGCCCAAAGCCTGGGCGCGCTGGGACACCAACGCCCAGACTGGTTCGAGCTCGCTGTCCACTGTCAGGCGTAGCGAGAGCACGGTTTCGAGCCCTTGCAGTGGTTCGTCCTGCAATTGGCCAGTTGTGCCATCGAACGCTTGCAGGTACTGACCATAGACATCCAGGTTTTTCAGTGCGTCAGGTAGCTGGCCCAAGGTCAGCGTGATCTGGATGGGCTGGCTCACGTCGAGGCCAAAGAAATCGGTGTCCCCCAGCGTAATATTCCGGCGAGCCCCAAGGCACAGGTCGATGGCATCCAAGATAGTGCTCTTGCCGCTGTCACCAGGACCAATCAGGCAGTTCAGACCCGGCGATGGGAGCCAGGTGAGAGAGCGTATGGACCTGAAATTCTGAATCTCTATCTTGCGAATCCGAACCACGCACCACCTCCTTTGATGACATGACCTGCTCCGTAATGCGCGTCGATCCCAGGTCGCTTAGGACTCCTTCTTGCGCCGTCCCACTAATTTTCCGGACGCTGCCATTTGTGCAGCATTTAGTTTGGACGCCTCGCTCTTCGTCATCCACCTGCAATTGCCGGGAAAGAACCCCTGAGCCTTGTCCAGTCTGGAAAACGCCATCCCGGCCTTTGGCGGCTGGCCGACGTCACCGAGGAACTTTCGGAAGTCCAGCCAGGGCTTATGCAGTTCGATGCCTGGTGCATAGTCCCTACTTTTGGGGTTCAACAAACAGTGGACCAACCAACTCCAAGCCTTGTACGCCGCCGTTTTACTGACCGCCTCACCGGGCTTGGATGGGGCCTGAATATCCAAGCGCCCGACGCGAATGCGCCCCTTTGCAGCCGCGACAGTGATTCCACGAGATTTGGCGACATGCTCGGAAGCGGCGCGGACGCTAGGAAAGGGAATCCCGTCGATAGTAATTTGGCGACCGTGCGCCCCACCACTGCCTCCTCCCGGTGAAATGTTGAATCCGTTGGGGGATCGAGTGTTGAGCCTAGAAATCCATTCCCGCTCCTTATTCTCCAGCCCGGCTTTGGTAGTGCCGCGATCAATCTCGCGAATGCTGAACTGATCGGGACCATGCTCCCGAATGGCAGCATGCAGCGAATCAGAACCTTTGATACGCCCCATTGCGGCCTGCTCCACATGGCGTCGCCAGCGTTCCTGGATCGACACAATAGTGAGCCCAACGTATTTACGGCTGGAGGCTTCGTGCTCCACTAGATAGATGGTTCCGTTGGCATAGCCAGGGTTGGGTATCTTCTCGAAGGCATCTTCGGGCTTAACCCCATCAGCGATCCAGCGCGAGATGGTAGCGCTCGATGCCGGAGGGTCCAGGGCACGAACGGCGGACTCCATGTTGGGGTATGTTGTCCCATGGACGGTGACTGGGTTCACGACGCGCTCAGAGCGGAGCAAGGCTTCCTCAAATACCCTCTCGTCACCCATACCCGTTTCTCGGCGCTTAAGCGCCCGCCAGTAATCAACCCCAAGGGTCTTGCACATCGCCTTGAAAGAATCCTGATGCGCAAGCGCCTTGGCACACTGGGGGCATCTCGTACCGCGGAGGTGATTGCTAGGAGACTGCCAGAACACCCCGTGCTCAGGGCAGACAATTTCGCCTTTCACGCCGGCCCCCTGGTAAACAAACCTGCTGTAATCGTAGGCAGGTCCGTGCTGGGCCACTGCACGCTGAATGAAGTTCTTCAGCGGGAGGCTGTCTTCTTTATACTGGCCAAGGAGCTCTTTAGGGCCTGTCATCTTGTTGGACTGACATGCCCTACAGCCCGTGTGGCCGGCGATGTGAGCACTGGCGAGCTGCAAAAATACCTGATCATGCTGAATGCAGCGGATAGAGACCTTATCGGTGACCTTGATATCTGGAGAGACAGCGCTGTAGTCATAACGGCCAGCGTGAACCTTAGAGGATGCCTTTATGAACTGATCGACACCAAGCCGATTGCTATCAAAGTAACAATAGCGGCATCCCACACCGTTCTTGTGGTGACCAGCCGCGATGTCAAAAGCTCCATGCTCTCTGCAAATGACGGTGACCTTGGCGGCACTACTAATGTAACGAACCAAGCTGTAGTCATAGCGCGAACCATGAGCACGGGTAAACGCCTCAATAATTTCGTCTTGTGTGAGCTTTTTGGGCATCGGCAATAGATTTAGTTGGTAAGACTCAAACGGAATACTTGCCTCGAGGCCATTAAGCTTCAACCTTCGGTCGAAGATGAAGGCTCTCTACCAAGCCCTCCCCAGCACGAACTCGCAACCACCAACCTGGGAGCATCTCGCTGAGCCATGATCGCCAGTAGTGCAGACTACACACTGTCACGCTTAAGGCTCCAAAGTCTCGTAGAAACTGTTGGAGAGCTAGGATCACCGAAAGCTGCCTTGCGAAAATCAGCCAACTGTGGATACGGGGTGTCCTCTGTGTAGGGTGTGTAAAAGTCGTCCGAACTCGATGCAAAATGTAAATTTTAGCAGCCAGAAATAGAGAATACGCTACGTTTTTCTTTACGTTTTCGTTGTTTTTGCACGAAGCAATAATCCAAACAATTGATTTATATACGCTTTTTTACTAATCACCCAAAACCATCATCTGCTTGATATCCACTTGACTTCTGAGGTGAACATGAGCCAAGCACAGATCAGCCTCGGCGCCTTTCTCATGGGCAGCGGCCATCACCTGGCCGCCTGGCGCCACCCGCAGGCACCCTCCGGCGCCCTCGGCCTCGCGCACTTCCGGCGCCTGGCGCAGACCGCCGAGCGCGGCCTGTTCGACGCGATCTTCTTCGCCGACAACCTCGCGCTGCTCGGCAGCAACGAACTGGCCGCGCACACCACCCACGGCGAAGTGCTCGACCCGTTGATGCTGCTCGCCACCCTGGCCTCGTCCACCGAGCGCATCGGCCTGATCTCCACGGTCTCCACCAGCTACAACGACCCGTATCTGCTGGCGCGTCGCTTCGCCTCGCTCGATCACCTTTCCGGCGGCCGTGCGGGCTGGAACCTGGTGACCTCCGCCACCGACCAGGAAGCGCAGAACTTCGGCCTCGACCAGCACTTCGAACACGCCGATCGCTACTCCCGCGCTGAAGAGTTCATCGATGTCGCCCGTGGCCTGTGGGACAGCTTCGCGGATGACGCCTTCCTGCGCGACAAGGTCAGCGGCCGCTACTTCGACCCGCAGCAGCTGCGCACGCTCGAACATCGCGGCGAGCACTACCGGGTGCGCGGCCCGCTGAACCAGCCGCGTTCACCGCAGGGCCATCCGGTACTGGTGCAGGCCGGCTCGTCGGAGCCGGGCAAGGTGCTGGCGGCGCGCACCGCCGAGGTGGTGTTCACCGCGCAGCAAACGCTCGAAGGTGCGCGCGAGTTCTATGTCGACCTGAAGGGACGCCTCGCCGAGCATGGCCGCGAGCCGGACGAACTGAAGATCATGCCTGGCATTTCCCCGGTGCTGGGGCGCACCCAGGACGAGGCTGAAGACCTCTATGCCCAGTTGCAGGAGCTGATCGAACCGCAGCTCGGCCTCGCCCTGCTCTCGGGCATGGCCGGCGGGCTCGACCTGTCTCGCTACCCGCTGGACGGCCCGCTGCCCGAATTGCCCCCGAGCAACGCCATGAAAAGCCGGCAGGCACTGTTCATCGACCTGGCCCGCCGCGAGAACCTGACCCTTCGCCAGCTCTACCTGCGGGTCGCCGGCGCGCGCGGACACTGCACGCTGGTCGGCGGCCCGAAACAGATCGCCGACCACCTGGAAGCCTGGTTCAGCGCCGGCGCCGCCGACGGCTTCAACATCATGCCGCCGCTGCTGCCCAGCGGCCTGGACAGCTTCGTCGAGCTGGTGGTGCCGGAGCTGCAGAAGCGCGGGCTGTATCGTCGCGAGTACCGCGGCAGCACCCTGCGCGACCACCTGGGCCTGCGCCGGCCGGAACGGAGATAGGAACGCCCGGCGTGGCTGGCCGTCACCTGATCTTGCCGACCGGTGTGAAGTTACCGGTGAGATGGCCGCCCACCGGGTTCTTCGGCTTGTACTGGGCGTCGTGCTTGAGGCGTTCCTCCACGCTGGGGTCGATCGCTTCCTGCCCGAAGGGCGTGTTGCCGATATCCCGGTAGTACGGCTGGGTCAGCTGGCTATAAGCGCCGCCCAGGAATTCCTTGTAGGAGTTGGTGATGGGAAGCGTCGTCGTGGGCAGGCTCGGGGTCTTGCCGGTGTCCAGCGCCAGGCCGCACTCGATCGCCTTGTTGATCATCCACACCAGGGCGATATCCGACAGGCTGTTGTCTGCGTAACCGCCGCCGACGTTGGCGTGCGCACCGGAGAACCAGACCTGCTCCACGCGCTGGTTGGGTTTGCTCCTGGGGTCCCACAGTGTGCACTGGTAGTTCTTGCGCCACTCATCGATGGCCAGAGCCTGGAAGGCGTTGTGGACGATCGAGCTGAGCTCGGTGTCGTGGAATTCGTAGTAGGCCTTGTTGAACCAGTCGAAGGACTCCAGCGGCACGCCCAGGGCGCCCACGGTGTCCCAGATGCCGAGCATGTGGATGGAAATCACCCGCGAGAAACGGTCCCTGAAGAGCTTGGCGCTGTCGGAGTCGGCGCCCTCGTCGCGGGTCCGGTAGAGGCCATAGGCTTCGTTGGTCAAGTCGATGTGCTCGGGCTTGAGCAGGCCTGCGTTGCGGATCAGCCCGACCAGGCTGCGGGCCGTATAGGCTCCGCGGCTGAAGCCGAAGAGGTAGATCTGGTCACCGGCCTCGTAGGTCCTGACCAGTTGCCGATAGCCATCGAGGATATTCTCGGAAAGCCCCACGCCGAATGCCCCACCGGCGAGGCGGTCGTACCACGCGGTGCCGACGCCCTTGTCGTACCACTTGTCCTGCGTCGTGCCGTTCTGGTCGGCAGGCAGAATGGAAGCATGCAGCTTCCATACATTGGTGCTTTTACTGCCCTTGATCTCGGACTTCGTATCCGGCGTATTCCAGGTCCCGTCAAAGGAAATGATGATTTTCTTGGGCATGTCCTTTCTCCAACGTCAGTGGCTCTGACAGCTCGAAACTTCCGCTTCGCACGTGCTTGCACAGGCGAGGATCCAACCGGAAAAACGAGTGGAGGCGGCTCTCGCAAGAATGCACGACGGGTGACTTTTCATTCTGACCAGAGGTCCGGAGTCCCTTCGACGGTATCGCCCTCGATGGGCAACTGTAGTTCCCCATCGGCAGGACTGCATCGCCGCACAACGGACTGCGCATCGACCGGAAAACCGAAGGTCTCGAAGTAGAACCGTGCACCGTCCTCCAGTTCCGATCCCTTGCCGTCGCAGAAGCGCACGTTCGCGGAGTTCGCGTAGCCCCAGGTACGTCTTTCCAGTCACTCGTCAGGCGTTCATTACTTCGGCGGAAATTATGACAAAACAACCAATATTGACGAACACGTCATTTTTGATAGATTCCGTTCCACCCGGATCAACTGATCCGGGCCCCTCTCCCGGATCCGGATCTCCCAATGCATAACAACAATGAGTTCCTCCCCGAATCGGTCGACGTCCTGGTCGTCGGCAATGGCCCGGTCGGCGCCACGCTGGCGTCCCTGCTGGGACGCTATGGTGTGGACTGCCTGGTGATCGACAAGGCCCATGACGTCCTGCCCCTGCCGCGTGCCATCGCCCTGGACAACGAAGCTCTGCGAATTCTCCAACTTGCCGGACTGGAGGAAGACGCCTTCGAGACCGTGGTCATTCCCCATGTAAAGATGCACTGCCCCATCGTCGGCCAGTTCGGCCAGGCCAATACCAGCGGGCGCATCGACGGCCATCACAAGCTGGTGACCTTCTATCAACCGGACCTGGAGCGCGCCATGCGCAGCCAGGCGGAGCAGCACGGGACCCTGCGCTGCCGGGGCGGCCTGGAGCTGCGGGACTTCACCCAGGACGCCAGCGGAGTCACCGCCGTCCTGCTGGATGAAGCTGATGAGCCGCACTCGCTGCGCTGCCGCTATCTCGTCGGTGCAGACGGCGCGAGTTCACGGGTACGCGGGCTGATCGGCCAGGAGTTCAACGGCCAGAGCTACTCGGAGGACTGGCTGATCGTCGATGCCGGATCACGCCAGGGAAAAGCCATCGACCATGTCGAGTTCCTTTGCGACCACCGCCGCCCGACGCCGCACATGCCCGCTCCCGGTGGCCGCGAGCGTTGGGAATTCATGCTGCGCCCCGGTGAAACGCGCGACGAGATGGAGGATCAGGAACGCATCCGCGGACTCCTGGCGCCCTGGATCGAGCCACAGCAGTTGAAGATCGAACGCAAGGCGGTTTACCGCTTCCATGCCCGCTGCTGCGAGAGCTTCCAACAGGGCCGGGTGTTTCTGGTCGGTGATGCCGCGCACATCACGCCGCCCTTCGTCGGCCAGGGCCTGGTGGCAGGCCTGCGCGACGTGGCCAACCTCGCCTGGAAACTGTCCTGGGTGCTGCAAGGGCGCGCCACGCCGCGGATACTCGACAGCTACGACCAGGAGCGCCAGCCCCATGCCCGGGAAATGATCGACCTGGCCAAGCTCATGGGTCGCCTGGTGATGCCGAGCAACGCAGTAGCGGCCGCGCTGATCCACAGCTTCATGAAAGCGTTGCGGATCATCCCCGCGGCTCGCCGGCACTTCGAGGAACTGGACATCAAGCCCAGGCACCGCTTCCGCCGTGGCCTGTTCGTGCGCAGCACGCGGCGCGCCCGAGTGGCCAGCGGCGGCCTGTTTCCTCAAGCCTGGGTTCGTAGCGCGGGGCGCATCTGCCTGAGCGACCAATTACTGGGGGACCGCCTGCAACTGGTCGGCCTGGGCACCGACCCGCGCCGCTGGCTCGACTCGGCGCAACAGAAGCAGTGGTTCGACCTGGGCGGCAGCTTCCTGCAGATCGGCCATGCCCGCGACGACAGCCGCGCCGATTTCGCCGAAAGCCTCGACGGCGCCCTGCTCGCACCCTGGCCCGACCCGGCACTGGCCGTGGTGCGCCCGGACCGCATCATCATGCATCAGTGCAGGCCCGAGAAGGCCGGCGAGCTGCTGCGGCACTGCCAGGCATTGCTGCGGGCATGAGCGGGTACCGGTCGGCCACGGGCATCCCGTATCATCGCTGCAGCCCTGCAGACGGATACCTGCCATGACCGACCGACAACCCCACGAAGACGCCACCGTGCCGCTCACCCGTGGGCACAAGAAGCGCGCACGCACGCGCCAGGGCCTGCTCGATGCAGCCCTGCGCGTGTTCGCCCGCCAGGACGTCGCCGCCACCGCCCTGCAGGATCTGGCGGCGGAGGCGGAGGTCTCGACCGGTACCATCTACAACTATTTCCGTACCCGCGAAGAGCTCGCCGAAGCGGTGGGCATTGCCCTGGCTGGCGACTTTTCCGAAACCATCTCGGCGCTCAGCGAAGGTATCGACAGCGGCTCGAAGCGCCTGGCCATCGGCGTGCGCATGTTCGTTCTGCGCGCACAGTCAGACCCGCAATGGGCCAGTGCGCTGCTGCGCGTCATTCATTACGACCAGGCCATGCACTCGACGCTGGCCGGCCATGTGCGCGAGGACCTGCGCGGCGGTCTGGCCGAAGGCGTGTTCAACTACGCCAACGAAGACATCGCTCTGGACCTGGTGATCGCCGGTGCCACCGGCGCCATCCGCGCCACGCTGGAAGGCCGCGCGCCGCAGGACCAGGACATTCTGCTCAGCGAAATGCTCCTGCGCGCCCTTGGCGCCAGCCCGGCCAAGGCCCGGAAGATAGCCGCCCTGCCCTTGCCACAGGGCGACTGAGCTCGCTTCAGGGCCGCGCCACCCAGAGCCGATAACGCCGCGACTGCTTGCGCAACTTCAACTGATTGCCAATAAGCGCCAGCAGCGGTGACGTGCGCGGGTTGGTCGGGCGCCCCTGGCTGAGCAGCGTCAGCTGCTTCTTTACCACCGACTGGGTGGCCACGGCGGCGAAGGCCTTGTTCTTCCACGCCACGACTATCGGTTCGACCTGCGCGCCCTCGCCGGCCTGCCAGCGCCGTGGCAGCGTTGGATCGACCGCCAGGGCCGTGGCCATGCCCACCATCGCCACTGGTCCCTGCAGGGCGCGTTCGGCGATCTCGCGCCGGCGAATACCGCCGGTGACCATCAGCGGCATGCGTGCCGTCGCGGCGATGCGCTCGGCGAATTCGAGGAAGTAGGCCTCCCGCGCCAGCTTGCTGCCGTCGCGGGTCTGGCCCTGCATCGCCGGGCTTTCGTAGCTGCCACCCGACAGCTCGACCAGATCCACGCCCCGCTCGTTGAGCAGGCGCACCACGGCTTCGGCGTCCCGCGCCTCGAAACCGCCACGCTGGAAATCAGCCGAATTGAGCTTCACCGCCACACAGAATTCCGGTGCCACCCGCTCGCGGATCGCCTCGACCGTGCGCACCAGGATGCGCGCCCGATTCTCCAGGCTGCCTCCCCAGTCGTCTTCGCGCCGGTTGCTCAGCGGCGAAAGGAACTGGCTGAACAGGTAGCCGTGCGCGGCATGCACCTGTACCCCGGTGAACCCGGCGCGCTCGGCCAACAGCGCGGCATTCAGATAGCGCTGGATCAGCCCGTCGATTTCCGCACTGGACAACGCTCGCGGCTGGGCGAAGACGTTCTTCAAACCGGGAATATCCACGGCAATGGCCGACGGCCCCAGGGCCGGCTGGCCGAGATCAGCCATCAACTGACGACCCGGATGGTTGATCTGCATCCAGGCCTGCGCGCCGTGACTACGACAGGCCTCGGCCCAGCGGCTGAAACGCGGCAGCAGGCGGTCATCTTCCAGCACCACGCCGGCCGGCCCGGTCAGCGCGCGGCGGTCGACCATCACGTTGCCGGTGATGATCAGCCCGGCGCCGCCTTCGGCCCAGCGCTGATACAGGCGCAGCAAGGTATCGCCGGGGGCGTGGTCGGCATCGGCGAGGTTCTCTTCCATCGCCGCCTTGGCAATTCGGTTGCCAATCACCTGGCCATTGGGCAGACGTAGCGGCTCGAATAATTGACTCATGGTTTCAGTCCTTCAGGTGTTGGGCCAGGGCGGCGAAGGGCTTGCCAGCGCTGCGTCCCAACCAGTGCAAGGTCGACTCGGATTCATACGGCAATGCCACGGCCAGCGCTTCGCCCGGCGCGGCGAAGCGCGGGAACAGGCTCAACGCGTGCCCACGACCAATGCCAGCGAGGTCCGCCGTGCTCCAGACGCGGCTGGCGGCGAGTGTGCTGACCTGCTCGGCCACTAACGCTTGCGGCGCGAACGGGAAGTCGCTGCCGAACAGCACCTGGCCGGGCTCGACCAGCTCGCGCAGTACCGCCATGGACGGTGCGGCCGGTGCCAACGCGGTGTCGAAATAGAAGCGCCGAAGGTAGGTCATGACGCCCAGCGGTGCCTGGTCCTCGAACTGCGGCAGCGCATTGGCCAGCGACACCCGCCACGCCGCATACGGCAGGAAGCCGCCGGCATGAGCGAGGATCCAGCGGATACGCGGATAGCGTTCCAGGGTGCCGCTGAGAATCAGGTTCACTGCTGCGCGGGTGGTATCGCAGACGAACTCCAGCAGGAAGCCCGGTGCGGCCAACCCCAGCGTCTGGCTGCTTGGATGCAGGTTCGGGTGGAGGAAAACCGTCGCCCCGCGTTGATCCAGCTCGGCCATCAACTCGTCGAAACGCGCATCGCCGAGGAACACGCCGTCATTGCTGGCCAGCAGCACCAGGCCATCGGCCTCGAGCACATCCAGCGCGTACAGCGCCTCGGTGCACGCCACTTCGGTGGCCGGCAGCGGCACGCAGGCGAAGCTGCCGAAACGCCCTGCATGCCGCTGGCCCAGCTCCGCCGCGAACTCGTTGCAGCGGCGCGCCAGTTCGGCGGCGGCACGGTCGTTGCCGAACCAGACACCGGGCGACGAAATCGAGGTGATTGCGCTCTGCAGGCCTTGCTCGTCGAGCAGCTCCAGCGAACGCTGTGCCGACCACTCCGGCAAGGCGACCCCCGCCACCTTGTCCAATCCCTGGCGACGCAATGCTTCGGCGTAGAACGGCGGCAGGATGTGGTGGTGCACGTCGATACGACCGGGCACCGGTGGTGACGGAAGCTGCACGGGAGCAACGGCATCGGATGGATCACCTGTCGGCGACAGGGCGGGCAGTTCAGCGGCCAGCAACGAGGCGCTGGCGAGCACGCCGGCGCCCATCACGAATTCTCGACGATTCATGTGATTCTCCCCGAATCAGCGGCTTCGCACACGTTCGACGTAGGCACCCAGCGGCCGGGTCAGGCTGCGTTTCACCCGGCTGCCGAGGGATTCGCCACTGAAGATCGGCGCCGCGGCCACCTGCTCCTGCGCTTCACGGTACTGCGGGAACAGGCTCAGCGCGTGGCCGCGGTTGATCCCGTAGCGCTGCGTGTCGGACCACAGGGTGTTCTGCTCCAGCGTCTGGCAGGACAACGTGGTGACCGGCGCCGGAGCGAAGGGGAAGTCACTGCCGAAGAGAATCTGCGAGGGTTCCACCAGTTCCTTGAGCGCCGCCATGGAGTAGCGCGACGGCGACAGCGCCGTGTCGAAGTAGAAGCGCTTGAGGTAGGTCATCACCCCCTGCGGAGCCTTGTCCTGGAACTGCGGCAGGGCGTTGGCCAGGGACACGCGCCAGGCCACGTAGGGCAGGAATCCGCCGCCGTGGGCGAGAATCCAGCGGATGCGCGGGTACTTCTCCAGCGTACCGGTAAGGATCAGGTTCACCGCCGCGCGGGTGGTGTCGCAGAGGAACTCGACCAGGAAGCCCGGTGCGGCGATGCCCAGCTTCTCGCTGCTTTCGTGCATGTTCGGGTGGACGAAGACGATGGCCGCGCGGCGGTCCAGTTCGGCCATCAGCTCGTCGAAACGCTCATCGCCCAGGAACACGCCATCGGTACTGCCCAGCAGCACCACGCCTTCGGCCTTGAGTTCATCCAGCGCGCGAACGGCCTCGCGGCAGGCGGCTTCGGTGAAGGGCGTGGGCAGCACGGCGAAATTGCCGAAGCGCCCCGGATGATCGACGCGCATCTGCGCGGCAAAGTCGTTGCAGCGCATCGCCAGCTCGCGGGCCTGCTCAACTCCCCCGCCGAAGTGCACGCCCGGTGCCGACAGCGAGGTAATGGCGGTCTGGATGCCGTTGAGGTCCATCACCTCGATGGACTTCTGTGGCGACCATTTCGGCAGCGGTGCACCGGCCACCATGTCCAGGCCCTTCTTTGCCATGGTCTCGACGAAGGCCGGCGGGATGATGTGGTGGTGCACGTCGATTCGACCTTGTTGGATCGTCATTGTTGTTGTCCTTGTGTGATCCGGGAGGGTTCAGGCAGCACGGGCAATCTTCATGGCCTCGTTGAACCACAAGGCCACCGCGAAGCGCCCCTGCAGCTGGCACTGCCCGCCTTCGACGGCGCGCAGCATGTCGGTCTCGTCGCGGCTGAGCATCACCCGCAGCGCGTCACTGCTGCGCTGCCAGTGCTGAGTAAAGTCCGGCCGGCGGTGCTCGCCACGGTGCAGGCTGAGCACCCCGCCACGCAATTGGTAATAGCCGCCGACGCCATCGCCCGTGCGGATCTGCAGCACGAAAGAGTCCTCGTGGAGCAGTTCACGCAGGCGCGCCGAGCGGCGCTCGGCCCGGCGCAGCAACGGGATGGACGCGAGCAGGAGCAGGCGCAGTTTCAGCGAATCGATGAACAGGCTCATGGTCAGCGGGCTCCGCGCAGACGGTTGAACAGCGAATAGCAATCGACCGGCAGGCTGTCGCCACGCCAGCACACATGCTGGTCAGGCCGTACCAGCACGAAGCGCCGCTCGTACAGGCTGGCCAGGTATTTCTCGTGGATCGGCAGCACGCTCAGCGGTACGCCGCACTCCCGCGCCGCCTCCTGCAGCGGCGCACAGGACTCGGCATCGGCGTCGAACGCCAGCAGGGTGAAGGCGCCGAGTGCGAGCTGATCGAACAGCGCCGTGCCATCCTCGCGGAACGCGCTGGGCAGGCGCGCACCGGACCAGGTGGTGGGCGTGTAGCGAATCTCTTCGTAGGCCGGCTCGCTGGCGGTGTCTGCTTCGATCGCCGGCGAGCCGTGGTAGCGGTAGCCGATCTCCACGCCCAGCGATTCGTAGAGCCTTGAGACCTTGCGCTCGAACTCGCGCCCGGCGGCCTCGCGCGCCGCCTCCCCGGCCGCCCCCTGGGCAAGCAGCGCATCGTCGCGGCGCATCTGCGCCTCGAAGGTCGCCGCCGCACATTTCTTCACGTGGTCGCGGTTGCGCTTGGCCACGGGCAGGCGCTCCGCTTCGTAGCTTTCCAGCAGGCGCGGGCCACCCCAGCCGGCCAGGCAGGCCGCCAGCTTCCAGGCCAGGTTGTGCGCCTCGGCGACTCCGGTGTTCATCCCCAGCCCGCCGGTGGGCATGAACTGGTGGGTAGCGTCACCGGCGATGAACACCCGCTGCCGGCCGAACGAGCGGGCCACCAGGAACTGCGGACGCCAGGGACCGGACTGGACGATCTCGTAGCGCAGCCGGGTGCCGAGGGCGGCGTCCACCACGCTTTCCAGCGACTCGCCGGGGCGCGGCGCAAAGGGTCGGTGCAGCACGTAATCGTTGCGGCTGGCGTCCGGCGACACCAGCAGGCCGGCGAAGCCCGGCCGGGTCAGCCAGGTGTGCCAGTAGGGCTGGTTGTTGGGGAACAGCCCGGCGATCTCGTCGGAGCGCAGGTGGATGATGAACAGCTCGCCGACCAGGTCGCGGGTGCCGTCGTAATCGATGTTGAGGAAGTTGCGCACGCGGCTGTTGGGCCCGTCGCAGCCAATCAGGTACTGGGCGAAGAACTGCTGCGCTTCGCCACTATCCACTTCGTGGGCCATCGCCACCACGCCGGTGGAGCTCTGCTCGAAGCCATACAGGCGCCAGCCCATGCGCAGTTCGATGTTCGGGTCGGCTTCCACCTCCGCCATCAGCACCGGCTCCAGGTGCATCTGCGCGATGCGCTGCATCGACTCCAGCGGCAGGCTGCCGTCGCGACAGGCGCGGATGGCCTGCTCGGCCTGACTGACCGGCTGGTAGATCAGGTGACGGTCGGACATCACGCTATAGAACGGCCCGCTGGCCGACGCCGCCATCGCCGAATACTGGTTGGCATCGGTCGGGTTGCCGGCCGCGCGGATGCGTTCGGTCAGGCCCAGCTGGCGGAAGATTTCCATAGAGCGGCAGTTCACCACGTCCAGCTTGGGATGGCTGGTGGTTTGCCGGCGGTCGTTGAGCAGCACCGAGCGAACGCCCAGGCGGCTGAGGTTCAGCGCCAGGGTCAGGCCGACAGGTCCGGCGCCGCTGATGAGAACGGGGGTGTCGATCATGCCGCCACTCCTTGGGGTTGATTGCTGTGACGGACCAGCGACAGGCCGGCGAGGAAGCGCTCGGCGACGCGACCCAACTGGTCGGCGCGGCCGGCATCAAAGACATAGCGGTCGGGCCGGATCAGCACGAAGTCCATGTCGGCTTCGTCGAACCAGTCCTGCAGCGCGCCGGTAGGGTCGCCCAGCACGGGGCCGGCCGGGTCTTCGGCGAACTCCAGCACGCGCAGGTCCACCTGTTGTGCCAGGCGCTCCAGCTGGGCGCGCTGGCTATCGAGGCAACCGCGCCGGGCAAGCAAGGCAAAGCCGTGGCCAAGCGCCTCGTCGAGCAGTACGCGCTCGCCCTCCTCGTCCCGCAACACTTTCGGTTGCAGGGCCAGGTGACCGGACAGCCGGTGCCCCCAGCCGCAGAAACCGGCAGCCAGCGGCTTCTTGCGGTTGGCCTTGTCGGCGAAGGCCTTGTTGGCGAAAGGCAGCATCCCGGCGATGCGGAACAGCAACCAGTCGCGCAGGAAAGCCACACTGCGGTGGCGGGTCTGGATTACGTTGCCCAGGAACATCGCGCCATTGATGATTTCGCGCACATGGGCCGAGCGTTCGGCCTCGTAGTCGTCGAACAGTTTCTCCCGCGCGGCACCACGCAGCACCATATCCAGACGCCAGCACAGGCTGCTGGCATCGCGCACGCCCGAGCACATGCCCTGGCCGAGGAATGGCGGCATCTGGTGCGCCGAATCGCCAGCCAGGATGATCCGGCCGTTGCGCCAATTGTTGGCCCACAGGCCGTGGAACTTGTAGTAGGCGATGCGAGTGATCTCGATCTTGTCGAGGTCGACGAAGTCGCGCAGTTGCTGGCGCACCAGGTAGGGATCGGTTGCCTCGCGCTCGGACTTGCCGCCGGTGACCATGAACTGCCATTCGTAGTAAGGGCCGGCCATGGGCACGTAGGTCACCGGCTGCGCCGGGTTGCACACCTGCGAGTGATTGGCCGGCAGCAGCGCATCCTTCTCGCCGGAGCGGGTCTTGGTATCCACCACCACCCAGGCCTCGTCGAAGTCGGCCGACTCCAGGCGTAGCCCGGCCTCGCGGCGGACGAAGCTCTTGCCGCCGTCGCAGCCGATCAGATAGCGCCCCTGGAACACCCGCTCGCTGCCGTCACGCTGCACGGCGGTGGCGCGCACGCCTTCGGCGTCCTGCTCGACGCCGGTCACGCGACAGCCATACACCGGAGTGACATTGGGGTAGCGCTTGAGCCCATCGTGGAAATGCCGCTCCAGAGTCGGCTGGTGGAACCACCAGGCGCCGGGATGGCCATAGCGGCGGTCCTGGCTGCCGATGCGCGAGCGAGTCACCGGCTTGCGCCCGGGACGCAGGATGATCTCCATGTCGGTGAAGGATTCGCTGGTGCGGCCGATGTCGTCGGCCAGGCCGGCGAACTGGAAGATGCGCATGATCTCGTCATCGAAGTGCACGGCACGCGGGGCGTAGTAAAGGTCCTCGTCGCGCTCAAGGCCGACCACCGACCAGCCGTAGCGGCCCAGCAGATTGGCCAGCACGGCACCGGTGGGGCCGAGGCCAACGATGATCACGTCACAGGTTGTCGTTGTTGTTGTGGACTCTTGCATTGCTTGCTCCAGGGGAAGACATCGCCGAATCATTTTGAACACCAGTGTTCAATTCAGTCAACTGGAGATCAATCATGATTCCATTTGCCTAACCGAACCCGCTGTCCAGAGCGTCTCCAGAGCACTGCCGCCGTGCCGGAAAGGCCCTGAACACAGGGGAAACCGAGGAGAAAACAGGAAAAATGACGAGCAATGTACCCTGTTGACTTATTTTGAACGCACGTGTTCAATCACTCCAAGCTTGACGTTGGAGCCGTCTTTTCATGGAAACCCTCAACCCCGTACAACGCCGCATCCACCAGGCCGCCCTGCGCCTGTTCGCCGAGAAGGGCGCCAGCCAGGTGAACATCAGCGACCTCGCGCAGGAAGCCGGTGTGGCGCGGGGCACCATCTACAACAACCTGCAGTCCATCGACGACCTCTTCCAGCACGTGGCCAGCCACCTGGCGGCAGAAATGCACCAGCGCGTGGTGAAGAGCTTCGGCGAGACCTCGGACCCGGCCCTGCGCCTGGCCAACGGCATCCGCTTCTTCATCCGCCGGGCCCACGAGGAGCCGCACTGGGGCGCCTTCATCAGCCGCTTCTCGATGAGCGAGGAATCGCTGCGCGGCATGTGGTTCGGCCCACCCACGGCCGACCTGCTCAGCGGGCTCGCCAACGGCCGCTACAGCTTCCGCCAGGAGCAGCTGCCGTCAGTGATTTCGATGATCGCCGGCTCCGTGCTCAGCTCCATCTTCCTGGTCCTGGAGGGCCACCGGACCTGGCGCCAAGCCGGTAGCGACGCGGCGGAGCTGACCCTGCGCGCGCTCGGTGTAGCGCCGGAGGAAGCGCGCAGCCTGTCCACCGGAGAGCTGCCGGTGCTGCCACCCGCGGACTGATCCACCCGAACCTGCCAACGCCCCTTTTCAGGGGCGATGGCGAAGCCTTGCCTGACGAAAGCCACGGAGAACAACAAGCATGAGCCGTCAGCCCCCTTCCGCAAGTCAGTCCGCCGCCCTGGCGACGCCGCAACCGGCGCGCCATCCGCAGCCGACAGTCAGGGCCCGCGCGCTGGCCCACCTGATCTTCGAGCGCCCGGACCTAGAGCAGGCCGAACGCTTTCTCGGCGACTTCGGCCTGACCCTGGCGCGTCGTGATGCCGACTGCCTGCACCTGCGCGGCACCGGCCCGGCGCCCTACTGCTATCGGGTGGAGCGGGCGGCGCAGGCGCGCTTCGTCGGCTTCGGCCTGGCCGTGGAAACCCGTGAAGACCTGCAACGACTGGCGCGCCTGCCGGGCGCATCGGCGATCCAGAAAGCGGGCACGCCCGGCGGTGGTGAAAGCGTGACCCTGCGTGACCCTTCCGGCTTCGTCGTCGAGGCGATCCACGGCCAGCAGCCTGCCAGCGAACTGACGCACCGCCCGGCGCTGCCGTTGAACCAGGTCGACGAGGCGCCGCGGATCAACGCTACCCAGCGCCCGCCCGTGGCGCCGCCGGACATCATCAAGCTCGGCCACGTGGTGCTCGAAGTGGCCGACTACCAGGCCACCTGCGCCTGGTACACCGAGCATTTCGGTTTCATTCCCAGCGACGTGCAGGTGCTGCCCGATGGCTCCCCGGCGGTGGCCTTCCTGCGCCTGGACCTGGGCGACACGCCCGCCGACCACCACACCCTGGCCCTGGCCCAGGGCTTCATGGCCGCCTACAGCCATAGTGCCTACGAAGTGGTGGATGCCGACGCCGTCGGCATGGGCCAGCGGGTATTGCGCGAGCGCGGCTGGAAGCATGCCTGGGGCATGGGCCGGCACATTCTCGGCAGCCAGATCTTCGACTACTGGCAGGACCCCTGGGGCGACAAGCACGAGCACTACTGCGACGGCGATCTGTTCACCGCCGAGCGCCCCACCGGGCTGCACGGCGTCAGCCCCGAAGCGATGTCGCAATGGGGCCAGCGCATGCCCAAGAGTTTCACCAAGCCGGCGATGAACCTGCAGAAGCTGCGCATCCTGCTGCACAACCTGCGGCACAGCCCGGACCTGACGCTGCGCAAGCTGATCACGCTGGCGCGGATGTTCGGCTAGGCCCGCAGCACAACCAGCAGCACAACCAAAAGCACAACAACAATCGCCGCCCCGACGCGGTCCATCGCAGTACCAGGAGTCGTTGCCATGCCCGTGCACCTTGTCCGCTTCGAACACCAGAACGAAACCCGCTGGGGCGTGCTGCGCCAGAGTCGCATCAGCCCCCTGCCCGGCCGCTACGCCAGCACCGGCGAGCTGATCCGCCAGGTTGACGTCGAAGAGCTCACCAAGCTGCGTGGCGACGAACTGGCGCTGGAAGCGGTCAAGCTGCTCTCGCCGATCACCCGCGACCAGCAGTTCGTCTGCCAGGGCGCCAACTACCGCCAGCACATGATCGAGTCGGGCATGGACCCGGACGCCAAGCACTTCAACATGATCTTCACCAAGGCGCAGAGCTGCATCGTCGCCGCCGACAGCGACCTGATCAAACCGCGCCAGGTGCGCTTCCTCGACTACGAGATCGAGCTGGGCCTAGTGCTGCGCCGCGATATCACCGGCAAGGTCGCCGTGACCGACGCCAACCTGCATGAGTTCATCGCCGGCGTGGTGATCGTCAACGACTATTCGGCGCGGGATATCCAGATTCCGCAGATGCAGTTCTACAAGGGCAAGAGCTTCCGCACCTTCGGCCCAGTCGGCCCGTACCTGTGCCTGATGCAGAAGAGCGACATGCGCTACCTGAAGGAGCTGCAATTGCGCCTGACGGTCAACGGCGAAGTGCGCCAGAGCGACAGCACCGCCAACCTGGTGCACGGCCCGGCACAGACCCTGAGCGAGCTGTCCGGGGTGCAGGACTTCGCCGCCGGCGACCTGATCGCCACCGGCACGCCGGCCGGCTGTGCGCTGTCGGTGCCCTCGCCGGCCAAGCAGCGCATCGCCGCGTTGCTGCCCGAGCACATCAAGTGGAAGGCCTTCCTCAAGACGCAGGCAGGGCGCAGCCAGTACCTCAAGGCGGGTGACCTGGTCGAGGCGAGCATCCGCAGCGCCGACGGCGTTATCGACCTGGGTGTGCAGCGCAACCGCGTGGTGGAGCAAGCCTGATGGCCGTGAAGACCCTCGCGGACATCCAGGCGCTGGAAAGCGTCCCGCTGGCCCGCCGCGAACTGCCCGCCAGCACCTATGAGGCCCTGCGTCGCTGCGCCGTGCAGCACGGCCAGGCAACGGCGCTGAGCTTCTTCCTCGAAGCGAAGAACTTCCGCCGCACCCACGACTGGACCTACGCCGAGCTGTTCGCCGACATCACCCGCGCCGCCAACGCCTTCCACCGGCTCGGCATCGGGCCGAAGGACGTGGTCGCCTTCCTCCTGCCAAACCTGCCGGAAACCCACTTCGTCATCTGGGGTGGCGAGGCCGCGGGCATCGTCCTGGCGATCAACCCGCTGCTGGAAGCCACGCAGATCGGCGACCTGCTGCGCGCCGCCAATGCACGGCTGGTGGTGACCCTGGCGCCGACGCCGGGCAGCGACCTGTGGCCCAAGCTGGCCAGCCAGATCGACAGCCTGCCCGGCGTGCAAGAGGTGCTCTGGGTGAGCATGGCGCCCTACGTCGGCAGCGTGGCGTCCCTGGCGCTGCGCTGGATGGCCCGGCGCGAACGCACGCGCCACCCACGCCTGCGCATCCACGACCTGCGCCGCCTGATGCGCCGCGAGAACGGCAAGCAGCTCAGCAGCGGCCGCGTGATCCGCGCGGAAGAACCCTCTTCCTATTTTTGCACCGGCGGCACCACCGGCCTGCCGAAGATCGCCCGGCGCAGCCATGGCTCGGAAGTCTTCAATGCCTGGGCCATGGCCGCCAGCATGCAGCCACGTCAGCCCGGCCAGGTGATCTTCTGCGGGCTGCCGCTGTTCCACGTCAACGGCCAGTTGGTGACCGGGCTGATGCCCTGGACCCACGGTGACCGGGTGATCATCGGCACGCCCCAGGGTTATCGCGGCGAGGGTGTGATACCGGCCTTCTGGGCGATGGTCCAGCACTTTGGCATCAACTTCTTTTCCGGCGTGCCGACCGTCTACTCGGCGCTGCTGCAACAGCCTGTCGCCGGCCACGACCTGTCCAGCCTGCAATACGCGCTGTGTGGCGCCGCACCGATGCCGGTGGAGCTGTTCCGCGAGTTCGAACGCAATGTCGGTGTACGCATCCTCGAAGGCTACGGCCTCACCGAGGGCGCTTGCGTCTCGTCGAGCAACCCGCCAGACGGCAAGCGCCCGATCGGCTCCATCGGACTGCGCCTGGCCTACCAGGGCATGCGCTCGGTGATCCTCGACGACCACGGCGACTACCTGCGCGACGCCGAGGCCGACGAAGTCGGGGTGATCGCCATCCATGGCCCGAACGTCTTCCTCGGCTACCTCGAGGCCAGCCACAACACGGGCCTGTGGATCGACATCGGCGGGCAGCGCTGGCTGAACACCGGCGACCTCGGGCGACAGGACGCCCAGGGCTATTTCTGGCTCACCGGACGCAAGAAGGAGCTGATCATCCGCGGCGGCCACAACATCGACCCGAAGCAGATCGAGGAAGCACTGCAGGCACACCCGGCAGTGGCCCTGGTGGCGGCGGTGGGCAGCCCCGACCCGCATGCCGGCGAGATTCCCGTGGCCTACGTGCAGCTGGCCACCGGGCAACGTGCCGACAGCGCCACCCTGCTCGACTTCGCCAACCAGCGGATCAGCGAGCGCGCCGCGGTGCCCAAGCGCATCGAGATTCTCGACGCCCTGCCTGTCACGCCGGTGGGCAAGATCTTCAAGCCCGCGCTGCAGCAACGCGAGATCGCCCGGGTGATCCATCAGGAAGCGGATAACCAGGGCCTGGCCGGCATTGCCGTGGAGGTGGTGCAGGATGCCCGTCGCGGGCTGGTAGCGCAGGTGCGCGCCGGCACTGGCCGCGATGAACTGGCCCGCGCGCTGGGCCGCTACAGCTTCGCGGTGGACTGGCACGGCTGAGGCCAATCGCGCCACCTGCAACGCTCGCACCCAGAACAAGAACAAGACGAAGGAAGTGCCATGCAACTCCGACTTCCCCGAGCCCTTGCCCTGCTGCTCGTACTCGCCCTGCCGGGCTGCGAACGCGTCCAGCACGCTGCTCTGGATGCCATGGTCGAGGACCACACCGACCAGTCCCTGATCCAGGGCGGGAACACCATTCGCGTGATCCTCTGCGGCACTGGTACGCCGCAGGTCAACGCCACTCGCGGTCAAGCCTGCACCCTGGTGGCGGCCGGCGGCCGGCTGTTCCTCTTCGATGCCGGCGAGAACGCCATGCGCAACCTGGAGACCAGCCACGTGCCGATCCAGGCGCTGAACCAGGTATTCATCACCCACTGGCATTCCGACCATTTCAATGGCCTGGGTGCGCTGATCAACCACAGCTGGATCTATGGCCGGCAGACGCCCTTCCTGGTCTATGGCCCGCCCGGTGTCGAACGGGTGGTCGAGGGGCTGGCCATGGCCTACGGCCAGGACGCCAGCTACCGCAGCGCCCATGCCCTGCCGCCTACCAACAGGCAGCTGGCGTTCGCCGAGCCACGCCAGGTCGAAATCGCCCAGGGACAGGAATCGGTACGCGTCTATGACCAGGGCGGCGTGACCATCGACGCCTACCGCGTCGACCATCATCCGGTGGAGCCGGCCTACGGCTATGTGCTGCGCTACCAGGGCAGGAAGCTGTTCATCAGCGGCGACACCCGCGTCAGCGAGCGCTACCTCGAAGCCATGCACGATGCCGACCTGGTGGTGCATGAGGCGATCAACGCCCATCTCGTCCGTGAAGGTGCCGCCGCGCTCGAACGCACCGGGCAGAAGGATCGCGGCGCACAGGCCGTGCGCGTGCTCGACTACCACGCCGACACCCTGGAGCTGGCACGCATGGCCCAGGGCGCCGGCGTGCGCCATCTGGTTCTCACCCACCTGATTCCCGCTCCGGACAACCTCCTCGCCCGGCGGATGTTCGTCAGCGGCATGGCCGATGAGTATTCGGGCGAGATCACGCTCGGGGAGGACGCCCTCGACCTGAGCCTATAGCACCACCGCCAACCACCTTCATCAACCGGCCTGCACACCGCGGGCCGGCGGGGCCCCGCTGCGCCCGGAAAAAGGGCCGGCAGACGACAGAACAACAACAAGAGGTCGTTTCAGATGAACCGCAGATCACCCGCCTTGCACCTGCTCGCGCTTCCCGCCGCCATCGGCCTGGCTCTCTACGGCGACGGCGCGCAAGCCTTCACCTTTTCCCTCGGCGAGATCGAGGGGCAGTTCGACTCCAGCCTGTCGGTTGGCGCCAGCTGGGCCATGCGCAACGCCGACGCCGGCCTGCTGCACAGCCACAGCTCCGACGACGGCAAGCGCAACTTCCGCGAGGGCGACACCTTCTCCAAGGTGTTCAAGGGCATCCATGACCTGGAGCTCAAGTACGGCGACTCCGGCGCCTTTGTCCGCGGCAAGTACTGGTACGACTTCAAGCTCAAGGACGAACACCTGCACTTCAAGGACATCGACGACCACGGCCGCGAGGAAGGCGCCAAGGCCTCCGGCGCCGAGTTCCTCGACGCCTTCCTGTACCACAACTACAGCATCGCCGACCTGCCTGGCACCGTGCGCCTGGGCAAACAGGTGGTGAGCTGGGGCGAGAGCACCTTCATCCAGGGCGGCATCAACGCCATCAACCCGATCGACGTCGCGGCGTTCCGCCGTCCCGGCTCGGAGATCAAGGAAGGGCTGATTCCGGTCAACATGTTCTACGTGTCGCAGAACTTCAGCGAGCACCTGTCAGCCGAGGCCTTCTACCAGCTGGAATGGCAGAAGACGGTGATCGACAACTGCGGCACCTTCTTCTCCACCACCGACGTGATGGCAGACGGCTGCAACGGCCTGGCGGCTGGCCCGGTGATCAACCAGAACCCGCTGGCGGTGCAGGCCCTGGCGCCGGCCGGAATCAACCTGACCGACGAAGGCATCGTCATCCCCCGCGGAAAGGACCGCGAAGCGCGCGACGATGGCCAGTGGGGCACGGCGCTGCGCTGGTTCGCCCCGGAGCTGGACAGCGAGTTCGCCGGCTACTTCATCAACTACCACAGCCGCCAGCCCTACCTCAGCGTACGCAGCGGCCCGCACGCCGCCGACCTGGGTTTCGCCCCGCAGCTGTGCGGCAACCTTGGCATCCCCGACGCCCTCTGCGGCGCGGTGATCGGCAGCAGCGCAGGGCAGCAGCTGACCCAGGCCTACCGCCTGGGCAGCGCCCAGTACTTTGCCGACTACCCCGAGGACATCCAGCTCTACGGCCTGAGCTTCAGCACCAGCCTGCCCACCGGTACCACCCTGGCCGGCGAGATCAGCTACCGGCCGAATATGCCGGTGCAGATCAACCCGGTCGACCTGGTCACCTCAACCCTGGGCATACCGGCGCTCACACCGGTCTACGGCGATGCGCCGGCCCCGGCCAACGACGCGATCCTCAAGGGCTACCGGCGCAAGGAAGTGACCCAGGCACAGGTCACCGCCACGCACTTCTTCGACCAGGTGATGGGCGCCGACCGCCTGACCCTGATCGGCGAGATCGGCGTGACCCATGTCGGCGGCCTGGGTGGCGACGACGATCTTCGCTATGGCCGCAGCCCGGTGTTCGGCCAGGGCGCGCTGTACCCCGACAACAGCCTGTGCACCGGCAGCAGCGTCACACCGCAGTACTGCAACGACTCGGGCTTCGTCACCAGCACCGCCTGGGGCTACCAGACGCGAGCCATCTGGGAGTACGCCGACCTCATCGACGGCGCCACGGTGCGGCCCAACCTGGCCTGGTCCCACGACGTCCATGGCTATGCCCCGGAACCGGGTTTCAACCAGGGCGCGCGGGCCATCAGCGTCGGCGTCGATGGCACCTACCTCAACACCTACAACATGAGCCTTTCCTACACCAACTTCTTCGGCGGTAAGTACAACGTGAATACCGACCGGGACTTCCTTGCCCTGAGCCTTGGCGTGTCGTTCTAAGCGGAGAGAACCCGATGAACAAGAAACTTGCGTGCGCTTCCCTGCTGTTCCTGGCCCTGCCCTTCAGCCTCCAGGCCGCCGTTCCCGAAACGGAAGCGGCGAAACTGGGCAACACCCTTACGCCCCTGGGCGCGGAACGTGCCGGCAATGCCGACGGCAGCATTCCCGCCTGGGACGGCGGCCTGCCGGTCGATGCCGGCAGCCGCGGCGCCGACGGGCGCCTGAGCGACCCCTTCGCCGCCGACAAACCGCTGTTCACCATCACCGCGCAGAACATGGCGCAGTACGCGGCCAACCTCACGCCCGGCCAACAGGCGATGCTCAAGCGTTACCCCGACTACCACCTCAACGTGTATCCCGCGCACCGCTCGGCGACCTATCCGGCAACCGTGCTGCAGGCGGTGGCCGCCAATGCACGGCATGCCAGCCTGGTCGAGGGCGGCAACGGCCTGAAGGACTTCCAGACCGCGATCCCCTTCCCTATCCCGCAGAGCGGCGTCGAAGCGCTGTGGAACCACATCACCCGCTATCGCGGCGGCAGCGCGCAGCGCCTGCACGTCCAGGCAACGCCCACTGCCAACGGCGCTTACACGCCCACTTACTTCCAGCAGCAGTTCAGCTACCGCGACCAGCTCACCGACTACAGCCCGGACAAGGACAACAACGTCCTCTTCTACTACAAGCAACTGGTCACCGCGCCAGCGCGCCTGGCGGGTGACGTGGTGCTGGTCCACGAGACCCTCGACCAGGTGCGCGAGCCGCGCATGGCCTGGATCTACAATGCCGGCCAGCGCCGCGTGCGGCGTGCACCGCAGATCGCCTACGACGGCCCCTACCCGGCTTCCGACGGCCTGCGTGTGGCGGACAACCTGGACGTGTTCAACGGCGCGCCGGACCGCTACGACTGGAAGCTGGTGGGCAAGAAGGAAATCTATGTGCCCTACAACAGCTTCGCCCTCGACTCCACTGCCCACCGCTACGAGGACCTGGTCAAACCCGGCCACCTCAACCAGGACCTGATTCGCTACGAGAAGCACCGCGTGTGGGAAGTCGAAGGCACCCTGCGCGCCGGCGAGCGGCACATCTACGCTCGCCGCGTGCTGTTCCTCGACGAGGACACCTGGCAGGCCGTGCTCGCCGACCACTACGACGGCCGCGGCACCCTCTGGCGCGTGGGCGAGAGCTTCATGACGCCGCTCTACGACAAGCAGATTCCCTGGCTGGGCGTCGAAGCCATTTACGACCTGATCAATGGTCGTTACCTGGTGTCGGGCATGACCAACCAGGAGAAATCCCAGGTGGAGTTCGGCTTCAGGGCCAGCAGCGTCGACTACACCCCGACAGCCCTGAGAAACCAGGGCATTCGCTGACGCCTGCAGCAGGCCGGGCTTTGGACCTGAAGCGCCAGGCCCGCGCCGCGGCAGCCGCCTTGGGAGCATCTGTCGAGTGGTTGCATCAGCTGGCACGCCCCCACCGCTTCACCTCGCACAGCATCGTCGGGCCCGCGCACCGGGGCCCGACGATCTGCACCGGTCAGCACTTCCCGTCATCGAGGCGATGAGGTTGCGCGGGGCGCCGCCGTTGGCGGTGCTGCGGCTCTCCGGCAAGAGCAGGTTCTTGCGCAGAACCGCAGCGGTATTCACGCGCTGCGCCGCAGGTCTTCGATGTGCTTGGCGCGCGAGACACCCATCTCGTCGGGCAGCGCCACCGCGTTCTTCGCAGCCAGTACCTCGGCCATGATGCTGACGGCGATTTCCGGCGGCGTCTTGCTGCCGATGTAGATTCCGATGGGCCCACGCAGGCGCCGAAGGGACTCTTGCGTCTCGCCGAAATGCTCGATCAGCCGGTCCCGCCGACTGCGGCTGTTGCGCCGCGAACCGATGGCGCCGATGTAGAAGGACGGCCCGTGCAACGCCTCCAGCAGAGCCAGATCGTCCAGCTTGGGGTCGTGGCTCAGGGCGATGATGCAGCTGCGCAGGTCCGCGCCGAATGCCCTGACCACATCGTCCGGCATGTCCTGGATGCAGGTCACGCCGGCGACGCTCCAGGTCGCCAGATACTGCGGCCGCGGATCGCAGACGGTGACCTGGAAGCCATTGAACTGCGCCATGGTGGCGACGTATTCGGCCAGCGCGCCGGCGCCGATCAGCAACATCCGGTAGCCTGGCCCCAGGGTGCTGATCAGGCGCTGGCCATCGAAGCCGAACGGGTCCGGCGAGGACGCGCAGGCCAGGCTGACCCGGCCGCTCGCCAGGTCCAGCTGGCGACGCACCAGTCGTCCTTCGTCGAGCAGGCCCAGCAACTGGTCCAGGGCCTCCTGCGCCGGATTGAATTCCAGCACCAGTTCCAGCGTGCCACCGCAGGGCAATCCGAAGCGGTGGGCGTCGTCGGCGCTGACGCCGTAGTGCACCACTTCGGGGAGGGCATCGGGCAATCCCGCCGCGCCGTAGGCGGTGGTATACCGATGGATGAGATCGTCTTCGATGCAGCCGCCGGAGACGCTGCCCACCACCCGACCGTCGTTGCGCAGGGCCATCATCGACCCCACCGGGCGCGGCGAAGAACCCCAGGTGCGGGCCACCGTGACCAGCAACACGCGCTCGCCAGCAGCAAGCCAGTCGCGGGTGGTTCGCAGAACCAGCAGGTCGATGCTTTCCATGATGCCTCCGACTACTCGTTGGCCGGTCGATGCGACCGGCCTACATCACCTTGCCTCAACCCGCCAGGCTGGCGTTATCGATCACGAAGCGGTACTTCACTTCGCCGCGCAGCATGCGCTCGTAGGCATCGTTGATCTGCTCGGCGCGTACCAGTTCGATGTCCGCGACGATGCCGTGCTCGGCGCAGAAGTCGAGCATCTCCTGGGTTTCCGGGATGCCGCCGATCATCGAGCCCGCCAGCGTGCGGCGCTTCATGATCAGGTTGAAGACATTCGGCGAGGGATGCGAGGTGGCCGGCGCGCCCACCAGGGTCAACGCCCCGTCGCGCTTGAGCAGCACCAGGAAGGCGTCCAGGTCATGGGGCGCCGCCACGGTATTGAGGATGAAGTCGAAACTCTTGGCATGGGCGGCCATCTGGTCGGCATCACGGGAAACCACCACCTCATCCGCCCCCAGTTCCAGCGCCGCCTCACGCTTGCTCTGCGAGGTGGTGAAGGCCACCACATGGGCACCCATGGCGTGGGCGAGCTTGATGCCCATGTGCCCGAGGCCACCGATACCGACCACGCCGACCTTCTTGCCGGGGCCCGCCTTCCAGAGGCGCAGCGGCGAATAGGTGGTAATGCCCGCGCACAGCAGCGGCGCGACGGCGGCCAGCTGCTCTTCGGGATGATCGATGCGCAGGACGTAGCGCTCATGCACGACGATCGCCTGGGAGTAGCCGCCCTGCGTCCAGCCCGGTGCATCCGGGGTCGGGAAGTTGTAGGTGCCGATCATGCCGTCGCAGTAGTTCTCCAGCCCGGCTTCGCAGTCGTCGCAGTGCTGGCAGCTGTCGACGATGCAGCCGACACCGACCAGATCGCCCGGCCTGAAGGACGTAACGTGCGCCCCCACCGCCGCCACGCGGCCAACGATTTCGTGGCCGGGTACGCAGGGATACTGTGTGCCTTCCCACTCCGAGCGCACCTGGTGCAGGTCCGAGTGGCAGATGCCGCAGAACGCGATTTCGATCTGCACATCGTGGGCGCCCGGCTCGCGGCGGTTGATGCGCAGCGGTTCCAGAGGCTGATGGCCCGCGTGGGCACCGTAAGCGTTGACTTGCATTGAACAACCCTCCTGCAGTTCGTGGGGCCATTCTCCCGGCGAGCGCGCCGGGACCAGTAGAGCAATCCGCTGGAATACTTGCCTGATCCTGTAGTGCTACAGCACCGCCGATGCCCTGCCCACCTGCCTGCGAAAATCGGATATCGTCCGGGGATCGTTCACCGCACCGCAGGGGCAGAATCCACATGCGCATCGTCATCCCCGACGACTACCAGCACGCGATCCAAACGCTCGACTGCTTCAAGCGTCTGGCCGGGCACGACGTCAGCCTGCACCACGACCTGGGGCCCGCCACGCAGGACGAACTCGCCGAGCGGTTCGCCGACGCCGACGCCCTGGTGCTCACCCGCGAACGCACGCGCATCGAGGGCGCACTGCTCGACCGCTTGCCGAAGCTGCGTCTGATCAGCCAGACGGGCAAGGTCTCCGGGCATCTCGACCTCGACGCCTGCACCGAACGCGGCATCGTCGTCACCGAGGGCCGTGGCTCGCCCGTAGCGCCCGCCGAGCTGGCCTGGGCGCTGATCCTCAATGCGCGCCGGCAACTCGTGCCGGCCATCGAGGCGTACAAGGCCGGCCAATGGCAGGTCAACCTGGGTCATGCACTGGCCGGGCAGACGCTGGGCATCTGGGGCTACGGCAAGATCGGCCAGCGCCTGGCGCGCTACGCCCAGGCATTCGAGATGCCGGTACTGGTCTGGGGCAGCGAGACGAGCCGCGCGGCCGCCACGGCCGATCGTCACCGGGCAGCCGTATCCCGCGAGGCGTTCTTCGCCGAGGCGGATATCCTCAGCCTCAACCTGCGTCTCTCCGACCGCACCCGCCACGAGGTACGTTTCGAAGACCTGGCCGGCATGAAGCCCAGCGCCCTGCTGGTGAACATCAGCCGCGCCGAGCTGATCACCCCCGGCGCCCTGTTTCGCGCCCTGGACGCCGGGCGGCCGGGGTACGCGGCCGTCGACGTCTTCGACCAGGAGCCGCTGCTTGCCGCTGACAACCCCCTGGCGAACCATCCCCGCGTACTCTGCACGCCGCACCTGGGCTACGTGGAGAAGAACGGCTACGAGCTGTATTTCGGCGACGCCTTCGACAACGTCGTGGCGTTCTTCGAGGGCACCCCGAAGAACGTCGCGAACCCGCAGGCCCTGAGCGTGCAGCGTGCCCGCTAACTCCAGCGCAGGTTGAGGACGAGGAAGTTCAGCAGCACCCAGATGACCAGCACCAGGTGCGTCAGCTGCAGCCCTTCCTGGCGAATCCAGTACGCGAACCAGAGCCCGCCCAGCAGCATGGCGAAGAGGAAGGCCAGTGCCGCGCTCAGGGCGAGGTTCAGCCAGGGTCTGGCGGCGTCGAGGCCGGCACCCAGCAGCAGCTCGTAGCAACCGGTCCAGGCCGCAAGCGCGGCCAGTGCCTGCAGCAGCACGACGACGATCAGCGCCACGCGATGCAGAACGGGTGAAGTCAGCGCACGCGCCAGCAAGGGGAAGTCGATTGCCGGAGGCTGGCGCAGGTGCGCCATCGCCATGGTCGCGCCCACCGCCGCGGCCGAACTGGGGAATGCGTGCAGGTTGTTGATCAGCGCGATGCTCAGCCAGAGGCTGAATCCGAGGAAGCAGGTGGCCTGGAAAATCATCAGTGAAGCGTGGGTGTCCATACCGGGTCCTTGTGCGGTCATGTTCCGAAGGTGCCTGCCCGCCACTCGAAAACAGCAGCGGCAGGCAGACCCGGCCGGACTCTAGGACCTCAACCTAGGTTGAGGTCAACACAGTTCCGCGTCAGAACGAGCCCTGCAGCGTGACCATGAAGTTGCGCGGCTCGCCGTAGAAGTTGCCCCAGGAAACGGCGCCGACGCTCTGGTAGTACTTCTTGTCGAACAGGTTGTTGCCGTTGAGCGCGACCGTCCAGTGGTCGTCGAGGCGATAACCCACGCGGCCACTGTAGATGGCGTAGTCGGACTGCACCGAGGTCACGTTGCCGCTGAGCACGGAGGTATCGCTCTGCGCCGTCACGCCCGCGCCCAGGCTCCAGCGGTCGAGATCGCCGGCGAGCTGATAATCCGCCCAGGCACGGAACAGGTGGCGCGGGAAGTAGGTGGTGGTGAACGTCGGTTCCTGCGGGTTCTCTTCGGCGCTCTTGAGGTACTTGGTCTGGGTGTAGGTGTAGCCGGCCAGCAGTTGCAGGCGGTCGATGACCTCGCCACTGATTTCCGCCTCGAAGCCCTGGGCGCGCACCTTGCCTACGTCGGTGTAGCAGTAGCCGTCGGATGAGCCGGCACAGACCGTGTCGTAGTTCGCCTCGGCGCGATGCTCTTCCACCGTGCGGAAGAGGTTGAAGGCCGTATTGACCCGGCCATCCAGCAACTCGCCCTTGATGCCCAGCTCGTAGCTGGCACCGGTCTTGGGCTGCAGCGGGCTGCCGGATTCGTCGGTATAGGTGCTCTGCGGCTGGAAGATGTCCGCGTAGCTGGTGTAGACCGACCACTCATCGTTGAGGTCGTAGATCAGCGCCGCGAACGGCGTGACCTGGCCGTTCTCCTGACTGCGGTCGTGTTGCCAGTAGTCCCACGCCTGGGTGTAGGAGTCGCGGCTGTTGCGGTACCAGCTCACGCGCGACCCCAGCACCGCGGTCAAGGGCTCGGCCAACTTCAGGCGCAGGGTGGCGTAGGTGCCGAACTGGCGGGTATCCGAGTCGGTAGGCACCGGTCCGCCACGGTAGGAGTTGGGCGCGTAGAAATCATCCGCCGGCTCGGGAATGTGCGAGTCGGGATGGAACGGATCCTGGGAAGCCCCGAGCAGGCTGCTCATGTTGATCAGCGCCCACTGATCATGGGTCTTCGCGCGACTGGCGTTGGCGCCGACGGTCAGCTCGTGCTGCAGGCCGAAGGCTTCGAATTTGCCGTCCAGGTAGGCATCGAAGCCGTAGTCGGTCTGGTCATAGTCGAACAGCCCGGAATACACCGAGGAAGGTGCCGAGGTCGCACCTGGCGCGACGCCGCCGGGGGTCTCCGACAGCGCGTATTTCATGTTCTGGTCGTTGTGGGTCCAGACGCCGGCGAACTTGAAGGCCCAGTCCTCGTTCAACTGGTGGGACAGGTCGGCGAACAAGGTGGTGCGCTCGCTTTCCCAGTTGTTCCAGGAAGCGCCCAGGCAGGTCGAGCGGCTGAGTTTCAGGTCCTTGCCGTTGCTGTAGCGCGGCAGGCCGTGCCAGCAGGGGGTCGCGTCGAGCTTTTCGTAGGCCACGCCCAGACCCAGGGTGGTGTCCGGGGTGACGTCGTAGTCCAGCGCGCCATAGAGAATCTGGTCGTTGCGCTTGCCGACATCATAGAAATACTGGCGGTCCTGCAGCGCCACCACGGTGCGTCCACGCAGGGTGCCGGAGTCGTTCAGCGGCCCGCCCACGTCCACCTGCCCGCGGTAGTTATCCCAGGAACCTGCCGAAAGCGACAGCTTGGTCTGCGGTACGCTCTGGCCCCGCTTGCGGACGAAGTTGACGCCACCGGTGGAGCTGCCCGAGCCCTTGAGCATGCCCGCAGCACCCTTGAGCACCTCGACCCGGTCGTAGAAGGCCATGTCGCCGGAGAAGCTGTTGGCCTGGACGTACTCGCCGCCGACATCCAGCGGCACGCCGTCGTACTGGTACTGGCCCTGCATCATGAAGCCGCGTGAGTAGAAATACTTGCCGCCCATGGGCGACTCGTACACGGCGATGCCGGGCGTTTTCTCCATCGCCTGGTCGATGGTGTTGATGTTCTGGTCGTCCATGTAGCGGCGGGTCAGCACGGTCACCGACTGCGGCGTCTCGCGCAGGCTGTGCGCGCCCTTGCCGATGGTCACCGCGCGGGCGCTGTAGGAATTGGTGCCTTCGGTGGTCGGGTCCAGCAGTTGGCTGGAAACGGTGGTGGAATCCATCTCCAGCACCGCATCCGAAGGTGTCGGCACCAGGCCGTAGCCACCGTTCTCCAGGCGGCGCACCGTCAGGCGGGTGCCGGACAGAATGCGCGCGAAGCCATCCTCGATGCCGTACTCGCCGTTCAGCCCGCCACTGCGCTTGCCTTCGGTCAGGCCCGCATTCACCGAGATCGGGATGCCGGCACGTCGGCCGAACTCGCCGAGCACCTGATCCAGCGGGCCGGCGGGGATGGCGTACTGCTGAGTGCGGGTAGCCGCGGTTTCGGCCTGCACCGGCATGGCGGGCAGCAGGGTGAACGTGGAGCAGGACAGCAGGGCAAGGCCGAGCGACTGGCGCAGGGCGCGAGTGATGGGGTGAAGCGTCATGGGCAGAGGGTCCGTTTCTCGTTGTTGGCCCGCGGTTGCGAGCAGGGATTTCTCCCTAGGCCAAGCGAGAAACGAAAACCTGCCGACTTTTCGAGAATTATTTTCATTGGCCCGTTTTCAGCGCGCTGCGCTTCAACGCGGGCCCACCGTCACCCAGTAGCGGGTACGCCGCTGTACCGTCACTGGCAAGCTGTCCTGCAGCATGGCCAACACCTGGTCGGTGTCGCCCAGCGGGTAGGAGCCGCTCAGGCGAATACCCGCGACTGCCGGATCGCAACGCAGCAAGCCGGGGCGATAGCGATCCAGCTCGGCGAGGAAGTCGCCCAGGCGCATGCGCTCGGCCACCAGGTAGCCATCGACCCAGGCGCCGTCATTCGCTTCCAGCGCCTGCGGTGCGCTAACGCCAGCCGTGTCGATGCGAGCCTGGAAACCCACCTCGATCACCCTCGCCTCGCCGCCTGCCAGCGAACTGGCAGCGACACGCCCCTGAGTGACGGCCAACAGGGTGCCGCGCCCGTCTTCGTCGCGGCGGACGCGGAAGCGCGTACCCAGCGGTTGCAGCACTGCATCGCCGCTGACAACCCGGAATGGCCGCCCGTCGCTGTCGTGGGCGGTAAGAATCTCGATTTCGCCGTAACGCAGACGCAGTTCGCGAACGCTATTGGTGTAATGCACGTCGACCGCCGTAGCCGTGTTGAGCCACAGGCGCGTGCCATCGGGCAGCGTGCGCTGCGCTCGCTCACCAGTGCCGGTGCGATAGTCCGCCATGGCGCCCTGAACCCACTGTGTGTCACGGCCCTGCCAGGCAACCCCGCCGAGCAGACCGAAACCGACCAGCACCTTGAGCGCCTTGCGCCGGTCCATCTCGTTGTAGTGGCGGCGCCCGGCCAGCTGCCGCGCCAGCGGATCGGCCAGCGTGCCGGCGTGACGCTGCAGACCGAGCGGGATGCTGCTCAAGCGCTGCCAGGCGCGCTCGTGCTCGCTGCTGGCCTCGCGCCAGAGTCGCAACTGGCGCTGCTCGGCATCGCTCATGCAGCCCGACTGGGCCAGGGTGAACCAGGCAATCGCCTGGTCGCGGATGACGGCGGAAATCGGTTGGGAGTCGCTATCGCGGGACATGGCGCTCACTCGAACCGGCAGGTATAGCAGGCAGTGAAAGCCTTGCTCATCGCCTTCTGCACCTGATTGACGCTCAGTTCCAGGCGCTGGGCGATCTGCGGGTAGGTGAGGCCGTCGAGCTGTGACATCAGGAAGATTTCCCGCACCTGGGGCGCAAGCCCATGCAGGAGTTCGTCGATCTCCACCAACGCCTCGATCAGCAGCAGGCGCTCTTCCTCCGACGGTGCCACCGCTTCAGGGCGCGCGGCCAGTGCTTCCAGGTAGGCGCGCTCGACCGCCTGGCGGCGCCAGCGGTTGATCAACAGGCTGTTGGCGATGGTGGCGAGATAGGCCAGCGGCTGACGCAGATCGGCGATGGCGCTGCGCGAGCGCATCACCCGCACGAAGGTATCCTGCGCCAGGTCCTCGGCATCGGCGTGCTCGCCCAGGCGGCGTCGCAGCCAGCCCTTCAGCCAGCCGTGGTGGGCAATGTAGAGCCGCTCAACATCCCGTTCGAATGCCCGCTCGCTGTCCATGAACGTCCAGTCTTGTTAAACATGATAATCGTTCTCAACAATACTGGATTTGCCCTGTCCTGCGCAATCGAGCTGAACGCTGCAGGGTTTGACCGCCTGCGGGAGGCGGCCATTCCCCTCCCCGCGTCAGGGTTTGATGGCGATCTTCAGCACGCCGTCGCGCTGATGGGCGAACAGGTCGTACGCGCTGACGATGTCGTCGAGGGCATAGTGGTGCGTGACCAGCGAGCCGAAGTCGGCTCGGTTCGACTCGATGATGCTCATCAGCCGGCGCATGCGTTCCTTGCCGCCGGGGCACAGAGCGGTATTGATGCGATGGTCGCCCAGGCCGGCGGCGAAGGCCGAGAGCGGGATGTGCACATCGCTGGAGTAAACCCCCAGGCTCGACAACGTCCCGCCCGGCTTGAGCACTTTCATCGCCTGCTCGAACGTGCTCGGCAGCCCCAGGCATTCAATCGACGAATCGGCACCGCGCCCGCCGGTGAGCTTCATCACCTCTTCCACCACGTCACACTTGGTGAAGTCCAGGGTGACGTCGGCGCCCATGCTGCGGGAGATGTCCAGGCGGTGCTGGTTGCCATCCACCGCGATGATGGTCGAGGCGCCCAGCAGGCGGGCGCCGGCGGTGGCGCACAGGCCGATCGGCCCCTGGGCGAAGACGACCACGGTGTCGCCGATGCGGATATTGGCGTTCTCGGCACCCTTGAAGCCGGTCGACATGATGTCGGGGCACATCAGCACCTGTTCGTCAGTGAGGCTGTCCGGAATCGGCGCAAGGTTGCCTTCGGCATCCGGTACCAGGACATACTCCGCCTGGGTGCCGTCGATCAGGTTGCCGAAGCGCCAGCCGGCGGTGGCCTTGTAGCCATGGCAGGCGCAACGGCCACTCTCGACCAGGTAGCTGCCGTCCTGGGACGGCACACCATCCTGTGCGGCGTAGGAATTGAAGTTCGGGCAGATCGCGCCGGCAATCACTCGCTGGCCTTCGCGGTAGCCTTTGACCGCGCTGCCAAGCTTCTCGATCACGCCAACAGGCTCGTGGCCGACGGTCAGCCCTTTGGCCACCGGGTATTCGCCCTTGAGGATGTGTACGTCGGTGCCGCAGATGGTGGTCGTGGTAATACGGATCAGTGCGTCGTTGGGGCCGATCTCCGGAATGGGTTTGTCCGCCAGCTCGATTCGACCCGGCTCCACGAAGATCGCCGCTTTCATCATTGCCATCGTTCTTTCTCCTTGCTTGGAGGGCCCAGTGTGCTCGGCCGGCGCGAAACCCCGTTGATGCACATCAACCCTGGAGCCCGAGCATCGGCCGGCCAGTCCAGCGTAGCTTGGCGGTAGCCGGTCGGGCTGTGTGCGGGATCCTGTGTCCCTGGAGGAATCGCCCGAGGCCCATGGAGGTTACAATGGCGATCACACCGATTCCCCCGGAGCCCGATTCAGATGTTCACCCTTGTCAGCCTCGACACCTCTCCTCCCGAATCCCTGAAGAGCCAGGTGCTGCAGATGGTGGTGGACCACTTCAGCGACATCAGCCCGGTTCCGCTGACACCGAGCAATCCGCTGTTCCAGCTGTACCAGTACGTGATCGGCTTCGAGGTGCACCTGTACCTGCAGGCCATGGATGCCTCCTCCCCAAGCGGCGCGCGCCTGATCCTCGCCCTGGACGATGAAGACCCGTCGCACGTGCTGGGCTTCGCCCTCTACCTGCCGAGCCAGGACGACGAAGAGGCCTGCACCCTCGCCTACCTCGTCGTCCAGGCCAGCCATCGCCGTCGCGGTATCGCCCGCGCCATGCTGCAGAAGATGATCGACCACCGCCCCCACGCCGAACTGGCCTGCGCCGCCGGCAAGGTGCCGGTCTTCGAGGCGCTGGGCTTTCGTGTACTGGCGGCGCAAGGGCCGCACGTCCTGCTGAACACCCGTGACCACCGTTCCGATGGCCTGGTCGCGGTGCAGGACCTCGCGCCGATCTACCAGTCCAAGGAGGTGCGGCAGATCCACACCTACCTGGTGAAGCAGAACGGCAGCAAGGCCATGCGCGACGCCGAGAAGAAACGCGACCGCCTGCTCGACCAGATGACCTGGCAGGCCCAGGAACTGGTGAAGGAGCGTTTCCCCACCGTGCATTGAGCAACCTCAGGTGTCGGCACGGCATGCTCTCCCCAGGGCGTGGAAGAAGATGCCCGTACCCGGGGCACTGCAGCAAAGGCTCCCAGAAGCGCCGGTCGACTGTCTGGCCGAATGACAAAATCCGCACCCCGTGATGACGTGATGCGGACCGAGTCAGTGAGCCATCCCGAGCACGGGAATCGGCGCCTTTGACACCTAGTTGATGCGATTCACTACTGCATCGGGGTAATAGGCGATTTTGAGCGTATGTCGCTGCCCCATCAGCATCCCATCGCCGTACCAGGTGATGTTGTCCTGATGCAGGGTCATTCCATCGTTCCCGTATTCGTATTCGCCGCCGTTGGACGTACTGAAGGCAAAGCGTTCATTGTCCAGTCGCTTGATGGAGTACTGGGTGCCGGGCAGCGGCATCTGCTGCTTGACGCGCTCAAGGTAGGCCGGGGCCAGTTCGGAGAACAGCTCCCGGGCCCTGCTCTGGTACTGCGCGGAGCTCAGGCCCGGCGTCTGCTGCAGTTTTTCGGCGATCAGCGAGAAATACTCGGCATCGGTGCGAGCCAGGGCCATGCGAACCGCCATGACCTCTCCCAGACGAGCCGGATTGACCTGAAGCCTGCCGTCGGCGGATTTCTGCGCAGCGACGAAGTCATGGCTGTCGAGCTGGACGAGCGGCGTCGTGGCCAGGAAGGAAGCACAGGCGATCTGCTGGCCCTGAACATTGCCGCTGACCAGCAGCGCGGTCACCCCGCCTTTCTTCTTCAGCGCCTCGCCGGTTTCGCCACTGGCGCTGACAAACCTGTCGACATCCTCCTGCTTCATCTCGCCCCGTGCCAGGCCGCAGATATGCTGCATGACCGCCGGGTTGCGCTTGCCATCCACCAGCGGCGACATGCTGAAGACCGCGTTGCGAATCACCGGCAGAGCTGGGTACTCGAGGGTTCCGAGGGCTTCGGTCTTTACCTGGGCACTGCTGGCGTTGCGAGCGGTGTCATTGCAGCCGGCCAACAGGCACAGCGGCAACAGGGTGGCGGTCAGCCATTTGCTGGAAATATTCATGATTCATTCCTCACTCTGGATGGACTGGGCCACGCTGGCGGTGAACTCGACGACGACCCGGCGATTGCTTGCCAGGCACAGGATCAATTGCTCGCGCGGTGCATCCGGGCAACTCACCAGCGGCTCGGCCGCGCCGACACCGCGAACCTGCATCGACCCCGCCGGCACGCCCGCGGCGGCCAGGTAGTCACGGACCGCTTCGGCCCGGCGCAGCGAGAGGTCGAGGTTGTGGGCGCGCGAACCGAGACGGTCGGAGTGCCCGGTCACGACAATGTGTTGCGGGTGTTCGTTGCGAATCCGCATGGCCAGGCGATCCAGGCTATTGCGGCCGTCGGCGCTCAGGTCCGCCCGGTCGAAGGCGAAGCTGGCGTCAGCGGACAGAGTCACCCGTTGTTTCGACGAAACAGGCTGGACGACGGGGCTGGCTGCCGGCTTGAGCCGATCGAGGCAATCAGCCGGCGAATACAGGAAGCTCTGCGCTTGCATGTCCTTGTCGAACAGCACCTTGTACTGACAGACCAGATCGGCCTGGCCGGCACGACGGAAGCGCAGGACGTAGTCCCACTCGCGTATGGCGAACAGGCCTTCGTGGAAGTGCGGTGGCCCGATCAGCTCGTACAGCTGCGCCTTGCTCATGCCCGGCTGGATCTTCGCCAGGTTTTCAAGATTCGCGTAGCTGCCTTGCGGACGATAGGACTCGCTTGCTGCGGGGAATTTGGGCGCAGTGCTGTGCCCCTGGTCGTCCACCTGGCTGAGGGTGCCGCAGGCGGCCAGCAGCAGACCGGCGCAAGTGATGAGCAGAGTGCGGGTAGTGACGGATTTGAACGTATTCATGTTGATCTCCTGGGACTGGCCCGGCCGAAGCCGGGCCAGGATGGAAAGACTCACCACTGGTAACCGACGCCGACGGCAACGCCGGTCTCACCCTGGCTGGTTGTGCTGCCCTGCAGCTTGGTGACCCACTTGCCGTTGTCGGAAATCTTCGACACACCCACAGCCAGCGCTCCTTGGCCTCGGAAGTTGCCGAGCCCGACGGTGGCCATACTGGCTCCGGGCGAGTACGGCTGCGGAAGCGTGGCCATGGCCATTGCGCCGGCGATGCCCGAGCTGAGGATGTCGTCCTGTTTCTTCAGGTCGTGGCGCAGCGCGTTGTAGCGGGAGTCGGTGTAGTCGTAGAACTGGTTGGAGATGTCGCCCATGCTCTTGTTCAGTTGGCCGACGTTCACTGCATCGGTATCGGCGGTGCCGGCGGCGACGTTGGTGATCTGCCGTTCGCCTCCGGCGCTGCCGACCGAGACACTGTTGTCGCGCTCGGCCACCGAGTTGGCACCGATGGCGACCGAGTTGCGCCCTTTGGCCTTGGCGTTGGAGCCAATCGCGGTGCTGCTGTCGCCCATCGCTTGGGCCCCGGCGCCGCCGGCTACCGTGTCATTGCCGGTCGCCTTCGGCTTGGGCAGATGGCTGCTGTTGTTCACCTGGAACATGCCGTCGGTGCCGTTCTGCACGTTGCTCACATCGCCCTCTACATGAGTCACGCGGTTGTCGAGGTTGCTGACGTTGGTGGTGACGTTGGCAACCTGGGTGTTGACGTTGCTGATGGAGTCGTCGGTGTATTGCTTGGACTGCGTCACAGCTCCATCGAGTTGACGCAGGTTGACCGCATCCATGGCCTCCTTGCCATCGGCGACGTTGCTCAGGGTGCGCGTTTCGCCGGTAGCGGCGTTGCCCACCGAGACGGTACCGACGCTCGCGTTGGCCGCGTTGGAGTACTTGCCGGTGTAGCTTTCGGCACCACGGCCGTTGTCGCTGGCGCCCTGCCCCAGGGCCACGCTGCCATCGGCCGCGGCGCTGGCACCGTCACCCATGGCGACAGCACCCTTGCCGCTGGCCTGGGCATTGGGGCCGACGGCGACCGAGTCGGTACCGCTGGCGACCGAGTCGGCCTTGCTCGAGTTGGCGTGGAAGTACTTGATGCCGCCGCCGTTGTTGATGGTGGTGATGCTGCCCTCGACGGTGGTGACGCGGCCGTCGATGTTGGTGACCTGGGCGTTGGTCTCGTTGAGCTGGGACATGTTCACCGCATCGCTGTCGCTTTCGCCGCGAGCGACGTTGGTGATCTTCGTGCCGCCGGTCCTGGTAACACTGTTATAGGTGCTGCCACCCATGGTCACGCTGTTGTAGTTGATGCTGCCGTCGCCATTGAGGTCGTACTTGACCGAGCCTTCGGTAGCCGCGCCCGATACCTGCTTGAGCTGGGCGACGTTTACCGCGTCGGTGTCGTCCGCGCCGGCCGACAGGCCCGTGATGCGGCGCTCGCCGATATTGACCTCGCCCTTGGCGCTGCCGCCTACCAGGTAGGCCTGGTGGCCCAGGGTACTGCCGTCCGCAATGGAACCGGCGCCCAGGGCGATGCTGCCGTCATGACTGGAAACCGCGCCCATGCCGATGGCCACCGAGTCCACACCGGTGGCGGAGGAATCAGTGCCGGTGGAGTTGGCGTGGAAGTACTTGGTGCCGGTGTTGTAGATGTTGTCGACGTGGTCGCCCAGGTTGGTCACATCGCCTTGCAGCGTGGTGACGTCGCCTTCTACGTTGGTCACCCGGCCATCGAGGTTGGTGATCTGGGTGGTGTTGGCGTCGACCTGCTGATTGGTGTCGTGCAGTTGCGAGCCATTGATCGCGTCCGTCGAAGTGGGGTTGATTGCACCCGCTGCTACGTTGTTCAGCACCTGGGCGGCCCCCGGCGTGGCGGCATCGCCACCCGCGGCAATCAACGACAACTGATTCGCTCCCGTGCGCTGCACCGGGCCGATCGTGCCGTTACTGATATTGGTGGTGACGTTGCTGATAGCGGTGGTGTTCTGGTCCACCTGCTGGTTGGTCGCATTGAGCTGCGAGCCGTTGACCGCATCGGTGGACCCAGCGCTGATGTCGCCGGGCGCCACGTTGGTGATCTTCTGCGCATCGCCCGTACCGTGGCTGGCGTCATAGGCGCCCAGGCTGTCGTTCCACTGCAGTGCATCCTGCTGCAGGGTGGTGATATTGGCGGTGTTGTTCGTGACCCGGCCATCGATGTTGGTGATGGCATCGCCGACGTTGTTCACCGTCGAACCATCGACGAAGTAGGTCGGCGCCGACAGTGAACCGTCCGAGTTGACCGTCGAGCCGCCACCCAAGGCATTGGCGGTGGAGTTGGCCAGGCCGTAGAGCTGCGAGCCATTGACCGCATCCGTAGAGCTGGTGTTGATCGCCCCGTTCGCCACATTGTTCAGTGTCTGGGCCACACCCGGCGCGTAAGCATCGCCGCCGGCGGCGATCAGTGACAGCACATCGCTTCCGGTGCGTTGCACCGGACCGGCCGCCCCGTTGTTAAGGTCGTTGACGTTGTTGGTCACGTTGCTGATGTTCGTAGTGTTCTGGTCCACCTGCTGGTTGGTGGCATTCAACTGCGAACCGTTGACCGCCTCGGTGGAGCCGGAACTGATGTCGCCGGGTGCCACGTTGATGATCTTCTGGTTGCCGGCGTCGATACCGGCGATGGTCACGCTCGGGCCGCCGATGATGCTCAGACCATTGTTGTTGATCGTGGTATTGCCAGCGGTCACCGAGTCGAACACGGCGTTGTCGGCGATCTGCACTTGCAGGTTGCCGCTGCCATCCACTTCGGTCTTCAGGTTGGCGCCTGAGTAGGAACCTGCGGTCGTGGCCGCGCCTTCGATAATGAAGCTGTCACCCAGCTTCTTTCCGACCGCGCCGGAGTTGCCGACGAAGGTGATCGGGGTATTGGCCAGCTCACTCAGTTGCGAGACGTTGACCGCATCGCTGTTGTTCACCCCGTTGGCCACGTTGGTTATGGTCGTGCCACCGGTGTGCGTGCTGTTGTCGTAGGTGTCGCCACCGAGGGTGATGTGGTTATGGGTGCCGTTGTCGTACATCACTGCATCGGCGGTTGCACTGCCGACCACACCCTTGAGTTGCGCCACGTTGACCGCATCGCTGTCCTGGGTGCCGGCTGCCAGGCTGGTGATCTGGCGGAACTTGCCCGTGGCAGCGTCGCCGACGGCTATCGCGCCCAGCGTGCTGGTGGTGGCGCCAATCGCATTGGCCTGTACCTGGCTGGCACCATCGGGGACATAACCAGGCGCGCCGGCCGAGGTTCCCGCGACCGAACCCGAGCCGAGGGCAACGCCGTCCTGGGCCAACGCCTGGGCAGCGGTCCCCAGGGCGACTGCGTTCTGCTTGCTGGCTACGGCATTGTTGCCGATCGCCACCGAATCGACGGCGACGGCTTGAGTGCCGGTGGCGGCACCCGCGGCATCAGTACCAACATTGCCGATGGCCAGGGAATTGGTCCCGTTGATCTTGTTGTTCAGGCCAATGCGGCCGCCGTTCACGTACAGCTCGTTGCCCAGAGTCAGCGAGTTGGTGCCATCGCTCTGGGTGCCGGTGCCGTAGAAGAGCACTCGGCCGGTCTGACTCGACTTGTCACCGGCCTTGCAGTTGCTGTTGTTGCCGTCGTACTTCCAGCCCTGGTCACCGCTCACGCCGGTATCGTGAACGAATATGCAGCCTGAATCGGTGCTGTCATTGACGTAGATGCCGGCGTTTCCGGCGATTCCTTTTTCATAGGTCGAGCCGCCGGCGGCAAAGGCGTCACCGAGGAAGAGACCGCTGAGGCCCCCCAGGCCGAGGACCGCCAGCGCGCGGCCGCCCTTGCCCGACTTGCGGGCGTACTCACAGGCCACGCTCCAGCACTGCTGGGTTTTCGACCAGACGAGACGATAGATTCTGTTCACGAAGGAACTCCTTCCAGGGGCATGCCCCGGCATGGGTAAGGGAAATCAGCGAGAAGACAGTTGCAGGGCGCGGCTGGACTGGATCAGCAGCGGGCGCTCCATGGCCGCGGGGCGCGATTGCCCCAGGGCGAGCTGGTAGATGCGCAGTGCGCCCTGGTGGTCCTGGCGTACGTAGTCGAGGTAGGCGCCTGCGAACAATCCGGCCTCGGTGCGCAAGTCGCGCTTGATCGCCTCGGGGACCTGCAGGGCATCGATCTCGGCGAACACCGCCGAGCTATCGGTCTTGCCCTGGTAGAGGGCTACCAACGCGCGCTGCTGAGCGGTGACCGGCTTGATGCCGCGGGCAATCTTCTGCACCCGCGCCCTGGCCGCGTCCGGCTTGAGTCCGGCGTCGCTGGCGCGGCGCGCACCAAGCCAGAGGCTCCACAGCCCGGCGTAGGCTTTCACCTGAGGGCTGGGAGAGCGCTTCTGCAGAGCGGCGAACGAGCTCCGTGCCTGGTCGAAACGGGCCAGGGCAGTCAGGTTCACCGCCGAGGGAACCGCGATGACGGCTTCCTGGTCGCTGCCCTTCAGAGCGTCGTAGAGCTGCCGGGCGCGCATGTGACGACCGGTGGCGTCTTCCAGGAACGCCTGCTCGGCCAGTGCGCGAGTACCGCCCTGCCCTTTGGCGCCGGCTTCGCGGAGCAAGGCCTGTGCAGAGGCGAGGTCGCCTTCGAGAAACTGCTGATGGGCGAGCATCACCAGCGGTTGTGCGGGCTTCTGCTGCACCGCAGCAGGCGCGGCCAGGGCAGATCCGCCAGCCATGAGCAGGGCGACGGCGAGCATGGAGAGTGCGCCCAGACGGCGCGGGAATGTCGATTCAGAGAGGGAAGTCATGGTGGCAAGTCCGGAAGTGATCGGGTTGCCCACATGCTAGGGAGGGAGGTCTCGCAGCGAACTCAGAGTCCTTCAGGCAGCGCCATCAGACTTCTTCGATAGTCACTCCCGGCTGGCCAGGAGTAGTTCGAGCTCGAGGGTGACGGTGGCTTCATCACCTTCGCTCTCATGGCTGTAGTGCCCCTTGAGGTGCTCGGCCAGCCGCGCCGTGTGACTGCGATCAATGATGCTCAGCGGCGCCATCCGCCCGCGGATTTCCAGACGCGCGCCAAGGCGCCCGTACTCGCGAGTGGAGATATCCAGGCGCAAAATGAGCGGAGCGTCGTTGTCGGCTCGGAACAAAGCCAGGGCGCTCGCCATCCATTCGGAGAAGAGCCGTGCGTCCACCCAGACGCGGTTGATGTCGTTGTTCGCGACGCCGAAAAGGCTGGCGGGATGCCCGGCCAGGCTGCGCCCGATCAAGGCGCGCAGTTCGCAAGCCACCGGCTGCGATGGCACCTGCCCGTCCTCCAGATCACAGATGCGCTGCAGCCGCGCCAGGCGCCCGGTCAGATCGGCGAGGCCAGGAGTCGACGGGTGCAACCCCATGTTCGCCAGGCGTTCGGCCAGCTCACTCAAGGATGACATGTAGAATTCGGTGCGCTGCCTCAACTGCGTCTGCGCAACAAGCGCCTGGTCGCGCAGATCGATCAGGTGTTCCTCGCTGGACGTGATGTCCTGCAAGCTGCCGAGCATTCCCGCGGGCGCCCCGCTTGACTCGCGGTATGGCACCATCCAGTAGTGCAGCACGCGCGGCACGCCGAATATCTCGACGCGGTTGGTCATGGAAATGGGAACGCCATCATTGACCAGTCGCTTGAACGATTCGGAAATCCTCTCGCGCACCGCCGCCGAAAACCAGCGCGCATCGGCGAGCCCCGAGTTCAACGCCTCTTCCGCGGTGATGTGGTAGTAGTCGAGAAAACCCTGGTTGCAGAACAACAACCTGCCTTCGATGGTGCGCACGAACATGGGATTGGGCGCAGCGTCGACCAGGTCGCGCAACATGTTCAGTTCCAGCGGCAACGCCTCGGCCGTCAGGGCGCCGGCACTGCTTTCCTGCCCGGCCAGCAGGCCGTTGCGTCGCGCGATTTCGGCCAGCTCCACGTTGGAGCCGACGTGCAGCTTCTCGAGAAGATGCCCCTTGTAGGTGCTGACCGTCTTGAAGCTGATCCGCAGTTGCTCGGCAATGCGTAGATTGGAATGCCCTTCGGCGATCAGTTGCAGCACCGCCAATTCGCGAGGCGTCAGATTCCCGAGCTCGCCCCCACTGCCCGGCTGCATGTATTCCCTGGCGAAGTGCGCGCGGCCGGCCAGCACATCGACAATTGCCTTGTGCAACCCTGTGATGTCCTCATCCTTGCTGACAAAGCCACTGGCGCCGGCCTGAAAGCACAAGGGTGCAAAATGGGCGGGATTCTGCCGGCTATAGACCAGCAGCTTTTGAGCAGGGTCACGCGCACGTAGCCGGCGCAGCAGGTCGAGGCCTCCCGCACCGGGCAGCGCCATCTCGAGAATGACCAGCTCCGGTCGCTTCTCACGGGCCAGCGTCAATGCCGTCGGAACGTCGATCGCCTCGTCGATGCTGCCGTGCCCCATGCTTTCCAGCAAATCCCGCAAGGCGCTGCGCACGATCGGTGTCGGATCCACGAGAAGTGCCGTGGCCATTGTTCTCTTTCCTTATCTGACAATCTCCGTGCGATCAGCATAGGTAAACACGACAAGTGCGCCCAACCTTCGACTGCAGGCAGTGCCAAGCCAATGGGGCCAGCCTGCCAATAGCGCACGCTGACGGATAAGCCCGCCAGCGTGGCCGGCCTCTCTTACTTTACCTTCACCACATCATCCGGCTTCCACGTCTGGTCGTAGAAGGCGTCCTCACTGCCGTACAGGCGCAGCGCGACGAGGAAGTTGCGCCCAGGGATAGTCTCGATGAATGCAGCGTCGGCCACATCGGCGGGTTTCTCCGGGCCGAACCAGATTTCTATGGAGCCATCCTGCTGTTTCGGAATGTCGTAGTAGCCATTGGTGGACGGCAGCAGTTGCTTGGTTTCGGGCATCGTGCCGTCGGTGATGTTGTAGGCCGTCACGGCCCAGAACAGCGCGGCAGGCGGGTTGGGCGGCAGGCGCAGCTTGTAGGTGCTGCCGCCTTCGAGGAACTTGCCGTCCTTGTCGCGGCCGGTGAAGGGATACTTCGAACCGGCACCCGTGGTGTGCATCACCATGGCCGGCGCTGAGGAGTAGGCGAACTGGAAGAAGTTGGCGCGCTGGCTCACATCCAGGTAGCTGTCCTGCATCCAGTCGTTGGTGCCGCCGGCCCAGGTGTTCTCGTACTGGCGGTCCTTGTAGTAGAGGTTGCGCTTATCCTCGCGGCCCAGCTGACGGTTGGCGAGGATCATTTTCGGCGCAGTCTCCACGGCCTTCTTCAGCAATTCCTCCTGCTTCGCCGAGGGCTTGAACGGCTCGCCCTTGATGATGCCGATGGAGGCCAGCACGCCGCGCAGCTCGGGGTCGATGGCCTCGACCGGCTCGTAGTCAACGAAGGCCTTGAGCTTGCTCCAGTAGGTGTTGTCCACCGGGTACATCATGTTCAGCGCCTTGCCGCTGGCATCCGGGAACTCCATGGGTTTGACGTCCTTCTCCACCGTGAACAACGGATAGACGCGGGTCAGCTCGGCATTCTTCACCGCTGGCGCCGGATCGGGCTTGCCCTCGCCCTTGGCCATCACGGTGCGGAAGAACAGGAAGACGTTGTAGGTACGCGACTTGACCGCGAAGTACCCGCCCGGCACGGGCCCGTTGTAGTCCGGCGGCAACAGCAGGTAAAGGCCGCCACGGGCGCGGTCCGGCCCTACGGCGCCCACGTCGGTGAGCGTGCGCTGGAAGAAGTCGGTGAACATGCCGATGACGTTCGCCGGCGCCTTCACCACCAACGGTCCGGTCTGCTTCAGGTCCAGATAGCTCATTGAATAGATCACGTCGGCATTGGGCGTGGGCACCATGGTTCGCGCGTCCATTCGCTGCTTCCAGATCGGCAGCACGTTGTAGCCGGCGCCGAAGGCCTTCTCCGAGCCGTCCTTCATGCCGATGGTGTTGAGTGCCGGGAGCATGGTCATGTAGGCGTACACCGCACGCTGGTAGTACAGCTCATCGCGCAGGCTTTCTGCTTCCTTGGGGTCGAGCCAGTTGCCGTTATTGATCTGTTTGATCAGCGGTGAAGCGGGTGCCTGATCCGCCGCCTGTACCGCTGGCAAACACATCAGTGAAGCGGCCAATGCCGACAGCGCGAATACTCGATGCATGGAACCCATGCTCAATCTCCTGAAAGTAAAGGGCGGCGCATATCGCACCGCCGAGAGAAATGCAGCTCAACGCTTACTTGATCTTCTTGATCACCGGCGGTTTCCAGCTGCCATCGAGGATCGGTTCCTTGCCCCAGTACGAGCGGATGTACAGCGAGATCGGCTCCTTGGGCGAAGGCAGCCAATTGCTCTCCTGATCCTTGCCGGGCGATGTCGGGCCGATATGAATCGTCAGTGAACCATCCGCATTGCGCTTGAGGTCCTTGTTCTTGGTGCCCAGGGAGTAGCGGTTGAGCTTGTTGGTGCTGAACAAGTGCTTCTCGTTGTACAGGGTCAGCGACCAGAAGCCGTTCACCGGGGGTTCCTGGCCGGCGGCGAAGGTCACTTCGTAGCTGTGTGCACCGTTAAGCTGAGCGCCGGTCTTGTCGAAGTCGGTATAGAAGTACTGGGTCTCGGTCGGGCGGTTGTCGAACATGTTCGACTTCGCCGTGCCGGTGCGGTTGAAGTAATCGATGCCGAATTTCGCGTTGTTGGTCGAGCGGTTCCATCCGTTCCCCGCCGGGCGTCCGTTGTGTTTCCACTCGAAGAACGGCTTGATGATTTCCTTCTCGCTCTCTACCGCCGTCTGCACCAGTACCTTCTTCAGCTCCGGGTCCTTGGCGGCGGCGTCCATCAGCAAGCGGAACTGGCCATAGAGCGCCTCTTCGCCCGGCAGCGGTGGCACCATTTCCAGCACCCTGGGGAACTGATCGAAGAACTTCTCCGGGATTACCCACTTGGTTTCCCCGCCACTCGCCTTGGCCGCGTTGGGGTTGGGGATATCCGGGGTGTTCTTCCAGTCGATGCTCTTCATCTTCCCGTCGAAGTCTTTCAACGGGTAGAAGGCGATCTGGTTGAGTTTTTCCTGGATCGCCGCGCGGTCCTCGGCGGTGTCGTCCATGAAGATGCGCGGGATGGCATTGGTCAGCGCCGTGGGGCTGCGGATGATTGCCTCGACGCCATCGGGCTTGTCGCCCTTCCAGTTCGGCCCCACCAGCAGGTAGAAGCCCGGCTTGCTGCCATAGGGCTTGCCCAGTTCGCCCACCTGGTCGGTGCGCTGGTCATAGATCGAGTAGACCCAGAACCGGTCGCCGAAATCCGGCACCTGGATGATGACCGGCTCATCGTCGAGGGAGAAGAATCCCAGCCCGTAGACCACATCCTGGTTCGGGCAGGTGACGAACGTTTCCGCCGGGGTGATGTAGTCGTGCAGCATGCCCAGTTGACCACGGGGAGCTACCGGCAGAATGCCGCCCAGCAGACCCGGGTGCGGAGCCTTGGTGATCGTGTCATTACGATTGAGCATGTTCACCATCGGCCAGCCCCAGAGGTACGCCATGCGTGCAATGGTCTTGGCGTACTCGGGATGCATCATCACACCCGTGGCGGGCTGGGTAATCTCTGCGACGGGTGATTGCTCGGCGGCATGAAGCACCGGTACGCCGATGGAAAGGCTCAGGACGGCTATGGACAGCAGTTTCAGCGGGTGTGGCATCGTCGACTTCCTTGCTTTGTGAATGCGCTAAGGAGGCGAACCTGTGAACTGCGGTGGCGTTCGGATGACGCACACGCTCAACATTCCGGGCTCCATGGAATACGGAGTCTAGATCGCGTCAGGTACTCCACAAGTCAATGCTGCCGATAGTCCGTTTGGGAAGAAAACAGCCCCTGTCAATCGGTATCCTGAGCCGTTGCTCGTGGCAGGCATCCCGCGTCGGCCCTGCGGTGCAAAGCCCATTTCAGCGCTTTCATGTGCGAAGCTGACAGCAGCAATATGGGCTTCCCTTCAATCAAGAAGGATTTCCGCAAGGGGTACCTGTGCGTCAATCGCGTGATGGCGAGCAAGTCCGATTGCTCATTGAGCCTGGCATCAATATCGGGATCCTGTTGCAGGAGCTCCTACGCATTGGCGTCACCGTCCAAACCAATACCACCTCGAACTCCAACCCTCTTCGAGTAAGCATTGATGCGCCCGCGCAGATCACAATTTTCCGTGGAGCCTTGGTGCGGCGCCAGATTGCGTCTCGAACAGAGACAAGTTGTTGCCGCCACAACCCCATAAGCAAGTCTGCAGGAGACCTGTAAACGAGAGTCCGCTATGGGTCGGTAGCTGCCTCTCACCAGAGGCAGCTACCGGCCAGATGCGGACAGTGACCTAAGCTTAGCCGTCAAACGCAGGACAGCGGCAGCTGGAGGGGAGCGGTTATTCCGTTGGTTGGAATGCAAGACGGGGAGTATCTTTATAACGATTAATCCGGTATCGAGCCGAGCGGCCCAGGAGCCGGCCTTTAAGGGAGGTGAAGGGATGGCGAGATTTACCGACTCTCTACGGGGATACGCCTTTGTCATCCATGAGCGTGATCGGTTCGTCTGCCGGTACTGCGGCCTCGACGGTACTCAGTCATTCGCGAACTGGCTGGCCCTGTCTTGGGACCATTTGCTACCGAAAGGTGATGCGAATAGGGACAATCCAGACTTCATCGTCACCGCTTGCATGTTCTGCAACACAGCCGACAATCGTTACTTCTGTCAGGCCGAGAAGCGTGGCCTACGGCTCTCCGGACTAACACCGGATCAGTTGATTGAGCAGCGACGCCCCTTCGTCCAACGAACACGGCGTAACTATCAGGACTTCTGGGAAGAACGGGTTCGGCCTGCGTCTGGCTAGGCTTTTGATTGAGAGCTGGCAGCCAACTGTGCCATCAACTCGGCAAGCTTTCGCTCAGCTACTCCGTGATTCCTACTCAGTTTTTCAATACTAGGCTCGATCATTCGGAGGTAGTGTCGGCACTTCTCTTCACTGAGTTCGTCCGCTTTTGCATGAACGTCTTCGGCTAGCGCGATTGCGTCTAGGATGCATTGATCTAGGTGCTCCCGATGATCCGTCAGGAATTCGAACAGTCTTGTTCTGTGGCTAGGAACGAGCGTCGGGTCGATCCGAACTCTATGGATCAGTGTATTGCATTCGTGACCGAGTTCGTACCATGCCGAACGGGCCTTCTCGGCCTCCATCCGCACACGCTGTCGAAGCTGAAAAAGGTCATTGCCTTTGGTCCGGTGCAGCGCGATGACAGAGAGCCACAAGCTAAGCAGGGCGATCACGGCAGTGAGGCCTTCAGCAATTGAGAGTCCAATGTCCATTGAATGCAATTCCTAGGGCATTTTGCGTAGTCTATTGCCAAAATGGCCATCAAGCTAACCGTCAAAAAAGCCCGGATGAGTGCTGTCCCTTCTTCCACTTTCTGAACTCAGCAGATGTCTCCGTTGGGGCGATGATGCCTCTGACTAGATCAGAGCTGGAGGAGCAGGCTTGCGCTCTGATGATAGGCGCGGAGAGTTCTATAATTATGGCTCTACCGCAGCCGCTAGCCTTGCCCCAACTCTATGCAATGAACCCGCTTCACCGACATCGCCAGCCGTCTCTGCAGAGGATGTTTTCTACGGGTTTACCATCCTCAGCAATGACCAGAAGCCGCGTAGCGCGGGTGCGTTACGAGGTAGGAGAGCAACAATGAGCGCACTATCAATCAGCCAGTTCTTCAGTGCTCTTGGCGCCGACCTTCTTAACACCCGGTGGTCGTGGGGCCCCGAGCGTATACGAGGCCCTAAGGGGGAGAATTCAGTTGTCCTGCGCGTCTGGCAGGACCGTTGTCGGATGCATGAGGGAATACGCTACGTCATGCTCACCCACATGCAGAAATATGGCGGAGATCCGAGCGACTTGGGGTACAACGAGCGCTTAGCGCATGTAGAGCGGATTCGGGAAGGTGCGGCATGCTACTTGGTCATGTGCCGGGTCAAGGATCCAGATGCGTCAATCCGTGAGATCTTGTGGACCAAGCCACCGGAGTTCGTTTTCGTCGGCGGGGAACTGCGCCAACTCGACAACGACGGGGATTGGTGGATAGCTCTGAAGGACAAGGTACCCGCCTACGTGATGATCCAAGAGGCCAAGCTGCTTAAGGGGTAATCTCAGTTTCTATGGCTCCGCTCTGACAAGCCCAAGTCTGAGGCACATTCAAATGCCTCAGAGCAGAGAACTTATGAGAGCCCACAAGAGCTGCTCCTTGCCGTTAGCCACCCTCCGTGAAGGGCAGCTTAGGGTCGGTAGCGGCCTCTCTCCGACTGCAGCAAATTGGTCGTTCCCTGCCTGTCGTCACAGACGGAAAGCCCCCCTGACGCCATTGACATGGTCATCAGTGGGTGCTCGTAGTTCCCGACATTGGTCGCGCTCCTGCTACTGATTTACTGCGTTCGAGCGGGCCACCCCGGACGTGCAAAGTCGATCCTTAGGGGCTTAAAGCAGCGGCAAGGTATAACTGACGATCAGTCGGTTCTCGTCCTGGTCGCGCTGGGTCGGGGTGCCGGAGCCGCTGGCGGGCAGGCCGCTGCGCAGCATGGCGTTGCGCCAGGAGAAGCCCAGGCCCTTGAGGGTGCCTTCGGGGATAACGTAGGACAACGTCAGGTCGCGCTCCCATTCACCCTGGTCGCCACTGGCGCTCCTGATGTCGTCGCCCTTGAGGTAGATCGCCGCAAAGGTCAGGCCCGGCAAGCCGTCCTGGGCGAAGTCGTAGCCGTAGCGCGCCACCCAGGTGCGTTCGCCTGCGTGCAGGAACTTGCCGATCTGCACGTCGGTGATCAGGTAGGCGCTGCCGCTGGCACCATCTCCACGGTTCAGGTAGGGGAAGTCGCTGTCGCCGTTCATGACCTGGTAGCCGGCGCCAAGGCTGTGCCCGGACAGGCTGTAGGTGAACATCCCGCTGTAGGCGCGGTTGTCCACTTCGCCCTTGCTCACGCGATTGCCGTAGTAGCCGCTGGAGAGGTAGCCATCGGCGCGGCCGGAGGCGCTGCCGTTCTTGCCGTCGGAGTCGCTGTCGAAGGCGCGCAGGTCGGTCTTCAGCACGCCGGGGCCGAGGTTCAGGCTGTGCTGCAGGCCGAGGAAGTGCTGCTGGTAGAACTCGCTGAGCTGGCCGTAGTAGTACTGCAGCGTCAGGTCCTTGCTCAGCTTGTAGTCGCCGCCGGCGTAGTAGAACTCGTTGCTGTCGCGGGCCGTGGCGCCGCTGTTGGCGCCCTGGATCGACATGCCGCGCCAGTCGCTGGAGTTGCGGCCACGGGTGTGCTCCAGCTTGCCGGCCACCAGGCTGAGGTTGTCGATATCGGCGCTGCTCACCTGCCCGCCCTCGAAGGTGCCGGGCAGCAGTCGACCGTCGTTGTAGGTCACCACCGGTAGCTTGGGCATCAGCGTGCCGTAGCGCAGTTCGGTGCCGGAAATCTTCGCCTTCAGCGTCGGGCCGAAGCTGCTGAAGTCGTTCACCGCCTCGCCGTTGCTCTTCGACGGAAACACCGTACCGGCCTGCTGGCTGGCCGATTCGTAATGGGTGCCACCGCCGCTGTCGAGACGAATGCCGAGCAGGCCGATGGCGTCGACGCCCAGCCCAACCGTGCCCTGGGTGTAGCCCGAGGCGTAGTTGAGGATGAAGCCCTGGCCCCACTCTTCCTGGCGGCTCGGTTCGGCGGTGCCGTTGCGGTTGTCGCTGTTGATGTAGAAATTGCGCAGCGTCAGGCTGGCCTTGCTGTCCTCGAGGAAGCCGGCAGCCTGGGCGGCGGGCACGAGAAAGCCGAGGGCGGCGCAGGCGATGGCAGCGCCCAGGGTGGAGTTTTTCATTGTTGTCTCCGGGGTCGTGGATGTCAGGGTGAGCGCCACCCGTCCCAGTCGTGCGGGCAGGCGCTGGATTTCAGGCAAAGGGAGGCCGACGACGCCGGGAGGCGCCGCCGATCAGGGGTGGATCAGATCAATGGTTCCATCAGGTCACGGGGGCCGGGTTGAACAGCACCAGGTCGTTGTGCAGGTGGTGCCGCTCGGCCCAGGTGTGGACCTTGCCGCTGGCCACGTCGAGGTAGAGCTGGAAGATTTCCCAGCCCAGCTCGTCCAGGGTCATGCGCCCGGACGTGACGCGCCCGGCATCGACGTCGATCAGGTCGGGCCAGCGCTCGGCCAGCTCGGTGCGGGTCGCCACCTTGATCACCGGCGCCATGGCCAGCCCGTAGGGCGTGCCGCGTCCGGTGGTGAAGATGTGCAGGTTCATCCCGGCGGCCAGTTGCAGGGTGCCGCAGATGAAGTCGCTGGCCGGGGTGGCGCAGTACTGCAGCCCCCTGCCCTTCACCCGCGCGCCCGGCGGGATCACGCCGACGATGGCGCTGCTGCCAGACTTGGCGATGGAACCCATGGCCTTCTCGACGATGTTGTTCAGCCCGCCCTTCTTGTTGCCGGGCGTGGTGTTGGCGCTGCGGTCGGCCATGCCGCGGGCGAGGTAGCGGTCGTACCAATCCATCTCGGCGACCAGTTGCTCGGCCACCTCGCGGTTGGCGGCGCGGGCGGTGAGCAGGTGGATACCGTCGCGCACCTCGGTGTTCTCGGAGAACATCACCGTGGCGCCGGCCCGCACCAGCAGGTCGGCAGCCACGCCCAGCGCGGGGTTGGCGGTGACGCCGGAGAAGGCGTCACTGCCCCCGCACTGCATGCCCACCACCAGTTCCGAGGCCGGCACCGTCTCGCGGCGGCGTTGGTCGAGGACCACCAGACGCTCCTCGATCAGCTCCAGTATCTGCGTGACCATGCCCTGGAAGCCGTTGCCGGATTCCTGCAGGCGGTACAGCCACTGCGCCTCGTCCTGCCCGGCGGTGAGTGCGTCGCCGTCCATCAGCTGCACCGGCTGCAACTTCTCGCAGCCCAGGCCGATGACCAGCGCCTGGCCGCCGAGGTTGGGGTTGCGCGCCAGGTTGTACAGCGTGCGGATCGGGATGATCGCGTCCGGCGCGTTGATCGCCACGCCGCAGCCGTAGCTGTGGGTCAGCGCCACCACGTCATCGACGTGCGGGTACTTGGGCAGCAGTTCGCGACGGGCGCGCTCCACGCAGTGGTCCAGCACACCGGTCACGCACTGCACCGTGGTGCTGACGCCCAGCAGGTTGCGCGTGCCGACGCTGCCGTCGGCATTGCGGTAACCCTCGAAGCTGTAGCCGGTGAGTGGCTCGGCAGTGGGCGGCACTTCGGTGGCCAGCGGCAGCGCATCCAGCTCCGGCGGCTCCGGCAGACTGAGCAGTTGCTCGGTGACCCAGCGCCCCCTGGCGATGGGCGCCAGGGCATAGCCGATCACCGTGCCATAGCGCAGCACCGGCGCGCCTTCGGCGATATCCACCAGCGCCACCTTGTGGCTCTGCGGGATCGACTCGGCGGCCACCAGCTCATCCGGGAAGCGACCGCCAGCGGCGACGCCCTGGTCGTTGACGACGATGGCGACGTTATCGTCCGCGTGCAATTTCACGTAGCGCGGCGAGTCCTGGTGCGGGATCAACTGCATGACACTCATCTCCGAAATACCCCGGGAACTGCTCAGGAATTGGCCGGGGCCAGACGTTTTTCAGGCACCTGGCGACCCTTTGGGTCTTCTTCGCGCAGCTCCACACGCTCGATGCGGCCGACGATGAACAGGTAGCTCAGCACGGCCACCAGCGCGTTGGCGCCGACGAATACCAGGGCCCACTTGAACGAGCCGGTGGCGCTGATCAGGTAGCCGATGACGATCGGCGTGGTGATCGAGGCGAGGTTGCCGAAGGTGTTGAACAGGCCACCGGAAAGTCCGGCGATCTGCTTGGGCGAGGTGTCCGCCACCACCGCCCAGCCCAGCGCACCCAGGCCCTTGCCGAAGAACGCCAGGGTCATGAACCCGACCACCATCCACTCGGCTTCGACGTAGTTGCAGAACACCATGGTGGTGGACAGCAGCAGGCCACAGACGATCGGCAGCTTGCGGGCGAAGGTCAGCGAATGGCCGCGACGCAGCAGGTAGTCGGAGATGATCCCGCCCAGCACGCCACCGAGGAAGCCCATCAGCGCCGGCAGCGAGGCGATGAAGCCGGCCTTGAGGATCGACATGCCGCGCTCCTGCACCAGGTACACCGGGAACCAGGTGAGGAAGAAGTAGGTGATGGCGTTGATGCAGTACTGGCCCAGGTACACGCCCAGCAGCATGCGGCTGCGCAGCAGTTGGCTTACATAGTGCCATTTCGGGCCGTCGCTGGCGCGTTTCTGGTCCATGTCGACCATGCCGCCGCCGGCTTCGATCGCGGCGACTTCAGCGGCGTTGGTGCGCGGGTGCTCCTTGGGGTTGTAGATGGTCTTCATCCAGATACCGGCGAAGACCATGCCCAGCACGCCCATCACCACGAACACGTGCTCCCAGCCGAAGTGGAAGACGATCCAGCCCATGATCGGCGCGAACAGCGCAGTGGCGAAGTACTGCGCGGAGTTGAAGATGGCCGAGGCCGTGCCGCGTTCGGCGGTGGGGAACCAGGCGGCGACGATGCGCGCATTGCCCGGGAAGGACGGCGCCTCGGCGAAGCCCACCATGAAGCGCAGCAGGAACAATGCGATCACCGCGCTGGCCACGGGGAGGTAACCGACGAAGCCCTGCAGGAAGGTGAACAGCGACCAGATGAAGATGCCCGCGGCGTAGACCTTCTTCGAGCCGAAGCGGTCGAGCAGCCAGCCGCCGGGAATCTGCCCGGCCACGTAGGCCCAGCCGAAGGCGGAGAAGATGTAGCCCAGGGTGACCGCGTCGATGCCCAGGTCCTTTTGCAGGCTGGAGCCGGCGATGGAGATGGTGGCGCGGTCGGCGTAGTTGATGGTGGTTACCAGGAACAGCATCAGCAGGATCAGGTAACGCACATGCGTCGGTTTGGCGGTTGCTTGGCTCATCGATTGCGTCTCGTGTCTTGTTGTTATGGAAGCGACCGGCGCAGGCCGGCCAGATTATCAGCCGGCCCGTCGCAGCGAGCCGTTACCGCCTCCTTGCCGACGTACGGCGGGCGCGGCCGGTACGTCCGTTCCGACTCGCGCGCTGGGCACAGCGGCGAGCGACACAGCAGATAGCGCGCCACGGCCGGCAGGCAGCCGGATGGCGTACAGCGAGAGAGCGTGGAGCGAAGAAAAGGGCCCCGCCGGACGCCTGGCGAGCAGGCGAGACGACACCGCGCGGCCAGGGAACTGGCGCGGGGAAAGCCGGCGCACGGCGGCGCGGCGATGTGAGATCGGGCGGTTCAGCATTACGACCTACCTGCGAAGTTGAGCGGAGTGGGAGTGCTCGGGGCGCGTTCAGTGCCTGGGTTCGCGGGTACGTGTCGGCTGCGGGCAGACGATGGTCATGGTGTTTCCCCTGCTTTGTTCTTGTGTCGGGGTTCTGGTCATGTCTTGTGCAGCGGATGGCGATGGCAGGCGCCACCCGCTGGTACTGCTGTCGGTCAGGCGCCGATGTAGGCGGTCTTCACCAAGGTGTAGAACTCCTGGGCGTAGCGGCCCTGCTCGCGCGGCCCGTACGACGAGCCTTTGCGACCGCCGAACGGCACGTGGTAATCCACGCCGGCGGTGGGCAGGTTGACCATCACCATCCCGGCCTGGGCGTGCCGCTTGAAGTGCGCGGCATGCTTGAGCGAGGTGGTGGCGATGCCGGCGGACAGGCCGAACTCGGTGGCATTGGCCTGGGCCAGCGCCTCGTCGTAGTCCTTCACCTTGAGGATGCTGGCAACGGGGCCGAAGATTTCGTCTCGGTTGATGCGCATCTCCGGGGTGGTCTCGTCGAACAGTGCCGGGGCCATGTAATAGCCCTCGGTGGCCAGCGACAGGCGCTCGCCGCCGAACAGCAGGCGCGCGCCTTCGTTGCGGCCGATCTCGACGTAGTCCAGGTCCTGGCGCAGCTGCGCTTCGGAAACCACCGGGCCGATGTCGATGCCGTCCTGCAGCGCGTTGCCCACCTTGATCTTGCGCATGCGCTCGACCATGGCTTCGACGAAGCGCGGGTAGATGCCTTCGGTGACAATCAGCCGGCTGGACGCGGTGCAGCGCTGGCCGGTGGAGTAATAGGCGCTCTGCACCGACAGCTCCACGGCGGTGGCGAGGTCCGCGTCGTCGAGGACGATCTGCGGGTTCTTGCCACCCATTTCCAGCTGCACCTTGGCGCCACGGGCCACGCACTGCGCGGCGATGCGGCGGCCGACGCCGACCGAGCCGGTGAAGCTCACGGCGTCCACCTGCGGGTGGTTGACCAGGGCTTCGCCGATCACGCTGCCGCGCCCCATCACCAGGTTGAACACGCCGTTGGGGAAACCGGCGCGGGAGATGATTTCCGCCAGCGCCCAGGCACTGCCGGGCACCAGGTCGGCGGGCTTGAGCACCACGCAGTTGCCGTAGGCCAGGGCCGGGGCGATCTTCCACGCAGGGATGGCGATGGGGAAGTTCCACGGGGTGATCAGACCGACCACGCCCACGGCTTCGCGGGTCACCTCGACGCTGACGCCGGGGCGCACCGAGGGCAGCAGGTCGCCGGCCAGGCGCAGGCATTCACCGGCGAAGAACTTGAAGATGTTCCCCGCGCGGCCGACTTCGCCGATGGCTTCGGGAAGGGTCTTGCCCTCCTCCCGCGCCAGCAGCGCGCCCAGCTCGGCGCGGCGGGCGATGATCTCGCTGCCGACCTTGTCCAGCGCGTCGGCGCGGGCCTGCACGTTGCTGTTGGACCAGGCCGGGAAAGCGGCGCGGGCCGCCTCCACTGCCAGGTTGACCAGCGCGGCGTCGCCCAGTGCGTAGTCGCCGACCACATCGGAGAGGTCCGACGGGTTGCGGTTCGGGGTTGCGTCGGTGACGGCCAGCCACTGGCCGTCGACGTAGTGCGAATACTGATGTGCCACAGGGACCTCCGGCTTACTGCGGGCCGAGTTTCTTGATCAGCGCGTCGAGCATCTCGACTTCTTCGCCGGTGAGGTCGGTCAGCGGTGCGCGCACCGGGCCCGCGTCATGGCCAACCAGCTTGGCGCCGGCCTTGATGATGCTCACGCCGTAGCCTTCGCAGCGGTTGCGGATGGCCAGGTACGGAAGGAAGAAGTCGTCGATTAGGCGGTTGACCGTGGCGTGGTCGTCGCTGGCGATGGCGTTGTAGAAGTCGATGGCGGTCTTCGGGATGAAGTTGAAGACAGCCGAGGAATACACCGGTACGCCCAGTGCCTTGTAGGCCGCTGCGTAAACTTCCGCGGTCGGCAGGCCGCCGAGGTAGGTCAGGCGCTCGCCCAGGCGGCGGCGAATGGCGACCATCGGCTCGATCTCGCCGATGCCGTCCTTGAAGCCGATCAGGTTCGGACAGCGGTCGGCGAGTTTTTCCAGGCTGTCGGCGTTGAGGCGGCAGACGTTGCGGTTATAGACCACCACACCGAAGTCCACCGAGCGGCAGACCTGCTCGACGTGGGCCACCAGGCCTTCCTGGCTGGCTTCGGTCAGGTAGTGCGGCAGCAGCAGGATGCCGGCGGCGCCCTGCTTCTCGGCTTCCTGGGCGTAGGCGATGGCCTGGCGGGTCGGGCCGCCGGCGCCGGCGAGGATCGGTACCTGGCCACGGCAGGTATCCACCGCGGTCTTGATGATCGAGGAGAACTCGTTGGGTTCCAGCGAGAAGAACTCGCCGGTGCCGCCGGCCGCGAAGAGTGCACTGGCGCCATAGGGGGCCAGCCACTCCAGGCGGCGAGCGTAGGTGTCCGCGCGGAAGTTGCCCTGGATATCGAAGTCCGTCACGGGGAACGACAGCAGACCGGACGAAAGGGTGGACTTCAGTTCTTGTGGATTCATTGGCGATCACCCTGCAAAGCGAATTTTTATAGGAAGAGGTGCAACGACAATCGGCTTATGGCGTCATGTTGTCTGTCATCGTACAACTACAAACAAAAGCCGACAAGTCGTCAGACAACCTTTTCTGTCGTCCGCTCGTCAGCCGAGTTTTTCTTCGGCCAATTCGTGGGCGCGGCGCAGGCGTTCGCGGGAGTTGGTGAGGTGCAGGCGCATGGCCGCGCGGGCGGCGTCGGTGTCGCCGCGGGCGATGGCATCGAAGATGTCTTCGTGCTCGCGGTTGACCCGCGCCAGGTAGTGGCTCTGGTCGTCATGGGCCAGGCGCGCAGAGTTGAGCCGGGTGCGCGGGATGATGCTCGCCCCCAGGTGACTCATGATGTCGGTGAAGTAGCGGTTGCCCGTGGCTTCGGCGATGCGCAGGTGGAACTGGAAGTCCGAGGCCACCGCGTCGCGGCCGTTGGCCTGGCTCTCCTCCAAGGCATCCAGGGCGTCGCGCAGGCCCTGCAGTTGCTCGGGGCTGCGGCGCTGGGCGGCGAGCCCGGCGGACTCCACCTCCAGGCTGATGCGCAGCTCCAGCACGGCCAGCACGTCGCGCAGGGTAACGATGGTCGCCGGATCGATACGGAACGGGCCGTCCTTGGGCGTGTCTAGCACGAAGGTGCCGATGCCGTGGCGGGTCTCCACCAGCCCCGCGGCCTGCAGCCGGGAGATCGCCTCGCGGACCACGGTGCGGCTGACGCCCTGCTCGGTCATGATCGCCGACTCGGTGGGCAGCTTGTCACCGGGCTTGATGCGGCCGTCACGGATTCGCGCGGAAAGCTCCGCGACCACGTCGTGAGCAAGACTGCGGGAACGTTTTCGGGGAAGCGGGCTGGTCGGCATGGGAGTCGCTGGAAAGATGAGGGGAAGCAGTCATCGTACAACATCAAGGCACGGCTGAGCCACGATTGTCCGCTATGTAAATGTCTCAGAGCTCGCTGTACGCAGCGCAATTGACTGCTAATTTGCCTGGAGCTCTCCGAGCAGCGTGACCGCTCCTTAAGTGGCCACCGAAAGTCGGAGATTGCAGTCCCCGTCTCCCGGCGTGATCCTCAGGAAGTAATCATCCACTCCGGAACGTCCGTTATGGGTCGGTAGCGGCCTCTCCCCAGCGGCAGCAACCGGCCAGAAGCAATGGGATGGACTCCCCCTCACCTCGGCACTTCGAGTGCCAGACTGAAGTTGCGAACCGCAGTCACTGATGAGAAGGAGTCCAGACATGAAGCTTATGCGCATTGGGGTCGACCTGGCCAAGAGCGTGTTCCAGATCCATGGCGTCGACTGCCAGGAGAGGCCTGTCTGGCGGCAGCGGTTATCTCGCGAACGCTGGCTTCAAGCGATCCTGGAGAAGGCCGAGCCCGATTGTGAGATTGGCTTGGAGAGTTGCGGTGGAGCCCATCATTGGGCTCGGCAACTTGAGGCGCGTGGATTTCGGGTCAAGTTGATCGCGCCCCAGTTCGTGAAGCCCTACGTAAAGAGCAACAAGAACGACGCCAATGACGCGGAAGCAATCTGTGAGGCAATGAGCCGGCCCAGCATGCGTTTCGTGGCGATCAAGACGGTTGAACAGCAGGACATTCAGGCGGCACATCGCATTCGAGCAGGGTTGATTGAGCAACGCACCGCCAAGGCCAACCAGGTTCGTGGCCTGGTCGCAGAGTACGGCCTGATTGCACCGAAAGAACTGTGTGCACTGCGACGCGCCATTCCCTGCTGGCTGGAGGATGCAGACAACGGTTTAACGCTGCGCTTTCGGCATTTGCTGGATGGGTTATGGCGCGACTTGCGCATGCTGGATGAACGGGTCAAGGAGCTGGATCGCGAGATATCCGGGATTGCGGCCAATGAGCCGAGCGCTCAGAGCTTGCAGCAACTGCGCGGCGTCGGCCCGATGATCGCCACCGCCCTCGTCGCGGCCATCGGTGACGCCCGCCAGTTTGCCAATGGTCGACAGTTTGCTGCCTCGCTGGGATTGACGCCGAGGCAGCACAGCTCCGGTGGCAAAGATCGACTGCTGGGCATCAGCAAACGCGGCGATGCCTACCTGAGAACACTGATGATTCATGGCGCTCGATCCGTGCTGCGCACAGCTCCATCCAAGGATGACCGGCTGAGCCAATGGGCCGTCCGCCTGGCTGAACGATCGCACACCAACGTGGCCGCCATCGCGCTGGCCAACAAGACCGCGCGTATGGCCTGGGCGATGCTGCGCAATGGCACTGCCTACCAGCCGGAACTGGCTGCGGCCTGACCCACGAACCAACCACTGCATAACAGAGTGACCGTCACCCACGATTGCGAAGCAACCTGAACGATGGCAAACCGGTCGAACCGGCGCGAGCAAACCCCTCAAATGTCCATGTGCGCAGAGCACGTAGAAGCGATTGGGAGCCCGCGCGCGAATAGCCCATCATGGCCCAGCATCAGAAGACGATGCCGAAATCAGAGGCCGGATATACGTGTGCAGTCGGCACGGGCGCCAAAGTGACGGGAGCTTGCAATGAGGGGGAGTCCATATACGGACATCCAAGGTAATCCTATTGACTCGACGCTGATCTGCCACTCCCCCTATGGAGTGTGAGCGGAGCTCCGAGAGCAGTAGCTCTTACCAACCGTCCGCCAGAACAGGGACAGACCCGGCGGAATTGCTAGACCCAACAATGTTAATCATTAAGCTCCACTGCGACTTCTGCCTCTGCAGCTCTCAGCTCGTCAAGTTGATCCGTGCTTGGAGCCTCGAAGGTCTGGTAACGTTCTAAAGCCACAATCTCTTTACCTTGAGAGTGAAATACTCGAGTAAACGTCCATCGCCCCCCAAAGCCGTTTCCAAACCCCCTGCTGTATACGTTTTTCTCACCAGACAAAGCCCAAACCACCACACATTTCTCTTTTTCTAGGAAAGAAAAGAAAGTCTCGCGATCAATTAGTGCTGCGCTCCGTCCCTCCATACTCACCGATGGATCCAGAAAGCGGACGACTCCTGCCCCATCGACAAACTTGATCGTATCGCCATCGGTCAGACGCAGATTGAGGCAATTCATCAGCCAGCCGGCGGGGAGACTGATCTCAATATTCTGGTCAATTGAGGCGTCGTAGCCTGAAGCCTCGGCTCTGTATCGGGCAGTAGTCGGGCGGATACTGACTGCCCTTTTTGCGACACCATAAGGCCTCCAAGCTCTTATCCATTCATCGCTTGCCTGCTCTTCATCAATCTGCAATTCCCATGGATGAGAACCTAAATATGAACGAAAACCTCCGCTGCGGGCGAGTGGTATATCGTCATCGCCTTGGAAGTGATTTAGCTCCAACAACGCCAAGGCTCTATCGAGATCGACCTTTCGAACAACGAAGGACGAGATTCGACGCCAGGTTTCTCGCTCTAGAGCTCTCCCACCACCGCGCCAAGTCTCAAACCCGTTGAGTATTAGCCACCGCTTCTCATCGGCGGGGTCCGTCACCTCGATATTTTCCACCTCATCGAACACATCCTCATTGGCGTTTAGCCAATCCAAAGCTTGGTCGACTGTCGCCATACCCAAATCTGGACGGGGCTGAATCCAAAAAACCGGCTCTTCAAAATGTCGCCATCCGTCATCGTGGGTTCTCGTGATCAGTAAAGACGGGTCAATGTTTCGAAGACGCGAAAAATCTCCAGACTGGGTGCCGGGCATGGGCTGCAGGTTGTCTGCCATCCTCGCGCAGAGTTCATAGAGCGCTATCCATTGATACTTCTTACCGATGCGCTCGCACTCATGAGTGTGACGATCATTACTGATGGTCGCATCGAATTCACCATGCAGAGCTTCTGACCATCCAAGATCATGGGCACGCTTGCATACCCACCGGCGTCCCCACGCAAGATTGAACTGCGCCGGCCCACCTCTTCGATTGGCCAGCCTCTGGTACATACCCTCTTGATGCCAGGCGGACGCTTCAGCACTCCATTGGGCATATGCCTCTTCACCAATGTCGGATCGCAAGGTCCGTTTCGCCTGCTGAATCGCTGTATGCTTTTTGCCGGCGCCGGCAGCGACAGCTATCTCCATCGCACCTATAAATGCCGCGTAAGCCTCTAACATTTTCGGCGATGCTGTACTGTTGAAGCTCTCCAACCAGCGCTGGCTGAGTTGCTCTGCAGTAGGAATCGGCCCGGAACCCTTAGTCGCCGCGCTCCAGTCTCCCACCACATAATCGACCTGATAGCGGGCAAAATCGCCATCAAGGACGGTCGAGCCTGTTATCTCATCGCGGTACACCCCACCTTGGCGATTTACCCGCGTATAGGACTCAATCTGTGCCTCAGTTACATACTCGATTGGCCAGGCTCCTCCGTACGGCGGCCTGGCTAGATGTACCTCGAAGTCGGTGGGTAAGGCATGCTGGCTCTCAGCATATTGGACGAGCCCGAGTGCGTGGTCGCGCGTCAGGATATTGGGGGGGAAGTCGGCGCTCACGAAAAGATCCGCATGCAGATCCAGCACTACCGCATGGAGATTTTCAGGATCCCAGCGCCCCTGCATGGCAGCGCCATAGATGGAACAGACCAGACGCTCGGTGACATATGCATCGTCAAGACTTTTGAACCGAGACCAAAGCGTTCGGGCCAAGCCTGGCCGAGAAGCAAGAAGAACAACCAAGGCCTTGGTAGCCGTATCACGCACAAGTCGATTTGAAGTGGTCAGGAACCAACAGAGCAGGACACCAGTCAGCACAGCTCGCTCAGGACGGATCGCGCCCTGATCAGCGAAGAGCACCCAATCGATAAGACGCACAGCTGAATCGCTGCTCTCAGCCAAGTACTTCGACCAGCGCGCGTCGCGTTCAGGCATGGATAGAGCGCGCAGTTCTACATCCAGAAACTCTGCATTGTGATCCCCTGTAGGATCGGTCGACAGAGCAATGAGAACTCCGAATCGCATCGCAGCCCCACCGTGCTCCTCAATCCATGCCCAAGTACGCTGACTAAAACTCTCTTTGCTTCGGGTCAGTAGACTTCCTTCAAAAGCCCTACGCACGTCCCAAGACACTGCCTGGAGCTGCATATCAATCAGCTCAACTCCAAACTTTTCGGGCAGTTGGACGGCAAGAGCTTCGAGTACACCGGGCACAGTAGATGAGTGCGAATCGAGGAGAGCCCTACGAAGCGGCGTATCGCTGGTGAACGCATTAGCTACATCCCCAACACTGCGTTCGAGCAGGCTGCTTGTGATCGCATGGTCACTCATGCGCTGAAAAGTGAAGCGATACTCCTCCTCGTCATCGTCGCCAGATATCTCCGCGGTCAGCAAACCCTCGCTCTGCAATTGAAAGAGGATGTCCTTTTCAATCGAGGTATCGAGGGAGATAGGTGAAGTAATGTCGTAAGCACGGCCTGCGGCAATCACCTCGTGTCCCGTATCCGCCATTTCCTGAGCAAGAGCACCAATGGTCTTCTCTACAAGTCGACGCTGAGGGTTAGCCTCAATCCGACTGTTCACCGCCTTAATGACAGCACCGGTATACAGCTCGAAAATTGCAGTGACCCCGCCGAGGTTACTCGCCAGTAATGCTTGGTCTTCGAGCTGAAGTGCATCGCAGCAAATCCGTAGAAACAGAGGCGTTCTGAACTCATCAATCGAGTTGGGCTCCTCCGTCAGGTGAATCTCGCGCTTCTTTAAATACTGGCGAGCCTCACGGTCCGAGAACCCTCCATGCTCAATGCGTGGCAGACACTGCTCATCGAGGCTCGATGGGATGATCAAAGGCTCATAAGTCGAGCGACAAGATAGAACCAAACTAATCCATTCGAATCGATCAACATCGTGCAGGACTCCCGCCAGGCGCTCAGGCCAGATTGCCTTGCCATTCTTTTCATTGAGCGCATCGATCACGAGCAGGGCACGAACCCCAGCTGCTTGAGCGGCAGTATTGAGCGCTCCCAGGAAGTCGTCCACCTGAAGGTCTCGAGGCAGTCCCAGATCCCTCAAAATCTCGCCCCAAGGCTCAGCATCCGGCAGCTTGCCGCCGAGCACCATCACAGCCGGCCGGTCTTCATTTATTGCGTAATCGCAAATGTCCGCTAGCAGGTGTGACTTCCCGGATCCAGCTTCTCCAGTCACCAGTAACGCGCGAGCACTCACATAGTCCCAATGCTGTGCCCTGAGTGAGCGCACGACAGTAGTAATGACGGATAGCAGATTTGAAATGGCGTTCGCGGGGCTATTGGTGCTCCCTGGAACAACCGAGTCTCTCTGGGTGGAATACCAGCTGACGACTTTATCCCGAGCCGACTCAACAACCTGACGTAGTGCGACTGCCGAGAATGGTTGGTTTCCTCGCTGAGCCGCCTGAGCCAATTCCGCAATTGCATCATTGCAGGCTGAGACCGCAACCGGATCGCCCAGATCGGTATATGCCAGCTTTTTTTCAATGGTCTCACTAAATGCAGCCAGCTCTGAGAAAAGACGGGGCTCCAGGACGGTGGCCTCTATCACCCGCCGAATAGGTAGGTCGATGTGGCTCTCCGGGCTGTAGCGCTTCCCCAACGCTAGGCGAGTTCTCTCAAAGTTATTTCGAAACCATTCCTTGGTGAGCAGGGTCTGGTCGAACCAATAAGCTATTCGCCCGGCAGCCATCACTGATGCAGTTAGGCGCCTTCTAAGCTCATAGGCATCCCAGCGTTCAATCTCAAGCTTACGACCAGAAGCTTCTGCCTGAGTGATGCGATTGCCCCTCCATGTATCCCATCGCTCCAGGGCAGTTGTGACGTCAGGTTTACGAGAATCGGAGAGATCAAACGGGAGGCACGCTATGAATCGCGTCATCTTAGGGTGCTTGGCGAGTGCTGTGCTCAAGGACTCATTGAGTGAACTGAGCGCACTGCCCATCTCCCAATAATATTTGACCTGCCACCCCGTCTCAGTCCCGTCGGACAGGACGGCGAAACACTCAAGGCCTCCATCCGCCCCTAGCCCTTTACGATTAAAACTTGTGCATACAGGCTGCAATTGCTCTTCGCCGGCAAGCTGGCAGCAAAGCTCCTCAAAGGCACTTGCCTTGCTATTTCGGTGGAGACGAATTAACGCAAAATCAATGTCAGGCCGCATGACGATGTTCCATGGCTGCATCTCAATACATGAGCATATGCTTTTCTCAGATGATACTAGGCAAGACCACTTTTGGCGGCGTCAACAGTGACCAAGCATGACTAGGAGGGAGCAGATCATCGTTATTCAAAGCCGAGGCCTGCACGACGGACGCGGCTGTCCATGAGGCCAATAGCTGCCAATCACAGATGTCCGCTTGGCCGGTAGCTGCCTCTTGCGAGAGGTCACTACTGACCCAGGTTGAATCCATAGCCAGAAGTAGACGCTGGTGACAAGCAGCTACCGGCCAAGCGGACATCTCTACTGAACAGCTACGAAACTACAGCTTCGCTGTCGGTACCATCGACGAGTCAATGAACAGGAGCGTCATGAAGATGGCACAGGTTCCCGAATTGTCGCGGTGCGCCTCTCACCGTTCGGGCGGAGGTCCCTGGTCGACTAGCTGCTGGCCGAACTTATGGTACGGATGGTGCTGGATCTGGTCGGTAGGATAGGCCATGGTGTGGCTATCTGATCTGCTGAAACCCAGCATGTTTCGAGATATGGTGTAAAAGAGCCGGGACGTCTCAAAGACCAGCACCTGACGTAATTCGATACACAAGGAGGTGTCGATGAGCTTGCACGAGCAGCAGGCGCGTTTTAGGCGATTGCTCTCCGAGCATGCAGCTTGGCGTCTGCTACGCGCTGAGAATGCGTCCATCGTTCTTGCCTTCATCAATGACCTATTCGCTCAAGACAGCGAAGTGCCGTTTGGGAAAGCACGTGTCGCGCTGGAGGCCGAGCTGCCGATCTGGCAGGAGGTCTATGGCCTGCACGACAACGCGGGCACCTATCTACGCCAATGGATCCAGGCGGGCTGGTTGCGTGAGCTTGATGACAAGCTCACCCGAACCGATGCCTTCGAATTGGCACTGCGCTTTGCCCAGAGCTTGGATCAGCGAGACAGTAATGCCACGGCCTCTCACCTGCGCATTGTGCAAGACGCCGTTCGAGATTTGGCTGTCGCCCTGAGCCCAAATCCGGAAGAGCGAATCACTCTGCTGACGGCCCGCCGGCAGGAACTCGATCTGGAGATTGAGCGCTTGCGGTTGGGCGAGGTGCCAGAGCTGAGCGCGCCGGAGCAGCGTGAACGCATCCGGGGACTGTATCAGTTGACGTCAGTGCTCACGGGCGACTTTCGCCGGCTTGAGGACGAAATTCGCCAACTCGATCAGCGTATGCGGATCCGCATGATCGAGTCGGAGTCTGGGCGCGGTGAGGTGGTGAAGGCGCTAATAGAGCATGAAGGTGAACTGCTCCAGACCGATGCCGGACAGGCTTTCGACGGCTTCTATCAGTTGCTCTGTGATCAGAATCGAATCACTGAATTCCGTGAGCAAATCCGCTCGATCCTGGCACGTCCGGCGTCCCAGTATCTGAAATCAGACGAATTGCGTTACCTATCCCATCTGGTCCGCGAATTGGGCAAAGAAAGTGAGCGGGTATTCCAGGTCCGTCGCCGGACCGAGGAGAGCCTGCGGGCTTTTGTGGAAAGCGGCGTTCAGCAAGAGCGCCGTGCAGTCGAGCGACTGCTTCGCCAACTAGAGCGGCTGGCGGTGAATTTCAAAGACCAGGACGTGAGCCTGCGCGAGCCGGTGGTTGTGGACCTCCCCACGGGCAGTCTGCGCGTGCGTTCTCCCTCCAGTATTCACCTACGACTACCTGAAGAACGCCTGGATACCCGGCAGGTGGCCGCAAATACCAATAGTCACGTCGCCAGCCTCGGCATGCTGGATCACCTCAACACGGTCAAGGTGCTAGAAGTGGCCCAGGATGTGAAGCTGTTGCTCACTGAGCACGGCCCGATGACGGTGGCGAGCATCGTTAGTCACCGCCCCATCACCGGAGGATTGGAAGAGCTGGTGGCGCACGTGCGGATCGCCAAAGCAGTCAGTGCTGTGGTGTTGGAACACCCTGAAAGTCTGGTGGTAGTGGATAGGACCGGCAATTGGATTCGGGCCAACATTCCCTCTTTGCTGATGTCCGCCGAGCAGTTTCCAACGGATTTGGAGGAACTCGCCTTATGAACGAGGAAGAGCAGCATTCCCAGGAGGCCCCTGCCCTGTTCGACCAGTATCGAACGAATCGGTCTGACACGTCGTCAGTCAGCGGTGAGGTGGAGACGTTTGGGGATGCTCCCGTTGAGCCGCCCGTCGTTGGGGATTCTGAGGTCGGCATGCCACTGGAGGCCAGGCGCGCCCTGGTGCTGTTACTCCGCCAAGGGGTGGTGATGGCCGATAGCAAACGTCTGGCGTTCGAAGCGCTGTGCCGGCACGAGGGCCTGATCGCAGAGCACTTGGGCAACATGTTCATGCGCATGTTGCTGGACATGAAGGCCGGTATTGCCATCCTGCTCCAGCAGGAGGTGGCAGAGCAGGACGAGGAGGCCGACGAAGAAGCGTCACGCCTGATCAACAAGCGCACGCTCAGCCTCTATGACACGCTGCTGTTGCTGGTGCTGCGCAAGTACTACCAGGAGCGAGAAACAGCGGGCGAACAGAAAATCATCATTGATATCGAGCGGATCGAGGCATTGATGACACCCTTTTTGCCGCTGACCTACAGCTCCCGCTCCGAGCGGAGGACGCTCAACGGATCGCTTGCCTTGTTGAAAGATAAGCGTCTCATCAGTGCAGTCCGAGGGGATGACGAGCGGTTTGAGATCACCTCGGTGATCCGCTATGTCGTCAATGCCGATTTTCTTGAACGTCTGTTGAAAGAGTACGAACGCCTAGCCGGTGATGCGGACGTCAAAACGGGCGAAGAGGTGCAAGATGCTTGAGGCAAGCGAGGTAAGTCTGAGTGAGTTGTTCAGCACCGGTCAGATCCGTCTAGCCGAGCTGTCGGTATACAACTGGGGCTCCTTCCATGGCCTGCACTCCGCGAAGATTGACCCCGAGGGCACCCTCATTACCGGTGACAACGGTGCAGGTAAGTCGACACTCATTGATGGGTTAATGGCGCTGCTGCTGCCCTCAAGCAAGGCGTCGTTCAACATCGCGGCTGCTCAAGGGGACCGTACGGATCGCACCTTAATGTCCTATGTGCGAGGAAACTATGGCAAGGCCCATGATGGCAGCGAGACGGCTACCCTGCTGAAACGCTCAGGGGCGACCGCAACGGGGCTTCGGGCGCTGTACCAAGCGGACGATGGTTCGAAGATCACCTTGGCGGCCCTGTTCTGGATTACCCAGGCCAGCAACTCGCTCAACGACCTCAAACGCCTTTTTGTAGTGGGTAAGCGCGATGTGGGCTTGGATGAACTGTTGCATCTCTTCGGTGAGGGCAATGCCCGTGTGCTGAAACAGCACCTCAAAGAGGACCCGCTGGTCGAGGCATTCGATTCGTTTACCGAGTATCAAGAGACCTATGTGCGGCTCCTGCGCATGGAGAACCGTAACGCTCCTGCCCTGCTCTCCCGGGCGCTGGGTTTGAAGAAGATTGATGACCTCACCAGCTTGATTCGAGATCTGGTCCTGGAGCCCAGTCAGGTCAAGGAGCATGCCCGGCTTGCGGTCAGTGAATTCGATGACTTGGTGAGCGTCCATAGCGAACTCGATGATGCTCGGCGACAGCGGGATGCCCTGATTGAGTTGCCAGAGACCAGCCAAGCGCTGAATCAGGCCAGGGAGGAGATGCGGCGGATCTCATCTGAGCTAGCCGGCCTGCCGGTCTACTTTGGCGAACAGTGCTCTCGACTGTGGCAGATGCGCCTGAAGCAATACGAGGCGGAACTGCTTCAGTTGGCACAGGAAATGACCCGCCTTGGAGCTTTGGAGGAGCAAGCAACGGACCGGGTACAGGCATTATTCCATGCCTACCAGTCGCAAGGTGGTGAGCGACTGGAGGGGCTGCGGAAGGACTTGAAAGCGGCAACGCAGGTGCATCACGACAGCGTGCGCGATGCGCGCCTGTATCAGATGGATGTACGCGACCTTAGTCTGCCCGACACGCTGTCGCTCGACGTATTCAAGCAAAACCAGGTGAGAGCGCAAACGGAACTGGCGGATGTGCCAGCGTTACGTCAAGCGCGCCAGGATCAGTTCGCTTCGTCGGCAGCGAACCTCTCCCGTGAGCAAACACAGCTCAAGGAGCTGGTAAGTGAAATCGAAGACATGGAGTCGCGACCGGACTCCAACATTGAACCTTCCTATCAGAAGCTCCGCGACCAACTGGTAGAGAGCTTGTCGCTAGATCCTGCGGAGGTTGTTTTCGTTGGCGAGCTGATTGATGTCCTGGAGGCGCATCGACCTTGGCAAGGCGCCATTGAGCGGGCGCTGGGAGGGCATCGCACCACACTGCTGGTGCCTGATGAGCGATATCGCCTGGTGACCAAGTGGCTGAACACTCGCCACACGGGTCTCCATGTCAGGGTGCAGGTTGTTCGGCTGAACCAGCATCCGCAGGTTGCTGAGTTCCTACCGGATGGCTTTCTAAAAATGCTGGATTGGAAGCCGCACCCCTATCGTGATTGGCTGAAAAAGCATCTCTCACGCTTCGACCTGCACTGTGTGGCATCGACTGAAATACTGGACCAGACCGACTTTTCGATGACCATCCAGGGCCTGGTGCACCTGGATAAAGGGCGATTTGAGAAGAAGGACCAGCAGCGCATTGATAACCCACGTTTCTGGTGTTTGGGATTCAGTAACAAGGGGGCGTCTCGCGGCGTTAAGGAAGGATCGTGTCGAGCTGGAGGCAGAGGTCAAGAAGTTGGCCCAGCTTACAGCAGATGCGCGCACGGCCATGGACGACCTCGAGAAGCACACTCGGGTGTGGGAGCGCATCGCCCAGCTCACCTGGGCGGCAATTGATGTCCAGTCAGCGCAAGATCGGATGCAGTCGCTGAGGGCGGATCTAGAGGCGCTTGAACGGCCTGATAGTGAATTGGGAGTGGCGAAGGCTCGGTGGGAGCAGGCAGGTGCTGAGCTGAAGGAAGTACAAGGCAAGAAAGAACTGGTCAGCAAAAAAGTCGGTGGGCTGGAGAGCGACAAGCTCAAGGCGAACCAACAACTGGAGCTGGCGTTAGATGCCGCCCGGACCGCTTTGGTGGATGAGGTCAGGGAGTTGCTTTCTAAGCGTGTGGGACAGCTAGACCTTGACGATTTGGAGATGGTTTCAGAACTCGAAAATCGCCATCGATCAGCGCTGGAAGAGGCCCGTAAGGGCGCCCACAACCGAGAGTTTCGAGCATCGAACAAGGCTAGCGGGATTGTCTCCGAGTTCAAAACAAAATGGCCGCTCATCGCCAATGATTGGCTCGCCGGCGTGGATGCCCTAGAAGAGTACGTCGATCACCTGGCCCATTTGGAGCAGGAAGGATTGCCAGACCTGGTTGAGCGTTTCAGAGAGCGCTTGAACCGCAACGCAACACAGTCGCTTGCTCGAATCAGCCAAACCATCCAGGCCGAACGTGAGGACATCCAGGACCGAATCGAAACGATCAACGATGTTCTGGAGCGCACGGAGTTTCGGCAGGGAACCTACCTTCGTCTGGGAAGTCGGCCAGAAATCTTCGAACACGTGAAAGCATTCAATGCACAGTTGATGCGCGTGCTCGCGCGTGCTGGAAGTGACGATCATGAGGCTCGCTTTGTCGAGCTGAAGGACCTTATTGAGAAACTGGAGAAGGCCACCAATCCCGCGACCTCGGGCAATCTGGAAAGTCTGCGACTGTTGGACTCGCGCTACCAGCTGTCCTTCTTCGCCGAGGAAGTAGAGAAAGGCAGCAAAAAGGTACGCGATGTGCTGGAGTCTTCCAGCGGTAAGTCAGGCGGGGAAAAGGAGTCGTTTGCCGGCACGATAGTAGCCGCCAGCTTGGCTTACGTGCTGACGCCTGACGGCAGCGACCGTCCGCTCTACTGTACCGTGTTCCTGGATGAGGCGTTCTCCAATACCGCCGAGGCGGTGAGTCGCAGGGTGCTCAAAGTCTTCCGGGAATTGAAGATCCACGTGAATCTGATCACTCCATACAAGAACCTCAACCTTGCACGTGAATCGGCGCGCTCGCTGTTGATCGCAGAGCGTGACCAGGACAAGCATGAGAGTCGGCTCTGTGAGGTCACCTGGGAGGAAATTGACGATCAGCTGGCGCGTCATGAACAGCAGGGGCTGCAAAAGGCAGCCAGTTCACTGGGGATCGAAGTGGAGCCAGCTCTGTGAGGGATTGGGGACGGCTTCCAGATGACGTTGTTGAGGAGCTGCGTCGACTGGAGTGGGACCATACAGGCCGGCTGCGGGAGCGACTCTTGGGTGCGCGACCTTTCCCCATTCCTTGCTTGCTGAAGCCGCCAACCGGTAGCCAGGCGCTTGAGGATCTTGACCATTTCCATGGCTATATCGCGGCCTGGCGGAAATGGCCGTGGCCACATCAAGTGGCATGGGTGACGAAGCGATTTCGGCAACTGGGTGAATGCGAAGTCCCGATAAGGTTGGAGATCGAATCAACGCAAGCCCTCATCGCTGCGCTGGGGGCTGAGGCTGTTGAACGAAGCAGAGGCTGGGCGGAGCGAATGGAGCCGTTGCTCTCGTTGGATAAGGCTCTGTTCACTACCCTCATCAATCAGCTTGGAGAGCTGGAGAAGCTCTCCATGACTGACATCCATTTGCTGGCGTGCCTGCTGCCGCAACTCCAGTGTGGAATGGGCCAGCGGAGATACTTGCGGGCCCTGCCACTACAGAGGGTGGATACGAAGTTCGTGGAGCTGAACCAGAGCCTAATTTCCGCTCTATTGGATTCGATGCACGACCAAGAGGTTTCCGCTCATGGCGGGTTAGAGGCTTGGTTAGGCTGCCGCGCCACACCATCCAACTGGCTTCACGTGAAACCACTTTGCCCTGACGTGAAAAGTCGCCTCGCTGGGCTTGATCTCGTTCGGCTGTCCTTTGAGCAACTGATGACCTATCCGTTGCCCGCTCGGAGTGTGCTGGTGATCGAGAACCTCCAGGCTGGCTACGGACTTCCTGAGCTACCAGGCACCATTGCAGTGTTCGGAGGAGGCGCAAATACCGCCTGGCTACAAGCCGAGTGGCTGAAGGACCGAAGGGTAGGTTACTGGGGGGATCTCGATACATGGGGGCTGAAATTCCTCGCCGATGCACGGTTGAGGCAGCCCCATGTTGAGGCCGTGATGATGGATCGCGACACGCTGATCGCCCATGCTGAGCGCGGGGTGTGCGAAGAGCGACCAGCCGAGCTACCGGACTATGGCCTGACTCTTACTGAGCGGTCCCTTTTTGAGGAGCTGCGCTCTGGTCGACACGGAGTTGGTCGACTAGAACAGGAGCGGTTGTCTCAAGACTACGTAGAGCAGCAACTTGACGTCTGGCTTCATGCCATAGCTACGATATAGATGCACTTAGCCATTAACTCAATCCCCCAACCGGGGTTGTGAGAGGTTAGCTAAAAGCCTGAGTGAACCGGAAAAAGCGTCTCATGCAAGTTGGATTGTCCCGTCTCGTTAAAATGCCCCCTATGGGTCGGTAGTTGCCCCAAACTTGGGCTGCAATCGCCCATTAGGGGACGTTTCCGAAGACTCCTTTTGAGGGCTGGAAGCATCTACAACGGCCGGGGCTACTCGGTGAGCTAAGGTCACTGCTCCAACAGCATTTCCGCGTGCTGCGGTTCCCTCACGGCGGGCTGACACTTTCCATCCTACCCGACCGCCCCGCAGACCTCGCCCCACGCCCGATACTGAGGTTTAACGTACAAGCCGATTCGGAGTTTGAGCCCAGGCTCACACCTCAGAAAGACCCTCCCTTCAGGGTGTCGTCCTGCGCACACCATCAAGTTTGCGGTGCATGAGCGACACCATGGAGAAAATGTCCAAGGCATCCTGTTCAGACATCGGCCAGTTCGTCTTGGTCGCGTGTGCAAGAGGGTTGCGGACGGCGCCGAACAGGCCGATTAGTAAGTTGGCAAAGCCTTTCTGCTCGCTCTTCTCCGAATCGGTATTCAAGGGCCCCAACGCCAGCAAAGGACGTTCTCCCAAGAAGGCCTTGGTCACCAACTCACCTCCATCGCCCCCAAGGCCGGTTAGCTCACGGATTCTCTGTGCGACCCCCTTCGTTGCCTCGAAGACCGCATGAAAACAATTGTCGTCCATCAGCTCGGAGCGGCAGTACTTCAGAACATCCTCGTGTACGGCGCGATCCTCGAGAGCCTTCTTGAGTCGACCCGCTCGAGCTCTCGCAGCGTCGAGGGTAGCCGCTCGATCGGTGTGACCGACCCTTCCATCCTCTCGGACATAGAAGCCTGCGAAGGCCAGAACAATGTTCAGTTCTTCTCGACGCTTCTTGAATGCGGAGTGATCTCGGACATAGCTCACCGGATTCATCGCGGCATTGATGAATCGGATGAGGTGGTTACCCACCCCGTGCTGGTTCTGAGCAGCGGCCAGCGCGTTGAACAGACGCTTCCACTTGGTAATGCCAGGGTCTAAATCGGGGATGCTGATCTCTTGGAGGAGCCGCCCAATTTGGGTGCTACTCAAGCCGTGGTCAGTGTGTCCCAGCACTCGGCAAATAGCCTCCAAGTGCTGGGAGCTGAAGGGTGTTATTCGACTCATGGCCATCGCTCCATCAGGATGACAAACCGTAGTGCGGGAGGCTGCGGCTTTCGCCGCATCTCCGACACTGGCTCCCTCAGCCGTCCACCATGATTGGGCCGAACATTCCGGTGTTGATCAGGGCCTCCCAGATCTTCTTCATCTTCTGGCCGGTGTCTTGATTCACGAACAGCGATGAGCGACTGCCATTCGGTTGACCGAGGAAATATCCGCGCATGGTTTCCCACGTCTCGCCAACTTCCGCCCCCTTCCAGAACTGAAGCTCCCGCTCCAGCAACAGCGGCATCGCCAGCGATATCGGAATCATGTTGTTGGGCAGATCTCGCCGCCAGTCACATCTCACAAGAATGGCTGTGGTGCCAGGGTGGTAAAACTTCACATCGAGCCGTTCGGCTGAGATATGGGCGACACCGGTTCGAGGGAGTTTCTTGACGGAGTCGATCACTGCCTGGCCGTCGTTATAGGGGCACGTGATAAACCCGTGGGCGAAGAACTTCGTATGGTCTAGGCCTTCATAGCCGCATTCACGGCTTGGCCTCGTGACTGGGAAGCGGTTACGGTTGTTACTGACCAGGGGGTGCCAAGTGGGGTAGGCATCCACCACCGGCCCAAGCTCATGGGCGAGATCCCAAAGCGTCTCCTTGGCGTGTCTTCTCTCTACGTCATCCGCATACATGGACGGAGGCACTAGGTAGCGCTCAGCCTCTTCGTAATTGCGTTCTGCTGATTCGTCCGCTCGGAATGCCATTGCTCACCCCATTGCTCTTAGTTGGTCTCAATCATGATTCTTCAAGTTTTCGCACAAATCAACGACTTTATGCGCGAAGCATTGCCTTTATGATGGAGGTGGGTTGAAATGGCTCTGGAATGGGCGAGCGTCAGCAGACGTCCTCTAGACGCTCCCCAAGCCGGTGCGCCAACTCACCAAGGAAGTGCCATGACCACTACGCTGCTTCGCGACATCATCATTCGCGACCGAGGCCAAGAGGCCTACGCGGACTACGCCAGCTACCAGGCGAATGACCTGAAGCTGATTGCTGAAACGGCAACGCGAACCCTCGCCTCGATACCCCGTGCGGCGGGCCACTGCGTGATGATCAGTGCCGGCTTTGTTGCAGCTCTGCGGGCCAGTGATGTTCCTGCAGTCGTCGTCCTGGGTGACCTCCTGATCAACGGAAAGCACGTTTTCCGTTGCTTCGATAATCTGCCCCGACCAACGCATGATGATGAGATTGTCGACGCAACCTGGGATGGGCACGCCTGGGTGATGATCGGAGAAAGCATCTGCGATCTGTCGATCTTCCGCACTGCCTACGAGCTCGCGCAGCCGAATCGGCTCAGCGACTACATCCTGAAGTACTTCGGCGCCGGAAAAGGTGCTTTCATGTGCTATCCAAATCAGCTGCCACCTGGGATGGAATTTGCTCCCAAATTCGCCCTCACAGATAACCAGATTTATGGGCTTCTGGAAGGGTTATCACACCAGGCACGTGCACGTCAGCAGCAATAACTGGCTCACCAAGGAGGGTGCTGTGAGGGACTACTTCACTGACGTTTTGTATGTACTCGCACTGTCGAAGCGAACCCAGACAGCCCTCATTCTGGGTGTCGTTTTTTTTGTGGGTATCAGTTTGCTAGGGGAGTTCTACGTGTCGCGGCTCCACTTCTCGGGTTCGCTCGCAGGACTGGAGCAAGCCGTCATTCCGAAGCTGATGAAACGCTACGACAAAGTCGCGCTCATTGCGCTGATTTCTTTCTGGTTTGTCGCGTTCAAGTGCTACCGACGCGACAAGCGCCGTTTCCTCTAGCGGGAGTCACTACGCTGAGTTGTGACCCTAAAACGGTACGCAATTGACCACCAGCCGTCCTGCGTTATGTGAAGAATCAGAAGCTCCCAACATTAAGGAGCTTTTCATGGATATTCAACTTCACGTCATCTTGCTGATCGTCTGCTCGGCGCTGTTCATTTGGTGCTGGCGCCGGCGTGGGTTCAGCAGCCCCGCTACGCTGATGCTGGCCCTGTGCTTGGCTTTCACGGTCGCACGGCTGATTGCGTTAGCGTAGGTTGCCCCTGCAGCAGATCTGCTCAGCTACGCATGTGCGGTAAGGCAGGCGCCTCAGTACACCGGGGCGCCTCACAACTGGCCTTCTGCAAGTCGGTTCAACATCATCCTGGCAGTCACCAGCGCCACGTGGAGTCGGAAAATTGAGTGCGCTTCAATTTGTGATCTGTCCGAATGCAGCAACTTGAGCAGCCCGTTGAGCATGCCTTTACCGTCCGGACTCCACTCAGAACAGGATTCGGACAGGAGCTCGCGTTTCGCTAATGCCTTGGCTGGCCGCGAGATCGTCAGGCACGACGTTCCCCGCAATTTCGAGAAAGAGACTCTCCATGAGCGTTCTGATCTAGGCGTTGGCCGCAGCCCAGCCACGTCTGATAGGCGCATCGATGGCCTGATCCAAATGGCCTTGGCTTCTCGCAAAACCACCCCGATGAACCTGATCATCGCCAGCGGGTAGATCTACAAGCCCCGCCTCCCTCATAGCCATGGTGACGAACCTGCCCCACATTCGCCCTCATTCCACGACACAACCAATCCATCCAAGGCCAGGCAGCGCTCAAAGGTCCTTTGCGATTAGTACCTATCTGGATTAAGGCTCATCAGCCGTAAGGCTTTCCATGTCGAGAGTTGCGGTCAGACGCCATGCGTCGATGGTCTCAGCGGAGTAGATGTCGGCCAGCGAATGATCATCAGAGTTCACAGCCAGCTCGTTACATGCCACGCCTTGGTCCCAGGTGGACTCAAGAGCTCTGCAGCTCCAGCAGATGATTGATCCAGTGTTCCACTCCGCTGGTGACCAGATCTTTGGCCTCCGCAAACGTGATCCCTGCTTTGGCCTGGTTACCATCAGCCACAGCATGTCGGCAGTGATCTCCAGTGATCCCGGGGTTATTAGCAGCCGCATTGAGCTTCTTTAATCCGCCCTTCAATCCCCAATTATTCAGTTGGGCATGCATGTTCTTGGTGAGCAGTTCTCCAATCTTGTATACCGCTCCCCAATCGTTATCGCAGATATCGGCAAGCAAACGATTTGCATAGGCCAGATCCGGGCTCGACAAGATGATAGAAAACTCTGGTTTACGATGCGGAGGAACGGAGTTTCCATGGGCATCGAGGGTGCTGATAGTTGCAACCCCAAAGGCAGTTCCCTCAATGCCTTTGATTGTGAGCACCTGAGTTGGTGCGCGGCCGGTTTCGTAACGCTCAATCACCACGAACTGGAAACGCCCTGGAATGCTCCTCCCCTGGATCCGACCGTTCACTCCTGTCACTACATCCATTGCCTGCTGGGTAGCTGCTGAGTAATCAGTAGTTACCGACGTGCCGCTCAGGTCAAAGTAGATCCGCGTCGATTCAGTGTAGAAAAAATCCCCTAGGTCTGTTGACATGCGTAGATGGTTCAACGTCGACGTATCTCCCTCCCACCTCACACGAGCCCTGATCTTCCACGGCGTTTTATCGTTCATCGTGTATCCATCCTTGACGTCAAAGCTTGGGGAAAACCCGAAGGGATCAGCCTACTTTTCCGCCGAGGGATGTACATCCCTTACCAACCCGAAGTGTCGCAACCGGTGGCAATTCGGACAGATCGCTATCGCGTTTTCGACGGTGTCCTCGCCCCCATCAGCCAGGCGCACCACGTGGCGGACCTCGGGGTAGGGCTTACCGTCTGTGCAGTGCTTCCGCAGTCCTCAGCTGCTCTGGGCGCGGTACAGTACCTCGGTCACTACGTCAGGGTTCCGCTCGAAACTCTGCACCACGTGCATACTACCTTAGGTATGGTTGACGCCGCGGCCAGGTGCTTTGCCTTGCCTTCCGGACTTGGTGTGGTGGCTTAAACACCTCGCGCATAGAAGGATGCAGGGGTTTCGGTCAACGAGGTCTGCTCAGCCAGGCGCTCTTAAAACTCCTGCCACTGCTTTCGTCGCTGACTCATTCTCGGCTCAGGCTTGTCGGCCGGGAGGAGCGGCCCCATTTGGGCTGCACGATTAACCGCAGCTTTTTTTACGATTCTCGAAATGAAAAGAGCCCCCTAAGGAGCTCTAATGCATCAAGTAATCAGCTTTTGCTGGGCTTGATTAAGGCTTGGCCGAACCGGTACACAGCGGGCTCGGCATTGAGTACCCAGCTGTACAGAATGCCGAAGCTCTTGCTCTCACCCAAAATCAACTGAGCCATCGCATCGTGCTTGCCCGCCGAGCCAAACGCCGGCAGTAGCAGCAGTACAGCAACGCCACCGTAGCGGACCACTTTGCCGCGGAAAAGCGGATTGCCCGGCAGCAGTTTCAATAGCAAGTTGATGGCAGCCAGCAGGGAGAAGAACAGGCTCAGGGCCATTGCCACTGGCGGGATGATCAGGGCTTTTACTGCCTGGCGTCCCTTTTGAGCTTGAGTGCCGCCATCAGCCAACTGATCTACCGGCGCGGAGAAGGCTGCGCTGAGCTCGTCCCGGCGCTTGTTCAATTCGGGGGCGATACACTGGCTCTTGAACTGGGCGGCGCTCAGATAAGCATTGCCCCGGGTGCACGGGGCACCGGCAAGCGCCTTGGCGATACCGTTGCGAATCGCAGGCAGATTGCGGAACTGGTTTTCCGAAAGATCTGCCCCAACGACCTGTCCGAAGCGAGACTGAGTGCCCTTGTCCCACTCGCGCTGCACGCGCTGCTGCGCTTCGTTCTGTACCGAATCCATGACCGCACGTTCGTTGTCCGGACACCAGTTGCCGGGCAGATTGATCCCGTTGGATACGACCTTGGCCCGCGCCCGTGAGCAAACCTGGGGTTGGCGCATGTACTGGCTCAGCGTGAGATTCCGGGGTATCCCGCTCGACTGCTGGGCATACGCCCGATCGATCATACGCAGATGGCCCTGGTGGATCGATTCGTCGCTGATCACCCTGATCTTGCGATCCGTGACCGAGTTCATCAGAAGCGCGACCGGGTTGATGCTCAGCGTGTTGCCATTGCGTGTGGTTGCGTCGCTGGCGGTCGCGGTGCGAGTCACGATGTACTCCTCTACGTTAGGAACGAAACCGTAAATGCGCTTCGTGGCCTTTTCGTAGTTGGCCCTGTAGGCGGGGATGGTGGGGTTGTTCAAACTCCATCGCACCTGATTGTTAATTTCCTGCTCCTCGGCCAACAGCGCCGCGTCAAAACGCCGAACGTCCTCCAGGTGCTTCCTATAGTCGGCCTCGACCCCCTTGCGGATAGCGTCCAGTGTTTCGCCGGTCTTGCCCGATGCCTTCAGCAGCGAAGACTGATACTTGTTCGCGCTATCGACGTAGCTACTGTATTTGGCGGCCACGTCCTCCCGGACATTCTGGTAATCGTTCCAGCGGCGCAGGGTCGTATCGTTTCCGGCACTAAGCAGCACGCGTTCGAATATCTGCTTACGATTCGATGAAATGATGCTCTCGATTCGCGTGTTGCCACTGGCCATAGGGCCAATCAGAGCTAGAAGAGTCTTGTCCTGGGGAGAGTCCTGCAGCGCTTGCCCCTTGATCTGCACAGCCCCGTTTGCAACCCCGAACTTGAACAAATTTAGGCCGAGCGCCTTACTCCGGTCCTCAGCACTGGTCCTGTCCACCAGGTAGTCCACAAAGGCCGGCTGAGCCCATTTCATAAAGGGAACGGTGACAAAGGCGATCATTGCGATCAGCAGCGCCAGCGAAAGAAACGTCCCACGATCTTTCAGCGGAGTGAAGCGCTTGAGCAGAGTCATCAGTGCGATGGCCAGTCCAATGCCGGACAGCGTTTCACCCTTGCGAGCCATGTGCTCGAGCTCTTCGCTGCTCAGCGTGGCGGAGGAGGCAAGATCCACCAGGTTCGCGTTGAAACCGAACTCGAGCAACACGTAAATCAGGCTGATGGCCCCGAACAGAAGTGGCCAGAATGTACGCCCTTTGACTTCCACGACTCAGATTCCTTGTCTGGTTAATCGATGTTGATGGGGGCCGGAACATCCTCCAGCCTGATCGACTCTCTCTTGATTGGGGCTGGCTTGATCCGAACAGCCTTGGGCGTCGCTACCTTCGCAGTGGAGACAGTTTTCGGCTCGTCTGCCGGGTTGAGATAACGGCGCTCCCCGTCCCAGGTGAGGTACATTCCCTGACTGACCAGCGAAACCTGCTCGGTGATGCTCTCCAGGTCAGCGTCAGGCGGCAGTACCTTGATCGTCTCGGCAAGCTTCGCGCTCATGTAGGCCATCCTGGCGTCCTGCTCAGCGAGCGCCGCCTCATTCGTTCCCGCGTCTGCAATGGGGCGCTGGGGAGCGCAGCCGGCCAGCAAAGTCGCTGCGAGCAGGCCTGGTATTGCGTACGTCTTCATCATCACTATTCCAGCCCAAGCATCTTGCAGGTCTTGATGGGGGTTGAATCGACAATCGCGCCATCTGGCAGCTGGCCCATTTTCTTGAGCGCCTTGAGCCCATCGATGTGAGATCGGTTGTCCGTCAGTGTGTAGGTCAGGACTTTCCTGATGCCGGCGCGGTGGGCCCGGGCAGTGATGCCTGGGTCAGCCAACAGATCGGTGATCTCGACATGCAGCCCAACATCCCCGCCGATGGAGGATCGCAACTCGGAAAGTTTGCTGTTGCTGGTCCAACGAGGGAACTTGTACGTTCCGAAGGCCTTGTTCGCGAGGCGCGCCCCGGCCATCAGCCGCGCGCGTCCCCTGAGGTTGCCCAGCTCCTCCGCATGGTTCGCCGCCGCCCATTTTTCCAGTGCTGCCTGGCTTGGCCCTTGAATCAGGCCCAAGTAGGCGGTGGGGTTGTGGCTGCGCATGCACTGCAGCGGCGGCAGCCCATCCAAGCTGGAGTAGGAAATGTAGGACTGCCCCATCTCCTTAATAGCCATGGCGTTTAGCGTGCCGAGGGTGCCGCAGGTCAGGCCTCTATTTCCCTTGATCTCGATATTGATGGTCTGCCCCGGCACCACGGTCTTGCTGGTAGCGAACAAAATCTGGGAGGCCGAATAGACGTTATCGTTGGTGGGGGCACCGAACCGATCACGCCCCTTAGCCGTAAGCCAGGTCTCCAGATCAAGGTTCGTGAGTGCCACGTCACCTTGAGGGAGGTTCAGTGTCCGCCCGGTAGACGCATCGTGGTTGAACACCCAGGTGCCATCGCGCAGCTGGCGAGCATCGACTTCAGCGCCGTTGTACTTGCTGGCGATAGCGCTCAGAACGGCCCTAGCGCCGTTCTCTCCAAAGCGAGGGTCGCCCCTATGAGCCTGGATTTCAAAGCCACGGCAACCGATCTGCTGCGGGGCGCCCAGGCGTTTGAGCGCGCCCCCCTGCTCGATGTAGTAACCCCGTTTCATTAGCTCAAGCTGCTCAGGTTCGCGGCTGGTGTTTGCATCGGCAGGGAGCATTGAGGTGGCGTATGCCGGGGAAAGCATTGCCAGCACAAGCACTGGCAGACACATCGATTTGGCAAGACAAGCGGGCATCACAATCCTTTAAGCTCGAAATGGCTGTTTGCACGTTGGATACGATCCCCGTACCCAAACTCACTATGCGTGGCTCACGCATGATGGCGATTTGGAATTATACGAGAGAGGCTGAACCTAGCCAATTGCATGAGGCTTGCAGGAGCACTTCGAGAGCGTTGCTCAGCGTCGACCTGCAGATTTTGGAGCTATAAAGCGATCACATCCTGATGGGAAAAGCCGGACTACCGAAATGAATTGGCACGGGCTCAAGATGTAGCCCCATGCTTCAGTGTCGGCTTGGCGCGAAGCAGGCGGGTGACTGCACCGACAGAGTCGCCGGCAGATCAGAATTGCATCTAGCAGAGATGAAGCAAGGTTTCGCCTGCCGCTACGGCGGTAACGGCAGGACACTTCTCCCTGAACGCAGCTTGCCGCTCGCGCTCCCTATTGCAGTTCTCAAAGCACTACCGATGGGAGAACGATGAGCGGCATTTTGCGAGGATGAGGCAGCAGGGACGGCGACCATAAACACCAGCCGCCGACGTCAAATCACTTGAGGGTTTCATCCACCAGGTGGCAGAACTCAGTTTCAGCACCAGAGCTCGGCGTGTAGAGACCGGCGGTGGTTACGCAGGTTATGGTCATTCGCGAGCCCTGCCCGAGCGGCTCGATGATGACGCTCACCGGCGCCGTCTTAGTGCTGTAGTGGACATTCTGGTAGGCCGAAATGACGCCGTTTTTCTCATCCATGGCTTCCAGGTGGTATCCGTTCTTGACGAGGACCTGCTGAGCCTTCTTGAAGCTCAAGCTGGCCGGCTGCATCGGCAGGTCCGAGATGGTGGAGAAGCGCTGCCCAACCAGTACGTTTCCTTCACTGGTGAAGTTGTCCCTGCATTGAATGCCGGTGTGCTCGGTGGCGCAGCCTTGAAGCAGTGCGGTACCTAGCAATACCGCGAATACTCGTTTCATTCTTTCCCTTACGATCGGATTGAGCATGCCTTCGTTGCTGCCCAACTGTTATTGAATAGCCGACCCGCGCCAATGTGAATCCCGGGCTCTTCGCCAGGCCAGGCAGAAGCCGAGCCAGCTCATTTTCCCGTGAGCTCGAGCGATTGATGCTGAGTTGGAAGTATTTGGTTTATTCCTCTTGCTGGCCTCGTGGCTAGCTGGTCTTGTTGGCGTCCATCCCGTCAGTGAGCTGGCCGGGCCAGCTCAGGAGAACTGGGCAGGAGAAAGACCGAATCGCTTGAGCTTACGAAGCCCCCACCACGTCTTCGTGCTTTTAAGGTTGATGACCGCATAACCCAGCCCAATCGGCCAAAGTGTGAGGGGGGTGATTATCATCGTCGCTATCTGCTCGCCGACGCCTCTGCCATGCAACAACTTGTCGGCTAGCGGCCTGATACCAGCGGTTGCAAAGTCGAACTCCCAGCCGGGGAACAAAGAGAGAGCCAGCGGCAGCAGGAGCGCAGTCAGAGGTGTGAGGAGCACGCGCGCCTGGACCTGGTCCTTGAGCCGCCCCTTCCGGCGGAATACCGGCAGCAGCAGGCGAGTGCCAATGACATAGGCAAGCACCCAATAAATCAGCCCACCGATCAGGGATTCGTTGAACTGCATGACGGCGAAGTACCCGGTGATGGAATCGGCATAGGCACCGAAACTGTAAAGCGGGGTGACCCAGCCAAGAGCATCCGAGATAGCATTGAAACGGGACGGGTTGCTGCCAGCCCAGGCCAAAGAGAAGGCCACCAGCAGCAACGGGAAACTCGCCAGTGACTTGACCAGCACGGCGACCATGCCAGATACGTTGCTCGGATTCGCCAGATCATCCTTTATCCGATCCAGCGCCTCGCGAAGCTGTTCTGCCTGAGCGGTCTTCATCGCGCCAGTTCTGACCGCGAAACTGTCAGAAACGGCGCGCCCGGCCGCCGCCGATTCCTTCTCGAAGTCCTGAACCAGAGGAGTCTTCAGAGTTGTTTTCAGGTCGCCGAGCTTGCGGGTCGACCTCAGCTTGCCGATGAGGGACTCAACATCTCCGTGGAGTAGTCCGTTGTAGTCGACAACCTGATACTGATTGCCCAAAACACTGCAGTCGAAACTGTCACCTCGATAGGAGAGCCTTGCTTTTATTGCGGGAACGAACGCTACCGTCGCATAGGCATTTACATCGGTCGGCTGGTGTTTTGCGATCCCTCCGGAGCTTGAGAAATCGCCAGCCTTCATTTTCTCGATGCAGCGATTGATCGGGGCAACTGCCCATTCACAGGGGCCGGTGATCTCGTTTTCGACCCTGGTGCTGACGACAACATCAACCCAGTGCTTGGTGCATTGGTAGCGAGTCCCCGAACACGATCCGCAGGTTGTTCTGCCTGACACGCAAAAGGTGCATCGCACCTTTCCGCCGCTGCAGCGTGGGCAATTCACTCGGCCGCTGCTGCAGTGTGTGCAGCGCACCATTTCAGGGTTGGGCCTGGAGCCCTGGACCATCTGATAACCTTGCCCACTGCAATACACACAACCGAACCAGCCCGAACCTTGGCAATTCGTACAGCCCATGGCCGCCGTACCATTACAGACACTGCACTTACGATCGCCAGCGCCAGAACAGGAAACGCAGGTACTCTGGGTGTAGACAGCACCGCCGTCGCCACTCCCGACCACCGCGTTGTGCAAGGGCCGCAGCAAGTGGGCGCCGTTATTGGCGAGCAGCAGATTGGAGACTGCGCCGCGATACTTCTCGAACGCACCTTCGAGCATCCGACCAGCCTGACGCGAAAGTGTCGACGCAACATCGGACAGTGCAACAGGAGCCGTCGCCCTTGTGCCGGGCGGCAGCAACTGACTTTGCGATTCTATTGAAAACGCAGGGTAGACCAGCCCGTGAATAGACATGGTCTGAGAGTCGAGGCCAGACACTGCGATTTTTGGCTGGTGAGTCTTCCCCAGAAGATCCCAGAGCTGCGATTGAATTCGCTTCTCCACTTCAGGGGAAGCGTCTTGACTGTTCAATTCCGTTCTCCAACGACATGCGCATCATGCGCAAATGAATAGCAGTGCGACTCGAATACTCGAAGGGCTACTGCCGCGCAATAGCCTATCGCCATCATCTGGAGCGTTTCAATACGGACACGGAGCCATGGCCGGCTTGCCACAGCACAAGGCAGGATCATCGGCTTTTCTATTGCGGTAACTTAAAGGCGCTCGACCAAAGGCCTGCAGCCCCCTCATGACCTGGGCGAGGTCGAAATGCTCAGCTCACCCGCGCAATAGTCAAGAACCGCACGGCTTGCAATTACAGTTGTCTTGGTTTTTCGATCGCCGTAGCTTTCTCCCCCTTCCCCTTATAGAAGAGCTCCGCGCAGGTGACAGGCACGATTCTTTAGGAAGAAATCCCCCGACTTTCTTGAGCTCCCTTGGGCCGTCTCCTCAAGCATGGTCTTGTGTGCCAGTTCCGCGCATCCCCAATGGCGCCGCCCCTTTACAAGAACCACAGCCGAATGAAGTCACTACGCCTTCATCACCATTAGAATGCCGGCGCTAGCCCCCCCCCAAACTACAAGTACTGAATCTCCCGTGAAAGGACTCTTCTTTAATAACCACAAAAACCAATCAGTCAAACTTAATAATCCATCCCCTAGATAACTTAGCAACTGGCTTAACCTCTATTTCAGAATAAACATCAAAATCTTATATTTTTTTACAAAGCAAACCCGATTTTTTACACTTCCAATAGCTGGAGGGAATTATGATTCCCGTGCCGGTCATTCATGGCAATGATTACCGAGCTGTTGCTTATACAGACTCCGGAGTGCTGTCAGCCAAGCTCGTCAAGAACGGAAAGCTAATCACATTAAAAAGCGCTTCGCACAGGCTTCCAACTACTCATTCCGCTAAGGTTAACGCTGATTTTCCGGATTCTTTTGAGAGCCAACTCTACCACCAGTAAAATTCAAGAAAATTCCTCACATCTCCAACTTACCTGAACCGAGAAACGCTGAAAATAGTTTATCCCGAAGATTTACGTGACACTAATAGATCTGCACGATGGAACAATACGCGATGTTATTCTTCTCTCTATACGCTACGAGTATCTTGTAGCTCTCATCACAGTTCAGAGGTCTGCAATGAAATTCTTTTTTAAAACCCCGCACCTCATCACAATCACCTTCGGCCTAGCTCTTACTAGTACAATTTACGCGAACGCAGCTTCCGCGCCCTGGGAGAATCTCCCCGAACTGAATCGAGATACTGCGACCTATCAATCAGCAGACATTAACGGTGTAAAAATTTCGTTCAGCGATGTGGGCAAAGGAGCTCCTGTCATAATGCTTCACGGCGGCCCAGCAAATTCAAGCTATCTACAAAATCAGGTTCGGGCTTTGGAGGTGAAGCATCGCGTTATATCGATCGATACGAGAGGGCACGGGAGAAGCACCTTAGACGAGAAGCCACTAAGTTATGACCTCTTTGCCGATGATGTAGTCTCATTAATGTCAAAACTTGGCATCGACAAGGCGGATTTCGTAGGTTGGAGTGACGGTGGAATTACCAGCCTCGACGTTGCGATGAGATATCCAGAAAAGGTCAAAAAGGTAGTTGCATTTGGAGCCAACGTTGATACCAATGGAGTTTTCTCAGACGCTGACAAAAAACCAGCATTTTCGAAATTCCTGACCAGGGCAGCCAATGAGTACCAGCGGCTATCCCCTACTCCTGATGGCTTCGAAAAACTCAACGACAAATTGGCCAAAATGTATGCAACTCAGCCGGACTGGACACCTAAACAGCTAAGTACAATTGAGGCTCCAGTTCTGGTCATAGATGGAGATCACGATGAGGTAATTCGCCCCGAGCACACCAAGCTCATTGCTTCTTCCATTAAAAAATCCACTCTTTACTTCATTCCTAATACTAGTCACTTCGCATTCATTCAGGCACCGTACGCCTTCAATAAAGTAATGCTAGACTTCTTGGACGAGTAAACCTGATCAACCTGCTTTCGCATTCTAATTATCTTTACGGCCGGCTACGTAGCCCGCCTCCTATGGAGGTGGGCTAAATACTCACCTACGAAGGCCTCGATCTGCAATTCATCCACCCAACGCGCACAACAGAATTTCGAGAAAAGACTTAAACCATACCCTCCAGTACCAGGATACAGATTTTTCGAGCAAGTATTTAAGCGGCTGCATCAAGCAGCGGATATTGATTTTTCTGTCTATGGGGACGTCTGAGCTGACTTAGGTCCCACAGGCGCCCGCCCTAATAACTGCAGCCTACATGCGCTCCTAGACAAGAGATGCATCGAGATAGTTTCGAGCTTCGATCGAAGATACCAGATGGGCATTGATCTATTAGCCCCTATCTAAAGCTTGATGCCATTGGTCTTCTCGTAGCAGGATGCTTTTCGGCAGGTCTCTAAGCACCTAGCACCGAACCACGGCTCTCCGGGCTAATATCACAGGCGAGAAGGTGTCACGTATTCCGTTGTCGGTGAAAATAGGTGACGATGCGAAGCCGGTAACTCACTAAAGGCTAGGGAAGGATATGAGCGAGAGCAAAATGAAAGTGACGTGGGACCTGGATCGGATCAGGGCCCTGCCGGTCGAAAAAATACGCATACTCAGGCAGAACGCCTTAGACCGCGATCTTTCTGTAGCCGCTCGATGCGATGAGGTACTGGCTGCATTTCAAAACAATTCCCGCAAGAGAATAAATAATCGCACCGATGAGCCTTTTCGTCTGCCTGAAGATGCTGTCGACAGAGTGGCCACTCTATTCAGAAACTTGCCAGACGTGGCAGGAGTACAGAATGGAGTTAAGCGCCGCGAAATGCAAAGATCGCCAATCAAAACACTTGGCGATCTTTGGACTCAGTTCATTATGTGCGGCTTCTCTAGCCAGGAGAACTCTAATGATGGCGCAAAGCTTTCCCTCTTCATAAAGGGGAACAGCCCCATACTCTCCCTTCGCGCACTGCAAGAAAACAACTGCAATAGCGACTGGGTCACCTCCCATATAAATGAAAAAGGGCTCCGTTTTCCTCAAAAAAAAATCAGTCTGGTGAGCGGTAACTATGCGCACTTTTCGCTAGCCGGAGATGCGGACACTCCGTTATCTGAAGCATGCATTAAAAATGGACCACTTAAAATTTTCTGCGACCTAGCTCGCGGCTCCGCGAATGATAAAGACATAAAAAAATCCAGGGAGTTTAGCGCCACACTTAAGCACTCAGAACTCCCAGGGATCGGTCTTAAGCAGCTAAGAAACATATTGGTAAATAGCGGACTCGCCCATAATGTAATCCCTCTCGACTCTCGCTGGCTAAACTACCTTGCAGATATCGTTCCAAATAAAATCAATCTCCCACGCTGGTACCTTGCGATAGAAGATTTGATTCGCAACGCCCTCATAGAGACTCAGAAATATCGTAACGATATTGAGAATCTTGCAGTACTTGATGCAGTTGTTTTCGCACTTCAGTCGTCAGAAGGGATTTCCACTCCAGCCTGGGGTGATAGAGGAAACGCTCCTTGAATCCTTCGCTAGCCCAACAGGTCCTAAGGCGAATGGGAATTCAAATCCTCAATCTATTGCCTCATAGGCCAGACGCAGCTACCCAGGCTTTGCGCATTGCCTACCTAGGTGTCGATGCCTATGTACTGAGTTGCTTAAGGCCACGAGCAGATTGTGAACAACGATTATGCAACTGGTACCCAAGTCGAGCCATGGTTCGCCATGGGTCACTCGCGGTGATCCATGCCTTCTAGGGCCAATACGGCTTACGTCTAAATTCATAGCGATGTATTGTCCCCATACCGAGAGTTCAATCGACCTAGTCGGCGGCCGCAGTGGTGAGACTCATCACTTAAGCCCAGGAAACAATCTCTCGAGTCGGGCGACGCGTCTTTGGAGTGATATCCATATCACGATAACCAAAGCTGGCCATAACGACAGGCAGGTCAATATTGGGATCCAACAGCTTGCGCTTTGCCAGTGTCTCAGCGACTTTGCCAACATGAAAACCTTCGATCGGCTGTGAATCGATACCGCGCAGCGCAGCCACAGTCATCATGTTACCCAGTGCAATGTATGCCTGGCGGGCTCCCCACTGATGACGAAGCTCCGGAGTCTGAAGCTCGAATTCGTTCTCAAGGAAATTCTGGAAAACCTTCAGCATGCCTTTCTGGCGTTCTTCCGGCATGTTCTTCACATCAGTCAGAATATGCTTGATATGTTCGCTATCCGCCCCCAAGTTATCGCCAGTTTTCACAGTTATAATAACGTAATGACTAGCCGTCGGAAGCGTCCCCTGAGCTCCCCATGTATTGGGTAAAAGCTCATCACGAAGCGCTTTTTCTTGCACTACGATAATATTCCAGGGCTCAAAGCCGAAAGACGACGGCGACAGCCGAGCGGACTCAATAATTAGATCGAAGTCTTCCTCGGAAATCTTACGCTGCGGGTCATATTGTTTTGTTGCAAAACGCGAATTGAATGCACGAGTAATCTCGCTGACAGGGACTGTCATCATGAATTCCTTAAAGAAAGTTTGTTAGTTGAATGGGTGATACCGTGTCGCCAGCACTTCGAAGCTCAATGAAAATCAGGAGACCTTCCGTACTGACTTGAAGCCGTCGGCGTGGCTTCCTTTGCACCTTATCGATCGCAGCGAATAGGTGATGGCTCAATTTTAGAGATTCAATCTATAATTGATAAGATCAGACAAATTGATTCATTTTCAAATCATGATTGAAAATATTGGTGATTTACGGGTACTCGTACAGACAGCACGCACAGGCAGCCTCACAGGGGCAGCCGCAGTGCTGGGCATTACACCCGCGGCAGCCAGTGCAACGCTGAAACGTCTGGAGACACAGCTCGGTGTGCGACTCTTTGAACGCTCCACTCGAGCAATGAGGCTTACCGGCCCAGGGCAGACTCTTCTGGAGTATGCGAGCCGGGCGTTCGACCTGGTCGCGGAAGGCGAGGCTCAGGCTACGGCCGACCGTATGGGCCTAGTGGGCCTAGTTCGGTTGGCAGCTCCATCGGATCTCGCGCGCACGACCTTGTTACCTTGGATGGATGAGTTCATGCAGCTGCATCCAGGGGTGGAGCTAGCCTTGTCGGTCGGCGATCGCACCCTAGATGTGGTTCGAGACGAGGTGGATCTGGCCCTTCGTTATGGCAAGTTGCTCGATTCACGAGTGGTGGCCCGTCGTTTGATGCATGCCTTGCCTGTACTCGTGGCAGCGCCTAGCTACTTGGCAAAGCACGCCACGCCGCGGACGCCGCAGGAGCTGACCGAGCACAACTGCCTAGTCTATGACCGCGGTGGCAAACCCTACCGTACCTGGCGCTTTGCCCGCGATGGTCAATGGACGGAGGTGCGCGTTAACGGCGACCGTATCGTGGACGACGCATCACTCGCCAGGCAATGGGCAATTGCGGGTGCTGGCATTCTCCTTAAGACACCTATCGAGCAGCGCGAGGAGTTGGCGGACGGGCGGCTGGTGCGCCTCCTAACGGAGTGGGAGACCGAAAGCTATCCACTGCACGCTTTACTACCTAGCGGTCGCTTCGTGCCCGCTCGCGTACGTACGTTTGTGGACTTTCTCACAACCAAATTCGAGGCCGCGTCTGCCGAGCTGGCGCGGGGATAAACGCAAAGCCCGACGGGAGAACCCATTTTTTGCTTCGTGCTTGCATCGCCCATACAAGCGAGTTGGCCCAGCACGTTTGGCGGCCTTCGGCGAGATCAGCACAAGTGCTGACTAGATCGATCCGACGCCGGCTAAGGCCATAGCATGGCGATGGCGCGGCACATGGCATAGGAGTGCTACCAACCGACCTGGCGCGCACCGGAAACTCCGCGGTGAACGCCAAGAACGATCCCGTCCGATAACGTACGCTCAGGCGAACCGCTGGCTAGCGCGCTGCCACAGTTCCTGAACATCGTGGATCATGCTTGTCGCGATTGACTCTCGGGTCTCAGGGTCCCTGAGGAGAGCAAGATCTTCATTGGATGGTGCATGGAAGTTCAGATTGACTGTCGGGTAGTTCCAGAACAGATAACTCGAATTACGATTACCTGGTGAGATTTCTCGGCTCAGGGCCATTAGGCGCTCTCGGTCCTCGGGAAACGCCTCTTCGTCACAGTAGAAACCACAGTAAAGACGGTGGTTGAGCTCAATGTACACACCACCCTCCATGAAGTTGAAGGGGAAGTACATACCAATGAACTTGCTGTTTTTGGCCTTCTGGTAGTAGGCGCGAACAGCTTCTTTCGTAGCCGTTACTTCCGGCTTCCCGAGGTTGGGGAAATTGCTCGCTTGGTATGCCGCCATGCGCTCCCAAATGTCGGTCTGCAAGTCGGCCAGAATGGACTTGAATGCATGGTTGATATCTGCAATCACGAACAAGTTTTCGCCCTGCAGAATCTGCTCTTTTAGCTTGCTCATGTAGGTATCGCTTTGATCACTGGAAGTTAGCTTTTGGAGTAGCTCGATGTACTGGAATACGCTTTCCCGCACGCCAGGCTCTCGGGCAACGAGTGCGATGCAATCCTTCAGCCAAGGGATGATGTCGGCCTCGTAGCTGAGAGGAGTTACAGGCAGAGACTTTCGGCTCTGCTCACTGGGATCTGCCCCATCCAAAGTAAGGTACGTGGTCCAAATTTCATTGTATCCCGCAGCGTGCATTCGTTGGTGGTAGCGCCAAAGCTGCTCGTCTTGATCGCTGGCGTAGATCTTGTTCTCGATGATCACAGCCTGCTTGGATTGGTTGCGAATCAGGATGTCGATATTCTGGTACTCGACATCAACCGTCGCGCTATCGGTATCGAAGCCCTGGATGTCCAGCCTCTCCAATAGGGCATTTAGCAGTGCTGCCCCCTGATTATGGCTAGCCTTAGGATCGAGCAGGAAGGCAATGAAACGTGAGTGAAGTCGAACTTCATCGCTTGAACTGCGGAGCACAGAGAAGAGATTAAAACCCGCTGGGCGGTAGTACCTTGCGCGAAGCAAGGCTACTGTTTGCAAAAAATCTTCCATGAAGGGAGTCCTTGAAAATGGCCACGCTACTGCCTGCAGTATCAGGCATAGCTCCATCTAATGTAATGGTCATTCGACCTCGCCCGCCATGAAATTTATCGAGGCCGTGAGGGGGGCTGGACCAAGGCCCGCCCTCCCCCCGTGGTGCGGCTCTATTTTCGGGGGATGGATGCCGAACCGCCCCAATTCGGAATCGACAACGCCGCCCCTTTAAGGCTTGGCGGACTCCATACCGCGCGAAGAAGCAGCTTGCACACACAAGGTCTGTGTTTAAAAACCTCATCCTCTCTTGAAAAGTAGAAGCGCGAGGGCTCCGGTTAGCAATGCCATGAGGATGAGGGTCGGAAGCTTGATAAGGAGCGACATCCACCTCTTTACTGACAATACATTCTGACCAGCTCTCTTCAGGACAGCGCACTCCTCCGCCCCATATAGAACCCGCCCCACAATTAGCTTTTGAATGGAGTCCACACGCTTAAAAGAAAAGGCGAGCATTGCTGTACCAAAGCCAATTATGGAAATCAGGGGAGCTCCAGTTATTTCTGATAACTTCACAATCTGCGGGGTGGAAAGAGCCGTGGCAACGAACAGCGTGACTGCTAGATAAACTAGCAGCTCTTTCTCTCTGAGGGAGGGATTATTGAGCGCAAAAAAAAATGCCGAAATCCTCGTCTTCATTCGAATCCCTTGAGCATCTTGGAGTACTTGAAGCTAATAGCGCCAGCCGAGATTCAAGTCAAGAAAAATACGATTTCTGGATTTTACAGAGTATTTCTCTCGACACTCAGTGGGTATGGCTACGCTACTAGAAGGCGCCGCCCCGTAATCCGGAAAATAAAAAGGCCGCTATAGCGGCCTTTTTCTTAACTCTGCAACCAAGACTCAACAAGGTCATTGCCGAATTCGGCCTTCCACGCCTTTAGAACTTTGTGGTTTCCGCCTTTAGTTTCTACAATTTCGCCACTTTGTGGATTTTTGTAGATTTTGACAGCACGAGCTTTGCGTGGAGACCTAGCTCCTCGGACCAGTAGCTTTTCAGCACCAGCATTAGCGCTTGGATCCAAGATGGAAACAATATCGCGCAGACCCTTGCCGTACTCCTTCATCAAGGACTTTAACTCCTCCTCGAACTTGATCTCCCGCTTAAGACCGGCATCGTTCTTGAAGGATTCGAGATAGGCAAGCTGTTCTTGAAGTGCCTTTTCTGCAGCACGAAACTCAGCGAGTTTAGACATTTTAGTTTCCTTGACCCAAGCGGACAGTGCAGACACGATAACTAAAAAGCCAACCTCCAGCAAGCCACCCTTGATGAACAGTCCTCTATAAGCCACTCAATAGCCCGAAGAAAAGCACATGCAAGAACGCCTAAAAAATTTCACGACAGAAAAGTAGGAGAAACAATTCATCTATGAACGGCTGGCAACCTCACCAATCCGTTTGATCTAGGCCCACACAAATCTGTGCCCTAAAAACCGCTCCAAGCCTGTAGTTATGGACTAAAAAGGATCGAAGCGCCCCCTATCCATAAGCTCGACGCGCAGAAAGCCAGTGCCGGCCAACCGCTGCAACTAAATTAACTGCCAATTCCTAGCATAATCCTCTGCCCCCCTGCCCCTCTGCCCCTCTGCCCCTGTCTCCGGCACCAGGCACCAGGCACCATCAGCACTCAACAATCAATCAGTAGGGAAATACGCTGAAGCCGTCTCTTGCAAGAGAGCCTAGGAGGCTGGAAGCCGCCGACGCTGAAAAATCAGTGTCTGCTAAGGCCTTGATGCTGAGGCTGTAGCCAGCTCGTACAGGCTCGAGCATTTGCTCTTTCGCAGGCAGTCCATCTGCAGCATCAAGGTATTCAGCTCCGGCAGGGAGGCCTTCGCCTCGTTGGCGGCAAGGTTGACGGGGCGCATCCTTGCGGCAGCCCTTCTGTAGTGGGCGATGGTTCCTAATCAGGCTCGACGACGACTCCCGACAGTCGATAGCCCAATTGCAGTTCGGTTATGAAATGACGAGGCTGCGAAGGATCTTCCTCTAACTTTTGCCGAATCTGCCCCATGAAAACCCGGATGTAATGGTTTCTGTCGGCGTAGGCTGCTCCCCACCCCTCAAGGAGCAGCTGTTTATGAGTAATGACTTTGCCATTGCCTCGAATAAGCGCTACCAGTAATCGAAACTGAATGCGAGTGAGGTGCACCGGCACTCCCTCGCGGAATACCTCATGGGTAGCAAGATTAACCAGTACCTTACCGAACCTCACCCGGGATGAAGGCGCTTCGTCGCCGGGCAGAGCACGAGCTCGCCGCATGAGTGCTCTCACACGGGCCAGAAGCTCAGGTACTCCAAATGGCTTTACCAAATAATCATCCGCTCCTGCATCCAGAGCAGAGACCTTCTCTTCTTCGCTATCACGCGCCGACAACACAATTATGGGTGCGGTGTACCAGCTTCGAATATCTTGAATCAGCTCCTTGCCATCGCCATCTGGCAAGCCTAGATCGACGATCATTAGATCCGGTTTCCGCGTTGCTGCATCGAGTCGAGCCTGCCCGCTACCCAGTGCCTCCAGCACGTGGAATTCCTCCTTTTCCAACGCGATGCGAACGAAGCGTCGAATGTTGGCCTCATCCTCAACGATCAAGACTTTGGGCTTGATCATACTTCGTCCTCAACTTCCATTTCAGGAGCGCCGAGCAACGGCAAGACAATGTCAAACTGTGCGCCCTGGGGGTGTGCAGGGCGTGCGCTAATACTGCCGCCGTGTGCCTCAACTATGCGTCGACAAAGCGATAGCCCTAGCCCAACGCCCGTAATAGCGGACTCCTTCTGGCCACGAGCGAATGGTTCGAACAACTTCAGCTCGCTCCGATCGGGAAGGCCAGGGCCATCATCCTGGACCGTCAAGCGCATCTGATGCTCGGCAACGCCGGCGCGGATAATGATGCTGCTGTCTGTTGGCGTGTATTTCCCAGCATTGTCCAGCAGGTTGATCAGCACCCTTTCAAATAACATCGCATCCAGCCGCACCAATGGCAGCTCGTTCGGAATGTCGACAGCAATATGTCGGCGCCCCAAGGAGACGGTGGATCGAGCCAAAGCGCTGCCAACGATTTCACTTATCGCATGCCAGTCCTTGTTCAACCGCACTCCTCCGCTTTGGATACGAGCCAGATCGAGCAGGTTAGTTACGAGGTGCTTAAGCTCATCCGACTCAATGCGAATTGAGCGAGCTATATCCACACGCTCGGCTTCGACAAGACTCTCAGGATGCTCAAGTGTCTCAGCCAGGCCACGAATAGCAGTGAGCGGAGTCTTTAGATCGTGGGATACCGCGGAAAGCAGCGTATTGCGCATCTTCTCGCCTTCCATCCGAATGATGGTGTCCTGCGCAACGCTGACAAAATGGATGCGTTCTAGAGTCTGACCTATGGCTGAGCAGCACGCATCAAGCAGGCGTCGACTGTCGGAGATGACTGATAACGGCTGTCCACGTGCACGAATCGCCAATACGCCACGTACTGCCATTGGCGCCTTCAATGGGAGATAGAGAGCAGGAGCTCCAAAGAGCGTCTGCGTCCCCTTGCCAGCTTCTTCCGCGTGCTCGTACGCCCACTGCGCCACGGACAGATCGGCAAATTCCGATGACTTTGTCGCCGTAAGGCGCCCTTGCTCATCTGGGAGTATCAAGACGGCATCGATGTCGAATAATGGCTCGAGCGTGTCCCGACATATCGTCACGATCTGCTCGAGCGCGATCGCGCCGGCAAGATCCCGGGTGACATGAACCAAGACTGATGCCCGCCTTTCACCTTCCCGCGCCACCAAAGCCTCGGAGCGAAGTTTGGTCGCGAGCTGGCCGATGATTAGAGCCACGGCCAGCATCAGAGCGCAGGTAAAAATGTACTGAGTGTCGGTCACCGCGAACGAAAATCGCGGCTCGACAAAGAAGAAGTCAAAGAAGGCGACTGAAAGTATTGAGGCCAACGCCCCAGACAACCGGCCAAGCTTCAGAGCGATGAATACCACCGCCACGAGAAACAGCATCACCACGTTGGAGAGGTCAAAAAACCTTAGGAGCCAGCCTGCAACTGTCGTCGTGACTAGGCACGCTGCCGTAGCGGTGAACAAAGCACCGAACTGCGTCTTGGGTAACGTGAAAGTCCATCGAGGCTCCGACGCTCGCCCTGATCCGACATTCAGCAAGATCAAAGAGGTCTGCGGACTTAGGCTGCCGACTTTCTGCGCCAACCCACGAGGTCGGAAAATGCTCGCGGTGTTTGACCCACTTCCGACGATGAGTTTGGTGACGTTCCGCTGGCGGACGAAATGGGCCAGCGTTTTTGCCGTGTCATGCCCTGAGATATTTACGAACTCAACGCCTACATGCTGAGCAGCAGTCGCCAAGACAGCGAGCGCCTGCTGAATCTTCAAACTCTGCGCATGCTGAGGGCTCTCTACATGCACCACCAGCCATTTGGCTCGCAGTCTTGCCGCGAGCCGGGCGCCCTCACGGATCAATCCCTCTTGCGAAACATCCGCACTCACACACACCACCAACAATTCGCGTGTCGGCCATACGGTTCGGATTGCGTGCGACACCTGGTAGGTCCGCACGTCGGCGTTCACACGATCAGCAACGCGCCGCAGGGCCAACTCTCGCAGGGCGATCAGGTTGCCGCGGCGGAAGAAATTGTTTTTTGCGTGATGCACCGTCGATGCAACATAAACCTTCCCCGTGGTGAGCCTGGCTAGAAGATCGTCGGAAGGAAGGTCGATCAACTGTACTTCCGTGGCATTATCGAACACGTGATCAGGCAACGTCTCACGCACACGGATACCCAGAATGCCTCCAACCACATCGTTCAGGCTGTCCAGATGCTGGACATTCAACGAAGTGAATACGCTGATTCCAGCATCCAGCAGCTCTTCAACATCTTGCCAACGCTTGGCGTGACGGCTTCCCGGTGCGTTGGAGTGCGCGAGCTCATCGACCACCACCAACGTCAGCCCTGAGATCAGGGCACCATCCAGGTCAAACTCGGCAACCTCCATATTTCCCGCAAGGTGACGCGCCAAAGGCAGGGAAAACAGGCCCTCGGTCAACGCACGCGTTTCCTCCCGGCCATGTGTTTCCACAATGCCCAGCCCGACGGCGACACCTTGAGCCTGCTGCTGATGAGCCGCCTCGAGCATTGCGTAAGTCTTGCCCACGCCGGCACAAGCACCAAAGAATATCTTCAGCTGTCCTCGGGCCCGAGGCCCTCCCCCGCCAACAGCCTTGAGAAGCTCATCCGGGTCCGGGCGTTCCTCAGTCATTTGGATTCTCTGGTTCCTAGGATTGAGCACCAAAGCCACACCTGCTTCAGAAGAACGGTGCGATCAAAAGGTCGATCAGCTTGATTCCTATGAACGGAGCCACCACGCCCCCCACTCCATAGATCAGCAGATTGCGACTGAGTAAGGAGGCCGCCGGCTCAGCACGGTAGCTCACACCGCGCAGGGCGAGCGGTATCAACGCTACGATGACCAACGCATTGAAAATGACTGCCGACAAGATCGCCGAAGCAGGGCTGTGCAAGCGCATGACATTGAGCACTCCCAATGCCGGATAGGTAGCCACAAACGCCGCAGGGATGATGGCGAAGTACTTGGCCAGATCATTGGCAACGCTGAAGGTGGTCAGCGCCCCGCGCGTCATGATCATCTGCTTACCCACCTCGACTACCTGAAGTAGTTTGGTCGGATTACTGTCCAGATCGACCATGTTTCCGGCTTCTTTGGCTGCTTGCGTGCCACTGCCCATTGCTACCGCCACATCTGCCTGGGCGAGCGCCGGTGCGTCGTTGGTGCCGTCTCCTGTCATGGCTACAAGCCTTCCATCTGCCTGGTACTCACGGATCAGCTGAAGCTTGTCCTCCGGTGTAGCCTCGGCCAGGTAATCATCCACGCCTGCTTCAGCGGCGATGGCTGCAGCTGTGAGCTGGTTGTCGCCTGTGATCATCACCGTCTTGATCCCCATCTTGCGAAGATCAGCAAAGCGTTCTTTGATCCCCCCCTTGATGACGTCTTTCAGTTCGACAACTCCCAACACGCGGCCATCTTCCGCCACCACCAATGGCGTACTGCCCCGCTTGGAAACTTCATCCACCACAGCTGTAACTGCTTGAGGGAATACCCCACCCAATCGCTCGATATGAACGCGAATCGCCGATGCTGCTCCTTTGCGTAATCTGCGCCCCTCAATGTCGATGCCGCTCATACGGGTATGGGCGCTGAACGCGATGGGCTCTGCATCAATAAGTTCGCGCCCTCGAATGTCGAACGCCTGCTTTGCCAGCACGACTATTGAGCGCCCTTCCGGCGTTTCGTCTGCTAGCGAAGCCAGTTGAGCGGCGTCGGCGAGCACACGCTCACCGACATTCGGCGCAGGAATGAAACGCGTTGCTTCGCGATTGCCGAGAGTAATCGTTCCCGTTTTGTCCAGAAGAAGAACGTCAACGTCGCCTGCGGCCTCAATTGCGCGCCCCGACGTGGCCAAGACATTGGCACGCATCATCCGACTCATACCTGCGATGCCCACCGCCGAGAGCAATGCCCCAATGGTCGTCGGAATAAGGCAAACCAGCAGAGCAATCAGTACTGTGATGCTCACCGTGCTGCCAACGCCGTTCAGGCTCACGGCAAAGGAAGAGAACGGCAACAAGGTGACGCAGACCAAGAGGAAAATCAGTGTCAGAGCCACCAGAAGGATGGTCAATGCAATTTCATTAGGCGTCTTTCCACGATTTGCACCTTCCACCATGGCGATCATCCGGTCGAGAAACGCCTCGCCTGGGTTCGCAGTCACCCGCGCAATTATCCAATCCGACAGAACCCTCGTCCCACCTGTGACTGAGCAGAAATCCCCCCCGGACTCGCGAATAACCGGCGCGGACTCACCGGTGATAGCCGACTCGTCTACAGACGCTGCACCTGCCACGACTTCTCCGTCAGCCGGAATGATTTCACCAGCGCGAACCAGTATCAGAGTACCTATTTCCAACTCGTCACTGGCAACACGCAACGGCTCACCGTCCGGATCGGATTCTTTGATCACATGTGCGATAACACGGCGCCGAGTTGAGCGCAGTGCTTCCGCATGCGCCTTACCGCGTCCTTCCGCCAGTGCCTCTGCGGCATTTGCGAATAGCACAGTGAACCAAAGCCACGCAGCGATGGAGAAGATGAAGGCTGGGGCGTTATCACTCTCCCCTAGGAGCGCCTGTATTCCTAGCAGCGTAGTGACGATGCTGCCGACGTATACGACTAGCATCACGGGGTTCTTCAGCTGCACAGCCGGCGAAAGCTTGTAGAGAGACTCGATCAACACTGCTGCCCAGGTGGATTGCTGTGTATTGCCCTTGACGCTTTCATCGGCGATCGAGTTTTGTTGTGGCGTGTTCATAGATGTGATTACCGCGCGGAGGACGGGGATGGCAGAACCTGATCCAACGTCAGGTTGAGAGTGAGGACGTTCACGCGTGAATCACCTAGCAGCCCCAACTGCGGCCGGTTGGCAATTTCCGAGACCAGTGCAAGCACACGGTCAATGCTCACACCTCTCGCAGTCGCAATCCGTTTTGCCTGAATACGCGCGTTGAACAGTGAGATATCTGGATCCAACCCAGAAGCCGATGCTGTAACAGCATCAACAGGTATCAGGGCTGTGGAGGCCAGACCATTTTCCTCACGATAGGTAGCAGCTCTCCCTGCTACTGCGTCCAGCAGCTTCTTGCTGAGTGCCCCCTGATTGCTTGCACCGCTGGAGGCAGCGTTGTACGGCTGATCAATCGTTTTAGAGCTGTCACTCGGATCAGTCCCCACAGTGGCACTCGGACGGCCATGGAAGTACTCAGGCAATGTGAACTGCTGTCCAATCACCTCAGAGCCAATGGCAAGATCGTGCCGGATGACAAGACTGCCGTTGGCTCTATCGCTCATCAGCAATTGCGCAACCGCAGTGGTTGCCAGTGGGTAAGCAATACCCGCAATTAGCATGAACAGTAAGGCCGAGCTGAGGACCGGGCGAATGATACTGGTCTGGTGATCAGGTCTAACGATGGCATTAGGCGAAGCTGTAATACGGCTCATGATTACTGCTCTCAAAGAGTGGTGCCGGAAAGCATCATGAGATGCTCAACGATAGGTCCAAGCGCTAACGCGGGAAGGAAGGTGAGGCCGCCAACAATCAGGACGACGAACACCAACAAGCCGGTGAACAGCATGGTGGAAGTGGACAAGGTGCCGGGACCTTCAGGGAGGGCCTTTTTGGAAGCCATGGAGCCGGCCACAGCAAGCATCGGTAGCAACGTGAAATAGCGACCCACGAGCATGGCGAAGCCGATGGTAGTGTTGAAGAACGGAGTATTCGCGTTGAGCCCAGCAAAGGCTGATCCGTTGTTGGCGGTCCCAGAGGTATAGGCGTAGAGCACTTCACTGAAACCATGGGGCCCCAGGTTGGCGAGACTTGCGATCGTCGACGGGACCAGACAGGCAAGTGCCGTGAAACCAAGAATGCTCATGGGATGCGCGAGCACGGCAATCATTACGTACTTCATGTCCCTGGCTTCCACCTTCTTACCAAGGAACTCCGGGGTACGACCGATCATCATGCCTACAAGAAAGACGGTGAGAACGGCATAAGTGACCAAGTTGATCAGTCCTACACCGTCACCACCGAACACGTTGTTGAGCATCATTTGGGCGAGCGGCACGAGGCCGCCCAAAGGGGTTAATGATGCGTGCATCGAGTCCACCGAGCCTGTTGTCGCAGCAGTTGTGGTAGTAACAAATAGGCTGGTTTGAGCGATGCCAAAACGCAGCTCTTTTCCCTCAAGATTGCCGCCGGCCTGCTCCATGGACGGAGCCATATCCACCCCAAAAGCTGCCATCAGAGGGTTACCACTACGCTCACTGCCATAGACCAGTGCAAGGAAGGCAACGAACATTACGAGGAAGGCCATGAAGAATGCCCAGCCTTGGCGGCGACGCATTACCATCGCCCCAAACACGTATGTCAGTGCCGAGGGAATCAACAACATGCTCAAAATGTGGAGCGTATTGGTCAGAGGTGTTGGGTTCTCATAGGGGTGGGCAGCGTTCATAGCGAAAAAGCCACCTCCATTGGTGCCGATATGCTTAATGGACTCCAGACTCGCCACCGGCCCCATGACCAATTGCTGGTGCGCACCCTCTAGAGTCGTGACAACGGTCTCCGCGCTCAGCGTCTGTGGCATACCTTGCCAGACGTACACCAGCGCCATGACGAAGCACAGTGGCAACAACAAGCGATAGATTACCCGCGTAAAGTCCACCCAATAATTGCCGATGTCTGCGCTGCTCCGCCGACTTAGACCTCGAATAAAGCCACCTGCAGCCGCAATTCCAGTGGCTGCACTGACGGTCATCAGAAAAGTGATCACCGCCATTTGAGAAAAGTTGGAGAGACTCGACTCGCCCGAATAGGACTGCCAGTTCGTGTTAGTGATGAAGGAAGCTGCGGTATTGAAGGCCAGGTCAGGCGCTTGGGAGGCTCTCTGCAATGAGTCTCCCGGCAGGATCTGTTGAATACGCAAAAGGAAGTACCCAAGCAACATCATCGCAGCATTGCTAAGAAGCAATACCAGGCCGTAGCGGTTCCAAGGCATCCTCTCATCAGGATCAACGCCCAACATTCGATATGAAATACGCTCAAAGAAACTGTGCGAAGTACTGGCAAACAGCCTAACCAGTCCCTTCCCGACGACGACTGAGAGCCCCGTCATGATCACCAGAACAATGGCGAACTGAATAATATCGGTAAGCATCATGGCTCCCATTACATGCGATCCAGCCCAGCAATAAATCCGACAGTCGACAAAACGAAGACGAGAGTCAGCGCCACAAACAAAAGATCACCCATATTTACCACCCAGGCTTTGGGAATTCGACAAACCAATAACAATTAAAACTTCTCAGGCTTTACTAACGCATAGACCAAGTAGACAAAAAGGCTTAACGAAAGAAACCCTATCAACACATTTATAAGAACCATAAATCTTCGCAAAGCCTCCGGAAAAATGACAAGAAAAACATACAGCCATAATATTTTCTTTCATATTTAACCGAGGGAAAGATTCACCCAGCAACCATAAAGAATATGTAAAAAAATCAAGCTAAAGATCTATAGAGATAACAGAAGGTGATTTCTCATATCTAAAACTTGGGCACGCCTGTATGTGCTAGATATACATCGTATAGGCCTGGCCCTACGCGATTAAACAAAGGTCGCGGATAGCTCCACTCGCATGATTACCCTGCGCGCGGAGCGGACGACTACACACCTGATTGACGTCGGAATGGCCGGTGATTTGGCACCGCACATGGCCGTGGAAGCAGTCGCCTGCGGGAGAGCTGCGGCCCCTTCTGCGGCTGGGAGTAATGAGAGTTCCGATCTAGGAACACGCTCGCACCCGTGATGAAGTGCTCAAGTCATAAGCCCATCAGCAGCGACCCCACGTAACGGGTGTCGAGGTGGTAGTTGAATATGGAGGACTGCGGTGCACCGATGTTTATGTCGAAGAGGGCGTTGATCTCTTGCCGCCAAACTTCGAATCGGGACCTCTGCGGATAGGCCTGGGTACTAAAAGTGCAAACCGGATTCTCCATGAACACTCCGCTTTCGTGACAGTGCCCCGCGATGACGATTTGAGAGGCTCCATGGAACGCGCTGATCGGCTGACCATATGGGACAATCCGCCAACGGAAAACTCTAACGCCCGAGGATGCAGCACCGACACTTCCCCGTGAGAGAAACCACAGCAATCTCGCACCAACCGCAGCCGTAAAGTCTTAGCGTACCTGCGCGAACTGCTGCGCCAACGCATCGGGCTACATCCGCGGCCAGACTCTCCGGTGGTCAGGCGCTCTCGGCGCTCGCAGGCCCTCTAGCCTTTACAGACCGCGAGCGCTGCCGCCGCAGGTACACAATTTGTGCAATCACTCCGACGACAAGAGCGAGAAGCAGACAACCCTGGACGCCTATTAGCAATAGGCGAGCGCAGGTCACTAACTAGAGGATGGCCATCCGGCACACGACGCAGAACTTCGCTGACAGTGGGCAGCATAAGCAGGAACGCTGTCAGGCTTAGCAAGATCGTCTCCAGGTAGGCTCGAGCACGGCCCAGCGCACGGGCAAATCCCACCCCATAGCCAGCAAGCAATAACGCTATGGTGACAAATCCGATAGCATTACTTATCGGCCGCCGCGCGATTAGGAATACCGCACCGCCGCCGGCCAGCGTTGAGGCGAAGTACAGCAGCCCCGATTTGGAACGAGGAACAATGCGACCGTGGCGTGCAAACATCCAAGCCGCTGCCGGAATGGCAGGCAGGCCGCAAACGGTGTGAATCCAGCCGAGAGCGGAAACTCCGAACATGTGATTGTGTCCTTCTGCGTGGATGATCTGCTTAGCCGGCCCCATCTAGAGAACGTTATGTTGGCTCTCCTCGCCGGAAGCAAAGCCCCTATGATCCTGGGCACGCGTTATTGATAGCTGGGCAGGACAGACATGATGGATTCACTGGAATACTTGACCGTTCCACCGAAAATTCGAGGGGAGTGTCTGCCTTCAAGAGATCTGCAGTGGTAGGCGCTCGAGCGAACTCACCTAACTGGCGAGAGCGAACTCCGAAGGCCTAGAGCGGGACAGGACCAGGTCGCACATTTACGCGCAAGCCCCCTCCAGAGAAGGTCACAAATACTAAAACTCTCGGTGGGGCAAAAAGTGGGGCAAAATTCCCGAGCACTATAAAAGCAACAGGCATAAAAAAATCCAGTCACCGCTAAGTGACTGGATTTTCTAGGGATTTTTGGTCGGGACGGAGTGATTCGAACACTCGACCCCTTGCACCCCATGCAAGTGCGCTACCAGGCTGCGCTACGCCCCGACGTTGCTTTGAGTTCCCTCAGAAGCGGATCGCACTATACCCCAAGCAATTGCTTCGGAGAAGTACTTTTTTCATTTTTTTCAGTTACTTGCGCAGAACATGCAGTACATCTTCCAATTCGGCGATCATCTGCCGGATCAGTTGCTTGTACTGGGTGGCGTCCTCGCGAGCTTCGTCTCCGGTGAGGCGCTGGCGAGCGCCGCCGATGGTAAAGCCCTGGTCGTAGAGCAGCGCACGGATCTGGCGAATCATGAGCACGTCCTGACGCTGGTAGTAGCGCCGGTTGCCCCTTCGCTTGACCGGGTTGAGTTGCGGGAACTCCTGTTCCCAGTACCGCAGCACGTGCGGCTTCACCGCGCAAAGATCGCTCACTTCACCAATGGTGAAGTAGCGCTTGCCCGGAATGGGGGGCAGTTCGTCGTTATGACTTGGTTCCAGCATAAGCCTCAACCCTGGCCTTCAGTTTCTGCCCTGGACGAAAGGTGACGACGCGCCGGGCTGTGATCGGGATTTCCTCTCCCGTCTTCGGGTTGCGTCCGGGACGCTGGCGCTTGTCGCGCAGATCGAAGTTGCCGAAACCCGACAACTTCACCTGTTCGTTATGCTCCAGCGCCTGGCGGATCTCTTCAAAGAAGAGCTCCACCAGTTCCTTGGCTTCCCGCTTATTCAGGCCCAGCTCTTCGTACAGACGTTCAGCAATTTCAGCTTTCGTCAGAGCCCCCATACGCTACTTCCTTAACGTGGCGTTGAACCTTTGTTCCAGCGAGGCGACGATATTCTGCGTAGTCGCGTTCACCTCGTCATCGTTAAGAGTGCGTGATGGATGCTGCCAGGTCAAGCCAACGGCCAAGCTTTTTCTAAGCGGATCAATGCCTTTACCGTGGTAGACGTCAAACAACCTGAGATCCGTCAGCCATTCGCCCGCCGTTTCACGGATATTTGCCAGCACGAACTCGGCCGGAGTATCCAGATCGACGATCAGCGCCAAGTCACGGCGCACTTCGGGGAAGCGCGACAATTCACTGAATTTCGGCAGGCGACCCTTGGCCACTTCAGCCAGCACCAGCTCGAAAAGGTAGACCGGACGATCCAAGTCCAGCGCCTTGGCCAGTTCGGGGTGCAGAGCGCCCAGATAGCCGACCAGCACACCGTCTCGCTCAATCTTGGCGGTCTGGCCTGGGTGTAGCGCCGGGTGCTGCGCCGGGGAGAAGGTGAAGGCATCGATGGCGCCAGCATTACCCAGGAGCGCCTCGACGTCAGCTTTCACGTCGAAGAAGTCGACGCTCTCGCGACCATTGGCCCAGCCTTCCGGCTGACGAGCACCACAGACGACGCCGGCGAGCATGTTTTCCTGCACCAGCCCTTCCAACTGACCGACGAAACGCAGGCCGCTTTCGAACAGGCGCACACGGGTCTGCTGGCGGTTGAGGTTGTGCTGCAGGGACTTCACCAGACCAGGCCAGAGTGAGGCGCGCATGGCGGCCATGTCGGCGGAGATCGGGTTGGCCAGCATCAGAGGCTCGACGCCAGGGTGGAACAGCTGGAACAGCTTGGGATCGATGAAGCTGTAGGTGATCGCTTCCTGGTAGTCGCGAGCGACCAGCAGGCGGCGCAGCGCCGGCAGTTCGGCCTGGGACTCGGACTTGGTGTTCGGTGCCAGGCGGGCCTGCGGGTAGCGAACCGGCAAACGGTTGTAGCCATAGAGGCGACCCAGCTCTTCGATCAGGTCGACTTCGATGGAAACGTCGAAGCGATGGCTCGGCACGCCCACGGTCCAGGCGTCGGCACCGGCTTTCTGGACGTCGAACTCCAGGGCGGTGAGCAGACGCTCGATCTCGGCGTTTTCCAGGGTCATGCCCAGCATCTGGGTGACGCGCTCGGCACGCAGGCTGACCGGCGCAACCTTCGGCAGATCGGCTTCGCTGACTGCTTCCACGATCGGACCGGCTTCGCCGCCAACGATCTGCAGCAGCAGTTCGGTGGCGCGCTCCATGGCGCGACGGGCCAACTGCGAGTCCACGCCACGCTCGAAGCGGTGCGAGGCATCGGTGTGCAGACCGTAGGAACGGGCCTTGCCTGCAACGGCAATGTTGTCGAAGAAGGCGCTTTCGAGGAACAGGTCGCGGGTCTTAGCGCTGACGCCGCTGTGCTCTCCACCCATCACGCCGGCGATAGCCAGGGCGCGTTCGTGGTCGGCGATCACCAGGGTATCGGCGCGCAGGGTCACTTCCTGGCTATCGAGCAGGACAAGCTTCTCGCCCTCCTCTGCCATGCGCACACGCACGCCGCCTTTGATCTCGTTGAGATCGAAGGCATGCATTGGCTGGCCCAGCTCGATCATCACGTAGTTGGTGATGTCGACGGCGGCATCGATGCTGCGGATGTCGGAACGGCGCAGGCGCTCAACCATCCATAGGGGGGACGGTTTGCTCAGGTCGACGTTGCGGATGACGCGACCGAGGTAGCGCGGGCAAGCTTTGGGGGCCAGCAACTCGACACTGCGCACTTCATCGATCTGCGGAGCAACGGCGCCGACCACTACCGGCTTGACCTCGGCGCTGTACAGCGCGCCGACTTCGCGCGCGAGGCCGGTCAGGGACAAGCAGTCGCCGCGATTCGGGGTCAGGCCGATCTCGATGGAGGCGTCGTCCAGCTCGAGGTAATCGCGGATGTTGGCACCTACCGGCGCGTCCGCGGCGAGCTCCATCAAGCCGGCGTTCTCTTCGCTGATTTCCAGCTCTTTGGCTGAGCAGAGCATGCCGTTGGATTCAACGCCGCGCAGCTTGGCCTTCTTGATCTTGAAGTCGCCCGGCAGCTCGGCGCCGATCATGGCGAAGGGAATCTTCAGACCCGGGCGCACATTGGGCGCGCCACAGACCACCTGGAAGGTCTCCGAACCATTGCTGACCTGGCAGACACGCAGCTTGTCGGCGTCCGGGTGCTGTTCGGTCGACAGCACTTCGCCCACGACTACGCCGCTGAACTGGCCGGCGACCGGGATCACGGCGTCGACCTCAAGGCCGGCCATGGACAGACGGGCTACCAGCTCGTCACGGGATACCTGCGGATTTACCCAGCTCCGCAGCCACTGTTCACTGAATTTCATCCTGTTCTCCTAAATGCGTTGACGGTCGTGCGGGCTAGCGGAACTGGCCGAGGAACCGCAGATCGTTGTCGAAGAACAGGCGCAAGTCGTTCACGCCATAGCGCAGCATGGCCAGACGCTCGATACCCATGCCGAAGGCGAAGCCCTGGTACTTCTCAGGGTCGATGCCGGACATACGCAGTACGTCGGGGTGGACCATGCCGCAACCCATGACTTCCAGCCAGCCGGTCTGCTTGCAGACGCGGCAACCCTTGCCGCTGCAGAGCACGCACTGGATGTCGACTTCCGCCGAAGGTTCGGTGAAGGGGAAGAAGGACGGACGGAAACGAACGGAGAATTCCTTCTCGAAGAAGGCGCGAAGGAATTCCTCGATGGTGCCCTTGAGGTCGGCGAAGCTGACGTCTTCATCGACCAGCAGACCCTCGACCTGGTGGAACATGGGCGAGTGGGTCAGGTCGGAGTCGCAGCGATAGACGCGGCCCGGGCAGACAATGCGAATCGGCGGCTTCTGGTTTTCCATGGTGCGGACCTGTACCGGAGAGGTATGGGTGCGCAGCAGCATGTTCGCATTGAAGTAGAAGGTGTCGTGCATGGCACGAGCCGGGTGGTGCCCCGGAATGTTGAGCGCTTCGAAGTTGTGGTAGTCGTCTTCGACTTCCGGCCCCTCGGCAACTTCATAGCCGATGCGGGTGAAGCACTGCTCGATACGCTCTTTGGTGCGGGTAACCGGATGCAAGCCGCCGGAGGACTGGCCACGACCCGGCAGGGTCACGTCAATGCGCTCTGCTGCCAGCTTGGCGGCGAGGGCAGCGCCCTCCAGCTCGGCCTTGCGGGCATTCAGCACATCCTGAACCTTTTCCTTGGCGACGTTGATCAGCGCGCCGACCTTCGGGCGCTCTTCGGCCGGCAGGTCGCCCAGGGTCTTCATGACCTGGGTCAGCTCGCCTTTCTTGCCGAGGTAGTGAACCCGGATCTGCTCCAGGGCGTTGACGTCTTCGGTGTTTCGCACGGCGTCCAGGGCCTGCGAAACCAGCGCGTCCAGGTTTTCCATGTACCAACTCCAGATACAAAATAGGGGAAGAGCGGTAAGGCTCTTCCCCTATCGGTGACGTTACGTCCGGACCGAGATCCGGTAACTGTCGTGGGGCTTAAGCCAGGCTGGCCTTCGCTTTCTCGACAATCGCGGTAAACGCCGCTTTTTCGTTCACAGCCAGATCGGCCAGGACCTTACGGTCGATCTCAATGGCCGCCTTTTTCAGGCCAGCGATCAGACGGCTGTAGGACAGACCGTTCTGACGAGCACCAGCGTTGATACGGGCGATCCACAGGGCGCGGAACTGACGCTTGCGCTGACGACGGTCACGGTAGGCGTATTGGCCTGCCTTGATTACCGCCTGCTTGGCAACACGGAACACGCGCGAGCGCGCGCCGTAGTAGCCTTTTGCGAGCTTCAGAATCTTTTTGTGACGACGACGGGCAATTACGCCACGCTTAACACGAGCCATTTATTTATCCTCTACCAGAAATCAACGCAGACGCAGGGAGCGCGCTACACGGCGAACGTCGGAAGCAGCGAGCATCGAAGTGCCGCGCAGCTGACGCTTACGCTTGGTGGTCATTTTGGTCAGGATGTGGCTCTTGAAAGCGTGCTTGTGCTTGATGCCACCAGCAGTCACTTTGAAGCGCTTTTTGGCGCCACTCTTGGTTTTCATCTTTGGCATGTTTAGTACTCCGCATTCGTTAACAACTGATAACCATCAGGCCTGCCAGTGCCCGGGAGGTTATTTACGCTTCTTGGGAGCGATGACCATCATCAGCTGGCGTCCTTCCAGCTTAGGATGCTGTTCCACGGTGCCGACTTCGGCGAGGTCGTTTTCGACTCGCTTCAGCAGCTCCATGCCCAGCTCCTGGTGGGCCATCTCACGACCACGGAATCGAAGCGATACCTTGGCCTTGTCCCCTTCATTAAGGAAACGTACCAGGTTGCGTAGTTTTACCTGGTAATCCCCTTCTTCCGTCCCTGGACGAAACTTGATTTCTTTGATCTGTTGCTGGTGCTGGTTTTTCTTCGCAGCAGCGGCTTGCTTCTTCTTCTCGAAGAGGTGCTTGCCGTAGTCCATGATGCGGCAGACAGGAGGCACCGCATCAGCAGAAATTTCCACCAGGTCCAGCTTGGCCTCGTCGGCTAGACGGAGGGCCTCGTCGAGGGAGACCACGCCAATCTGTTGACCGTCAGCACCAATCAGACGCACCTCACGGGCGGTGATGTTTTCGTTGATCGGTGGTTTCGGGAGAGCCCGCTTATCCTGTCTCATTTCACGCTTAATAATGATTACTCCGAGTCTTGGCGACCACGCCGGGAAACCGCCTGAGCAAGCAGCTCAGCGAACTGGGCGACCGGCATCGAGCCGAGGTCTGCCCCTTCGCGCGTACGTACGGCGACGGCCTGCGATTCAACTTCCCTATCACCGATAACCAACAGATAGGGAACCTTGAGCAAAGTATGCTCGCGGATTTTAAAGCCAATTTTCTCGTTTCTCAAGTCAGACTTGGCACGGAATCCGCTTTGCTCGAGCTGACGCACCACTTCTTCGGCCCATTCGCCCTGCTTGTCAGTGATATTCATCACCACCGCCTGGGTCGGTGCAAGCCATGCTGGGAACAGACCGGCGTAGTGCTCGATCAGCATCCCGATGAAGCGCTCGAAGGAGCCGAGGATCGCGCGGTGCAGCATGACCGGACGGGTACGACTGTTATCTTCGGCGATATAGCTGGCATCCAGGCGCTCCGGCAGGTTCGGATCGTACTGCAGGGTACCGCATTGCCAGTTACGGCCGAGGCAGTCCTTCAGAGTGAACTCGATCTTCGGACCGTAGAACGCGCCCTCGCCCGGCTGGTATTCCCACTCCAGGCCGGATTCATTCAGGGCGTCGGCCAGCGCGCTTTCGGCGCGATCCCACAGCTCTTCGGAACCCACGCGCTTGGCCGGACGAGTGGAGAGTTTCATGGAGACGTCGCTGAAGCCGAAGTCCGAGTAGACCTGCAGGGTCAGCTTGATGAAGTCGGCCGCTTCCTTCTTCACCTGCTCTTCGGTGCAGAAGATGTGGGCGTCGTCCTGGGTGAAGCCACGCACGCGCATGATGCCGTGCAGCGCGCCGGACGGCTCGTTGCGGTGGCAAGCGCCGAATTCCGCAAGACGCAGCGGCAGATCGCGGTAGGACTTCAGACCTTGGTTGAAGATCTGCACGTGGCACGGGCAGTTCATCGGCTTGACCGCGAAGTCGCGGCTTTCCGACGACGTGGTGAACATGTTCTCGGCGTAGTTGGTCCAGTGGCCGGAGCGCTCCCAGAGGATGCGGTCGACAACCTGCGGGGTGCGCACTTCCACGTAGCCGTGGTCGCGCTGCACCTTGCGCATGTACTGCTCGAGCACTTGATAGACGGTCCAGCCGTTCGGATGCCAGAAGACCATGCCCGGCGCTTCTTCCTGGAGATGGAAGAGGTCGAGCTGCTTGCCGATGCGACGATGATCGCGCTTTTCGGCTTCTTCGATACGCTGGATGTAGGCAGCCAGCTGCTTCTTGTCTGCCCAGGCGGTGCCATAGACGCGCTGCAACTGTTCGTTCTTCGAGTCGCCACGCCAGTAGGCACCGGAAATCTTGGTGAGCTTGAAGGCTTTGAGGAATCGGGTGTTCGGCACGTGCGGACCACGGCACATGTCCACGTACTCCTCATGGAAGTACAGGCCCATGGCCTTCTCATCCGGCATGTCGTCGATGAGGCGCAGCTTGTACTCCTCACCACGAGCCTTGAAGGTCTCGATGACTTCAGCACGCGGCGTCATCTTCTTGATGACGTCGTAGTCCTTCTCGATCAGCTCGGCCATGCGCTTTTCGATGGCGGCCATGTCTTCCGGCGTAAAGGGGCGCTCGAAGGCGATGTCGTAATAGAAGCCTTCGTCGATCACCGGTCCGATCACCATCTTGGCGGTCGGGTACAGCTGCTTGACCGCATGGCCCACCAGGTGAGCGCAGGAGTGGCGGATAATCTCCAGCCCGTCCTCATCCTTCGGGGTAATGATCTGCAGGGTCGCGTCGCTGTCGATGATGTCGCAGGCATCGACCAGACGACCGTTGACCTTGCCGGCCAGGGTGGCTTTCGCCAGGCCCGCGCCAATGGATTGCGCCACCTCGGTCACGCTGACCGGATGATCGAAGGAACGCTGACTACCGTCGGGAAGAGTAATGATGGGCATGGCGCCTCCTCTCCTAGTGGTGACCCCTACGAAAGGCCACATGGGTTGGGATGTGCCAGTAAGCGTCGCCCGCCGGGTCAGCCTGCCTCACAGTGGCAGGCGCCTTCTCGGCACCCTGCGCTTTCGCGCGCGGACGTAGATCACTGGAAGAAATCGAAAACCTGCCCGCCAACGATAGCGAGCAAGGCGTGGGATGTTACTGCAAGTTGCGGAAGCTGACGAGCGGCCAGCCTGACTTCACTCAATACTGATCGACAAATTCCAGCACGGCCCGATTGAAGGACGCCGGACGGATCACGTTCATACCATGGGACGCACCGGGAATCACAACCGACCGCCCCACCATAAGGGTGGATTGCAATGCCTGAATGATCCGAGGAAATGGCTCCGGACTTTTCGCACCACCAATCAATAATACCGGCAATTGCAGCTGTTCAATCTGCCGATGATCTATAGGGGCGGGATGATCGGCCACCTGCCCAACCAGAGTCATTGCATTGCTTGTAGCCATTTCGCGGAACTGCCGGGATGAGCGCGCCCAGACTCCCGCCCCACTCACAGTATCGACAAAGAGTTGCAACCCCTCCCCTACCTCGCCGGCACGAATCTTTTCCAGCGCCTGCTGGCGAAATTGATTGCGCTCGACAGGAGATACTGGCGATTCGACATTTACCGCAGTAAATACATCATCAGCAAAATCTCCACCAGGGTCTGCAAGCGTCAACGAGCGCAATTTCTGCGGAGCAGCCAACGCCACTCGCAGACAAATATTGCCACCCCGTGAATGCCCCAGGAGATGAACAGGGCCAGGCAATTGATCGAGCAGTGCCAGCAGATCATCAACATGCTGCTGAGTCGTAAATCCCGCCCCCTCGCCATTCCATGCCTCAGGGAAGTAATGACGCAGACTGGGGACGATCACACGATAGCCCGCGGACAATGCAGGGACCTGACTCTGCCAGTAGCGGTAATCGCAGAGCGACCCATGAACCAGCAGCAGCGGTACGCCCCGCCCGGCAACCTGGCACGTCAGTTCATAATCATTGACTCGATATTGCACTATCTCGTTATTCATCCAGCACTCGCACGCAACGCACCACAATAAAGCACACAGATTTTGCAGGGGCTATCGTTCGACAAGAAACTCCACCACCCCCTTTAGCCTGCGCATTATCCCTCATCGATCAATTAACCCACCAACCCTTCATGCGTCCTTAACATTTGAAGTGAGTTTCCCCCAATCGCAACAATTCATATATTCAGTTGACGCGAACATTCGCTAGAACAGAGAATCGCTCCGAACAAATCACCCTGCCAACGGGAGCACCCAGATGTCCAAACTTGCGGAATTCCGCGAAGCCGAGCGCAAACTCCAGGAACAACTCGCCCTCCTCGAGAAACTCAAGAGCGATGGCGGCCTGAAGAAAGAACTGGAGTTCAAGGACCAACTGCAAGCCTTGATGGACCAGTACGGCATGAACCTGCGCAATGTCATCGACATTCTCGATCCGCAGACTTCTGCCGAGCCCGCGGCCGCACAGCAACCGCGCCGCACCCGCCAACTGAAGGTTTACAAGAACCCGCATAATGGCGAAACCATTGAAACCAAGGGCGGCAACCACAAGACCCTGAAAGCCTGGAAACAACAATACGGTGGCGACACCGTGGAATCCTGGCTGCAGTGAAACCGATATTCCGCGGAGCGCTCCCGCTCCGCGGAATCCCCCCATCGCCCGGCGGCTTCTGACAGACGGCTGTATAAAAACTAGCCATCGTTAGAAGAAATCCTTATACTGGCCGACAGCGAACACCAGACCCAAGGTCGCCCCTCCCAGCACCCCCTACCTGATCCAGGGCAGAAGCTGGGCTCTACAGGGCCACGGCCAGCGCATCCTCCGCATCGATTCCAGAGCACGCCAACCGCGCCAGGAACATTTGCCCGAGCGATCAGCGCCCCACGTCAGACTCTCTGCTTTCACCCAACATCGCAGCCTGACGCGAACAGACCCTCAAGTTTCCAATCGCTGCCATATTCCGGTCATACGTTTTCTGCATTCTCAGATCGCACCCGGAGCTTTTGACGATTTCGACGGTCATAGGACCGTTACCTATTTGGAAAGACAAGACAATGAAAACCTCCCTGCAAATCCAGGAGGCGATTCGCACCCTCTCGGCGGCCTTCGCCCCTCTGAACTGCGTCATCCAGGCCAAGCGCAAGCACGGCTTCAGCTTCACCCTGGTGAACGAGCACGGCATCGCCAAGCACACCGAACGACTCTACCCCCAGCAATACCAGGGCGAGGCACCGCTGAGCGCGGTAATCCAGCGAGTGCAAGCCACCATCGCTGCCTGAGCCTGAAAACGAAAAAAGCCCCGCATGAGCGGGGCTTTTGCTTTATTGGTCTCCTGTATAAAGGAGGCGATCAATTCAGGCTGATGCCCGCCTTCACCGACTCGATCTCCTCCGCCATTGCCGCATATCGCTCCGACGGCGCCGCGTAGGTCAGCGAGTAGGCCACCCCGTCACCCAGCGCAACCTGCACAGTCTGCTTGAGCACCTCAGTGCCGTTCTGGCTGATGCCGCAATGGACCTCCAACCCCGCCAACCCACCCAGCTTCGTATCCAGTGGTTTGCTGCACGCCGCCTGGAACCCCTGGCGCATGAAATCCTTCTGCAGCGCCTTGCGCATCTCGACGATGACATTCGCAACGCTGACCGCGACGCTGGAACTGAGACGGCTGCGCGTGATTTCCATGACTAGGTCCTGAGAACCATCCTCCGCCATACGCACACCGCGCTGACGAACCACCGGCGCGTCGGCCGCCGCATCTGCCGGCGAGCGCGAAACCTCCCAGCCCTGCGGCCAGATCACCTGCATTTCCGCCAATGCCGGCAACGGCACCAGCAACGCACCGAACAACAACCAGGATCGAATACCGCGCATCATCATCTCCGACATCCCCAAGGCAACACCATAGCAGGCGCCCCATGCCTTCATGGGCGAGTCATATTCCGAGAGCAAATGAAAGGGCAACCCTATCGGACCACCCATCCTTAGCCAAGCGCCGCTGGCGACGAAGCAGATGGCAGCCCACCAGATTGACGAGCCAAAAACGAGATACGCCCCACAGGACGAGCGGAAGAGAGCAGCAGGCTCCATACTGATAGGCAGAATGAAATCGCAGGCTCAGTGAGGCCCCATGAAAAAGCTCACAGCATTGTTCCTGCTCATGATCCTCTCCGCTGGCGTCCGAGCCTCCGACTTCTGCACCGGTATCGGTCTGTTTGCACGCGCAGGGGCGCTCTACCGGGACGAGGGCAAAACCGAACAGCAGGCCATTGCAGCCGTTCACGAGAGAAGCGCCAAGCTGGACGCGGATACCCAGGTGATCGTCAGGTACTTCGTGCGATTCGGCTACCACGGAGATCAGACACCAGACCAGGCGTCTGCCAACGCCGAACAGAAATGCCAGCAGTACGAAGCCGACAGCGAACGCAGAAGCGCGATGAATTAGCGCCTGCCCAAGCAGCCCCTCCGAGCACAACATCCATCAACGCATCACTGCGTCACCAATTCCCGCCACCCGAAAAACACCCAAAACAAAAAGGGCGATCCTTTCGGATCGCCCTTTCTGAAATCGCCGAAGCGATTATGTTTGGTAGGCACAATTGGACTCGAACCAACGACCCCCACCATGTCAAGGTGGTGCTCTAACCAACTGAGCTATGTGCCTGTCGTGTGGGGCGCATTCTACGCGATCGATTTGGAGCGTCAAGCACTTTTTTCAGCTAACCCACTGAAAAAGTGAATTTTTTTATGTTCGACCGTCCGTAAATTATTTTGCACGGGCACTAGCCGGCCAGATTCGACTCAGGTAGCATCCGCACATCTCGTAAAAAATAACAAACACAGGTGCATTATGCCGCACACTTCCTACCCCTCTTCCTATTACGCAGCTTCGGCCAATCCGGTCCCGGCCCGTCCTGAACTGCAAGGCGAGGTGGAAACCGATGTCTGCGTGATCGGCGCAGGCTACACCGGCCTGTCGACCGCCCTGTTCCTGCTGGAAAACGGTTTCAAGGTCACCGTGCTGGAAGCCGCCAAAGTCGGTTTCGGCGCGTCGGGCCGTAACGGCGGTCAGATCGTCAACAGCTATAGCCGTGACATCGACGTCATCGAGCGCAGCGTTGGCGCCAAGCAGGCGAAACTGCTGGGCGACATGGCCTTCGAAGGCGGCCGCATCATTCGCGAACGCATCGCCAAGTACAACATCCAGTGCGACCTGAAGGACGGCGGCGTGTTTGCGGCCCTCAGCGCCAAGCAGATGGGCCACCTGGAGTCGCAGAAAAAGCTGTGGGAGCGCTTCGGCCACACCCAGCTGGAACTGATGGACGCCAAGCGCATCCGCGAAGTCGTCGGTACCGACAGCTATGTCGGCGGCATGCTCGACATGAGCGGCGGCCACATCCACCCGCTGAACCTCGCCCTGGGCGAAGCCGCAGCCGTGGAATCCCTGGGCGGCGTGATCCACGAGCAGTCCCCTGCCGTGAAGATCGACCGTGGCGCCAACCCGGTCGTGCACACTCCCAAAGGCCGCGTAAAAGCCAAGTTCATCGTCGTAGCCGGTAACGCCTACCTCGGCGGCCTGGTGCCGGAACTGGCTTCCAAGTCCATGCCGTGCGGCACCCAGGTGATTACCACCGAGCCGCTGAGCGCCGACCTGGCCAAGTCCCTGCTGCCGACCGACTACTGTGTCGAGGACTGCAACTACCTGCTCGACTACTATCGCCTGACCGGCGACAACCGCCTGATCTTCGGTGGCGGCGTGGTCTATGGTGCGCGCGATCCGTCGAACATCGAGGCGATCATTCGTCCGAAGATGCTCAAGGTCTTCCCGCAGCTGAAGGACGTGAAGATCGACTTCGCCTGGACCGGCAATTTCCTGCTGACCCTCTCGCGTCTGCCGCAGGTCGGCCGTATCGGCGACAACATCTATTACTCCCAGGGCTGCTCCGGCCACGGCGTGACCTACACCCATCTGGCAGGCAAGCTGCTGGCTGAAGTACTGCGTGGCCAGGCCGAGCGTTTCGACGCCTTCGCCACCCTGCCGCACTACCCCTTCCCGGGCGGCCGCATGTTCCAGGTTCCGTTCTCCGCGATCGGTGCCTGGTACTACACCATGCGCGACAAGCTGGGCATCTGACGCCTCGCTGTATACCCGCACAAAAAACGGCGCCTCAGGGCGCCGTTTTCTTTGTCGGGACTTTTTCCGGCGGCGACGACGTGTCGCTGCGCACCTGGGCGTGGCTCATCAACGCGAAAATCAGACTGCCGCCGACGATATTGCCCACCAGCGTCGGCAACGCGAAGTCGACGACGAACGCTGCCAGTCCTACCTCCCCGGCGAACATCAGGTAGCCGACTTCGCAGGTGCCAACCACGATGTGGCTGAAGCTACCCAGCGCCATCAGGTAAGTGACCAGAAAAATGATCCATACCTTGGCGTTCTCCGCCGCCGGCACCAGCCAGACCATGGTGGCGATCATCCAGCCAGAGACAATGCCCTTGGAGAACATCTGCCAGTGGTCGTTCTCCATCACCTCACGGCCGATCTCGAGGAAGGCCTGGTCCGCCTTGGTATCGAAGATTGGCAGGTGCAGCATGCCGTAGGCGAACAGCAGCGCACCAACCACGTTGCCCGCCAGCACGACGGACCACAACCGCAGCAACTGGCCGAACTTTTCCAGCGTCGGCTCGCTCATCACCGGTAGCACGGCCGTCAGGGTGTTCTCGGTGAACAATTGCTGGCGTGCAAGGATGATTGCCAGGAAGCCGACCGGATACCCGAGGCTGGTGGTGATCACCGCCATGTCGTGGTCCGGCAGACGCGCGCGGAACAGCCCCATCGCCATCAGCGACAGGCCGATGGTCAGTCCCGCGGCCAGCGCCGACCACCAGAGTGCCGCCAGGGTGCGATCCAGCTCATGGTTGCCCTGCAGGCGGATGACTTCGTGCAACACCAGCGCACGGGGCGGCTGGCTTTTCTCGACCTTGCGGCGCTCTTCGGCGGAGAGTTCGTCCGCCGTGTCACTACCGGCTTTCGCACTGCGGGAAGGGTTGCGAGGCGCCGCCTTCTTTGCGTTCGACTCGCTCGCCTTGGCACGCGCGCGGCCGCGTGCCGGAGTTTTTTCCGTGGCCATACCAAGCACCTCACTAGGGGCATCGCAGGTTTAGGCTGCGCCCTCCCCGCTTCGGTTCAGGAAACCTGCACACCTCAGTTCGCCGGGCAGGCTGGTACCGCCTGGCAACTGGCGCCGGCCGCCGCAGTACTGGCGACTGTCTGCGAGAAACGTGCATCATCCGGCGCCAGTTGCCGCGCACAACTCGCCGCCGCACCGGCCTGCTGCGAGCAGCCGCGCTCGCCCAGCACATTGGCGAGATTGAACCAGCCCGCCGCAAACGTTGGCCTCGCGCCGACACTGCGGCGTAGCGCGTCCTCGGCGTCGCCCAGGTTGCCGTCCGTGTAGCGTGCGTTGGCCAGGGCGAACCAACCCAGGGACTCCTGCGGCCACGCCTTGGTCGCGGTGCGATAGGCCTGTTCCGCCAAGGCCGGCTGCCCGGTTTCTTCCAGATCATGGGCCGCCCGTAGCCAGATAGTCGGCTCTGCCGTAGCCGGCAGACGATCCGTTGGCAGGGTTAGCACCGCCCAGCGCTGACTGCGCTTCCAGGTCAGGTCAAAGGCGGTGAAATCGATGACCAGCCGCTCGGTGATACCCGAGCGCAGGATGAGTTCGTGACGATTGCGGTCGAAGCCGACCACCACCGCAAAGTGCCAGACCGGCAGCCAGTCCAGCCCCTGGTTCTGAAGGATCAGCACCGGATTGCCCGCCGCCACTTCGCTGAGAATGTTCTCCAGGCGCTGCTTCAGGGGGTAGACCAGCATGCCCTTCTCCCGCGCGGCCGCCACCAGCTCCACCTGAAGACTGCCCTCGCGGCCGGGGATGAAGACCCGAACCTTCAGTTCCCGAGGAGTCACCCGCACGCCACGCTGGTTGAGCATGGTCGCCAGCGCGGCGGGGCCGCACTGGAACTCCTGCTGCGGGAAGAACTGCACATCACTCAGCTCCACCCGCTGCGGGAGCGCATCAACGCTCGAAGGCAACCTCGGCGACTGCGCGCAGCCGCCGAGTGCCACGGCCGCCGCGAGCGCGACGGCCATGGCCCAGCGCCTCAACGCTGGCACCTCACGAAGGTGAAGATGTGGGTGATACAGAGCAGGTCAGTGATCACGAAGATCAGCAGGAACAACAGGATGATGCCGATGATACCGCCAGCGGGAGCCTCATCCAGTTGCTGGTTGAATTGCGCCAGCTCCTCATTGGACAGGCTCTTGATGCGCTGTTCGACCTGGCTGCGCTCAACGCCGAGGGACTGCAGTTTTTTCTGCACACCCTGGTCATCGAGCATCTTCAACAGCTGCTCGCGGTCGACCTGTTGCTGCTGTGCCTGCAGCACTTCACCGGTGCCAACCATGGCGGCCTGAGCCAGCGGGAATTCCGCGACAACACCCAACTGCGCGAAAACCAGGACTGCTGCAAGGCGTCTTACCCGTCTTGTTATGGTCATTCTGGGTCACCTCATCATGGACTGCATGCACTAAGCAGGAGGTGCAGGCCGCTCGCACGCGAGACAACCGACCACCACGCTCCCGCCATGTCGGCGGCAACCGCAGGGCCGCTATCTTGTGAGATGCCAGTTCAGGAAAAGAGTTCGAAGCGTAACTGGCGCCAGTCGGCGTCCAGATGCCCCAGGAAAATGCAGGCGCATCCGCGGGGAAAGAGAATGTGCTCCGGACCGACGCCCGGGCCTTCGAGGCGCAGCAGCCGCCCCCAGGGATGGTGACTGATGCGCCCACGCACATCCTCGACCGTGCCTCCGCGCCACCAGTGGATGGCGGCCTCAGCATCCTCCACGCCTTCCGGCTGCTGGATGCGCACCGGCTCGTCGCGCCAACCGATTACCCGTCGCGGGTCGAAGCCGCTTTGCCGCGCCAGCGGCAACGGCGTGATCCACAGCGCGCCGTCACGCTCCTCCAGCGACACCGCCAGCGGACACCACTGAGCCTGCTCCAGCGCCCAGAGCAGGTCGCCATCGATGGCCAGCGAAGGCTCGGGCTGAGCCTGGATGCGGAAACCGGGGCAGACCAGCGTGCCCTCGCGCAAGGGAATGCGGAGTTCGCTCATGCCGGCCCCGGCGGGAAATCGCAGTGAAGGAAGAACAAAGCGCGGCGCACTTCATCCTCCCTACGGCTGGCGCGCAAACGGCAGCGGCGATTCTAGGGAAGAAGACGGCTTACGGCGACTTCTGTTTCGCTTTCTGGCGCTCGAGGAAATCCACTTTCCACTGCTCGACGCCCAGATGCTCGGAGTCCAGACTCGCCTCGACGCCGTACTTGGCCTTGAGCGCGGCCACCTCCTTGGCGTGGTCGGCGAGGAAGCGGTCGAAGCGCTCGATCAGTTCGCCCTGTTTCACCGTGGACAGATGGAAGGCACTGCGCGTGTGCGGCAGCGATGGATCGAATACCAGAGCCCCCGGTTTTGCGCGGATGTTGTCCAGGTAGAAGGTAGCGACCACCACATTGAAGTAGGCGCCGTCGGCCTGCTTCTTCAGCGCACTGTGGATCATCTGCTTGAGGTCGGCACTGGGCGCGAGGGCGATCTGCCCGGACTGCACTTGCTGCTCATAGCCGCGCGGCGTCCAGCCGTCCACCAGCGCCAGCTTCTTGAGGGCACCGACGCCCTGCCCCAGCCGATCCGGCGCCACCAGCACACCATCGACGAACTCGGTCACCGGCTGGCTGTAGCGCAGGGATTTCCCAGCCTTTTGCTCCGGGGCCCAATTAGGATTGTCGGGGTACTTGAGGTCGACCTGCCCGGCAAGCAGCGCCGGAAGCAGCGCATCCACCGGCAGCGGACGATATTCCAGGGTGATGCCGCTGGAGCTGGCGAACAGATCCAGCACCTCGCGCGCGAAGCCCTGGTAACTGCCCTGCGCGTCGGTGCTGTAATGCGGGGCAAAAGCGAGGTTCTCCACGCCGACCACGTAGGTCTGCGCCACGGCGCCGGTGGAAAGGATGCTGGCGAGCGCGCAGCAGAATGCCTTGAGCTTCAAACGACTCTCCTTGTTACCTGTTGTTTTTGTTCTGTCAGGCGGACCGGGCGCCCGTCGCGGCGGACTCAGCCGCCGGTCATGCTCATGAAGCGCAGGACCTGCACCTGCTGGTCGGCTTCGAAATGGTGGCGTTCGGGCTTGAGCTGCAGCGCCTGCATCAGCGCTTCGCGCAGGCGCGCGTTGTCGCCGGGGTGTTCGCGCAGCAGTTGGCGCAAATCCAGCGCGCCCTCGTGGCCGAGGCAGAGCACCAACTTGCCTTCGGCGGTCACCCGCACCCGGTTACAGTCGCCGCAGAAGTTGTGGCTATGCGGGGAGATGAAGCCGATCCGGCTGGCATAGCCGTCGATGCGGTAGTAGCGCGATGGCCCGCCGCTGCGCTCGGGCGTCGGCAGCAACTGCCAGCGCTCGGCGAGCTGCGCGCGGACTTCGTCGCTGCTGCACAGGGTCTGCTTGCGCTCATGGCTGCTGACACTGCCCAGCGGCATCTCCTCGATGAAGCTGATGTCGATGCCCTTCTCCAGCGCGAAGGCCACCAGATCGCAGACTTCGTCGTCGTTGCGGCCCTTCTGTACCACGGCATTGAGCTTGATGCGCTCGAAGCCCGCTTCGCGAGCTGCGTCGATACCGTCGAGCACCTGATCCAGCTTGTCGGAGCGGGTGAAGGCAGCGAAGCGTTCGCGGCGCAGCGAATCGAGGCTGATGTTCAGGCGGCGCACGCCGGCAGCCCGCAGCTCGGCCGCGCGTTCGCGCAGTTGCGAGCCATTGGTGGTGATGGAGAGATCATCCAGTTCCGGACGCGCACCCAGTCTTGCCAGCAGCCCGGTCAGGCCCTTGCGCACCAGCGGCTCGCCACCAGTGATGCGGATGCGCTTCACGCCCAGGCCGATGAAGGCGTCGGCGACGGCTTCGAGCTCCTCCAGGCTCAACACCTGGTCGCGCGGCAGGAACTGCATGTCTTCGCTCATGCAGTAGGTGCAGCGGAAGTCGCAGCGGTCGGTAACCGACAGGCGCAGGTAGGTGATGCGTCGACCGAAGGGGTCGACCAACTGGGAATCGGACATGGGCAGTGGGAAGTTCCGGATGGCAGGTGCCGAACGAAAGTGCGCTAGAAATACCCTAGAACGCCGTCGCTGTACACACAAAACCGACTCGCGAGTCAGGAAATTGAACACCAGTACTCACGAGGGGGCCAAGTTGAGGGGCTCAAGAGCCCGGTGCTACCATGCCCGGCTCTGTTCTGTGACAACAGCAATAAAAGAAAGAAGACCAGCCAATGACCAGCATCCGCGAGCGTAACCGTCGCCTCATCCTTCGCGCAGCCAGCGAGGAATTCGCCGAGAAGGGATTCGCGGCGACCAAGACCAGCGACATCGCCGCTCGCGCCGGGCTGCCCAAGCCCAACGTCTACTACTACTTCCAGTCCAAGGAAAACCTCTACCGCAGCGTGCTGGAAAGCGTGGTAGAGCCTCTGCTGCAGGCGTCCGCGCCATTCCGCGAGGACGACGAGCCGAGCGAGGCGCTGCGCGCCTATATCCGTTCCAAGGTGAAGATTTCCCAGGAGCTACCGCATGCCTCCAAGGTGTTCGCCAGCGAGCTGATGCACGGTGCGCCGCACCTGCCCAAGGAATATCTGGATGAACTGAACGCCCAGGCACAGCGCAACATCGCCTGCCTGCAGAGCTGGATCGATCGTGGCCTGCTGGCACCGGTGGACCCGCATCACCTGCTGTTCACCATCTGGGCAGCGACGCAGACCTACGCCGATTTCGACTGGCAGATCTCCATGGTTACCGGCAAGACCAGCCTCAGCGATGCGGACTTCGAGGCAGCCACCGACACCATCACCCGCCTGGTGCTGCGCGGCACCGCGCCGGACAATGGCACCGAGCCCAAGCCGCAGGGGCGTTTGCGGCCGCTCTCGATCTGACCGTTTTCAACCGTTGCAGCCTGGGTATCGTTTCACTCCACCCATCCTACTGGCGCCCGAAAACGCGTAGGAGCGAGCTTGCTCGCGAACCCGCTTCACACCTGAAACGTCCGGTGTTAATGGAGGTTCGCGAGCAAGCTCGCTCCTACAAATTCGTCCAGGTGCGCGGTTAACCGCACGCCCTTCCGTTATTCAATCAGCCCGCGTCAGCGACCAAGCCAAGCGCCTGCACGCCACGGATCGCGCATTGCTCGTCGATGTCCGATACGTCGCCGCTGATACCGATGGCACCGATCACCTCATTGGCCGCATTGCGGATCAGCACACCACCCGGGGCCGGCACCACGTTGCCTTGCGCCAGGGTGTTCACTGCAGCGATGAACGACGGCCGCTGCTGCGCATCCGCCGCCAGCACGCGCGACGACTTGCCCAGCGCCACCGCGCCCCACGCCTTGCCGATCGCGATCTGCGGGCGAAACATGCTCGCGCCGTCCTCGCGCTGCAGGCTCAACAGATGCCCGCCGGCATCCAGCACGGCAATGGTCAGCGGCGCCGTGGACAGCTCGCGGCTGGCGGCCAGGGCGTGGCGGGTGATGTCCAGTGCGGTTTCCAGACTCAGGGTGCTCATGAGGTTTTCCTCTTCAAGTTGATAAGGCAGTTCAAGGTCGACAAGCCGGGGCAACGCCGCGCGCAGAGATCAAAGCTGCGCACACGCGTATCAGAAATCTGTACGCAATCTAGTAGCCGAAGGTCTCACTCAAAGCAACCGAAAAGGACAATCCGCATCTGTTTTTGTATACATTTTTTCAAACGATAGTTTGACCCATCGTTCAGCTTTTTCATGAAAGCCCCGTAATAGAGGGCTTTACATGAAAAATGACCATTCAGTCCCTCGTATACAACCTGTCTTGACCTTAGTCGAATTGCCTGCCTAGAATCGCCTCAACTTTTGTACACAATCAGTATAAGAACCGAGGAACAAAATATGGCCAGAATGAGAGCAATCGAGGCTGCCGTACTCGTCATGCGTCGCGAAGGCGTCGATACCGCCTTCGGCGTACCGGGCGCTGCCATCAACCCCATGTATGCGGCCATGAAGAAACTCGGTGGCATCGATCACGTCCTGGCTCGCCACGTGGAAGGCGCCTCGCACATGGCCGAGGGCTACACCCGCACCAACGCCGGCAACATCGGCGTGTGCATCGGCACCTCCGGCCCTGCCGGCACCGATATGGTCACCGGCCTGTACTCCGCTTCCGCCGACTCCATCCCGATTCTCTGCATCACCGGCCAGGCTCCCCGTGCGCGCATGCACAAGGAAGACTTCCAGGCCGTGGATATCACCAGCATCGTCAAGCCGGTCACCAAGTGGGCGACCACCGTGCTGGAGCCGGGCCAGGTGCCCTACGCCTTCCAGAAGGCCTTCTTCGAAATGCGCAGCGGCCGTCCGGGCCCGGTGCTGATCGACCTGCCGTTCGACGTGCAGATGGCTGAGATCGAATTCGACATCGACGCCTACGAACCGCTGGCAATCAACAAGCCCAAAGCCACCCGCGCCCAGGCCGAGAAAGCCCTGGCCCTGCTCAATGACGCCGAGCGCCCATTGATCTGCGCCGGCGGCGGCATCATCAACGCCGACGCTTCCGACAAGCTGGTGGAATTCGCCGAGCTGACCGGCGTACCGGTGGTACCGACCCTGATGGGCTGGGGCACCATCCCTGACGATCACCCGCTGATGGCCGGCATGTGCGGCCTGCAGACCTCGCACCGCTACGGCAACGCCACCGTGCTGGAGTCGGACATGGTGTTCGGCATCGGCAACCGCTGGGCCAACCGTCACACCGGTTCGGTTGACGTCTACACCGCAGGCCGCAAGTTCGTTCACGTGGACATCGAACCGACCCAGATCGGCCGCGTGTTCACCCCGGACCTGGGCATCGTGTCCGACGCCGGTTCAGCCCTGGACGTGTTCCTGGAAGTGGCTCGCGAGTGGAAAGCCGCCGGCAAGCTGAAGGATCGCAGCGCCTGGGTCGAAGCCTGCCGCGAGCGCAAGCGCACGATGCAGCGCAAAACCCACTTCGACAACGTGCCGGTCAAGCCGCAGCGCGTTTACGAAGAGATGAACGAGTTCTTCGGCAAGGACACCTGCTACGTCAGCACCATCGGCCTGTCGCAGATCGCCGGCGCGCAGTTCCTGCACGTCTACAAGCCGCGCCACTGGATCAACTGTGGCCAGGCCGGCCCGCTGGGCTGGACCATTCCGGCAGCCTTGGGCGTGGTCAAGGCCGATCCGAGCCGTCAGGTCGTCGCGCTGTCGGGCGACTATGACTTCCAGTTCATGATCGAAGAACTGGCTGCCGGTGCGCAGTTCAACCTGCCGTACATCCACGTGCTGGTGAACAACTCCTACCTGGGCCTGATTCGCCAGGCGCAGCGTGGCTTCGAGATCGACTACTGCGTGCAGCTGGCCTTCGACAACGTCAACGCGCCGGAACTCAACGGCTACGGCGTGGACCACGTCGCGGTGGTGGAAGGTCTGGGTTGCAAGGCGATCCGCGTGTTCGACCCGAACCAGATCGGCGCAGCCTTCGCCCAGGCTCGCGAGTTGATGCAGCAGCACCGTGTACCGGTGGTGGTCGAGGTCATCCTGGAGCGCGTCACCAACATCTCCATGGGTACCGAGATCAACGCGGTCAACGAGTTCGAAGAGCTGGCCCTGAAAGGCGTCGATGCGCCCACCGCCATCTCGCTGCTGGACTGATCAGCTGGACCGAACTCGGGAGTGTGCGGCGACGCCCTCTCCCCCACCCTCTCCCTGAAGGGAGAGGGGGCTGTTCGTGCAACATGCCATCAAGGAGTCAAACAATGCCCCGTTTCTGCGCCAACCTGTCCATGCTGTTCACCGAGGTGGACTTCCTCGACCGTTTCGACGCCGCCGCACGCGCCGGTTTCAGCGGTGTCGAGTACCTCTTCCCGTATGACGTCGAGGCCGAGGTGATCAAGGCCCGCCTGGACGCCAACAAGCTCGAGCAAGTGCTGTTCAACCTGCCCGCCGGCGACTGGGCCAAGGGCGAACGCGGCATCGCCTGCCACCCGGACCGCGTCGAGGAATTCCGCGCCGGCGTCGACAAGGCCATCGCCTACGCCAAGGTGCTGGGCAACACCCAGGTCAACTGCCTGGCCGGCATCCGTCCGCAGGGTCATGACTGCGCGACCATCGAAAACACCTTCCTGAACAACCTGGAGTACGCGGCGGGCAAGCTCGAAGCCGCGGGCATCAAGCTGGTCATGGAAATGATCAACACCCTCGACATTCCCGGCTTCTACCTGCAGACCACCAAGCAGGCCCAGGACATCCGCGAGAAGGTCGGCAGCGCCAACCTGTTCCTGCAGTACGACATCTACCACATGCAGATCATGGAAGGTGACCTGGCACGGACCCTCGAGAAGAACCTCGCCTCGATCAACCACGTGCAGCTGGCCGACAACCCCGGCCGCCACGAACCGGGCACCGGCGAGATCAACTACCGCTTCCTGTTCGACCACCTGGACCGCATCGGTTACCGCGGCTGGGTCGGCTGCGAATACAAGCCCAAGACCACTACCGAAGCCGGCCTCGGCTGGCTGAAGAGCCACAACGTTATCTGATACGGATTTGTCCTCAACCGTATGACGTCGTTGGGCCGCCTCGCCGTGCAAGAGCACTGTCTTCGGCGCCCCGCCTGGTCATCCGGCTGATGCCAAACCCGTAGCAATTCACTCGCTGGCGCGGTGGGTACGCACCGCGCCAGCCAGCCCAACAAGAACAACCAGGAGAACTCCTCATGGCCAAAATCGGATTCATCGGCACCGGCATCATGGGCCTGCCCATGGCACTGAACCTGCAGAAAGCGGGTCACCAGATCTTCGTTTCCACCCACCACGATGCCGCTCCCGCCGAGCTGGCCAACGGCGGTGCCGTCGCCCTGGCCAACCCCAAGGAAGTGGCCCAGGAAGCCGAGTTCATCATCGTGATGGTCCCGGACACCCCGCAGGTCGAAGACGTACTGTTCCGCAAGGACGGCATCGCCGAAGGCGTGGGCCCGAACAAGGTGGTGATCGACATGAGCTCGATCTCCCCCACCGCCACCAAGACCTTCGCCGAGAAGATCAAGGCCACCGGCGCGCAGTACCTGGACGCCCCGGTTTCCGGCGGTGAAGTCGGCGCCAAGGCCGCTTCCCTGAGCATCATGGTCGGCGGCTGCCCGAACACCTTCGAACGCGCCCTGCCGCTGTTCCAGGCGATGGGCAAGAACATCACCCGCGTCGGCGGCAATGGCGATGGCCAGACCGCCAAGGTGGCCAACCAGATCATCGTCGCCCTGAACATCCAGGCCGTCGCCGAAGCCTTGTTGTTCGCCGCCAAGAACGGCGCCGACCCGGCCAAGGTGCGTGAAGCGCTGATGGGCGGCTTCGCCTCCTCGCGCATCCTCGAAGTGCACGGCGACCGCATGGTCAAGGGCACCTTCGATCCGGGCTTCCGCATCAGCCTGCACCAGAAGGACCTCAACCTGGCCCTGGCCGGCGCGCGCGAACTGGGCCTGAACCTGCCCAACACCGCCAACGCCCAACAGGTGTTCAGCACCTGCGCGGCCATCGGCGGCAGCAACTGGGACCACTCCGGCCTGATCAAGGGCCTGGAGCACATGGCCAACTTCTCCATCCGCAAGGACTGAGAATCGGCGGATGAAGCGTTCCGCTTCATGCGCCCTGCGAGGTACGCCAACGTAGGGCGCATAACGCCACGAAGCAAGGTGACGGGCGAGGTTATGGGAGTGGCGTCGCCCGCCACGCTGCAAAGCGACTCGAACACCCGGCCGGAGGGAATCACGGCTTCGCCGGCCGGGGCGTTCGAATCCATCGCTGAGTCTCCTTTTGCCAAGGCGACTGAGCCATGGATACACCACAAGAAGAATCACGGGAGCCTGTCATGAGCCTCGACCCACGCGCCTTCCTGCGCGAGCTGTTCGACACCGCCATTGCCGCCGCGCATCCGGCCCAGGTACTGGCGCAGCACCTGCCCACGGACAAGGGCGGCCGCACCATCGTCATCGGCGCCGGCAAGGCCGCCGGCGCCATGGCCGAAGTCGCTGAGAAGCACTGGAATGGTGACGTCCAGGGTCTGGTCGTTGCGCCTTACGGCTACGGAGCGCAGTGCCGCAGCATCGAAGTGGTGGAAGCCTCGCACCCGGTGCCGGACGACGCCGGTGAGCGCGTCGCGCGTCGCGTGCTGGAGCTGATCAGCGGCCTCAGCGAGAACGACCGGGTGATCTTCCTGCTCTCCGGTGGCGGCTCTGCCCTGCTCGCCCTGCCGGCCGAAGGCATCAGCCTCGACGACAAGCGCAGCGTGAACAAGGCCTTGCTGAAATCCGGCGCCGCCATCAGCGAAATGAACTGTGTGCGCAAGCACCTCTCCGCCATCAAGGGCGGCCGCCTGGCCCGTGCCTGCTGGCCGGCCAGCGTGTACACCTATGCGATTTCCGACGTGCCCGGCGACGAGGCCACAGTGATCGCCTCCGGCCCCACCGTGGGCGACCCGACCACCTCGGCCGACGCCCTGGCGATCCTCAAGCGCTACGCCATCGACATCCCGGCGAACGTCCGCGCCTGGCTGGAAGACCCGCGCTCGGAGACCGTCAAACCCGGTGACGAATGCCTGTCGCGCAGCCACTTCAAGCTGATCGCCACGCCCCAGCACGCCATCGACGCGGTGGCTGCCAAGGCTGAAGCCGCCGGCATCCCGACGCTGATCCTGGGCGACCTGGAAGGCGAGTCCCGCGAGGTGGCCAAGGTCCACGCCGGTATCGCCCGGCAGATCCGCAAGCATGGCCAGCCGCTGAAGGCGCCGTGCCTGATCCTCTCCGGTGGCGAGACCACCGTGACCGTGCGCGGCAATGGCCGTGGCGGACGCAACGCCGAGTTTCTCCTCAGCCTCACCGCCGACCTGAAGGGTGAACCGAACATCTGGGCCCTGGCGGGGGACACCGACGGCATCGACGGCATGGAAAGCAACGCCGGTGCCCTGATGACTCCGTGCAGCTACAACCGCGCCCTCAAGGCCGGCCTGAACCCGCTGCACGAGCTCGACAACAACAACGGCTACGGCTTCTTCGCCGAACTGGGCGATTTGGTGATCACCAAGCCAACCCGCACCAACGTCAACGACTTCCGCGCCATCCTGGTCCTCGAGAACGACAAATGACCCCTGACAAGAAAGTAAAAATTCTCGCCACCCTGGGCCCGGCGATCAAAAGCCGCGACGACATCCGCGCGCTGGTGGAAGCCGGCGCCAACCTGTTCCGCCTGAACTTCAGCCACGGCGAGTACAGCGACCACGCCCAGCGCTTCGCCTGGGTACGTGAAGTGGAAGCCGAACTGAACTACCCCATCGGCATCCTCATGGACCTGCAAGGGCCGAAGCTGCGCGTGGGTCGTTTCGCCGACGGCGCGGTGCAGCTGGAGAAGGGCCAGACCTTCACCCTCGACCTGAACGACGCACCGGGCGACAGGCAGCGCGTCATGCTGCCCCACCCGGAAATCATCCAGGCGCTGGAGCCGGGCATGAGCCTGCTGCTGGACGACGGTAAGATTCGCCTGCAGGTGCTCAATGCCCACAGCGATGCCATCGAGACCCGCGTAATGAACAGCGGCGAACTGTCCGACCGCAAGGGCGTCAACGTCCCCGAGGCCGTGCTCAAGCTCAGCCCGCTGACCGCCAAGGACCGCCGCGACCTGGAATTCGGCCTGGAGCTGGGCGTGGATTGGGTAGCCCTGTCCTTCGTGCAGCGTCCCGAAGACATCGAGGAAGCCCGCGCACTGATCGGCGACAAGGCCTTCCTCATGGCCAAGATCGAGAAACCCTCGGCGGTGCAGTCCATCGAAGCCATCGCGAAGCTGTCCGACGCGATCATGGTCGCCCGTGGCGATCTGGGCGTGGAGATGCCGGCCGAGAGCGTGCCGGGCATCCAGAAGCGCATCATCCAGGTCTGCCGCCAGCTCGGTCGCCCGGTGGTGGTGGCGACGCAGATGCTCGAATCCATGCGCTTCTCCCCGGCGCCGACCCGCGCCGAGGTGACCGACGTGGCCAACGCCGTCAGCGAAGGCGCCGACTGCGTGATGCTCAGCGCCGAGAGCGCCTCGGGCCAGTACCCGCGTGAGGCAGTGGAGATGATGGCGAAGATCATCCGCCAGGTCGAAGCCGAGCCGGACTACCAGGCAACCCTGGAGATCAACCGTCCGGAACCGGACGCCACCGTCTCCGACGCCATCAGCTGCGCGATCCGCCGGATCAGTCGCATCCTGCCGGTGGCGGTGCTGGTGAACTACACCGAGTCGGGCGCCTCGACCCTGCGCGCCTCCCGCGAACGGCCCAAGGCACCGATCCTCAGCCTCACTCCGCAACTGAAATCCGCCCGCCGCCTGACCGTGGCCTGGGGTGTCCATTCGGTGGTCAACGCGCAGCTCGCCCATGTCGACGAGATCTGCTCCACCGCCCTGGACATTGCCCTCGCCCAGCGCATGGCGCGCCGTGGCGACACCGTGGTGATCACCGCCGGCGTGCCCTTCGGCCAGCCGGGCAGCACCAACATGCTGCGGATCGAGACGGTGGCGCCGGCACTGGAAGTTTGATGCAAGCCTGAGAGCCCCTCTCCCCAACCCTCTCCCTGAAGGGAGAGGGGGCAGCTCGGCGCCGCCAGTTACTCAGGTGTTCCGCTTGCTGCCACTCAAGCCCCCTCTACCGCTTGCGGGAGAGGGCGGGGGGAGAGGGAAGTTGAGTTCAGGAGCCACGCCATATCGCGTGCCTCCGCACCGAGTCACTCCCGGACGGACGGGGCCGGGAATACGGGGCCGCGTCCCCGTCCGTCCGGGTTTGACCTTGATCAGCACCGAATGCTTGTCGGTCCATGGCCCCCACGCAGCAACTCCCAATGCTGGCCATGGAACTTTGAGGCTGTTGGCGGTGATCCCGCCAGCAGCCTCTTTTCTTTTTCCAACCCCGTGGCGCGGCCCCGTATGGCGGCGTCACAGAATGCTCACGCACTGCTCGTCGATGGGGCCTCGATGCCCCACACCTACCGAAGCGCTGCGGAGCCCCATTTAACCTGCCCTGTACCCACATGCACCTGAATCCTCGCTCCTGGAAACATCAGCTCCGCACCCGGCTGATCGGCTTCGGCCAGATCTACCTGCAGGCGGACGCCCGCTTCGGCCTGATCCTGCTGCTGACCATCGGCTGGTCCGCTCCGCAACTGCTGCCTGGCGCGCTGCTGGGCGCCCTGCTCGGCCCGCTCACCGCACGTTTCGTTCGCGAGCCGCAGGCAGACATCGACGCAGGCCTGCACGACTACAACCCGATCCTCATCGGTCTGCTACTGCCCTTCATGTTCCAGTGGTCGCTGGGCCTGGTGATGCTGAGCATCGCCGCCATCCTCACCAGCGTTGCGGTGCAGGCCGTGCTGCTGCGACAGTCGCACCGGCGCTTCGGCCTGCCCGCGTACACCTCGGCCTTCGTGCTGCTGGGCTGGGTGTCGGTGGCGCTGGGCAAGGCACTCGGTTTCGCGCCGGCCAACAGCCTTGCCTGCCTGTCCTGTGGCGCGGCCAATCCGCTGCTGGATTCGACCGCACTGGGCTTCGGCGAAGTGATCTTCCTTGGCGAACCGCTCGCCGGCCTGACCATCGCCCTCGGCCTGCTGCTGGCAGATCGCCGCGCGGCGCTCTGGGCACTGATCGGCGCAGCTGGTGCACTGATCATCGCACCGCTGTTCGACCTGCCCGCCTCCTCCGCCCAGGCTGGCCTGCTCGGGTTGAATGGTGCGCTGGCCGGTATCGCCCTGTCGCTGCGCTTCCGCAGCCCGCTGGCTCCGCTGTGCGGCATCCTCCTGGCGGTACTGCTGCAACCCTGCTTCGCGCTGGTCGGGCTGCCCGCGTTCACCGCCCCCTTCATCCTGGCCTGCTGGCTGGTGATCCTCGGCCAGCGCGCCCTGGAAGCGCTGCTGCAGGCTCCACGGGGAGAAAACAGCGGGCCGCGTGTATAGTCGAGAGCCCTCTAGCGGCGACGGATCGCACCGATGAACTTCGTGAAATACCAGGCCCTGGGTAACGACTACCTGGTCTACGCAGACGACGCGCCGTTCGCCCTCACGGCAGTGCAGATCAACCGCGTCTGCGACCGCCACCACGGCATCGGCTCCGACGGCATCCTGCTGGCGAACCACAGCGACGCCGCCTTTGGCCTGCGCATCCTCAATCCCGACGGCTCCGAGGCGGAGAAAAGCGGTAACGGCCTGCGCATCTTCTCCCGCTACCTGTGGGACTGCGGGCTGGTTGCCGGGCGACCGTTCGACATCGTCACCGCCGGCGGCATCGTCACCAGCCAGGTATCCGACGAGGGCCGCACTGTGGAGGTGTCCATGGGCCGCGCCGAATTCGCCTGCGCGAAGATTCCGGTACTGATCGACACCGCCGAGGCCCTGGGCTATCCCCTGGAAGTCGACGGCGTAGCACTGAAGATCAACGCCGTCTCCATGGGCAATCCGCACTGCGTGGTGTTCGTCGAACACACCAGTCGCGAGCTGGCCTGCCGCCTCGGTCCGCTGCTGGAAAACCATCCGCTGTTCCCCCGGCGCACCAACGTGCAGTTCGTCCAATGGTTGTCCCGCGACGCCCTGCGCGTGGAAATCTGGGAGCGCGGTGCCGGCTACACCTTGTCGTCCGGCACCAGCAGCTGCGCGGCGGCCTCGGTGGCACGACGGCTTGGCCTGTGCGACGAGCACATCGACCTGCAATTGGCCGGCGGCCACCTGCATATTCGCGTCGACGATGACTTCCAAGTCACCATGCGCGGCGCCGTACAGCGGGTCGGGGCGATCGACCTGGACCCGGAAACCTTTGCCGACCTCGGCTGAATCCCCGCTATTCCCGCCGCGACCGGCATGGATCAATGCCAGTCCGCGTGCGGCCGTCCAGACTGCAACCTGACACCTGCCGAAGCAGAACCTGACCGATCAATCGACGGGTAACCGCGCATTTCCCGGCATCAGACGGCATAATCCGCGCCCTTTCGTACCCGGCCGCCGGGGCGATCCCACTTCCAGCAGCGAAAGACGTCATGACGCTCCCCACTCCCACCCTGCTGCAGCGACTCAAAGGCACCAGCCTGGTCCTGCGGATATTCATCGGCATGCTCTGCGGCATCGCCCTGGCCCTGCTCTGGCCGCAAGGCGCAGCGGCGGTCAGCCTGCTCGGCAAGCTGTTCATCTCCGCCCTGAAGGCCGTGGCCCCGGTGCTCGTCCTGGTATTGGTGATGGCCTCCATCGCCAACCACAAGCAAGGCCAGCGCACGCACATCCGGCCGATCCTGATGCTCTACCTGATCGGCACCTTCTCGGCAGCGGTGATCGCCGTGATCGCCAGTTTCACCTTCCCCTCCACACTGGTATTGAGCGCTCCGACCAGCGAGCTGGCACCGCCCGGCGGCATCGGCGAAGTCCTGCGCTCGTTGCTGTTCAGCGTCACCACCAACCCGGTGAAGGCACTGCTGGAGGCGGACTTCATCGCCATCCTTGCCTGGGCCATCGGCCTGGGGATCGCCCTGCGCCATGCGCGCCAGAGCACCCGCGACCTGCTCGATGACCTGGCAGGCGGCGTGACCCTGATCGTCCGCGTGGTGATCGCCTTCGCCCCGCTGGGCATCTTCGGCCTGGTGGCCGGCACCATCGCCGAGTCCGGCTTCGACGCCCTGCTCGGCTACCTGCACCTGCTGGCCGTGCTGCTGGGCTGCATGCTGTTCGTGGCACTGGTGGTCAACCCGCTGATCGTCTTCGCCAAGATCCGCCGCAATCCGTACCCGCTGGTACTGATGTGCCTGCGCGAAAGCGGCATCACCGCCTTCTTCACCCGCAGCTCGGCGGCCAACATCCCGGTCAACCTGCAGCTCTGCGAACGCCTGGGCCTGCACGAGGACACCTACTCGGTATCGATCCCGCTGGGGGCTACCATCAACATGGCCGGCGCGGCGATCACCATCAGCGTGCTGACCCTGGCAGCGGTGCACACCCTGGGCATCGCCGTCGACCTGCCCACCGCCATTCTGCTCAGCGTGGTCGCCTCGGTCTGCGCCTGCGGCGCATCCGGCGTGGCCGGTGGCTCGCTGTTGCTGATCCCGCTGGCCTGCGGCCTGTTCGGTATTTCCAGCGAAGTGGCGATGCAGGTCGTGGCGGTCGGTTTCATCATCGGCATCCTCCAGGACTCGGCGGAGACCGCGCTGAACTCCTCCACCGACGTGCTGTTCACCGCGGCGGCGTGCATCGCCGAAGGTGACGTGGACGAGCAGCAGGCGACAGAGCGCGCCTGATCCTCCCGGCGGGGCGGCACCGGCCGCCCTGCCGCATCTCGGCTAAGGTGACTGAACCCGTACCGCGGATTCCTCCATGGCCGATCCCCAAAGCTGGCGCCAGCGCCTCTACGTCATCATCTTCCAGTCCGACACGGTCGCCGGCCGGCGCTTCGACAGCGCGCTGCTGATCGTCATCCTCGCCAGCCTGCTGGTGGTGATCCTCGACAGCGTGGACGAGATCAGCAACGCCTACGGCGGCCTGCTCAGCGACATCGAGTGGGTAATCAACGGCCTGTTCCTGATCGAGTACCTGCTGCGCCTGTACTGCTCGCCCAAGCCCCTGCGCTACGCCCTGAGCTTCTACGGACTGGTGGACCTGCTGGCGGTGCTGCCGGGGGTGATCGCCATCTTCTACCCCAACGCCCAGTACCTGCTGGTGATCCGCATCGTGCGGGTGCTGCGCATCTTCCGCATCCTCAAGCTGCGCCAGTACCTGCGCCAGGCCGACTTCCTGCTCACCGCCCTGCGCGGCAGCCGGCAGAAGATCACCGTGTTCTTCGTCTCGGTGATGAGCCTGGTGACGGTGTTCGGCTCGCTGATGTACGTGGTCGAAGGCCCCGAACACGGTTTCACCAGCATCCCCCGCGGCATCTACTGGGCCATCGTCACGCTGACCACCGTGGGCTTCGGCGATATCACTCCGAAGACGCCGCTGGGCCAGGCGATCGCCAGCCTGGTGATGCTCACCGGCTACTCGATCATTGCGGTGCCCACCGGCATCTTCAGCGCCGAACTGCACAACGCGATGCGCCAGGAGCCCGCGCCGGGCTTGGCAAAGCCCTGCCCCGCCTGCGCCAAGGCCAGCCACGAGGCCGGAGCGGCGTTCTGTTCGCGCTGCGGCAACCCACTGTTCCCACGGGCAGACAACGCTCAAAGCTGAACCGCGGATAACCGTTCGTCGCCCATGGCCATCTGACTTCAGCCGCGTTCAACCCGATTTTCTCGCCCCCTTCGTCACAAGCGGCATGGACGGACGCCATGGTGGCGTTCCGCAGTGTCGGTCGCCTACCAGGCCCCGAGGTGAGCACATGCCCTTTCGACTCCACCCACTGATTCTCGCCATGGCCGGCGCACTGGCCAGCACCTCGCTGCTGGCCGCGCCGCAGGTGGCCGACAGCCGCATCAGCGCGGTCACGGTCTACACCGACCGCGCCATCGTCACCCGCACCGCCACCCTTCAACTGCCGGCTGGGCAACACGAGATCGCCCTGGAACAGTTGCCCCTGCGCATCGACGACAACAGCCTGCAGGCCTCGCTCAGCGCCAGCGCCGCCGCGACCCTGCTCGACGTCAGCAGCGCGCCGCAGGTCTCGCCGCCCTCCGAGGACAATCGCCTGCAACAGCTGGACACGCAGTTGCGCGACCTCGAGCGACAGGAGCGCGAGATCAGCGACCGTGGCAGCGTGCTGGAAAACCAGAAACAGTTCCTCGCCGACATCCAGGCCAGCAGCACCAAGCCGGGCAAGAACCAGACACTGCCAAGCATTGATGAACTGAAGAACCTGCTGCAGATGAGCGAGGGCAACCTTGGGCGCATCCTCGACGAACAGCGCAAGCTCGACCAGCAGAGCGAGGAACTGCAACAGCGCAAGCAGGAGCTGGAGAGCCAGCGCAGCCATCTGGCCGGGGACGGCACCCACTACAAGCGCGCGATCCTTCGCGTGGCGCTGGAGAAGCCGGCACAAGTCCAGTTGCAGCTCAGCTACACACTGTACGACGCCTCCTGGCGCCCGGCCTATGACGCCCGCCTGCGCGACGGCGAGGACAAGATCGAGATGACCTACCAGGGCATCGTCCGGCAGAGCAGCGGCGAGGACTGGACCGACGTCGACCTCACCCTGTCCACCGCCCGCCCCAACCTGGGCAGCAACGTGCCGGCGCTCTCGCCGTGGTTCGTCGACACCTTCGACCCGCGCACGGTGATGGCCGCCAGACCCGCCCCGGCGCCAGCTGCACCGATGATGGCGCTGGAGGCGAAGAAGGCCCAGCGCTTCGCCGCCGACGAAATGGCCGTGGCCGGCTCGCTGGAAGAGATGCCCGTCGCCGTCGCTGAAGTCAGCGGTGCCACCACCAGCGCTTCCTTCCATATCCCGACCCGCGCCACGCTGAACAGCGACGGCAGCTCGCAGAAGGTCGCCATCGCCCAGTTCAAGCTGCCGGCAACCTTCCGCTACCTGGCCACACCGTCGCTGCGTGAAGCCGCCTACCTGCAGGCCGACACCCGCAATGCCAGCGACTATCCGCTGCTGCCCGGCACCCTCAACACCTACCTGGGCAACACCTTCGTCGCCAGCGGCCAGTTGCGCGCGGTGATGCCGGGCGAGACCTTCGAGCTGGCCCTGGGCGGCGACGAGGCCATGTCGATCAAGCGCAAGCTGGTCAATCGCTTCACCGACTACACCGGCCTCACCGGCGGCCGCAAGCGCGTCACCTACGAGTTCCGCATCGACGCCCAGAACAACCACAAGACCGAGCAGCGCTTGCAGTTCAAGGACCAGTTGCCGATCTCGCGCAATGAGCAGATCAAGGTGACGCTGCTGGAGCCCGAAGGCCAGTCCGTCGCCCGCGAGGACGACGGCAAGCTGCTGTGGGACTGGCAGCTGAAGCCGGGCGAGAAACGCAGCACGACCTTCAAGTTCAGTGTCGAGTATCCGAAGGAGCTGGAAGTCAGCGGACTGGACTGAGGCCGCAGGGGCAGTCATTGCCCGGCAAGCCTGCTAGGCTGCCGGGCAATCGCCATTGCGCAGGTTCATGAAACCCGGCGACAGAATTGAAAGCAGCGTGCGGGAGGGGATCGCCAGGGGGTTGCGAGCCCTGCTCCCCGCATAAGCAAATAGCCTTTAAGTATTTAAGTGGCATATAACCTGTCGGCATAATCGACACCCAACAACACTGCCAAAAGGAACTGCTCGTGAAACGTCTGTTCAGCGCCTCGCTGCTGGCCGCCGGCCTCGCCCTGGCCTCCGCCGCCCAGGCCGCCCAGCCCCTGCTCAACGTCTCCTACGACGTGATGCGCGACTTCTACAAGGACTACAACGCCGCCTTTCAGAAACACTGGCAGGCCGAGAAAGGCGAGAAGATCACCATCCAGATGTCCCATGGCGGTTCCAGCAAACAGGCCCGTGCGGTGATCGATGGCCTGCCGGCCGACGTCATCACCATGAACCAGGCCACCGACATCGATGCCCTGGCTGACAATGGCGGCCTGGTGCCGAAGGACTGGGCCACCCGCCTGCCGAACAACAGCGCGCCGTTCACCTCCGCCACCGTGTTCATCGTGCGCAAGGGCAACCCCAAGGGCCTGAAGGACTGGAACGACCTGGTGAAACCGGGCGTGCAGGTCGTGGTGCCGAACCCGAAGACCTCGGGCAACGGCCGCTACACCTACCTCTCCGCCTGGGGCTACGCGCAGAAGCATGGCGCCGATGAAGCCAAGGCCAAGGAATTCGTCGCCCAGCTGTTCAAGAACGTTCCGGTGCTGGATACCGGCGGCCGCGCGGCGACCACCACCTTCATGCAGAACCAGATCGGCGACGTGCTGGTGACCTTTGAGAACGAAGCCGAGATGATCGCTCGCGAGTTCGGCCGTGGCGGCTTCGAAGTGGTGTACCCGAGCGTCTCCGCCGAAGCCGAGCCGCCGGTGGCAGTGGTCGACAAGGTTGTCGACAAGAAAGGCACCCGCGCTGAAGCCGAGGCCTACCTGAAGTACCTGTGGTCCGACGAAGGCCAGACCATCGCCGCCAACAACTACCTGCGCCCGCGCAACCCGGAAGTGCTGGCCAAGTTCTCCGACCGTTTCCCGAAGGTGGACTTCTTCTCCGTGGTGAAGACCTTCGGCGACTGGCGCACCGTGCAGAAGACCCACTTCGCCGACGGTGGCGTGTTCGACCAGATCTACACCCCGAACTGATTGGGGATCATGCCGCCGATGGTGAGCATGGCGTAGGAGCGAACTCGTCCCTATGGGATCCGGCGCAATGCGGACCTATCGCGGACAAAGTCCGCTCCTACACAAACGAAGAAGCCGGAGCTGCCCAGCAGCTCCGGCTTTTTTCATGGCACGGCATCAACTTGTAGGAGCGAACTTGCTCGCGAACCCGCCCACTTCCTGAGCCGCCGGAAAATCCGTTCGCGAGAAAGCTCGCTCCTACAGGGGATACCCAGCCACCGAGCACCGCTGGTTAGCGCTCCCCCTTCCAGCCCACCTCGCGCAGAGCCGCCAGCAACCGCTCCCCACTCAGCGCCGGCACCAACACACCGTCGTCGGTGCGCATGTCCTTCCCGGCCAGCAGCACGTTGACGATGGCCTCCTCCACCGCCTCGGCGGCGGCTGCGAACAACGGCGAGATATGGTCGTTGTTGACCATTTCCAACGGCGTGGCGAAGGGCAGGTTCTTGCGCCCGTAATCCGCCGGCGGCAGGTCGCGGTTGCCGGTGGCGAAGGCAAGGAAGATGTCGCCGCTGGAGTCATCGGTGCCGCCCCCCGTACGGGCGATCCCCAGCGAAGCGCGTTGCGCCAGGCGCTGACACTGGTGCGGCAGCAGCGGCGCATCGGTGGCGAGGATCACCACGATCGAGCCCATGCCGGGCGTGCCCTGCTCAGCGAAGGGCGACGGCGGGTCGCCCAGGTGGCGGCCGACCGGATAGCCATCCACCCGCAACTCGCGGCGCTGCCCATGGTTGGCCTGCACCAGCGCACCCACCGTCCAGCCGCCCTGCTCCGCTGGCAGCTTGCGCGAGGAGGTGCCGATGCCGCCCTTGAACTCATGGCAGATCATCCCTGTGCCGCCCCCCACCGGACCTTCCCGTACCGGGCCGGCCTCGGCCGCGGCCAACGCCTCGCGCACCTGTTCGGCGCCGACGTGCTGGCCCCAGATGTCGTTGAGCAGGCCGTCGTAGGTTTCCATCACCACTGGCATGCACCAGTAGATGGAAGGGTCCGCCAACTCGGCATGCTCGGCGGCGATCAGCGCATCGCGCACCGCCCCCACGCTGTGGGTGTTGGTGATGGCGATGGGGGTGGTCAGCAGCCCCGCCTCGCGAATCCACTCCAGCCCCGTAGCGTCGCCGTTGCCGTTGAGCACATGGCAGCCGGCGAAGCAGGGTTGCCGGCGCGCGGCCCCCTCGCGCGGCTGGACCACCGTGACCCCGGTGCGTACGGCGCGGCCTTCGCGCTCCCCGATCAGGGTGCTATGGCCGACGCGGATGCCGGGCACATCGGTGATGGCGTTGAACTCGCCGGGCGTGCCCAGGCCGAGGGTGATGCCGAGTTGACGAGCGCGCATGCTGTCTCCTTATAAACGGGCCTGTTCAAGGTCTCGCCGAGCGCAGTTCAGGCAAGGCAAAAGCAGGCAAAAAAGCGCAGTTTACGAATGGTAAATGAGCATTTTGAGCCTGCTTCTAACGCAGCATGGACAAGCGTAGGCAGACATTGGGCAGGCTCAGAGCTTCTGAAAGGCCGGGCTGAGCTTGCCGTAGGTGCTGTAGAGAATCACCGACACGGCCAGTATCCCGACAATGATCATGACGTCCCGCGAAGAGGCGTCCAGTAGCAGGTTGAGCAACAGATAGCCGGCGCCGACCACCGCCAGCATCGCCGGCAACGGCCACAGCGGCATGCGGTACGGGTGCTCGCGGTCGCGGCGCAGCACACGGCTGAACAGCGCGCAGAGCGCCACCACCAGGTAGACCATCACCAGCAGCAGCACGGTGAAGGAAGTCAGGTCCGCCAGGTTCGAGCTGAAGCTCAGCGCCGCCGAAGGCACGCCGAGGAACAACGTGGCGATCCATGGCGACTCCCAGCGCGGGTGGATGCGGGTGAAGGCGCGGTTCATCAGCGGCGTCCACAGCTCGTCGCGGCCGCTGCTGAAAATCACCCGGCCGACCTGGATGACGATGGCGACGATGGCGTTGAATACCGAGAGGAAGATGCCGGCGCTGACCAGCCGCGACAGCGTCGCGTTGCCGTGGGCGGTGAGCAGGTAGCCGACCGGATCGGGGCTGGCGATCATGTCCTGCAGCGAAGGCGCGCCCAGCAGCAGTGCGGTCAGCGGGACGATCTCGATCGCCACCACCAGCACCAGCGACCAGATCACCGCGCGGTGCACGTTGCGCCCGCCGCACTTCATGTCCTCGGCCAGCAGCACCGCACCGCCGAAACCGTTGTAGGAGAACAGCGCAGTGCCCACGGCGCCGATCACCAGCGCCCAGGGCGCGGCGGCCAGTATCCCGCCGTCGATGTGCTGTGGCTGCACCAGTACGCTCATCGGCTGGCTGACATGGCCGAAGCCGAGCACCACGATCACCAGCAGCGCCGCCACTTCACAGAGCAGGAACACGCCGGTGATCCAGGCGTTCACGCGGATATTGAGGATGCCCAGCACGTAGCTGGCGGCGACTATCACCAGGGCGACGGTCTGGGTATCGAAGTTCGTCCCCAGGGCGTTGTTGAGGTAGGTCGCCGCCCCCGTCGCCAGTACCGGCGGGATGAACAGCAACGAGACCAGCACCGTAAGGAAGGTGGCGTAACCGGCGAGGCCGCCGAACACGCGCTTGGCGTAGACGTACTCGCCGCCGGCGGAGCTGTGCGCGCGGCCGAGTTCGGCGTAGCACCAGGCGAACATCAGGGCCAGGAAACCGGCGAAGACGAAGGCCAGGAAGGCGCCACTGCCGGCCTGCTGGATGGCGAACGGAGCGATGACAAAGACGGAACTGGCGGGGGTAACCGCCGAGACGGTGATGGCGACTACGTCGAGCACGCCCAGGCTGGGCTTGAGCGCGCTCGCTGGCGCAGGGGAAGCGCTCATATCGTTGTTTCCTCGTGTTGTTATTGGTGGCTGAGGCAGGAACGAAGACCTTGTCACGCCCTCTGTGCGGGGTGCTGCGTGGGGTGCAGTCTGGGCATGGCGAGAGGGGCGGCCAATCACCATTTGGGGTTACGCCCTCTTGACGGAGCCCAGGTAAAAGGAGGAAACCGTGGGCCCTATCCTCGCCGCACCGTTTCGGAGATATCCCGCCGATGCACACCCTGTTCCGAGAAGTCGGCATGCACGCCAACCTCGGCCGCGCCATCGAGCAGATCGGCCAGCCGCGCTTCTGGAAGCAACTGGTCCTGCTACTGCACCAGTGGCTGCCCTTCGATAACGCCCTGGCGATGTTTTACCCAGCCAGCGGCACTCCGGTGGCGCTGGAGGAATACGATGCCGAGCCCACCGCGGGCCCGGCGGCGATGGCCATCTACCTCGACGGACTGTTCCAGCTCGATCCGTTCTACCAGGCCTGCCGCGAGGGCGTGCCCAGCGGGCTTTACCGGCTGGAGGAAATATCCCCGGACCAGTTCCGCCAGAGCGAGTACTACCTCAGCTACTTCCACGACAACGTGCTGGAGGACGAGGTGCAGTTCATTCTCCAGTTGCCCGGCCAGGGTGCGCTGTCGCTGTCACTGGGCATGCGCCGGCTGTTCGATGGCGAGCAGACCGGCCTGCTGGCGATGCTCTGCCCCTGGGTGCTGGCGCTGATGCAGCAGCATTGGCAGCAACGCAGCCAGCGCCTGCTGCCAGGTACCAGCGATGGCGTGGCGGTGCAGGTGCGCGACGCCCTGAGTCAATTCGGCGCCGGCGTGCTGTCCGAGCGCGAGCTGGAGATCGCCCGGCTGATCCTGCGGGGTTACTCCTCCAAGGCCATGGCCGAGCGCCTGGCGATCTCGCCGGAAACCATCAAGGTCCACCGCCGCCATCTGTACAACAAACTCGACATCAGCTCGCAGCCGGAGCTGTTCTCGCTGTTCCTGCAATCGCTGGGGCACGACCCGGAAAACCCCTGAGCGCGCCCGGAACATCGGCCGCCATCGGCGCGGCTGATGCCGCGCCATTCGCGCGCGCCGGGACACCCCGCTGGCGCTGCACGGACACTACCGCCCACGCCCTGCGCTTCTAGACTGGTGCAGTCCCCCTCCAACAATCACAAGAGGACAGCCCGATGAACGCACGCGCCAACTTCACCCACATGGAAGACGGCAGCGCCGAGGACTGGGCGATCATCGCCAAGGACTTCGGCCAGTACGCCGCGCTTCTGCCCGACCGGATCATGACCCACCTGCGCCTGCTCGACGGCGACTTCGGCGGCTTCCCGGTGGACCGCCTGACCCACTCGCTGCAGACCGCCACCCTGGCTCACCGCGACGGCCGTGACGAGGAATATGTGGTCTGCGCCCTGCTCCACGACATCGGCGACACCCTCGGCTCGTTCAACCACGCCGACATCGCCGCGGCCATCCTCAAGCCGTTCGTCAGCGAGGAGAACCTGTGGATGATCGAGAAGCACGCGATCTTCCAGGGCTACTACTTCTTCCATCACCTGGGCCTGGACCGGCACCTGCGCGAGCAGTTCAAGGACCACCCGCAGTTCGAGCAGACCATCGAATTCTGCGCACGCTACGACGCCGCCGCCTTCGATCCGGACGGTGAAGTGCTGCCCCTGGAGTTCTTCGAACCCATGCTGCGCCGGGTCTTCGCCCAGCCCCGCCGCTCGATCTACCAGAAGCCCGACGGCACCATGGCCTGACGGTCCCGAGGCGACCGGCGGTCCGCGACGAAGAGTGGCGAACCGCCGCTGGCCCGGGGGCTGCGCATGGAATAAGATTCCTCCCAAAATCAGACGCGCAAATGGCCACGAGCCTACGCGCACCAGGGAAGTTTCTTGCGCATGAAGCCTAACGTTCTCGAGCGCCCCAGCAGTCCGCTCACCCCCGCCCCTCTGCGCGAATACCATTCCCGCGTGCTGGCTTATATTGCCGTCGCCGCGACCATCACTGCCGGCACCTTCGCCAAGTACTTCGGCTACGACATCCTCTGGATGATTCCGTACGCCCTGCTCTACCCGCACCTGGCCCAGCAGATCAGCCGCCGCTTCAAGCGCGACAACCCGCAACGCACCCGCCTGGTGCTGCTGTTCATCGACGCCCTGCACGCCGGCATCGCCACCACGCTGCTGGGCTTCTCCGAAGTGCCCAGCCTGATGCTGGTGCTGATCCTCGCGTTCTCCGCACTGATCATCGGCGGCCTGCGCTCCCTGGGCCTGGCGCTACTGGTGGCGCTGAGCGCCGCGGTGCTCAGCGCCGCGTTGATCGCCCCGGCCTACAAGGGCCAGACGCCGACCATCGTCGCCCTGGTCAGCGTGCTGTTCTCCACCCTGTACATCTGCATCACCGCCTTCTTCGTGCACCAGCAGGGCCTGCGCCTGGCCCAGGCCCGCTCGGACATCACCCTGGAGCAGGAAAAGGCCGCGCGCCTGGCCAGCAACCTGGCCAAGTACCTGTCGCCGCAGGTGTGGGAATCGATCTTCAGCGGCAAGCGCACAGTGCGCCTGGAAACCCAGCGCAAGAAGCTCACGGTGTTCTTCTCCGACATCAAGGGCTTCACCGAGCTGTCCGAGGAGCTGGAAGCCGAAGCCCTCACCGACATGCTCAACAACTACCTCAACGAGATGTCGAAGATCGCCCTGAAGTACGGCGGCACCATCGACAAGTTCGTCGGCGACTGCGTGATGGTGTTCTTCGGCGACCCGGCCACCCAGGGCGCCAAGAAGGACGCCGTAGCCGCCGTGTCCATGGCGGTCGCCATGCGCAAGCACATGAAGGTCATGCGCCAGCAGTGGCGCGCCCAGGGCATCACCAAGCCATTGGAAGTGCGCATGGGCCTGAACACCGGCTACTGCACCGTGGGCAACTTCGGCGCCGACACGCGCATGGACTACACCATCATCGGCCGCGAAGTGAACCTCGCCAGCCGCCTGGAAAGCGCCGCCGAGGCCGGCGAGATCCTCATCAGCCACGAGACCTACTCGCTGGTGAAGGACGTTTTGATGTGCCGCGACAAGGGGCAGATCGCCGTGAAGGGCTTCAGCAAGCCGGTGCAGATCTACCAGGTAGTCGACTTCCGCCGCGACCTGGGCTCCAACCCCAGCTTCGTCGAGCACGAGGTGCCGGGCTTCTCCATGTACCTGGACACCAACAACGTGCAGAACTACGACAAGGAACGGGTCATCCAGGCGCTGCAGCAGGCGGCGGAGAAGCTCAAGGACAAGATCATTCTCTGAGCCGTTTCCGCTTCGTCAGCGCATGCCGCTGCGTGCGCTTTTCTCATTGACGCACACCCTCCTCGCCGACGCCCGGCCAATCGCGGACAGAGTTCGCTCCTACGCGCGCCGACGGTTCTTCTGCAAAACCCAGCCTCCTCTGCGCGCAGCCAAGGCACAGCTGTAGGAGCGAGCTTGCTCGCGAACCCACCCAGCTCCAGAGCCGTCGGGAAACCGTTCGCGAGCAAGCTCGCTCCTACAAAAACACGCGACGATGCCAAGCACCCGCCCATAAAAAAGCCCGCTCAATTGAGCGGGCTGGAAAGGCTCCGGTGCTTCACGTTCACCGGGCCGAATTGCTCGTTGAAAAGCGCGTCAGGAAGGCTGCAGCTCAGCAGAGTTGCCCGGGCCAGCGGCCAGCTCGGCGGACAGGGTCTTCTCGTCCAGCTGCTTGCACCACTTGGCGACCACGATGGTGGCCACGCCGTTGCCAACCAAGTTGGTCAGGGCGCGGGCCTCGGACATGAAGCGGTCGATACCCAGGATCAGCGCCAGGCCGGCAACCGGCAGGTGGCCGACGGCGGACAGGGTGGCAGCCAGCACGATGAAGCCCGAACCGGTGACACCAGCAGCGCCCTTGGAGGCGATCAGCAGCACCACCAGCAGGGTCAGCTGGTGGGTGATGTCCATCGGAGTGTCGGTGGCCTGAGCGATGAACACAGCGGCCATGGTCAGGTAGATCGAGGTGCCGTCCAGGTTGAACGAGTAGCCGGTCGGGATCACCAGGCCGACGACGCTCTTGTCGGCGCCCAGCTTCTCCATCTTGGCGATCATGCGCGGCAGGGCCGATTCGGAGGACGAGGTGCCCAGCACGATCAGCAGTTCTTCGCGGATGTAGGAGATGAAGCGCAGGATGCTGAAGCCGTGGGCGCGGGCGATACCACCCAGCACGATCAGCACGAACAGCAGGCAGGTGATGTAGAAGCACAGCATCAACTGGCCCAGCTGCACCAGCGAGCCGAGACCGTACGCGCCGATGGTGAAGGCCATGGCGCCGAAGGCGCCGATGGGAGCGACCTTCATGATCACGTTGATGATGTTGAACATCACGTGGGTGATGCGATCGATGAACTCGAACACCGGCTTGCCGTAGTCACCCAGGCGGTGCAGCGCGTAGCCGAACAGCACGGAGAAGAACAGTACCTGCAGGATGTCACCGTTGGCGAAGGCGCCGACCACGGTGCTCGGGATGACGTTCATGAAGAAGTCGATGGTGCTCTGCTTCTCGCCCGAAGCGATGAAGCCGGTGAGCGCCGCGTTCTTGTTCATTTCAGCGGTCAGCGTGGCGACGTCGGCGTGCATGCCGGCGCCCGGCTGGACAACGTTGACCACGACCAGGCCGATGATCAGCGCAACGGTGGAAACGATTTCGAAGTACAGCAGCGCCATGCCGCCCGTCTTGCCCACGGCCTTCATGCTCTGCATGCCGGCGATGCCAGTGACCACGGTGCAGAAGATGATCGGCGCGATGGCCATCTTGATCAGTTTGACGAAGCCATCGCCCAGCGGCTTCATCAGTTTGGCGGTGTCGGGGTAGAAGTGGCCGAGTGCGATACCGATGGCGATGGCGATCAGTACCTGCACGTACAGGCTTTTGTAGAAGGGTTGCTTGGTCATGGCAGCTCTGTCCTCACGGGCGAGTGCTCCGACGGGGGAACACAAGACCGAACGCGTTATCTCCCTGCAATGGGAGAATTTGTTTTCAGGGCATGCCAGACGGCAGGCCTTGATCGCATATGGCAAGTGCTGTGCCAGACCTTTAAAAAAACTGTAATCCCTTTAAATTCAGCTACTTCCGTAAAAAGTCGCGGCACCGAAGGTTCGAAAAATGGCGGAAACCCGCCTTTACCCTGGCGGGTTTCCCGCCCTCTGGCGGGTACCCGCCACGACCTTCGTACCGTAGATTGTAGAACTCCGATCAGGTTCGATCGGGATTACCGCGCGGCTCCTGGACGCCCGGCCATAACAACAAGGACCGCACATGCGAGAACGCACCATTGCCAGCCACTTCGTCCGCGCCGCCATCCACGGAGCGCAACGCAAAGGGCTGAACATCCAGGCGCTGCTGCGCGACGCCGGCATCGCCCCGGCCATCCTCGAAGAGCCCCGTGCGCGGATCGACCCCGAGCAGTTCAGCCGCCTGATGCAGACGCTCTGGGAAGCGCTGGACGACGAGTACATGGGCTTCGGCAGCCTGCCGAGCAAGCGCGGCACCTTCGCCATGATGTGCAACGCGATCATCCACTGCCGCACGCTGGAGAAGGCCCTGGGCCGGGGCTCGCTGTTCTACGGCCTGTTTCCCGAGGCGCCGCGGATCGAACTGGTGCGCGACGGCGACCGCGCCCGGCTGACCCTGGACGAGACCCACTTGCGCGACCCGGACCACTTCCTCACCGAGAGCCTGCTGCTGATCTGGCACCGCCTGGCCAGTTGGTTGATCGGCCAGCGCATCCGCCTGGAGGAAGCCACCTTCAGCTACCCGGCGCCCGAGCACCAGGCCGAGTACGACCTGCTGTTCCCCTGCCCTCGCTGCTTCGCCGCCGGCAGCACCAGCCTGTTGTTGCAGGCACGCTACCTGGACATGCCGCTGCTGCAGGACGAGCGCACGCTCAAGCACTTCCTCAAGAATTCACCCGCCGACCTGCTCGCCCGCCCCGATGGCGGCGACAGCCTGACCAGCCAGATTCGCCGCCTGCTCGGCCGCGACTGCCGTAGCTGGCCGGACCTGGAACAGGTTGCCGCGCAACTGCACATGAGCCCGCAGACCCTGCGTCGCCATCTGCGGGAAGAAGGGCCGAACTTCCAGGAGCTGAAGGACCAGCTGCGCCGCGACCTGGCGATCTACTACCTGGGCCGCGAAGAACTCTCGATTCACGACATCGCCGACCAGCTCGGCTTCTCCGAGCCTTCGGCCTTCCATAGAGCCTTCAAGAAGTGGACAGGACTGACGCCCGGAGCGTATCGGGCGCAGCAGGGGGAGTGAGACGAAGGCACAGCCTCTGTCTGAAGGAACGCGTCATGAGCGCATGCGACGGGCATGGCGAGCTCCTTGCATCGGGCTGCGGTGCGGTGAGTGTTCGCGAGCAAGCTCGCCCCTACAGGGATCAACCCTGTGCCCGATTCGCCTTTTGTAGGAGCGAGCTTGCTCGCGAACTTGATCCCCGCCGACTCGCGATCAGCCCGGCAGGCGAATCCGGAAACACGCCCCGCCCAGCGCGGAATCCTCCAGCGCCAGCTCGCCGTCGTAGCTGTCGATGATGTCCTTGACCACCGCCGTGCCGATACCCTGGCCGGGGTGCTGGGTGTCCAGGCGCTCGCCGCGCTTGAGGATGCGCTCGCGCTGGCTGGCGGGAACGCCGGGACCGTCGTCCTCGATGATCAGCTCGAACATCCGGCCGTTCTTGCGCGCACTGACCTTCACCGTGGTCAGGCATAGGCGGTAGGCGTTCTCCAGCAGGTTGCCGAGCATTTCCAGCAGAGCGCCTTTTTCCAGCGGCAGGGCCAAGCCTGGCGGGATGTCGCGTTCCAGCTTCACGCGCTTGTCGTGGTAGACCTTGTCCAGCGCGCCGGCGATGGTATCCAGCAGCGGGTCGAGGGCAGCGCGGTGACGGATCAGGCCGCTCTTGCGCATCGACGCCCGCTGCAACTGATAGCCGATCTGTTGGCTCATGCGCTCGATCTGGGTCTGCAGCACCTGCACCTGGTCGCGGTTCTTCGGCTCGTCGGCGAGGGTTTCGCTGACGCCCTGTAACACCGCCAGCGGCGTCTTCAGGCTGTGGGCCAAGTCGCCCAGGGAGTTGCGGTAGCGCTCGCGCTGGGCGCGCTCGCTGTCCAGCAGGCGGTTCACCGAGTCGGTCAGGCGCAGCATCTCGGCGGGGTGATCGTCGCTCAGCCGCTCGCGGTCACCGGTCTCGATCTGGTCCAGTTCCGAGCGCAGCCCGCGCATGGAGCGGAAGCCCCAGCCCAGGCCGAGCCAGAGCAGCCCCAACAGCAACAACAGCGCTCCGCCGAGCCACAGGTAGAGTTGGTCACGGAAGCCGCTGACCAGTTCGCGGAACTCGCTTTCCGGCTGCATGGTGACGATGCTGTAGGCCGCGCGCTTGCCGCCGAGCAGGTCGATCTCCACATCGTAGACGAAGAACTCCTGGCCGGTGGCATCGCGTATGCGGGTGAACTCGTCGATCATGCCGTCGTACTTGGGCGAGTAATCGACGCTTTCGTCCTGGGCCGACGTGGAGCGCCACACCAGCTTGCCGGACTGGTCATAGATGAAGCCGAGCAACTTCGATTCGGGGAGGTTGAAATCCTCCACGGGCAGGTGGTCGGGCATGCTCAGGACATTGCCTTCGATGCGTGCCGAGGACACCAGGGTTGCCACGTCCGCCGCCAGGCGCTGCTGGATGGCGTTCTCCAGGGCGATGCTGAACGCACGCTGGAGCGCCGGCAGCAGCGCTGCCATGAACAGCACGGCGAGAATCGCCGCCCCGATCATCAGCCGCAGACGCAGCGAGCGGATCATTTACACAGCTCGTTGAAGATGTAGCCCTGGCCACGCACGGTATCGATGGGCTTGAAGCCCGCAGCGGTCTCCAGCTTGCGACGCAGGCGGCCGACCAGCACCTCGATGACGTTCGGGTCGCGCTCGTCATCGTCCGGATAAAGCTGCTCGATCAGGCGCTCCTTGGCCACCACCTGCTGGTGATGCCGCATGAGGTATTCGAGGATGCGGTACTCGAAGGCTGTCAGCTGCAGTGATTCGCCGTTGACCAGCGCCTGCTTGCGGTTGATGTCCAGCACCAGCGGGCCGGCCTCGATGCTCGACTGGGCGAAGCCGCTGGAACGACGCAGCAGGGCGTTCAGGCGCGCCTCCAGCTCTTCGAACTGGAAGGGTTTGACCACGTAGTCGTCGGCACCGGCGGCGAGGCCTTCGACCTTGTCCTGCCAGTTGCCACGAGCGGTGAGGATGAGAATGGGGAAGGTCTTGCCCTGGCTGCGGAATTCGCGGATCAGGTCCAGGCCGCTCATGCCGGGCAGGCCAAGGTCGATCATCGCCAGGTCGTGATGGTATTCGCTGGCGCGGTACAGCGCCTCTTCGGCGTTGGCGACGGCATCGACCACATGGCCTTGCTCGCCCAGCCGGGTATACAGGTGATGGCGCAACAGCGCCTCGTCTTCCACCACCAGCAGTTTCATGCGCGTGCTCCCTGAGTCAGGCAACCGGGCCACGCGGGGCCCGGTTGCGGTACCGGTCAGAACTTGTAGTTGGCGCCCAGGTAGAACTGGGAGCTGCTGTGCAGGTCAAGGGATCCCACCTTGCTGCCACCGTGCGGGCTCATCTCGGTACTCGCGTTGGTACGCAGGTAACGGTAGCCGCCCTCCACGGATGCGTTCTTGCCGAGTTCCTGGAGGATACCGGCTTGGGCGCCAAGGGCGTAACCCACATCGCTGTCGCGGCTGTAGCCCTTGGAGTCCTGCTCCAGCTTGACCAGCCCGGCGGTGCCGCCGCCGAACAGCTTGGTGCCCTGGTCGCCCAGCGGCAGGAAGGCGTCGTAGCTACCGAGCAGGTTCTGCTGGCGCAGCTTCAGGCCGTTCTCGGTGTCGGAGACATTTTCATAGGTGATGTAATAGCGGCCCTGCTCCATCTGCTGGCCGGCGCGCACGCCCCAGGTGCCGCTGTTGTTGATCACGCTGTCGAATTTCGGGTTACCCAGGTTGCGGTTCAGCGCATCGGATTTCTGGATGTTGTTGCTGGTTTCGCCCCAGGTCATACCGACGAAGGTGTCGGCGGCATTGGCGGCGGTAGCGGCGACGCTGGCACCGAGGATGGCGGTGGCGAGGGCGATTTTCTTCATGGCTTTCATTGGGATTCTCCCGTCAGAGGTCAGTAATGTGTTGACGGGGAAAAGGTTACGAGGCGGGCTCTGAACGGAACCTGTCAGAGCGCTGAACCATCGCTGAACGAAAGCGCTGTATGAAAAAAGAATACCGCATGCGGGATTTTGCCCACACTCGGAGCAGGGACTAGGCTGATTCCAGTCGTTGGCGGGAGGCTGACCAAATGACTGAAGAGACCGGACCCGGCACGGATAAAGGCAAGGAAACCCGGCTGTTCCTGTTCCTCGTGATCTGCCTGTTCCCTCTGCTCTCCGTGGCCATCGTCGGTGGCTACGGCTTTATCGTGTGGATGTACCAACTGGTGGTGGGGCCGCCCGGCCCCCCGTCCTAGGGGATCGTGATGCTCGCCCGACGCGCCCTGCTGCGGCGCCTGGGCGGTGCGCCTGAAGTACGTCGCCCGCCATGGACTGCCACCGCCAGCGAATTCCTCGAAGGCTGCACGCGCTGCAATGCCTGCATCGACGCTTGCCCGGAGCACGTGTTGCGTATCGGCGATGGCGGCTATCCGCAGCTGGACTTCTCCGACAACGGTTGCAGCCTGTGCGGCGACTGCGCACGCGTCTGTGAGGCCGAGGTGTTCGACCTGAGCCGCGAGGCCTTTGCCTGGCGCGCGCAGATCGATGACCACTGCCTGGCCCGCGCCGGCATCCATTGCCGCAGCTGCGACGACGCCTGTGAACCACGCGCGATCCGCTTCCGCCCGCAGCTGGGCGGCCCGTCCCTGCCCACTCTCGATCCGAACCTGTGCACCGGCTGCGGCGCCTGTGTTTCGCCCTGCCCCGGTAACGCCATCCACCTGAACCGTGAGGCCCACCATGCCTGAGACCCAGATGCCAGAGAGCATCCAGATCGCCAGCCTGATCGTGCATACGCGCCCCGAGCTGCTTGAGGCGGTGAAGGCCAACCTGCTGCGCCTGCCGAACCTGGAAGTCCATCAACAGAGCCCCCAGGGCAAGCTGGTCGTGGTGCTCGAAGCCGAGCATGAGGCGAGCATTCTCGACAACCTCAATGCCATCCAGAACCTGCCCGGCGTCCTCAATGCCGTGCTGATCTACCACGAGATCGTCGAATCGCCGGAATACCCGCAGATTGACCCCGAACCCGCGCTCGCCCAGGCCGGAGGTGCCCGATGAACCTGACTCGCCGCCAGTTCGCCAAGGCCAATGCCGCCGCTATCGCCGCGGCCGCCGCCGGACTGCCGATCCTGAGCTCCGCCAGCAACCTGGTCACCGAGGCGGACATGACCCGCCTGGACTGGAACAAGGCGCCCTGCCGTTTTTGCGGCACCGGTTGCAGCGTGATGGTCGCCACCCGCGACAACAAGGTGGTCGCCACCCACGGCGACATCAAGGCCGAGGTCAACCGCGGGATCAACTGCGTGAAGGGCTACTTCCTGTCCAAGATCATGTACGGCAGTGACCGCCTGACCCGACCGCTGCTGCGTATGAAGGACGGCAAGTTCGACAAGCAGGGCGAGTTCCAGCCCATCAGCTGGGACGCCGCCTTCGACATCATGGCCGAGAAGTTCAAGGCCGCGCTCAAGGCCAAGGGCCCGACCTCCGTGGGCATGTTCGGCTCTGGGCAATGGACGGTCTGGGAAGGCTACGCCGCCAACAAGCTGTTCAAGGCCGGCCTGCGCAGCAACAACATCGACCCCAACGCGCGGCACTGCATGGCCTCGGCGGTGATGGGTTTCATGCGCAGCTTCGGCATGGACGAGCCCATGGGCTGCTATGACGACATCGAGGCCACGGATACCTTCGTGCTCTGGGGTTCGAACATGGCCGAGATGCACCCGGTGCTCTGGTCGCGGGTCACCGACCGCCGATTGAGCGCAGGGCAGGTCAAGGTCGCCGTGCTGTCCACCTTCGAGCACCGCAGCTTCGACCTGGCGGACATACCGATGGTGTTCAAGCCGCAGACTGACCTCTACATCCTCAACTACATCGCCAACCACATCATCGAAAGCGGCGCGGTGAACCGCGACTTCGTCGACAAGCACACCCGCTTCGCCCACGGCGCCGAGGACATCGGCTACGGCCTGCGGCCGGACAATCCGCTGGAGAAGCAGGCGAAGAACTCGGACAAGGCCAATACCTGGAGCGACATCGACTTCGAGCAGTTCGCCGCCTTCGTCAAACCCTATACGCTGGAGCGCACGGCCAAGGAAAGCGGCGTCCCGGCCGAGCGCCTGAAGGCCCTGGCCGAGCTGTACGCCGATCCGAAGCGCAAGGTGGTGTCGTTCTGGACCATGGGCTTCAACCAGCACACCCGCGGGGTCTGGGCGAACAACCTGATCTACAACATCCACCTGCTCACCGGGAAGATCAGCGAGCCGGGCAACAGCCCCTTCTCGCTCACCGGCCAACCCTCGGCCTGCGGCACCGCGCGCGAAGTCGGCACTTTCGCCCACCGCCTGCCGGCAGACCTGGTGGTGACCAACCCGAAACACCGCGAGACCGCCGAGAAAATCTGGAAAGTACCCGCAGGTACCATCCAGGAAAAGATCGGTTTCCACGCCGTGCAGCAAAGCCGGATGCTCAAGGACGGCGTGCTCAACGTCTACTGGACCCAGGTCTGCAACAACATGCATGCCGGGCCGAACATCATGCAGGAAGTGCTGCCGGGCTGGCGCAACCCGGAGAACTTCGTGATCGTCTCCGACGTCTACCCGACCGTTTCGGCGCAGGCCGCGGACCTGATCCTGCCCAGCGCCATGTGGGTGGAAAAGGAAGGCGCCTTCGGCAACGCCGAGCGCCGCACGCAGTTCTGGCACCAGCTGGTGAAGGCGCCGGGCGAGGCGAAATCCGACCTCTGGCAACTGGTGGAATTCTCCAAGCGCTTTACCACCGACGAGGTCTGGCCCGCCGAATTGCTGGCCAAGGCGCCGCAACTCAAGGGCAAGACGCTTTACGAGGTGCTGTACAAGAACGGGCAGGTCGACGCATACGAGAACGACGAGATCACCAAGGGCTTCGAGAACGACGAGGCCAAGGCCTTCGGCTTCTACATCCAGAAGGGCCTGTTCGAGGAGTACGCCAGCTTTGGCCGCGGTCACGGCCATGACCTCGCGCCCTTCGACGCGTATCACGAAGCCCGCGGACTGCGCTGGCCGGTGGTGAACGGCAAGGAGACCCTCTGGCGCTACCGCGAGGGCCACGACCCCTACGTCACCGCCGGCAGTGGCGTGCAGTTCTACGGCTACCCGGACAAGAAGGCGATCATCTTTGCCCTGCCCTACGAGCCGCCGGCGGAAGCTCCGGACAAGGAATATCCCTTCTGGCTCTCCACCGGCCGCGTGCTCGAACACTGGCACACCGGCTCCATGACCCAGCGCGTGCCGGAGCTCTACAAGGCCGTGCCGGATGCCGTGGTGTACATGCACCCCGACGACGCGCGCGACCTGAAGGTGCGCCGGGGCAGCGAGGTGAAGGTGATCAGCCGGCGCGGCGAGATCCGTGCGCGCATCGAGACACGCGGCCGCAACAAGCCGCCGCAGGGCCTCGTTTTCGTGCCCTTCTTCGACGCCAACAAGCTGATCAACAAGGTCACGCTGGACGCCACCGACCCGATCTCCAAGCAGACCGACTACAAGAAATGCGCGGTGCGCATCGAACTGGTCAGCCTGGCCTGAGGAACGCGCGATGAAACCGATACTGCCCGCCCTGCTCCTGCTGCTGATCGGCTTGCCGGCCCTGGCCGCCGACGTCAACTACCCACTGGACGCGCCCGCCCCGGACGGCCGCCGTCCTGGCGGCACCATTTCCCAGGACCGCCCGGCGCCGCCCCTGGCCAACGACGAGAACAAGGACATCCGCCGCGAACGCGCCTACCCCGAACAGCCGCCAACCATCCCGCACACCATCGCCGGCTACCGCATCGATACCAACTCCAACAAGTGCCTGTCGTGCCACAGCCGCGCCAACAGCGCGCGGGTGCAGGCACCGATGATCAGCATCACCCACTACATGGACCGCGACGGTCAGGTGCTGGCCGCCGTGGCGCCGCGCCGCTACTTTTGCGTGCAGTGCCACGTGCCACAGAAGGACGTGCAGCCGCTGGTGGGCAATACCTTCGAGGACATCGACAAGATTCTCCGGCGCGATGCGGCCGCCGGGAAATCCGCCAGCACCGACGACGGCACATCCACCGGCAACCCCTGAGGAGGCGCCATGAAAGCACTATTCGCCTGGCTCAAGGGTTACTGGGTCGTCCTGCGCCGGCCCAGCGTGCACTACAGCCTGGGCTTCCTGACGCTGGCCGGATTCATCGCCGGGATCATCTTCTGGGGCGGCTTCAACACCGCGCTGGAAGCCACCAACAGCGAGCAGTTCTGCACCTCCTGCCATGAGATGCGCGACAACGTCTTCGCCGAACTCAAGGACACCATCCACTACAGCAACCGTTCCGGCGTGCGCGCCACCTGCCCCGACTGCCATGTGCCGCATAAGTGGACCGACAAGATCGCGCGCAAGATGCAGGCTTCCAAGGAGGTCTGGGGCAAGATCTTCGGCACCATCAACACGCGGGAGAAGTTCCTCGACCATCGCCGCGAACTGGCCGAACACGAATGGGCGCGGCTCAAGGCCAATGACTCGCTGGAATGCCGCAACTGCCACAACTTCCAGTTCATGGACTTCACCCGCCAGAGCCAGCGCGCGAGGCAGATGCACTCCACCGCCCTGGCCTCGGGCGAGGCGACGTGCATCGATTGCCACAAGGGTATCGCCCACCACTTGCCGGACATGACGGGGGTGAAGGGCTGGCAGTGAATATCGCCTGAGCCACGATCGCGGACGAAGCCCACCCCTCACCCCAACCCTTTCCCTGGGGGAGAGGGTTGGGGTGAGAGGAATGCGCAGGAGCCGACTTACCTGAAGAAGACGGCTGCTCCTACGAAACCTGATACCTGCGTAGGAGCGGACTCCGTCCGCGATCGGCTCTCGGCGCCGCCGGAGTCAAGGGGTTCGCGAGCAAGCTCGCTCCTACAGTGGTGCGTTACGCTCACCCTCGAACAAAGCTGCTCTTCGTGGGAGCGAGCTTGCTCGCGAACCAATCGCCGCCACAAACGGAAAGCCCCGGCCAGTGCCGGGGCTTCCCCTGAGTCAGAAGGGATCGATCAACCGCCCTTCAGCGCCTTCAGAATCTTCTGCCCTGCGCGCCCATCCGCCGGCGTCAGGCCAAGCTTGTTCTGCTCCTGCTGGATCGCCTTGCGCGTCACGTCGCCGATCATGCCGTCAGCCTGGCCGATGTCATGGCCACGCTGGATCAGCAGCTCCTGCAGTTCCTTGCGCTGCGCCCGGCTCAGGCCCGGATCGTCGGTCGGCCAGGGCGTGCGCAGGCCCTGCTCGCCGCGCAGTCGGTCAGACAGCAGGGCGATGGCCAGCGCATAGCTTTCCGCCGCGTTGTAGGAATAGATCGCGTCATAGTTGCGCAGCACCAGGAAAGCCGGCCCGTTGGCACCGGCCGGCAGCAGGATCGCCGCCTTGGAGTCGATGCTGGGGATCGGCTTGCCGTCGACTCGCTTCACGCCACGAGCGGTCCAGTCCGACAGCGCCCGGCGCTTGGTGCGCCCGGCCAGCGAGGCATCAAAACCCGCCGGCAGTTTCACCTCGTAGCCCCACGGCTGCCCCTCCCGCCAGCCGGCCTTGCGCAGGTAGTTGGCGGTGGACGCCAAGGCGTCGGCGGTACTGCCCACCAGGTCGCGGTGGCCATCACCGTCGAAGTCCTCGGCGATGCGCGCGTAGGTGGAAGGCATGAACTGCGTCTGGCCGAAGGCGCCGGCCCAGGAGCCGGTGATGCCGCTGTCGCGGATATCACCCTGCTGCAGCAGCTTGAGGGTGGCGATGAACTCGCCCTGGAAGAACGACTGGCGCCGCCCGTAGCAGGACAACGTCGACAACGACACCAGCAGCGGGCGCTTGCCGGTGATGCGGCCGTAATCGCTCTCCACGCCCCAAACGGCCACCACCGTGGCAGGGTCGACCTGGTAACGCGCGGCGACCTTGCGCAGCAGGTCGGCATGTTCGGCCATCCGCGCCTTGCCGTCGGCAACACGCTGGTCGTCCACCAGCCCGGCCAGGTAGTCCCAGATCGGCGTGGTGAACTCGGGCTGGGCGTCCAGCAGCGGCAGCACGGTCATGTCCGGCTGTAGGCCCTGAGTGAACTGCGCAAAGCTGGCGGCGCTGACGCCTTTGGCCTGGGCGGCGCCCTGCAGGCGGTTCAGACAGCTGGCGAAATCGTCGCCGGGCGCGGCCTGTGCCAGTGTCGCCGGCAGCAGCAGGGACAAGGCCAGCGATACTCGGCGTGCGGAGGAGAAAGTCTTCATTGGTGTCGAATGCTCAGATCGGTAAAGGTGGCACGCCCGCCTTCGCTGGCGGGCCCGCGATTGTCCTGCAGGTAGAGACCTGCCTTGAAGTACAGGCCCTGGTAGGCCCATTTCGTGTCCAGTTGCTGGCTGACCTGACCGTCCTTGACCTGCACGCTCAGCACTCCGCTGCTGGACACGCCCAGCCGGTAGGTGAAGGTATCGCCCAGGGGAATGCCGTCATAGACGGTATAGGTACGCGTGGTGATGTCGTCGGGCCGATCGCGAACCAGCGCCTGTACCCGCGCCTTGTCCAGGCGCTGCTGGTAGACCAGCTTGACCAGCGGCAGGGCCTCGGCGCTGCCGCTGCCGTTGCTGTGGATCTGCCCGATCACCATGCGTCGACTGGACGGCACAGCTTCTACCCGCAGGGTAGCGACCATCAGGTTCTCCGCCAGCGGATAGCGCCAGGTCACCAGGCGGCCGTCGGGCTTGGTCTCGCGCAGCTCGGTACGGGGATATTCGCTGCCGCTGGTATGGGCGCCGTTCACCGGCACCCAGAACTCCACGCCATCGGCGCTACGGCGGAAATACGGGCTCTGGTAATCACGGCTGAGTTTCGCCGTGGAAATGGTCGCGGCCGGGCCGCGTTGGGGAATGGTCAGATTCCAGGTGCTCAGGTCCAACATCGGCCTATCGCTTCGCGGGTCAGGACATGGGCGCAAGGGTAGACGAGGCTGTCGGACTTTTCACTCGCCCCTCCTTCTATCTTGCGACCAACAACCGCGCTCTTGAGCGGTTGCATGCAGGCTGCACGGGCGTTTTCCGCGTCACCGGCTATCTTCTCTGGGGCCCGCACCTATCGCCCATCGCCACGGCCAACGCCACGGCCAACGCCACGGAGAGACACCATGCGACTGCTCACCGCCCTGCTGCTGTTCGCCTTTGCGGCCAGCGCCACAGCCGCGATCAAGACCCAGGAAATACCCTACGAGTCCACTGACGGCACGAAGATGATCGGCTACTTCGCCTACGACGATGCCAAATCCGGCATCCGTCCCGGCGTCATCGTCGTTCACGAATTCTGGGGCCTGAACGACTACGCCAAGCGCCGCGCCCGCGACCTCGCCGCGCTGGGCTACAGCGCGCTGGCCATCGACATGTACGGCAACGGCAAGCATACCGAGCATCCCAACGACGCCAAGGCCTTCATGGCCGAGGCTCTGAAGAACGCCGACGCCGCCAAGGCGCGCTTCCAGGCGGGCCTTGAGCTACTGAAGAAGCAGCCGCAGACCGACCCGAGCAAGATCGCCGCCATCGGCTACTGCTTCGGCGGCAAGGTGGTGCTGGACATGGCCCGCGCCGGCCTGCCACTGGCCGGCGTGGCGAGCTTCCACGGCGTGCTGGCGACCCAGACGCCGGCGCAGCCGGGGGCGATCAAGGCGAAAATTCTGGTGGAACACGGCGGCGCCGATACCCTGGTACCGGCGGAAAGCGTTGCCGCCTTCAAAAGCGAGATGGACAACGCCAAGGCCGACTACAAGCTGGTCATCCAGCCGGGCGCCAAGCACAGCTTCACCAGCCCGGACGCCGACAAGCACAAAGGCCATGGCCTGGACGTGGGCTACGACAAGACCGCCGACCAGAAGTCCTGGGCGGACTTGCAGGCCTTCTTCAAGGAAGTCTTCGACGTGAAGCCTGAGGGCGCGTAAAAACGCCGGGCAATAAAAAACGGGAGCCCATTCGGGCTCCCGCACTCAATCAAGTGTAAAGGTCAGAGCCCGCCTTGGCGGCACTCCAACAACAACCTCACCTGCGTCCCCTTGGGAACGCGGTGCGCAGTGTGTCAAAGCTTGTAGGACGAATCCGTACGCCTTTGGTGAAGGTTTGCAAAGGAATGTAAGTGCCGCGTGACTGGTGAGCCACGTTCTGGCGCGGCAGAATGCTTCCATGACTGCCCTCCCCGATTTCTGCACCCCACTCGACGCCGACTGGCCGCTGCCCACTCCCCTGGCCGGCTGCCAATTGCGCAGCACTCACTTCGACCGCCAGCGCCTGCACGCCGGGGATTTCTCCCAGAGCTGCGTCGAGGCGCCGGCCAACATCCAGCGCTCCGTCGCCAAGCGCCAGGCCGAGTACCTGGCGGGGCGAATCTGCGCCCGCGCGGCATTGCTGGCAGCAGGCTCGGCGGCCTGGGTACCGGGCACCGACGAGGAGCGCGCGCCGGTCTGGCCGGCGGGATTCTGTGGCTCGATCACCCACGGCGACGGCTGGGCGGCAGCCATCGTTGCGCACGAGAGCCACTGGCGCGGGCTCGGCCTGGACGTGGAGAACCGCCTGGAAACCGCGCGCGCACAAAGACTGGCCGAAGAAATCCTCACGCCCGACGAACTGGCGCGCCTCGATCCGCGGCAGGCGGCGCTGCAGGTCACCCTCACCTTTTCCCTCAAGGAAAGCCTGTTCAAGGCGCTCTTCCCGCTGGTGCGCAAGCGCTTCTACTTCGAGCACGCCGAGCTGCTGAGCTGGTCCGCCGGGGGGCACGCGCGCCTGCGCCTGCTTACCGACCTGTCGGAGGAATGGCATCACGGCAAAGAAATCGACGGGCAGTTCAGCCTGTTCGATGATCGCCTGCTGAGCCTGGTGGCCATTCCCTCGATATAGAGCAGCGATCCGACCGCTGCGACTGACAGACACATCTGAAAGTCTTGACTTAAAAGTCAGAATTTGGCGTTATGCACGCCGCCCAGACATTCCCGTACCTCTTTTGATCCTCGGATATTGCCTTCAGAGGAATCGTCAGCAGGACTATCGGTATATAGAATTCTATACACCCAAACGGCAACGTCTGGTTCTTGGGGTCCCCACAAAAAGAAATGACCATCGGAGCAAACGTAATGACCAGAAATACCCTGGCGCTCGCCATTGCGGCCGGCTCGCTCGGCCTCATCGCGCAATCGGCCCACGCCGGCGGCTTCATCGAAGACAGCAAGGCCAGCCTGACCCTGCGCAACTTCTACATCAACACCGACAACCGCAACGGCACCGCCTCGCCCAGCAAGCAGGAAGAATGGGGCCAGGGCTTCATGCTCAATTACTCCTCCGGCTTCACTCAGGGCACCGTGGGCTTCGGCGTCGACGCCCTGGGCCTGCTCGGCGTACGCCTGGATGGCGGCGGCAAGTCCGGCAAGGCCGGCGTCGATCGCCAGCCCGGCACCATCTTCCCGCTGGAAAGCGATGGCAGCGCCGTCGACGAGTTCAGCAGCTTAGGGCTCACCGCCAAGGCGAAGGTCTCCAAGACCGAATTCCGCTACGGCACCCTGCAGCCCAAGCTGCCGGTGGTGGTCTACAACGACGCCCGCCTGTTGCCGATGACCTACGAAGGTGGCCAGGTCACCTCCACCGACATCGACAACCTGACCCTGACCGGCGGCCAGCTGACCCACACCAAGGGCCGCAACTCCACCGACTGGCGCAGCATGTCCATCGCCGGCGCCAACGGCAGCTCTGCCAGCTCCCGCGACAGCAACAAGTTCTACTTCGCCGGCGGCGACTACAAGGCGACCAAGAACCTGACGCTGTCGTACTACTACGGCGAGCTGGACAACTTCTACAAGCAGAACTACCTCGGCCTCGTGCATAGCTTGGCTGTAGGACCGGGCACCCTGAAGTCGGATATCCGTGTGTTCATCAGCGATTCCGACGGCAAGAACGGCAGCGCCTCCGGCCGCGCCGACGGCTATGTCAGCAGCGGCTACTACGGCGGCAACAGCCTCAAGGGCGAAGTCGACAACAACGTTTACAGCGGCATGTTCACCTACGCCCTGGGCGGCCACAGCATCGGCGCCGGCTACCAGGTGCTGACCGGCGACAGCGACTTCCCCTACCTGAACCGCGGCGACGGCGAAGGCACCAGTACCTACCTGATCTCCGACGCCCAGTTGCTGAAGTTCAACCGCGCTGGCGAGCGCACCTGGATCGGCCGCTACGCCTACGACTTCGCCGACCTCGGCGTGCCCGGCCTGACCTTCAGCGTGCTCTACCTGAACGCCGACAACATCGACACCAAGCAAGGCGACAAGGGCGAATGGGAGCGCGACATCGCCCTGGGCTACGTGGTACCCGAAGGCACCTTCAAGGGCTTGGGCCTGGCCTGGAAGAACGCCGCCATGCGCAGCGGCCTGCCGGCGGCCTCCACTCCGGGCGTGCCCAGCCAGCGCGACCAGGACGAGAACCGCCTGATCGTCAGCTACACCATCCCGCTGCTGTAAGGCATGGAGTGAAATGAAGAAGGGCGGCCATGAGCCGCCCTTTTTCTTTCTGTAGGAGCGAGCTTGCTCGCGAACCTTCGTCGCACCAGAACTTCCTCTGCCACGGCTGTTCGCGAGCAAGCTCGCTCCTACAAAGAGGTGCGTCAGGCCAGCAATGCCACTGACTTGATCTGCGCCCATACCGCCTGGCCGATCTGCAGGCCGAGCTGGTCGTGGGAATATCGGGTAATCCGCGCCAGCAGCGGCTTGCCAGCTACATCCAGCTTCACCAGCAGATGCGCCGGATTGTCCGTCGAAACGATCTCGACCACGGTTGCCGGCAGTACGTTGAGGATGCTGCTGTGCGCCGCTGGCTCCAGGCTCAGGCTGACGTCCCGCGCCTGTACCTTGATGCGCAGCGCCCTGCCCTTGTCCATCGGTGTGTGGGCCAGACGGATGCGCTGCTCGCAGTGCGGCAGAGAAACCGAGAGCAAACCGTAATCAGGATCATGGGAAACCACGTGGCCATCGATGACTACGCCGGCATCTTCCAGATGCGAAATCGGCAGGTCAGTGCGCGCCAGGGTGTCCATCACCGGGCCACTGGCGATGGAACGCCCCTGGTCCAGCAGCACCAGGTGGTCCGCCAGCCGCGCCACTTCATCCGGCGAATGGCTGACGTAGAGAATCGGAATATCCAGTTCGTCGTGCAGGCGCTCCAGGTACGGCAGGATTTCTGCCTTGCGCTTGAGATCCAGCGCCGCCAGCGGCTCGTCCATCAGCAGCAGGCGCGGGCTGGTCAGCAGCGCGCGAGCCATGCCGACACGCTGGCGCTCGCCACCGGACAGGTGCCCCGGCATGCGCTCCAGCAGATGGCCGATGCCAAGCAGTTCGGTGGCCTGCTCGAGCTCCACACGATGCTGGTCGCGCGGCACGCGCTTCATGCCGTAGGTGAGGTTGCGCTTCACCGACAGGTGCTCGAACAGGTTGGCGTCCTGGAACACATAGCCCAGCGCGCGCTTGTGCGGCGGCAGGAACACGCCCGTGGCGCTGTCCTGCCAGACTTCGCCGTTCACCACCAGCCGGCCGAGCGGTGCCCGCTCAAGGCCCGCCACACAGCGCAGGCAAGTGGTCTTGCCCGAGCCGGAATGGCCGAACAACGCCGTCACGCCTTTGCCCGGCAACTGCAGGTCGACGTCCAGGCTGAAGCCCGAGTAGGCGATCTGGAAGCGGGCTTCGATGGCGCGCGCGGAAAGCTCTTGCGACATGCCCACCTCAGGCCCAGGCCGAACGGCTGCGGCGGCTCGCATAGAGCGCCAGCAGGACGAAGAAGGAGAAGATCACCATGCCGCCGGCCAGCCAATGTGCCTGGGCATACTCCATGGCCTCAACGTGATCGAATATCTGCACCGACACCACGCGCGTCTTGCCCGGAATGTTGCCACCGATCATCAGCACTACGCCGAACTCACCCACCGTGTGGGCGAAGCCGAGGATGCTGGCGGTGATGAAGCCCGGCCGCGCCAGCGGCAGGACCACGGAGAAGAAGGTATCCAGGGGACTCGCGCGCAAGGTCGCGGCGGCCTCCAGCGGTTTGTTGCCAATGGCCTCGAAGGCGTTCTGTAACGGCTGCACCACGAAGGGCAGCGAATAGAACACCGAGCCCACCACGAGCCCGGCGAAGGTGAACGGCAAGCGCCCCAGGCCCAGGCTCTCGGTAGCGTGACCGATGAACCCGTGGGGCCCCATGGTGATCAGCAGGTAGAAGCCGATCACCGTCGGCGGCAGCACCAGCGGCAACGCCACCACCGCCCCCAGCGGACCTTTCAGCCAGGAGCGGGTACGCGACAGCCACCAGGCGATCGGCGTGCCGATCAGCAGGAGGATCAGGGTGCTCAGGGCGGCCAGCTCGATAGTGAGCCGGATGGCCAGGAAATCCTCCTGCGTGAGGGGCATCGCTATTCCTTGAAGGCTCAGAGTTCGTAACCGTAGGACTTGATCACCGCAGCGGCCTTCGGCCCTTTCAGGTACTCGACCAGGGCCTTGGCGGCGGCACTGTCCTTGCCCTTGTTGAGAATCACGGCGTCCTGACGGATCGGGTCGTGCAGGTCAGCCGGGACAATCCAGGCGGAACCGCTGGTCACCTTGCCATCCTTGTAGATCTGCGACAACGCCACGAATCCCAGCTCCGCGTTGCCAGTGGAGACGAACTGGAAGGCCTGGGTGATGTTCTGGCCTTCGACGATCTTGCCCGCGACCGTGTCCTTCAGGCCGAGCTTGTCGATCACCTGGGTAGCAGCCAGGCCATAGGGCGCGGCTTTCGGGTTGGCGATGGACAGGTGCTTGTATTCGTTCTTCTTCAGCACCTCGCCTTTGGCGTCGACGTAGCCGTCTTTCGCCGACCACAGCGCCAGGGTACCGATGGCATAAGTGAAGCGCGAACCGGGGACGATTTCCTTCTCCGCTTCGAGTTTCTTCGGTGTGCTGTCGTCAGCGGCGAGGAAGACCTCGAACGGCGCGCCGTTCTTGATCTGGGTGTAGAACTGGCCAGTGGCGCCGTAGGCGGCGACCAGCTTGTGGCCGGTGTCCTTCTCGAAGTCCTTGGCGATCGCCTGGATCGGCGCGGTGAAGTTGGCGGCGACGGCCACCTGCACTTCATCGGCCAGCGCCGAGTGCAGGGTGAAGCAGGAAGCGACCAGCAGGGACAGGCTTGCGAAGCGGTGTTTCATCGTGATGCTCCAGTGGGTTGTTGTTTTAACACTTCGATTGGCGCGGGCTGGGCTATACACTCAGTTCAGCCCCGTGACACGTCCGGCCAGTGATTGGCCATACAAGCAATTCAGGAGAGTCAGTTCATGAAGGTCAGTGCACGCAACGTCTTCAAGGGCAGCGTCAAGCAGCTGCGTAACGGTGCGGTCAATGCCGAAGTCGTGGTCGCCCTGCCCGGCGGCAGCGAGCTGGTGGCGATCGTCACCGAGGAAAGCGTGAAGAGCCTGGGCCTGGCCCAGGGCAAGGACGTCATCGCGCTGGTCAAGGCGCCCTGGGTGATGCTGATGACCGAGGCCGAGGACATCCGCCTGTCCGCGCGCAACTGCCTGAGCGGCACGGTGAAATCCGTCACCGATGGCGCGGTGAACGCCGAAGTGGTGCTGGGCCTGTCCGGTGGCACCGAGGTGGTCGCGGTAGTCACCCGCGACGCGGTCAGCGAGCTGGGCCTGGCGCCCGGCGTAAAAGCGACTGCAGTGATCAAAGCGTCCCATGTGATCCTCGGTGTTCCTGCCTGAAACCCTGCGCGGGCCTGTCGCTGACAGGCCCCACTGCCCCGCCTACCAGCGCTCGTTATAGCAAAAATTACATAACGATACCGGTGACTCTGCAATACCTCTTAGGAGAGCTGTTTCACTGGAGGAAGATGCAGAGCGACCCGGTGGGCGCCATCAGCTCGTGACGGCACCGCAGCATTCTGCATTTTTTGACTTCAAGGTCAAATATCGTCTTCGACCTTGGGCGCCTGCCGGCGCGGCCACATCAGCGTGAAGCACGCCCCGCCGAGCACTTCGCTTTTCGCGATCTGCGCGCGGCCGCCGTGCCAGTGGATGATCCGCCGCACGATGGAGAGCCCCAGCCCGTGCCCGCCGGTAACCCGCGCGCGGCTGTCGTCGGCACGGAAGAACGGCTGGAACAGCCGGTGCCATTGCGCTTGTGGCACGCCGGGGCCGTCGTCTTCCACGTCCACCTGGCAGCGGTCCACGCTCACCCGGTAACTGATCCGCACCCGCCCTTCGGCATAGCGCAGCGCGTTGGTCATCAGGTTCTGCAGCGCGCGGTGCAGGTAGCGCGGCTCAGCCTCGATCCAGCTGCCCTGGTCGAACGGCACCAGCGCACCCGGCTCGCAGGTGACGCTGATTTCCCGGCGCAGTGGGGCAATCTCCGCTACCACCTGCTCCACCAGCGCGCCCAGTTCGATGCGCTGGTAGCTCAGCGCCGGGGAGCCCTGCTCCAGCCGCGCGTAGGTGAGCATCTCGTCCACCAGCTGGTCGAGGTCCTGGATGTCGCCGTCCATACCCTCCATGTACTTGCGCCGCGCCTTGTCGGTCTCGGCGGACTCGATCATCTCCAGCCCGAAGCGCAGCCGCGCCACCGGTGTGCGCAGCTCGTGGGATACCGCACGGACCAGTTCGCGCTGCACCGTCAGCAGAAGGTGCAGTTGCTCGGCCATGTGGTTGAAGGCCCCCGCGAGACGACCCACCGAGTCCGCACCGCGCACTTCCACGCGCGTATCCAGGCTGCCGCGAGCAATGCGCGTGGCGGCGGATTCGAGGCCGCGCAGGCGCTGTTCCAGCCCGCTGATGAGCAGGTAAAGCGTCAGCCCGATGAGCGTCAGCGCGACGACCACGATGATCGTCAGCAACTGCGGCGGGTACGGGTTCATCTGGTAGATCGGCCCCAGCTCCAGCACCCAGGGCGTGTCGAGGATGCCCGAGAGCACGCGGATGGAATCGCCGCCCTTGCCCAGCGCCATTACCGTGTCACCCTCCTCCACCCGACGGCTCTGGTCGTCGTCGAGGTCGACTTCCTTCAGGCGCAGCAGGTGCACCTCGAAGCCGAAGCGCTTGTCGCGAACGATACGCGCCAGGTGATAGGGCTGCTCGCTGGCCGGGTAGCGCTTGAGCTCATCCATCAACAAATAGATGGTGGCGCGCGCCAGTTGCTCGCTGACCTGCTCCACCTCGCCGGTGAGGATCAGCCCTTCCGCCGCGCTCACCTGGGTCATCACCTTCACTTCATGGGGCGCACTGGCCTGTACCAGCACCTGGTCGTTCATCAGCCGTGCCCGGCTGCGTCCTTCCATGCCCAGCGCATCCAGGCTGGTGAGCTTGAGCGGAATACCGAGCAGGCGGCTCCACTGGCTCAGCGCACGCTTGCGGTCCACCTCGCTCATGGGCAGCAGCTCGTCCGCCATCAGGCGGAAGGTGCCACGCGCCAGGTCCTCGCGGTAGCGCTCGCCGCGCACATCGTTGACCAGGTGCAGGGTCAGCACCGCCAGCGCGGCAACCGCTACCAGGGTCAGCAGCATGCCGCCGTAGATGCGCAGGAAGATGGATTTCATGGCCGGGCTTTCCGGGTGGGTTCGGCGCTATTGAAGAGCGCCCTCACCCTAGCCCTCTCCCGGGGGGAGAGGGGACTGTGTGGAGTGCGCAGGAAGCTCGGCGCTCCAAAGAATCCACGCAGTTGGCCTCTGCTCCGGCAGGATGAAACCGAATCCGCAGCCGGCACGGATTGCCCCCTCTCCCTCCGGGAGAGGGCTGGGGTGAGGGCCAGCCCGGGCACCGGACTCACACTACTTCCGCCGGGTTGAGCAACCCGTAGTAATCCAGGCTGACGAACGCGCCGTCCTTCACCTCGCACTCGCGGCGCCGGCCTTCCAGCATGAACCCCTGGCGCAGCAGCAGGCGGCCGCTGGCGAGGTTCTCCGGCTCCACCTCGGCCTCGATGCGGTGCACGTTCATGTCGCGGAAGGCGTGGCGGAAGATCAGCGGCAGGCATTCGCCCATCACGCCCTGCCCCCAATGCTCGGGCAGTAGCCAGTAGCCCAGTTCCAGACGACGGTGCTCCTGCTGCCAGTTGTTGAAGCCGCAGCCGCCGACGATGTCCTCGGGCGCATCCGGCCGGCAGATCGCCCACCAGATACCGCTGCTCTCCCTATGGATGCGCTCGAACCACTCCATCTGCTCGCGGGTGGCTTCCAGTGTCGCGTAGGAGACACCGTAGTAGCGGATCACCTCAGGATGCGACAGCGCGCGAAATACCGCTGGCTGGTCGGCATCGGTGAAGGCGCGCAGGCGGAAGCGCTCGCCGTGCAGCTCGGGGAAGGGTGGCACGGCGCTCATGGCTCAGAGCTCCCCGACGAACAGGTAGCCCTTGCTGCGCACCGTCTTGATCAGGCGCGGGTGCATCGGGTCGTCGCCGATCTTCGGGCGGATGCGCGAGATGCGCACGTCGATGGAACGGTCCTGGCCGTCGTACTCGATGCCGCGCAGGGAGTTGAAGATTTCCTCGCGGGAGAGGATGCGCCCGGCGTTGGCCGCCAGCAGCCAGAGCAGATCGAACTCGGCGCTGGTCAGCTCGATGGTCTGCTCGTCCAACCAGGCCTCACGCATGGCATTGTCGATCACCAGCTTGCCGAAGGTCAGGCGCTTGCCCGCCACTGCCGGCGCGGCCTCGGCCGGCTCGCTGCGGCGCAGCAGGGCGCGGATGCGCGCCAGCAGCACACGCGGGCGCACCGGCTTGCACACGTAGTCGTCGGCGCCCATCTCCAGGCCCTGGACCTGGTCCATGTCGTCGGTGCGCGCGGTGAGCATCAGGATCGGCCCGTCGTAATCCGGGCGCAGGCGCTTGCAGATGGACAGCCCATCCTCCCCCGGCAGCATCAGGTCGAGCACCACCAGGTCCGGCCGCTCGGCCAGCACCCGCTCCACCGCCTTGCCGCCATGGGACTCGATGGACACCACCAGGCCGTTGCTCTCCAGGTAGTCCTGGGTCAACTCGGCCAGTCGCTGGTCGTCCTCGACGATGAGAATGCGCGCTTCTTGTTCCACCTTGCCTCCTGATGCGCCATGAGCGAGCGCGGGCATGCTTACTATAGAGAGCTACCATAGCGAGCCCGCAAAAGCGGCCGGCATTGTAGCCAGATTGCCGGCGCTGCGGCACGCCATCGGCGTAAGCAGGCATTGCGCGAAAAGGTCAAGGGCTGCTGCGACAGAAACACTACATATTGTGGTAGTGTTCCTCCCCGAGCAGCACCTCCGAAGCGTGTGAAAATTCTCTCGCCAACCACGACGAACGGCGAAAGGCAGTCAGCATCAGGGATTGCGCGAGTTACCCCGCTTCACCCACATTCCATGCACATTTTATCCACAGCTTTTCCCCTTCTCCCCGCCTTGCAAACACCCCCATAGCGCATTATCTTGTATCCCCGTTGCGGTATACCCCTACATCTTGGGGTTGCCACCACGGACCGGACACAAGAAGAAAGTCGAAATCCCGAGCCTGTTCCACGGCTCCTCCGGTTCCACCACAACGTATTCCAGACGTACTGATGTGCCACGCGGCCCAGCCCGCAAGGAGCGATTCATGTCGATGGAAATGCGGTACGGGTGTTGCAACGTAACGTTCAACACCACTAGGTATTGTGGTCCCGGCCCGTAAAGCCGGCACCCGAGTTGGGCCAGGGAGGCGCTTCGGGTCATTCCCCCTGTTCCAGAAGAATTCCAGCTCGCGACTGCAATCGCGGGCGACTGCTCTTTTTGCTCTTTATTTGCACTCCTTGCTTTTGAGAATGGCGCCCCTGGCGTCGGCAACAAACCCATTACGAGAACGTGGAGACAACCACCCATGCAAATCGACACCACTCGCGAGAACCCGCAGGCCAATGCGCCGCAGGCCGCCGAATCCGCACAGGATCTGGCCGCCACTGCGCCCGGCCAGCTGCGCGTGATCAAGCGCAACGGCACCGTAGTTCCCTACACCGATGACAAGATCACCGTAGCCATCACCAAGGCGTTCCTCGCCGTGGAAGGCGGCACCGCCGCCGCCTCGTCGCGCATCCATGAGACCGTGCGCCGCCTGACCGAACAGGTCACCGCGACCTTCAAGCGCCGCATGCCCTCCGGTGGCACCATCCACATCGAAGAGATCCAGGACCAGGTTGAACTGTCCCTGATGCGCGCCGGCGAGCAGAAAGTCGCCCGCGACTACGTGATCTACCGTGAAGCTCGCGCCAACGAGCGCAAGACCGCAGGCGTGGCCAGCGACATCGCCCAGCCGCACCCGAGCATCCGCATCACCAAGGCCGACGGCAGCACCCAGCCGCTGGACATGGGCCGCCTGCAGACCATCATCCGCGAAGCCTGCGAAGGCCTGGCCGAAGTCGATGGCAGCCTGATCGAACGCGAAACCCTGAAGAACCTGTATGACGGCGTCGCCGAGAAGGACGTCAACACCGCCCTGGTGATGACCGCCCGTACCCTGGTCGAGCGCGAGCCGAACTACTCCTACGTCACCGCCCGCCTGCTGATGGACACCCTGCGCGCCGAAGCGCTGGGCTTCCTGGGCGTGGCCGACAGCGCCACTCACCACGAGATGGCCGACCTGTACGCCAAGGCCCTGGCCGCCTACGTCGAGAAAGGCTCCGAGTTCGAGTTGATCGACAGCAAGCTCAAAGGCTACGACCTGGCCAAGCTGGGCGCCGCGATCAACCACGAACGCGACCAGCAATTCACCTACCTCGGCCTGCAGACCCTGTACGACCGCTACTTCATCCACAAGGACGGCATCCGTTTCGAACTGCCGCAGGTCTTCTTCATGCGCGTGGCCATGGGCCTGGCCATCGAAGAGAAGGACCGTGAAGCTCGCGCCATCGAGTTCTACAACCTGCTCTCCTCGTTCGACTACATGTCGTCGACCCCGACCCTGTTCAACGCCGGCACTCTGCGTCCGCAGCTGTCGTCCTGCTACCTGACCACCGTGCCGGACGACCTGTCGGGCATCTACAACGCGATCCACGACAACGCCATGCTGTCGAAATTCGCCGGCGGCCTGGGCAACGACTGGACTCCGGTGCGCGCGCTGGGCTCCTACATCAAGGGCACCAACGGCAAGTCCCAGGGCGTGGTTCCGTTCCTGAAAGTAGTGAACGACACCGCGGTGGCCGTGAACCAGGGTGGCAAGCGCAAAGGCGCCGTCTGCGCCTACCTGGAAACCTGGCACCTGGACATCGAGGAATTCCTCGAGCTGCGCAAGAACACCGGTGACGACCGTCGCCGTACCCACGACATGAACACCGCGAACTGGATTCCGGACCTGTTCATGAAGCGCGTCTTCGACGACGGCAAGTGGACCCTGTTCTCCCCGTCCGAAGTTCCGGACCTGCACGATCTGACCGGCAAGGCCTTCGAAGAGCGCTACGAGTATTACGAAGCCCTGACCGAGTACAACAAGATCAAGGTATTCAAGGTCGTCCAGGCCAAAGACCTGTGGCGCAAGATGCTCTCCATGCTCTTCGAGACCGGCCACCCGTGGCTGACCTTCAAGGACCCGTGCAACCTGCGCAGCCCGCAGCAGCACGTGGGCGTGGTCCACAGCTCGAACCTGTGCACCGAGATCACCCTGAACACCAACAAGGACGAGATCGCGGTCTGCAACCTGGGCTCGATCAACCTGGTCAACCACATCGTCGACGGCAAGCTGGACACCGCCAAGCTCGAGAAGACCGTGAAGACCGCCGTACGCATGCTCGATAACGTTATCGACATCAACTACTACTCGGTCCCGCAGGCTCGCAACTCGAACCTCAAGCACCGTCCGGTTGGCCTGGGCATCATGGGCTTCCAGGACGCGCTGTACCTGCAGCACATCGCCTACGGCTCCGACGCTGCCATCGAGTTCGCCGACAAGTCCATGGAAGCGGTGAGCTACTTCGCCATCCAGGCTTCCTGTGACCTGGCCGACGAGCGTGGCGCCTACGAGACCTTCGACGGCTCCCTGTGGTCCAAGGGCATCCTGCCGCTGGACTCCCAGCAGATCCTCATCGAAGCCCGTGGCCAGAAGTACATCGACGTCGACCTGACCGAATCCCTCGACTGGGCTCCGGTACGTGCTCGCGTACAGAAAGGCATCCGTAACTCGAACATCATGGCCATCGCGCCGACCGCGACCATCGCCAACATCACCGGCGTATCGCAGTCCATCGAGCCGACCTACCAGAACCTGTACGTGAAATCGAACCTCTCCGGCGAGTTCACCGTGATCAACCCCTACCTGGTTCGCGACCTGAAAGTGCGCGGCCTGTGGGACCCGGTCATGGTCAACGACCTGAAGTACTACGACGGCTCCGTGCAGCAGATCGAGCGCATCCCGCAAGACCTGAAAGACCTGTACGCCACCGCCTTCGAAGTCGAGACCAAGTGGATCGTCGACGCCGCCAGCCGCCGCCAGAAGTGGATCGATCAGGCCCAGTCCCTGAACCTCTACATCGCCGGCGCCTCGGGCAAGAAGCTGGACGTGACCTACCGCATGGCGTGGTTCCGTGGCCTGAAAACCACCTACTACCTCCGTGCCCTGGCCGCCACCAGCACCGAGAAGTCCACCATCAACACCGGCAAGCTGAACGCCGTGTCCGCGGGTGGCAACGATGGCCTGCAGGCCGCAGCCGCCGAGCCGCAACCGGCTCCGGTACCCCAGGCTTGCTCCATCGACAACCCGGACTGCGAAGCCTGCCAATAAGGTGAGCGCGCCGCCTCGGCGGCGCTAACACCGAAACAGCAGACCGCACGGACTGTCCCCTCTCCCTTCGGGAGAGGGCTAGGGAGAGGGGCTTTCAAAAGCCCTCCCCAAGCATCCAAAGCTTTAGCGTGCATCCATCACGCAACCAGACACCAGGCCGCCACAGAGCAGCCCACAGAACCAGGAGAGGAAGCCCATGCTGAGCTGGGACGAATTCGACAAAGAAGACGCCACCGAAGCCAAGGCCGCCCCGGCCGTCGCCCAGGCCGCTGCGCAGAACGCTGACAAACTCGACGCTGACGCCGCAGGCTCCGTCGAAGAAGCACGCGCCGTATCCGCCAACGACTCCGACGCCGTCGCCCGCGCCAAGCAGGCCCTCGACGCCCTGGACATCCAGGAAGGCCTGGACGATCTGGAAGGCTCCGCCGCCCGCGTACAAGTCGGCGACAAGCAGATGATCAACGCCCGTGCCGACCTCAACCAGCTCGTACCCTTCAAGTACGACTGGGCCTGGCAGAAGTATCTGGATGGTTGCGCCAACCACTGGATGCCCCAGGAAGTGAACATGAACGCCGACATTGCCCTGTGGAAGAGCAAGGACGGCCTGTCCGAAGACGAGCGCCGCATCGTCATGCGCAACCTCGGCTTCTTCTCCACTGCCGACTCGCTGGTCGCCAACAACCTGGTGCTGGCCGTCTACCGCCTGATCACCAACCCCGAGTGCCGCCAGTACATCCTGCGCCAGGCCTTCGAGGAAGCGATCCACACCCACGCCTACCAGTACTGCATCGAGTCGCTGGGCATGGATGAAGGCGAAATCTTCAACATGTACCACGAGATTCCTTCGGTCGCGAAGAAAGCCTCCTGGGGCCTGAAGTACACCCGTTCGATTTCCGATCCGAAGTTCGAAACCGGCACCCCGGAAACCGACCGCCAGTTCCTGCGCAACCTGATCGCCTACTACTGCGTCCTGGAAGGCATCTTCTTCTACTGCGGCTTTACCCAGATCCTCTCCATGGGCCGCCGCAACAAGATGACCGGCACCGCCGAGCAGTTCCAGTACATCCTGCGCGACGAATCCATGCACCTGAACTTCGGCATCGACGTGATCAACCAGATCAAGATCGAGAACCCGCACCTGTGGGATGCCCAGATGAAGGACGAGGCTACCCAGATGATCCTCCAGGGCACCCAGCTGGAGATCGAATACGCACGCGACACCATGCCGCGCGGCGTACTGGGCATGAACGCGGCGATGATGGAGGACTACCTCAAGTTCATCGCCAACCGCCGCCTGACCCAGATCGGCCTCAAAGAGGAATACCCGGGCACCAGCAACCCGTTCCCGTGGATGAGCGAAATCATGGACCTGAAGAAGGAAAAGAACTTCTTCGAGACCCGCGTGATCGAGTACCAGACCGGCGGCGCGCTGAGCTGGGACTGACGGAAGTAGTAGCACCACCGCAAGTCAAGACCATTAGAAACGCTGTAACCCGAAATGGAATGTTGGGGCAGTGAATAGAAAGCGAAAAGCCCCGCCTAGTGCGGGGCTTTTTGTTTTAGGCCAGCGAGTAGCCAGACCTCTATCTGCTCCAAACGCCTACGCTGTAGCTGAAAATTGTGCAGCTCCGGAGCCCGCGCTCTTGTAGGGCGGATAACGCGAAGCGTTATCCGCCGAGTGCAAGTTGGCAACTCGCCAAATGTCTCATGCGTCGGCACGGCGGTGAGAAAACCAGAACTTGAGCGCGATGCGCTCCTGTAGCGGCGAGCTTGCCCACGAACCTGCCGTAGGCCGGTATCGCCGGTAGATCAGAAAGGAGATCTTCTATTCTGGAAGCTCCTCCATAAGGGCTAGCCCTCTCCCCCGCCCTCTCCCTGAAGGGAGAGGGGGCTATCCGTGCCAGCTCCGGCTCCGGCACTGGAAGTCTTCCAGAGAAAAATCCGCGCACTCCGGACCGCCTCGTTCAGGAGGCCTCGTTGAATTGGAGTTTCAGGGGTTGAGCGACATGGATGTCGCGAGAGCGCTGTCGGGCCAGGGATGGCCCGTCAGCGCGGGCTCCTGAAACTTCGATTCAACGAGGGAATTTTTCGCCTAGGCGAAAAACCGGATGTCCGGGGCAAGACCTTTGGTTACTTTGCGTCGTTTGGCAAAGTGACTCGCCCGAGGGGGCGAAACGAGAGGCCGGCGCGCACGCCAACGCGACGCGGGAAACCAAGGCGCGAGGCAGACACATCGCGGACGGAGTCCGCTCCTACGGCAAAGCACCGTGCCACGCAGTTCGCGAGCAAGCTCGCTCCTACAGGTAAGGGCTACTTCTGTTTGCTTTTGAAGTTTTCCAGAGCGACTTCCGAGCACTCCGGACTGCCCCGTTCAGGAGGCCTCGTTGGATTGGAGTTTCAGGGGTTGAGCGACATGGATGTCGCGAGAGCGCTGTCGGGCCAGGGATGGCCCGTCAGCGCGGGCTCCTGAAACTTCGATTCAACGAGGGAATTTTTCGCCTAGGCGAAAAACCGGATGTCCGGGGCAAGACTTTTTGGTTCCTTTTGTGGCGTTTGACAAAAGGGACTCGCCCGAGGGGGCGAAACGAGGGGCCGACGCGCACGACGCTGCGACGCGGGAAACCAAGGCGCGGGGCAGAGACATCGCGGACGGAGTCCGCTCCTACGACAAAGCACCGTGTCACGCGGTTCGCGAGCAAGCTCGCTCCTACAAAAAAAGCAAAAAACCGGAACCTCGCAGGAGGCTCCGGTTCGGGTCACGCCGGGAGAATCACTTGCCAGCAGTCAGCGTGCTGTAGGCAGTGATCAGGTTGCGGTAATCCGGAATGTGGTTGGAGCACAGCGCCGCCAGCCCTTCGATATCGTTACGCCAGTCGCGGTGCAGCTCACAGGCCACGCCGAACCAGGTCATCAGCTGCGCACCGGCCGCTTCCATCCGGCGCCAGGCGGCGTCGCGGGTCATCTCGTTGAAGGTGCCG
>NZ_JBLUQA010000011.1:0-240170 GCF_048068295.1 Pseudomonas sp. NY15435
AATCTCTGTAAGTACTTGATTTTCAAGTTCTTTCAGCGCTTCGTCGCTGGGAGTGGTGCGCATTATAGGGAGTTTAAATGGGCCGTCAACGACTAATTTAAACTTTCTTCAGTTAGCTGCCAGGCGGCCCCGTAGCAGCGGTAGCCGTCGAGCCACAGACGGCACCCGCAATAGCAGCAGGAGCAGGCCGATAGCCGCATAAATCATCCAACGCTCCAGATCGGACCGTACGACCCACAGCATATGCAGCAATCCCAATCCGAGGATGACATATATCAGGCGATGCAGTTTCTTCCAGCCTGCCCCCAGCTTGCGCATGCTGTAGCGATTGGAGGTCAGCGCCAGGGAAAGCAACCCGAGGAAGGCAACGAACCCGACGATGATGTAAGGCCGCTTGCGCAATTCGACTCCCAACTGCGCCCAGTCCAATCCCAGGATGAAGACGGCATAGGCACTCAGGTGCAGCACTATATAGGTGAAGCACCACAACCCCAGCTGACGACGAACCTGCACCCAACCGCCCCAGCGGGTGATCCTCTGCAGCGGCGTCATCGACAGGGTAACAAGCAGGAGAATCAGACCGCCCTGCCCTAAGCGATCGACCAATGCCTTACCGGGGTCCGGACCGAGGGCGAAGATCCAGGCCTGGTACAACCAATAGAGCGGCGGCAACAACGCAGCCAGAAACACACCGGCCCGCCAGTACGGATAGCGCATCAGTAATCCTTCTTCAGATCCATGCCCGCATAGAGCGAAGCGACTTCATCGGCATAGCCATTGAACATGAGGGTAGGACGAACATTGGGACTGAATAGTCCACTGGGCAGCCGACGCTCGCGCGCCTGACTCCAGCGGGGGTGATCCACAGTCGGGTTGACGTTGGCATAGAAGCCGTACTCGTCCGCGGCCAGACTCTGCCAGGTAGTCTTGGGCTGCTCCTCAACGAAGCTGATCCGCACAATGGACTTTGCACCCTTGAAGCCGTACTTCCATGGCACGACTAGACGAAGCGGCGCGCCGTTCTGGTTCGCCAGCACCCGGCCATACATGCCGACCGCCAATATCGCCAATGGATGCATCGCCTCGTCCATGCGCAACCCTTCCACATAGGGCCAGTCGATCAGGGCAAAGTTGGATTGCACCCCCGGCATATCCTTGCGATCCACCAGTGTTTCGAAGCGGACGTACTTGGCCTTGCTGGTCGGCTCAACCCGTTTGATCAGCTCGGAAATGGGAAAACCGATCCACGGAATGACCATCGACCAAGCCTCGACGCAGCGCAAACGGTAGATACGCTCTTCCAGCTGATAGGGCTTGATGAAGTCCTCGAGTGCGTATCTGCCGGGCTTGCCCACCTCACCGTCGACCACTACTGACCAGGGCTCGGTTTTCAATGCCCCCGCATTGGCAGCGGGATCGCCCTTGTCCGGGCCGAACTCGTAGAAGTTGTTGTAGGTGGTCGCGTCCTTGAACGGCGTGATGGCCTCATCTTTCACCGTCACGGCATCCCATCGAGTAACGGCGAGCTTTTCTGCCAGCCAGGAAGGAGCAGCCGCCTCGGTCACATCGGCATAGCGACCACCTTCGGCAAAACTCAGGCGCGGCAATCCGGACAAAGCGGCAGCCGCCACCGCACCACCGAGAAAGTGGCGACGGGAGAGATAGAGGGATTCGGGGGTGACTTCCGATTCGTGGCAATCGGAAAGGCGGGACGACTTGATCAGCATGACGGGCTCCGCAACGACTGGCTGTATGCGCCAGTAGACTGCGGAGCCCGCTGGAAATTACACGGCAGGCGGCTGCTTGCGACGGCGCAATTGCAACAAGTATTGCACCGGGCCGGAGGCGGCGTAAGCAAGGAACAGCAGGAGCAGGATGCGCGGCGGGTCGGTGAAGACCACGGCGAATGCCAGCACCACCACCAGGATCGCCATGAACGGCACACGGCCGCGCAGGTCAAGATCCTTGAAGCTGTAGTACTTGATGTTGCTGACCATCAGCATGCCGGCAGCGGCGACCATCAGGGCCACCAGCAGGGAAACCTTGGCACCCTGTACATCGAAGTCAGCAAATGCCCATACCGTACCGGCAACCAGCGCTGCGGCGGCCGGGCTGGCCAGACCGATGAAGTAGCGCTTGTCGGCCTTGCCCACCTGGGTATTGAAGCGAGCCAGGCGCAGCGCGGCACCGGCCACATAGATGAAGGCAACCATCCAGCCGACCTTGCCCAAACTGCTCAGCGCCCACTCGAAGGCAACCAGCGCCGGCGCGACGCCGAAGGCAACCATGTCGGACAGCGAGTCGTACTCGGCGCCGAAGGCACTCTGGGTATTGGTCAGACGGGCTACACGACCGTCAAGGCCATCCAGGACCATGGCAACAAAGATGGCAATGGCGGCGTTGGAGAAATCACCGCTCATGGCATTGATGATGGCGTACAGCCCGGTGAACAACGCCGCGGTGGTGAACAGGTTGGGCAGCAGGTAGATGCCGCGATGACGAACCTTGCGACCTTCGGCGTCATGGCCCTCCTCGATGTGCTCATCGATGGGCAGCAGACTTTCTTCGGTGTCGGAAGCCTTGTTGGGCTCCTCGTGACCTTCACTCATGGACGATTCCTTGAGAACTCGTTGAGGCTGAGATTCGCCGGGGCACGCTACTGCGCAGACTCACCCGACGCCCCCGCTTTATACCAGATCACCGCCCCTAAACGAAAAAACGCGGCAAGCGCCGCGTTTCTTCGTTTGTCGAAAGGACCTTAGTTCTTGGTCTTGTCGACGATCTTGTTGGCAGCGATCCACGGCATCATGGCGCGCAGCTGCTCGCCGATGACTTCGATGCCGTGAGCGGCGTTGTTACGGCGCTTGGCGGTCATCGACGGGTAGTTGGTGGCGCCTTCGGAGATGAACATCTTGGCGTATTCGCCGTCCTGGATGCGCTTCAGAGCGTTGCGCATGGCCTGACGGGATTCGGCGTTGATCACTTCCGGACCGGTCACGTACTCGCCGTATTCGGCGTTGTTCGAGATCGAGTAGTTCATGTTGGCGATGCCGCCTTCGTACATGAGGTCGACGATCAGCTTCAGTTCGTGCAGGCATTCGAAGTAGGCCATTTCCGGAGCGTAACCGGCTTCGACCAGGGTTTCGAAACCAGCTTTCACCAGTTCTACGCAACCGCCGCACAGAACAGCCTGCTCACCGAACAGGTCGGTTTCGGTCTCGTCCTTGAAGGTGGTTTCGATGATGCCGGTACGGCCGCCACCAACGCCACAGGCGTAGGACAGGGCGACGTTCTTGGCATTGCCCGACGCGTCCTGGTAGATAGCGATCAGGTCAGGAATGCCGCCGCCCTTGACGAACTCGGAGCGCACGGTGTGGCCCGGAGCTTTCGGCGCGATCATGATCACGTCGAGGTCAGCGCGCGGTACGACCTGGTTGTAGTGGATGGAGAAGCCGTGGGCGAAGGCCAGGGTAGCGCCCTTCTTCAGGTTCGGCTCGATCTCGTCCTTGTACAGGCGGCCCTGGAACTCGTCCGGGGTCAGGATCATGACCAGGTCGGCAGCGGCAACGGCTTCAGCCACTTCGGCGACTTTCAGGCCGTGGTTCTGAGCCTTGGCAACGGAGGAAGAACCCGCACGCAGGCCGACGGTGACGTCGACGCCGGAGTCTTTCAGGTTGCAGGCGTGGGCGTGGCCCTGGGAACCGTAACCGATGATGGCAACTTTCTTGCCCTGAACGATGGAGAGGTCACAGTCTTTATCGTAGAAAACGCGCATTTGGGTAATCCCCTGTCAGTTGGCCTCGTGGGCCGTATTTCAAATCAGATGCTGAGAGTCTTGTCGCCACGGGCAATGCCGGTGACGCCGCTACGGACAACTTCGAGGATCGACGCAGTGCCGACGGCCTGGATGAAGCTGTCCAGCTTGTCGCTGGTACCGGCCAACTGCACGGTGTAGACGCTGCTGGTGACGTCGACGATCTGTCCGCGGAAGATGTCGGTGGTGCGCTTGACCTCGGCGCGCTGGGCGCCGGTGGCCTTCACTTTCACCAGCATCAGCTCGCGCTCGATGTGCGCACTCTCCGAGAGGTTCACCAGTTTTACCACCTCGATGAGCTTGTTGAGGTTCTTGGTGATCTGCTCGATGACCTCATCCTGACCGGCGGTGGTCAGGGTCAGGCGCGACAGCGTCGGGTCCTCGGTCGGAGCGACGGTCAGGCTTTCGATGTTGTAGTTGCGCTGGGAGAACAGGCCAACAACGCGGGAGAGCGCGCCGGGTTCGTTTTCCAGCAGCAGGGAAATGATGTGTCGCATGATCAGGTACGCTCCGTCTTGCTCAGCCACATGTCGCGCATCGCACCACCGCGGATCTGCATCGGGTAGACGTGCTCGCTGGTATCGACCTGGATGTCGAGGAAGACCAGGCGATTCTTCATCGCGAAGGCTTCTTCCATCATCGGTTTCAGGTCCTTCAGGTCGGTGATGCGCATGCCGACGTGGCCATACGCTTCAGCCAGCTTGACGAAGTCCGGCAGCGATTCCATGTAGGAGTGCGAATAACGGCTGTTGTACTGCATGTCCTGCCATTGGCGGACCATGCCCAGCGCACCGTTGTTCAGGTTGACGATCTTCACCGGCAGGTCGTACTGCAGGCAGGTGGACAGCTCCTGGATGTTCATCTGGATGCTGCCTTCACCGGTCACGCAGGCGACGTCGGCCTCAGGGAAGTTCAGCTTCACGCCCATGGCGGCCGGGAAGCCGAAGCCCATGGTGCCCAGGCCACCGGAGTTGATCCAGCGGTTGGGCTTGTTGAAGCGGTAGTACTGCGCCGCGAACATCTGGTGCTGACCCACGTCGGAAGCGACGAAGGCATCACCGTTGGTGACTTCGCAAAGCGTCTCGATCACGGTCTGCGGCTTGATGATGCTGCCGTCGCCCATGTTGTACGGGAACAGGCCGCGAGTGCCGCGCCATTCCTCGATCTGCTTCCACCAGGCAGCCTGGGCTTCCTTGTTCGGGGTCTCACCGATTTCCTTGAGGATCGCGACCATTTCGGTCAGGACGCTATCCACCGGACCAACGATCGGGATGTCGGCCTTTACAGTCTTGGAGATCGAGGCAGGGTCGATATCGACGTGGATGATCTTGGCGTTCGGACAGAACTTGGCGGCGGTCTCGCCGTTGATCACGCGGTCGTCGAAGCGCGCGCCGACAGCGAAGATCACGTCAGCGTGGTGCATCGCAAGGTTCGCGGTGTAGCTGCCGTGCATGCCGAGCATGCCGACGAACTGGCGATCGGTTCCCGGATAGCCACCCAGCCCCATCAGGGTATTGGTGACCGGTACGTTGAGCATGCGGGCCACTTCGGTCAGCGGCTCAGCAGCATTGCCCATGATCACGCCACCACCGGCGTAGATGATCGGGCGCTTGGCGGCCAGCATCATCTCGGCGGCCTTGCGGATCTGGCCGGAGTGGCCGCGAACCGCCGGGCTGTAGGAGCGCAGCTTCACTTTTTTCGGGTAGTTGTATTCGAACTTCTGGGTCGGGTCGCCCATGTCCTTCGGAATATCGATCACCACCGGACCGGGACGGCCGGACTGGGCGATATAGAAGGCCTTCTTGATGACCTCAGGGATTTCCGACGGGTGCTTGATGATGAAGCTGTGCTTCACGATCGGGCGGGAGATACCGACCATGTCGGTTTCCTGGAACGCGTCGGTACCGACCATGTTGCTCGCTACCTGGCCGGAGATCACCACCATCGGGATGGAGTCCATGTAGGCGGTAGCGATGCCGGTGACGGCGTTGGTCGCGCCGGGACCGGAGGTCACCAGCACCACGCCCGGCTTGCCGGTGGCGCGCGCATAGCCGTCGGCCATGTGGGTAGCGGCCTGCTCGTGGCGAACCAGGATGTGGGTTACTTCGTTCTCTTTGAAGAGAGCGTCGTAGATATGCAGAAGGGCACCGCCCGGGTACCCGTAGATGTACTTAACGCCTTCGTCACGCAGGGAGCGGACGACCATTTCAGCGCCGGATAAAAGTTCCACGTTGTCACCTCTAGAACGCTATATACGGAAACCCCCAACGTGGGGGACCGACTTGGATGGCTGCCCGGCAGACATGGGCGAATGTAATCGCCGGCTACGTCGACTGCCGATTGAGCAGAACCTGGAGACACTCCTGTTTGTGTTACGGAGAGCCTCCACCCAGCGCGAGGTAACGCGAAACAGGGTGAAACTTTGCGGCGCGGGTAGCACCTCTTGTCTGCCGAGTAAAACCAGCTTGCGGCCGGCCCACTGCAGCGAACCTTGGATTCTTCTGAAACGAAGCGGTCAAGTCAAGCCATATATAGCTTTGAATGAAGCGGGGATGTGAACTTTCTCAGAGTGAATAAGCGCACGATTTGGTTATAGTTACCGACAGACTCCGCCTCCCAAGGACCGACAAAGCATGCGACGGACGATTTTCATGGGCAGCCTGCTGCTCGCACTGGCCCCGACCGTGATGGCCGCGCAGGTCTACAAATGGGTCGACGCCCAGGGCATCACCCACTTCGGCGCGCAGCCACCGCAAGGCGCCGACGCAGCCACCGTGAACACCAATACGGCGCCGCCCAAGGCCAGCAGCAACTTCCCGCCGCCGGCCGCCGTCAAGTCGACGCTGCCGCCCACTGAAGACGAGAAGCAGAAGGCCGCCGACGAGAAGGTCCGCCAGGAAGTGGCCCAACAGGAAGCCGAGCGCCTGCAGCAATGCGAAAAGCTGCGTACCGACCTGGCCCAACTGAAGAACAACCCACGCATCCGCGTGGATGACGGTAACGGCGACCTGCGCCGTATTAGCGAAGAAGAACGCCAGGGGCGTATCGCGGCCAGCGAGAAGAGCCTCCGCGAGAACTGCAACTGACGCCAGATCAGGGCGTCGGGCTGATCAACTGATCGAAGGCGCCAAGCGCTTCCAGCAGCGCCGCTACCCGAGCGCCTTGATTGGCATAGGCCATCTCTGCGATAGCGCGGATGCCCGAGGCACTGGGCAGATCCGCGCCGCTCTCGATGATCAGCTTCATCCGCGGCAGGAAGATCCACTGCAGCCACTCTTCCAGCGCCAGCGTATCCACGCAGAAGGGCTCGATGCTGGAAAGCCTGTCCGTCGACGGGCTTTCACTTCCCCACATTCCAATCGCACGCAACTCCCGCTCGATCAGCAACAACTGATCGGCGACGGCCAGCACGCGCGCATCCATTACAGGGTCACCTTGGCTTTCTGACGGGCCTCGGCGGCGCCGGAGGCGTTGCCTTGCTGATCACGGCACTTGGCGATCAGGTCCCACAGACTGGCCTGCATGGTCGGACGACCATTGGCCAGCGACAGGCCACGCAGCGCAACCTGTTCGGCCTGGGCGGCGTCGCCCTGGGCCAGGCGGACCTGAGCCAGCTTGTAGAGCACCTGCGGCTCGCGCGGAGCGATGCGTTGGGCGCGCTCCAGGCTGGCAGCAGCGCCATTCAGGTCACCACCGCCCTGCTGCTGCGAGGCGGAGGTCAGCAGCGCCAGCACCGGACCATCCAACTGCTCGTCCGCCGACAGGCCAGAGTTGCTCGACGGAATCCCGGACGGCCCCTGGTAGGTGCTGCCCTGGCTCGATGGCGCAGCCTGCTGGTTCTGGTACGCCGGCTGCTGGTAGGTCTGCGACTGAAAACCGCCGTTGGAGGTGATGCCGCCGCTGGTGGAGATCGGCTGCTGCGAAGAATAAGTCGAGCCGGTTGCTCCCGGAGCCGTGGTCATCGGCGAGGTGCTGATCGGCGCGGCGCCGGTCTGCGCCGGGAAGGTCTGGATCGGTGCCATGCCGGCATCCTGCGGGACCATCACGGTAACGCCGGAGTCACCTTGCGGGATGCTCTGGCCAGCGCCGGTGCGAACCGGCGCCTGAGTGTTGCCGCCGCTGCGGCCGACACGTTCCGAGTTGGAGACGGAGGTACCGGAGTCCTGCACGGGAATCGCACCATGTTGCGGGGACGCACAACCGGACAGAAGCGCCAGAGTCGCCGACGCTGCAAACCAAGCTTTTCTCACTTCCAATCCTCTTGCATCAGTTCAACCAGCCACGCACCCAGTCCATGACTTCGCCGGCCGGCGTCTGGTTTCCGCAACCTGCGCCCAGCGCAGGTTCGCTTCCTCGAATATAAGGCATCTGCACTGCACCGGGGCAGTTGGCGTCCGTACCCTGCCCGGTATGCGGGTCGACCCACGCCTGTACGACATTATCCGGCATTGGCATGTCCAGCGGCGCGGGATTGGCCTTGCGCATGAAGCTGGTCCAGATCTGCAGCGCACCGGTAGCGCCGGTGAGCGGCGTCTTGCCGTTGTCGTCACGACCGATCCAAACCACCGCCAGCAGGTCCTGACCGAAGCCGGAGAACCAACTGTCACGCGAATCGTTGGTGGTGCCGGTCTTACCCGCCAGGGTCAGGGACGCCGGCAACTGGTTGTAGACCGAGCGCCCGGTCCCCTCGCGCATGACCCGCTGCATGGCGCTCTGCAGCAGGTAGATGGAGCCCGGATCGAAACGCTGCTCGACCTGGAAGGGATAACGCTTGAGCGGCTGGCCGTCGGCCGCCAGCACGCTGCGAATGCTACGCAGCGGTGTATTGAAACCACCGCTGGCGATGGTCTGGTACATGGTTGCCACCTGCATCGGGCTCAGCGCGCCCGCGCCCAGCAGCATCGACGGATAGGCCGGCCAGTTTGGCGAAACGCCCAGGCGCTCCAGCGTCTTCAGTACGTTCGGCACGCCCAGGTCGAGACCCAGCCTGGCGGTGGACAGGTTCAGCGAACGGGCCAGCCCCTGGTAGAGGAAGATGGTGCCGTTGGCAGTGCCTTCATAGTTCTTCGGCGTCCATACCTGGCCATCCTTGCCCTTCACCTGGAACGGCTGGTCCTGGATATAGCTGGTCAGGGTGTACTGGCTCGGACGCTCCAGCGCGGTCAGGTACACCGCGGGCTTGACCAGCGAACCGATCGGCCGCACCGCATCGACGGCACGGTTGAAGCCGGCGAAGCGCGGATCGCGGCTGCCCAGCAATGCCTGGATCTCACCGGTTTCCGGGTTGGTCACGACCATCGCGGTTTCGGTCTCGGCGACACCCTTGCGGCCTTCGAGACGCTTGAAGGTTTCGCTGACGGCGGACTCGGCCTTCATCTGCAGGATGGGGTCGAAGCTGGTGAAGATGCGCAGGCCTTCTTCGGTCAGGTCCTCGTCGCGGTAATCCTCCCGCAGCTGGCGTTTCACCAGGTCGAGGAAGGCCGGGTAGGAACTGTTGGCCATGCTGCCCTGACGGGTCACGCCCAGCGGTGCCTGCTTGGCGGCAGCCGCTTCGTCGGCAGTGATCACGCCCTGCTCGGCAAGCACGTCGAGCACCACGTTGCGGCGCTCCAGCGCGCGCTCGGGGTTGCGGCGTGGGTTGTAATAGGAAGGCCCCTTCACCATCCCGACCAGCAACGCCACCTGGGGCAGCTTGAGTTCGGACAACGGCTGGCTGAAGAAGTACTGGCTGGCGAGACCGAAGCCGTTCACCGAGCGCTGGCCATCCTGGCCGAGGAACACCTCGTTGAGGTAGCCCTCGAGGATTTCGCGCTTGTCGTAATGCAGCTCAAGCAGCACAGCCATCATGGCTTCGGTGAGCTTGCGCGACAGACTGCGTTCGTTGGTCAGGAAGAAGTTCTTCACCAACTGCTGGGTCAGCGTACTGCCGCCCTGACGCAACTGGCCGGCGCTGGCGTTGACCCAGACGGCACGGGCGATGGACTTGATGGAAACCCCGTGATGGGTCCAGAAATCACGGTCTTCCACAGCGACCAGGGTATCGATCAGGTACGGCGGCACCTGGTCGAGCTTGATCAGGATGCGGTCTTCGTTGTGCGCCGGGTACAGGCCGCCGATCAGCAGCGGCTCCATGCGCGCGACAGCAAGGTCGCCACCGTTGGCGCGACTCAGGCCGGCAACGTAGTCGCCGGAGAAGCGCACGCGAATGCGCTGCGCAGGCTCGGCGCCTTCATAGAACTGGAAGCCACGGGTATTGAGGTCGACGGCATTGCCGGCGACCGACACGGCGCCAGGCCCTGCGACCGACGTCTCGCGGCGATAGCCCAGGGCATCCAGCTCGCGCAGGAAGTCGTCCTTGCCCAGTTTCAGGCCGACGAACAGTTCCAGCGGCCGGGCATAGACCTTGGCAGGAATGGTCCAGCGCTTGCCGGAGAATTTCTCCTGGACAACCGCATCGAGGTACACGGCAAAACCGGCCAGCACCACTACGCCAACCAGACCGAGCTTGAGAGCCCAGCCCAGCCACTTGCGCATGGCAGGCGACGATTTGCCGCTTTTTTTACGAGGTTTGGAAGATCGGGGACGCGTCATGGCGGCGCATTATACGTACTTTATCCACAGGAGACAGACGCCGCTCCAGCGGGCGTCCGGGCTTGATGCGAACTGCCGCGCATCTATCAAAAACGGCAGTGGCCGAGCTATGACCCCGAGATGGCTATTTGGTTGCCGGTCAGCCCCAGAGTTTGCACCTGCCGACCCAGCCGCCATAATGCCTGCCTTTAGAAAATTCGATCGGAAAGGACATCACGTGAGCCAGACCTTACTCGCAGCCCTGCAGAACCCCGCCCTCTTCCCCCATCCGGTCGAAGGCTTCCGGGTCATCGAAACCCACATTTCCTGGGTGCTGCTCACTGGCTCCTACGTCTACAAGATCAAGAAGCCGGTGAACTTCGGCTTCCTCGATTTCACCGACCTGGCCAAGCGCAAGCACTTCTGCGAGGAAGAACTGCGCCTGAACCAACGCCTCACCGACGGCCTTTACCTCGACGTGATCGCCATTACCGGCAGCGAGTCCGCCCCGCAACTCAACGGTGAAGGCCCGGCAGTCGAGTACATGATCCAGTGCCGTGAGTTCCCGCAGAGCCAACTGCTCAGCGAAGTGCAGGCTCGTGGCGAGCTGGGCGCCGCCCACGTCGACGGCCTGGCCAAACAGATCGCCGACTTCCACCTGCGCACCCCGGTCGTGCCGACCGAGCACCCGCTGGGCACTCCGCAAGCCTGCATGGCGCCGGTACGGCAGAACTTCGAGCAGATTCGCCCGATGCTCTCCGACAAGGCCGACCTGCTGCAGCTCGATGCGCTGGAAGCCTGGGCCGAATCCAGCTTCGAACGCCTGCACGAGGTGTTCGAACAGCGCAAGGCCAACGGCTTCATCCGCGAATGCCATGGTGATATCCACCTGGGCAACGCCGCGATCATCGATAGCAAAGTCGTACTGTTCGACTGCATCGAATTCAACGAGCCGTTCCGCTTCACCGACGTCACCGCCGACTACGCCTTCCTCGCCATGGACCTGGAAGACCGCGGACTGAAGTGTCTGTCGCGTCGCTTCGTCAGCCAGTACCTGGAATACACCGGTGACTATCAATCCCTGGCCCTGCTGAACTTCTACAAGGCGTACCGCGCCCTGGTACGCGCCAAGATCGCGCTGTTCAGCCTCGCCCACCAGACCGACGCCGTGCAGAAGGCCGCAACCCTGCGCCAGTACCGCAACTACGCCAACCTGGCGGAAAGCTACAGCGCCATTCCTTCGCGCTTCCTGGCAGTGACCGTTGGCGTTTCCGCCGTTGGTAAAAGCCAGGTCGCCCTGCGCCTGGTCGAAGCGCTGGGCGCAGTTCGCCTGCGCTCGGACGTCGAACGCAAGCGCCTGTTCGGCGAACAGAAGGCCGCCGCGCAAGGCCAGCTCAAGGGCGGCATCTACGACGCCGATGCCACCGCCACGACCTACAAGCGCCTGAACGAGCTGGCCGTGGATATTCTCCGCGCCGGCTACCCCGTGGTGCTGGACGCCACCTTCCTCAAACGCGAGCAGCGCGCCGCCGCCTGGGAAATCGCCGAGGAAACCGGCGTGCCGTTCCTGATCCTCGACTGCCACGCACCGGAGGCTGTAATTGCCGGCTGGCTGGCCCAGCGCCAGAGCGAAGGCAATGACCCGTCCGACGCCACCTTGGAAGTCGTCCAGGCGCAACTGGCCAGCCGCGACGCACTCAGCGCCGAGGAGCAGCAGCACGGCAAGCGTGTTGATACCCCGGACGCCGCCAGCCTGGACGCCCTGGTCGCGGGCATCCGCCAGCGCCTGCCGGGCCTCTGATCCACCGTCTGTCGGCCGGAGCCGCCCCACGCGGCGCTCTCCGGCCGCCAGGCAGGCCGCACAAGCAGCCTTCGACGACGACAACGCCCTGCCCCGCATTCTCGGCGATGTCACAAAGCCACGTTTTTCCCAGCCAACGCTACACTTCCTTCTGTGTGTCGGGCCGCTACGAGCAGTTCTCGGCCCCTTCAAGACCTGACACCCATCGTGCCCATCGCAAGGACAGACGATGAACGACGAACTGCTGCACCTGAAGAACCTCGGCAAGACCTCCGCCCAGTGGCTCCACGCCGTGGGTATCCATAACGCTGGCGACCTGCGCCGCCTGGGCGCCGTCGGCGCTTATCGGGCCGTGCGCGCGCGGGGCTTCCGCGCTTCGAAAGTGCTGCTCTATGCCATCGAGGGCGCCCTGCTGGATGTGCACTGGAACGACCTGCCCCCTGCGCACAAGGCGGCCCTTCTCGGCGAGCTCGAGACATTTCCCGCACGTAACAAGAGCTAGCTCACAAGCTCTGTGGGAAAATGTTTACGCAAGGTGCCTGTCCACTTATGGTCTCAGGGCCCTTCGTGCGCCCTCGACCGTCGCCATATCAAGGAATTACGGCCATGTACCTACTCGGTGAACAACCCGCCTATGCCGATCGACTGATCAATCGGCTACAGGGCATCCCGGCGCAACTGCTCGCCGGCCTTGAGCCCGCCGGCGAAGCCATCCGCCTGGAACGGTCCGACGACCTGGAAGGCGAGCTGCCTGGCAAGCACCTGTTCCTCATCGAGAATGGCCTGGTCCATGCGCTGGTGGACGAACGCCCGCTGTTCTACCTGCAGGAAGGCGACCTGGTCGGCCTGCGGCAGGGCATCGAGTTGCCGCCCTGCCGCTACGTCAGCGAAGAGCCGCTGTGCCTGATCCCCTATTCGCGCAGCGAAGTGTTCCGCCATATCCACAGCCACGAACAGCGCCAGGAACAGTTCCTGCACTACCTGATCGGCCACACTGCGCTGCTGTCGGATGCCCTGGCGCATCTCAAACAGCCGGAGATTCGCCCGGCCACCGGATTCCAGCATTTCGCCGCCGGCGCCCAACTGATCCAGCAGGGCGACGACGCCGAGCACGTGTTCATCATCATCGAGGGCCATGCCGAAGCCTTCGTCGACGGGCAGAAGGTTGGTGATGTGCAGAAGGATGAAATCTTCGGCGCCATGGCCGTGTTCACCCGCGAGAAGCGTAGCGCCTCGGTCATCGCCAGCGAACCCTGCACCGTGATGGTGATCCCCAAGGACCAGTTCCTCAGCCTGATGCAGAGCAACCCGCGCATCGCCCACAGCCTCATCGAAGGCATGGCGCGGCGCATCGACCTGCTGAACAAGGAAGTCACCCAGCTGCGCCTGCAACGCCAGGCCGACTGATCTGCTCCCCCTCGAAAAGCCCGGCTCAGCGCCGGGCTTTTTCGTTTGTGCGGTAGGTATCTCGCGGGCGAGAAAAAACTGCAGAAAAGAGGTTGACTCTCAAATGATAATGATTATTACTGAGTCATCTGGTCGCGAGGCCAGATCGATAACCTCAAGAGACCACGCAGTCGGACTCTTCAGATTATCTCCTCATCAGGCTAATCACGGTTTCGACCCGGCACTTTGCCGGGTCTTTTTTTGCCCCGATTTTTTCCTTCGCGCAGCGCTTTCACGTCCACCGAAAAAATCTTCAGCCAGGTCGAAGAAAAGGTGTTGACTCTCAAATGATAATGGTTATTATTACAACCACTGGCTGCGAGGCCAGTTGGATAAGCTCGAGAGACCACGCAGTCGGACTCTTCAGATTATCTCCTCATCAGGCTAATCACGGTTTGGACCCGGCACTTTGCCGGGTCTTTTTTTGCCTGCGATTTGTGCGGCGACCGTCATTTGCCCAGAAACGAAAAAGGGGCCGTTCGGCCCCCTCACTGCTTGCCGCGCATCTGCGCGCAATAATCCGTTGGCGGCTGTGCCGGCGTGTACCAGACGAAGTCTGCCTGAGCCGGCGCTACCACCCTGCCAACTTCGGCCAGCATCACCACCTTCAGACCTTGCGCTGCGCCCAGATCCTGCAGGTGCAGCGGAACGCCCAGGTCGCGGCGCGCATGGAAGCTGCCAGCGATCAGCAGGGCTGGTTCAGGCGCCGCCTTGAAACGCTCGGCCAGGCGCCGGTCGCGCTGTTGCTGCACCGCCAGCATCGCCGGCAGCTGACTGTCCGGCAGCAGACCGCAGTGGGAATCACGGATGTCCTGCAGCAACGCATCGCGCACCGGAGCGGCAGTGGAGGCTGGTCCCTGCAGTTGGGGCAGATTCCGGTAGATATCCATGATTTCGCTGCGATCCAGGTTGCCCGCCAGCAACGGCGTCGGCTGCTTCACCAGCCAGGTCACCAGCGGGCCGTATTGGGACCAGTCCCAGCCCGGTTGCCAACGTAGCGCACCGATCAGGTCGCTTGGCGTCTCGCCCTTCTCCGCCAGGGCCTGGGTAGCGGTCACGGCGCTCTGCTGATCGGGGTTGAGCATCTCCAATAGCACGCTGCCACTCGGGCGCCGCTCAGCGAGTGCGCGTGCCAGCCAGAGCTCGAGTGCATGATGATCGGGGTTGTCGTGCTGCTCGCCGACTATGACCCGCGGTGCGGCAGCCAATCGGTCAAGCAGTTGTGCCGGCGAAAGCTGTTCGCCGCTGCGCAGATCGCGGATCACACCGAGCTCGGCGCTGTCGCGCCCTTCCGGGCTCTGCCAGACCGGCAGCGGCGGAGCGGCCACCTGGCTCTGGCAGGCCACCAGCACCGCCAGCAGTGGGACGAACAAGACCTTGTGCATGGCGACTCCTTTCAACGCGCGATGATCAGCGGATGGCCGCGTTCCGGGTGCTCCTGCACCAGCACATCGAGGCCGAAGACGGTACGCAGCGGCTCGGCCTGCAGCACCTCATGCGGTGTGCCAAGCAGATGCACACGCGACTCATGCAGCAGCAGCAGGCGATCACAGTAACGCGCCGCAAGATTGAGGTCGTGCAGGATCACCAGCACTGCTGCGCCGCGCCCGGCGAACTCGCGCACGGCCTGCAGCGTGGTGTGCTGGTGCAGCGGATCGAGGGCTGAGGTCGGCTCGTCCAGCAGCAGAATCTGCTGCGCCCCACCCGGCCAGAGTTGCGCCAGCACACGGGCGAGATGCACCCGCTGGCGTTCGCCACCGGAGAGCGCCAGGTAACTGCGCCCCGCAAGGTGCGAGGCATCCGCAGCAGCCATGGCTTCGCGGATGATTTCCTCGTCGCGCTGGCGGCCACTGTCGTGTGGCAATCGCCCGAACCCCACGACGGCCTCGACGGGAAACGCGAAGTTCAGCGAGGACGATTGTGGCAGCACAGCCAACCGGCGTGCGCGCTCGGGACCTTGCCAGGACTCCAGGGCACGGCCGTCGAGGCTCACTGCCCCTCCGGCCAGAGGCAGTTCACCATTCATGGCGCCGAGCAGGGTGCTCTTGCCCGCGCCGTTGGGGCCGAGCACTCCGAGCACTTCGCCTGGCTGCAGCGTCACGCTCACGTCCTGCAGGACCGTCTGGGCGCCGCGCTTCACCAGCAGCTTGTCTGCGCACAGCATCAGGAACGCCCCCGGATCAGCAGGTAAAGGAAGAATGGCGCACCGATCAGCGCGGTAACAATACCGATCGGCAGCTCCGCCGGAGCAAGGGCCAGCCGAGCGATCAGGTCGGCGAGCAGAAGCAGGATTGCCCCACCGAACATAGAGGCCGGTAGCAGCACCCGGTGATCCGGGCCAACGATCAGGCGCAGCAGGTGCGGCACCACCAGGCCGATGAAGCCGATCATCCCGGCGGCAGCCACCGCCGCCCCGACACCCAGCGCGGTGCAGACGATCAGTTCGACTTTCAACCGCTCGACATCGAAGCCCAGGTGACGCGCTTCGGATTCGCCCAACAGCAGCGCATTCAGCGCATTCACCCGGCGCGGCAACCAGCACGCCACCAACAGGGTGATCAGCAGCAGCGGCCACAGCCGTGGATAGCTCGCGCCATTGAGGCTGCCGAGGTTCCAGAAGGTCAGCGTGCGCAGGGTGGCGTCGTCGGCGAGGTAGGTGAACAGGCCGATCAGCGCGCCTGCGAGGGCCGTCAGTGCGATACCTGCGAGCAGCATGGTCGCCACGCTGGTCTGACCGTTATGACGCCCCAGGCGGTAGACCAGCGCCGTCACCAGCAGGCCGCCGGCAAAGGCGCATGCGGACAGCAGGTAAGGCGCGAAAGCCTCGGGCAGCCCACCGATGGATGCCCCGAAGACAATGGCAATTGCAGCGCCCAGCGCGGCACCGCTGGAAACACCAATCAATCCGGGATCGGCCAGCGGGTTGCGGAACAGCCCCTGCATCGCCACACCGGCCAGCGCCAGCACGCCGCCAGTGGCGATGCCCAGCAAGGTGCGCGGCAGGCGGATCTGCCCGACGATCAGCTCGGCCTGACCGAGGCCGTCGGCGGACACCGGCAAACCGACCATGTGCGCCAGCGCGCGCAGCGTATCGCCCAGCGGCAGGCTCACCGGCCCGAGGGCCAGTGAGAGCCAGACAACCAGCAGCAGGAGAAAACCGAGGAGCAGGAACAGCGGTCGAGCGGTAACGATCCGGGTCAAGGACGACTTTCCGTGTTCAGGGCCTGCGCGGAAGGATAAAAGGCCCGGGAGAGGCTAGCCAGCCCGTCCGGGATACGCGGGCCGAGGCCACCGACCAACAGGGTTGGATCGAGCACCACTACGCGGCCGTCACGCAACGCGCTGGTCGCTGCCAGGCCGGGGTTCTGCTGGGTCAGGGCGGTGCGGGCCTTGTCGCCGTCCAGGGCGCGGTCACTGAGCACCACCACCTGCGGGTTCAGCGCGGTGAGGGCTTCGCTCGACAGCGTCTTGTAACCGTTGTGGGTCGCCAGGTTGCGGCCGCCGGCATGCTGGATCAGCCAGTCCCCGGAAGTGTCCTGCCCGGCCACCAGCAGGTTGCCGCCGGCGTGCCCGACCAGCAGGACGACGCCGGGCGCGGCCTGCGCGGACTGGGCTTTCTTCACCCACGCGCCCTGCGCGGCGAGACGCGCATCGAACTCCGCCTCGGCCTGCCTGGCCTTGTCCGGCGCACCGAGCAGCTCGCCCAGACGCTGGATGGTCCGGTGCACAGTCTTCTCGTCGGCCTTGGCCGACAGCGTCTCGATCCGCACACCGGCGGCACGCAGTTGCTGCAGTACCGGCGGCGGGCCCATTTCTTCGCTGCCCAGCAGGATGTCCGGCTTCAGCGCGAGGATGCCCTCGGCGGCCAGCTGCCGCTGGTAGCCGATCTTCGGCAGCACATGGAGCGATGCCGGGTGCAGGCTGGTGGTATCGACGCCCACCAGCTTGGCCTCGCCGCCCAGGGCGACAACCCACTCGCTCAGCGAACCACCGGCGCTCACCCAACGCTCCGGCAGCGAGTCAGCCAGCACGCTGGTGGCAGTCAGGCAGAGGCCGACGAACAACGCACGGGCAGTCATGGAGGTCTTCATGAAATCGGCCCTCAGAGTGCCGGGAACGATTCGGCCAGCTCACGCCAGCCGTGCAACTCGGGGACACCCGGCTTGCGCGCGCCGAATACCTGCAGCACCAGCTCGCCATTGGCGTCGAAGGCTTCCCAACTGGTGATCACGCCATCGCTGCTGGGCTTGCGCACGCGCCACAACTCAATCACGCCCGGCGTCTGCAGGTGCAGGTTGAACAGCGGGTCGAGGACGTTGAACCAATCGTCCATCCACTTGAGGTTTTCCACGGTGCCGGTGTGGATCTGGATGCAGTGGGCGTTGCCGACGAAGATCATGATCGGCAACTGGCTTGCCGCGGCGGCTTCCAGCAGGCGCGGCAGTTCGGCAGTGGCCAGCGGCTCGGCCCACTCGCGGCCGGCGAGACGCAGCGCCTGGGTGCGTTGGACCTTGTGCTTCTTCAGCAGGGCGAAGAAGTGGTGGGTGTCCTTCAATGCCGACCAGCCTTCGCGCAGGGCGGCGATATCGATTTCACCGTCGGCCAGCGGCGCGGCCTTGGCTTCCAGCGGGGTCAGGTCGAGCGCGGCACTCTGCTCGGCGGCGGCGAAGCTGCGCACCAGCGGAGCCCAGGCGGCGAGCTCGCTCTGCTCGGTGAGAAACACCTTGTGCACCGCGCTGCCTTGGCGATCGAACACCTGGATGCTGCGCTGGGTGCCGTGGGCAGTTTCTTCGCTGATGGCGAAGGCGCTGGCCCAACCACCGAGGAACAGGCGCAGGTCGATGTCCGGGGAAACCACCAGGGCCATCTGGCCATTGGCGGAAACGGTCACGTCGCAGTACGGCCCCCTGCGCTCGTGCACGCAATGTTCATTGCGGGTCAGCGCCATGATCTGGCCCAGCTCACCCAGCGCCGGCAACAGCTCGGCCCAGTCGGTGCGCAGGCGCACGGCGTCTACGCCCAGGCGGCTGGCCGTCAGCTCGGCCTCGCTCACGGCCAGGTGGTGCGCCGCATCGCGGGCGCGCAGGCGCGGTTTCTCGGCGCGCAGGGCTTGCCAGGCGCGGTACAGCTCAGAGGCCGGCGCAGTCAGGGTCGTCATCGCAGAATTCCTCGTTCGATAGATGGCCAGCCGCAGTGCGGCGGCATGAACGAACCTTGCCACAGGAATTTCAGGAAATCTATTTGATAATTATTTGCATTAGATTACAGAGAGGCTTAAGGTCGGCGCCGATTTCGCTGGCAAGGCGCCAGCTCACCTCTTCAGCACACGGAAGTGCACCCTCTTCCGGTATCGCCATCCGGGCGCGGATAATAGCCGCCTCGTGATGCCGCGCCTGAATGGAAGACCCCGGATGATCCTGCTCTGCGCCCCGCATGACCTGGCCGAAGGCCAGAGCCGGGGTTTCAAGGCCGCTGGCCTGAACCTTTTCGCCGTGCGCCGCCTGGGCCGCGTCTATGCCTACCGCAACCGCTGCCCACACCGGGAAATTCCGCTGGGCTACGACGCCGAGCAGTACCTCGATAACAGCGGCCGGCTGTTGCAATGCGGGCACCATGGTGCGTTGTTCCTGATCGAAACCGGCGAGTGCATCCAGGGGCCGTGCCTGGGAGATGTGCTGGAGGCGCTGCCCTGCCGGGAGGATGAGCAGGGGATCTGGCTGGAGCCGCTGGACAATGCCCAGGGGTAACACGGTTTCGGACAGGTTCGCGAGCAAGCTCACTCCTACAGGTCCAGACCGTTCGGCTCTTCGTAGGAGCGAGCTTGCTCGCGAACAGCCCTGCGCACCGCTTCCCGCCTAGAGCAACACCTGCAAAGGCCGCTCCAGCCGAATCTCCCGGCTATCGATCCGCGCCCCATATGCCAGCACTTCCACTCCCGCACTACGCGCCTCGGCCAGCGCCGCCGCATAGGCCGGATCGATCTCCTTCGCCGGGCGAACCGCCTCGATATCCGACAGGTTCACCGCATACAGCAGCACCGCACGCATACCCTCGCGCGCCAGCGCCGCCAGCTCGCGCAGGTGCTTGGCGCCGCGCTGGGTAACGGCATCGGGGAAGGCGGCGACCGTCGTGCCGTCGAAACCCAGGGTTACGCTCTTCACTTCCACGTACACCGGCTTGCCGGCGTACATCAGACGGAAGTCCGCGCGGCTGTTCTCCTGTCCGTAGGCGACTTCGCGGCGCAGCTCATCGAAACCGGCCAACTCGGTCACGGTGCCGTCCAATATTGCTTCTTCCACCAGCCGGTTGGCCCGCCCGGTATTCACGCAGGCCAGGCGCCCCTGCGGGGTTTCCACCAGTTCCCAGGTCCCCGGCAGCTTGCGCTTGGGGTCATCGGAGCGGCTGAACCAGACGCGGCAACCCTCGCTCATGCAATTGAGCATCGAGCCGGTGTTCGGGCAGTGGATGGTCAGTCGTTCGCCACTGGCGGTCTCGATGTCCGCCAGGAAGCGCTTGTAGCGCTTGATCAGGCGCGCCTCTTCCAGCGCCGGCTCGAAACGCATCAGGGACGCCAGGTCTTCAGGCCGCGGGCGATGCGCTCCACCGCCTGCTGCAGGCGCTCGACGCTCTGGGTATAGGCGAAGCGCACGTGGTGCGATGCCTGGTAACGCCCGAAGTCGATGCCAGGCGTGAACGCCACGTGCTCGGTCTCGATGAAGTGCTGACAGAAGGCGAACGCGTCACCGCCAAAGGCGCTGATATCCGCATACAGATAAAAGGCACCCTCAGGCTCCACGGCGATACCGAAACCAAGCTCACGCAGCGCCGGCAGCAGGTAGTCGCGGCGGCGGCGGAACTCTTCGCGACGCTCCTCGAGGATGGTCAGGGTGGCCGGCTCGAAGCAGGCCAGCGCAGCGTGCTGGGCCATGCTCGGCGCGCTGATATAGAGGTTCTGCGCCAGCTTCTCCAACTCGCCCACCGCCTCCGGCGGCGCCACCAGCCAGCCCAGGCGCCAGCCGGTCATGCCGAAATATTTGGAGAAACTGTTGAGGACGAATGCATCGTCATCCACTTCCAGCACGCTGGGCGCGTCGATGCCGTAAGTCAGGCCGTGGTAGATCTCGTCCACCACCAGATGGCCGCCGCGAGCCTTGAGCGTGGACGACAGCGCAGCGAGTTCATCCTTATGCAACAGGGTGCCGGTAGGATTCGCCGGCGATGCGACCAGAGCGCCTACACTGTCCTGATCCCAGTGCCGTTCGATGAGCTCCGGCGTGAGCTGGTAACGGCTCTCCGGGCCAACCGGCACCAGTTGCGCGGCGCCTTCCACCAGGCGCAGGAAGTGGCGGTTGCACGGGTAGCCCGGATCGGCCAGCAACCAATGCTTGCCCGGGTCCACCAGCAGGCTGCTGGCCAGCAACAGGGCGCCGGAGCCGCCAGGCGTAACGAGAATACGCTGCGGGTCGATCGACAGGCCGTAGCGCTGGGCGTAGAAGCCGGCGATGGTTTCGCGCAGGGCTGGCAGGCCACGTGCGGCGGTATAGCGCGTGTGACCATTTGCCAGGGCCTTCTGCCCGGCCTCGACGATGGGTGCGGCAGTGGTGAAGTCCGGCTCGCCGATTTCCAGGTGGATAACGTCGTGGCCCGCGGCCTGCAGTTCATTGGCCCGCGCCAGCAGCGCCATGACGTGGAAGGGTTCGATGGCGCGGCTGCGCGCACTGAAGGTGGTGGCCATGGAATATTCCGAACTTTGCGACAGAGCCGGGATTCTAACAGGCCACTGATGAATTCTGGGCAGCCGCGCCTGCAATGCGCGGTTTCCGGGAACTTGCAGGCTTCGTCTGGCGAACGCCGACGATTCTGCTCAGGTTTGCAGAAAAACCCACTGGCGATTACCGGTGGGTCGCCGACCTGGCGATCAGGTCATGTGCGGGTACTGGCAGGCTCGATAACCGGGAGTAGCATCGCGGTTATCGTTCTGGTAAGTTCGCCCGCTGCGAGCGCGGGGCCGGCGGTGCCGGAGAGGGACCATCCGCGAGAGGATTAGCGAGAGTGAGAGGCGGTCATCCATGCCCACCAAAGCAAAGCAACAGAGCAGCCAACTGATTCGTGGCTTCGAGCCCTACCAGGAAACCAAGGGCGAGGAGTACATGAGTGATCGCATGCGCGCGCACTTCACCTCCATCCTCAACAAATGGAAAGTTGAGCTGATGGAAGAAGTGGACCGCACCGTGCACCACATGCAGGACGAAGCGGCTAACTTCCCGGACCCGGCAGACCGTGCCAGCCAGGAAGAAGAGTTCAGCCTCGAACTGCGCGCCCGCGACCGCGAGCGCAAGCTGATCAAGAAGATCGACGAGACCCTGCAGCTGATCGAAGACAACGATTACGGCTGGTGCGACTCCTGCGGCGTCGAAATCGGCATCCGTCGTCTGGAAGCCCGCCCCACCGCCACCCTGTGCATCGACTGCAAGACCCTGGCGGAAATCAAGGAAAAGCAGCTGGGCTCCTGAGCCTGGTTGATCCCGAACGGGGCGCTGCGGCGCCCCGTTTCGTTTCTGCGCCCTGCCATCAGATAGAAAGCCGAAGAGACACCATGCTCGCCTCCCGCTACGTCGGACGCTTCGCCCCCACACCCAGTGGCTTTCTGCACTTCGGTTCTCTGGTGGCCGCTGTGGCCTCCTACCTGGATGCTCGCGCGGTGGGCGGAAAATGGCTGGTGCGCATGGAGGACCTCGACCCGCCGCGCGAAATGCCCGGCGCCCAGGCAGCCATTCTGGAGACCCTCGAACGCTACGGCTTCGAATGGGATGGCGCGGTGGAGCGCCAGAGCGACCGCCACGACGCCTACGCCGTCCAGGTCGAACAATGGCTGCGCAGCGGCCTGGCCTATGCCTGCACCTGCTCGCGCAAGCAGCTCGAACGCAGCAACGGCATCTATCCCGGCACCTGCCGCGACGCCCAGCATGAATGGCACGGCGACATCGCCATCCGCATCCGCGTACCGGAGCTGGACTACCGCTTCTCCGATCGCCTGCAAGGCGAATTCCACCAGCACCTGGGCCGCGAAGTGGGCGACTTCGTCATTCGCCGGCGCGACGGGCTGTTTGCCTATCAACTGGCGGTGGTGCTGGACGACGCCTGGCAGGGTGTTACCGATATCGTTCGCGGCGCCGACCTGCTGGATAACACTCCACGCCAGCTCTATCTGCAGGAATTGCTCGGCATCGCCGCCCCGCGTTACCTGCATGTGCCGCTGATCATCCAGCCCGATGGCCACAAACTCGGCAAATCCTACCGCTCGCCGCCGCTGGAGGCCGACCTGGCCGCCCCGCTGCTGGTGCGCGCGCTGAAAGCACTGGGCCAGAACCCGCCCGCCGAACTGGTGCAAGGCACGCCGCGCGAGGTGCTCGACTGGGGTATCGCGCACTGGGATGCCAATGCCATCCCCCACAGCCTGACGCTGGAAGATGCGCAGCTCTAGACTGGTGCATCGACAGCAGCGCAAATTGATGACAGCGCACACCGCGCCACGCGGAATTCTGCAAACTGCTTTTCGTAGGACCGAGGGGGGCGCCTAGCCCTTGCTCGCGAACCTGACGCCCGCTTCTAAGTTGTTCGCGAGCAAGCTCGCTCCTATAAGGTCTGCCTGCCCTTCGGCAAGGGGCGCCAGCTTGCCGGCGACGGTGCGCACAGGTAGCCTGCCCGCCGAACCAAGAGAGAGACGACATGTACATCTACCGACTGGTGTTGCTCCTGGTCGTGGGCATCTACCTGTTCTCACCGGCCATCATGGACTGGTGGATCGATCCCCACGGCGCCTGGTACCGCCCGTATCTGCTGTGGCTGATCCTGATCGTCGTCACCTTCATCCTGCAGAGCCAGCGCGATGCTGACGAGCTTTAGCCTCACCCAGCTGATCCTGATCAGCGCCTCTTACCTGATGGTCCTTTTCGGTGTCGCCTGGATCACCGAGCGCGGCTTCATTCCGCGCCGGCTGGTGCGCCATCCGCTGATCTACACCCTGTCGCTCGGCGTCTACGCCAGCGCCTGGGCCTTCTATGGCACGGTTGGGCTGGCCTATCAGTACGGCTACGGCTTCCTGGCGATCTACCTGGGTGTCTCCGGCGCCTTCCTGCTCGCGCCGGTGCTGCTCTATCCGATCCTGCGGATCACGCGGGCCTATCAGCTATCGTCGCTGGCCGACCTGTTCGCCTTCCGCTTCCGCAGTACCTGGGCCGGCGCACTGACCACGCTATTCATGCTGATCGGCGTGCTGCCGATGCTGGCGTTGCAGATCCAGGCGGTGACCGACTCGATCAGCATCCTCACCCGCGAATCCGAGCCCAACCGCGCGGCGCTGGCCTTCTGCGCGTTGATCACGCTGTTCGCCATCCTCTTCGGCGCACGGCACATCGCCACCCGCGAGCGCCACGAAGGGCTGGTGATGGCGATTGCCTTCGAATCGCTGGTGAAACTGGTGGCGCTCTGCTCCATCGGCCTGTTCGCCCTCTATGGCGTGTTCGGCGGCCCGGACGGCCTGGAAGTCTGGCTGCTGCAGAACCAGGAAGCCCTGAGCACCCTGCACACGCCGCTGGCCGAAGGGCCGTGGCGCACGCTGCTGCTGGTGTTCTTCGCCTCGGCCATCGTCATGCCGCACATGTTCCACATGACCTTCACCGAGAACCTCAACCCGCGCGCGCTGCTCAGCGCCAGTTGGGGCCTGCCGCTGTTCCTGCTGCCCATGAGCCTGGCGGTGCCGCCGATCCTCTGGGCCGGCCTGCACCTGGGCGCCTCGACCAACCCGGAATACTTCACCCTCGGCCTGGGCATCTCGGTGGACAGCCCGGCCCTGGCGCTGACCGCCTTCGTTGGCGGCATCTCCGCCGCCAGCGGCCTGATCATCGTGATGACCCTGGCGCTCTCGGGCATGGTGCTCAACCACCTGGTGTTGCCGCTCTACCAGCCACCGGCCGAAGGCAACATCTACCGCTGGCTGAAATGGACCCGCCGCGCGCTGATCGCCGCGATCATCATGGCCGGCTATGCCTTCTACCTGCTGCTGGGCGCCGAGCAGGACCTGTCCAACCTGGGGATAGTCTCCTTCGTCGCCACCCTGCAGTTCCTCCCCGGCGCGCTGGCCGTGCTCTACTGGCCGACCGCCAACCGCCGCGGCTTCATCGCCGGCCTGGTGGCGGGCATGCTGGTGTGGGGCGCGACCATGCTTACCCCGCTGATCGCGAACATGCAGAGTATCTACCTGCCGCTGTTCAACTCACTGTATGTGCTCGACGACACCACCTGGCACCTCGCAGCGCTCGCCTCGCTGGCGGCCAACGTGCTGGTGTTCACCCTGGTCTCGCTGTTCACCGAAGCCAGCGATGAAGAGAAAGGCGCCGCCGAGGCCTGTGCCGTCGACAACGTGCGCCGCCCACAGCGCCGCGAGCTGATCGCCGTGTCCCCGCAGGAGTTCGCCAGCCAGCTGGCCAAGCCGCTCGGCGCGAAGACCGCCCAGCGCGAAGTGGAACAGGCCCTGCGCGACCTGCACCTGCCCTTCGACGAACGCCGCCCCTACGCCCTGCGCCGTCTGCGCGACCGCATCGAGGCCAACCTCTCCGGCCTGATGGGCCCCAGCGTGGCACAGGACATGGTGGAAACCTTCCTGCCCTACAAGGCCAGCAGCGAAGCCTACGTCACCGAGGACATCCACTTCATCGAGAGCCGCCTGGAGGACTACCACTCCCGCCTAACCGGCCTTGCCGCCGAACTCGATACCCTGCGTCGCTACCACCGCCAGACCCTGCAGGACCTGCCGATGGGCGTGTGCTCGCTGGCCAAGGACCAGGAAATCCTCATGTGGAACCGCGCCATCGAGGAGCTCACCGGCGTCAGCGCACAGCGCGTGGTCGGCTCGCGCCTGGCCGCCCTGCCCGACCCGTGGCGCGGCCTGCTGGAAGGTTTCATCGACGCCCCCGACGAGCACCTGCACAAGCAGCGCCTCTCCATCGAAGGTCAGACCCGCTGGCTGAACCTGCACAAGGCGGCGATCGAGGAGCCCCTCCTGCCCGGTAACAGCGGCCTGGTGCTGCTGGTCGAAGACCTCACCGAAACCCAGTCGCTGGAAGACAAGCTGATCCATTCCGAACGCCTGGCCTCCATCGGTCGCCTGGCCGCCGGCGTGGCCCACGAGATCGGCAACCCCATCACCGGCATCGCCTGCCTGGCGCAGAACCTGCGGGAAGAACGCGAAGGCGATGGCGAGCTGACCGAGATCAGCGGCCAGATCCTCGAGCAGACCAAGCGCGTCTCGCGCATCGTGCAGTCACTGATGAGTTTCGCCCATGCCGGCGGCAAGCAGGTCGCGGCCGAGCCGGTGTGCCTCGCGGACGTCGCCCAGGAAGCCATCGGCCTGCTGTCGCTGAACAAGCGCAGCGTCGATGTGCAGTTCTTCAACCTGTGCGATCCGGAACACTGGGTGGAAGGCGACTCGCAACGTCTTGCGCAGGTACTGATCAACCTGCTGTCCAACGCCCGCGACGCCTCCCCGCCCAATGGCGCGATCCGCGTGCGCACCGAAGCTTCCGAGCAGACCATCGACCTGATCGTTGAAGACGAAGGCAGCGGAATACCCAAGTCGATCATCGACCGCCTGTTCGAGCCCTTCTTCACCACCAAGGACCCGGGCAAAGGAACCGGCCTGGGGCTCGCTCTGGTCTATTCGATCGTGGAAGAGCATTATGGGCAAATCACCATAGACAGCCCGGCAGACCCGGAACGCGAATGCGGAACCCGCATCAGCGTCACCTTGCCGCGGCATCCTGGCCCGACGGCCGAGCAGTAAACGAGCACGTCGAGAGAGCTGAATACATGGCACATATCCTCATCGTCGAAGACGAAACCATCATCCGTTCCGCCCTGCGACGATTGCTCGAGCGCAACCAGTACCAGGTCAGCGAAGCTGGCTCGGTGCAGGAAGCGCAGGAGCGCTACAGCATCCCGTCGTTCGACATGATCGTCAGTGATCTGCGCCTACCCGGCGCGCCCGGCACCGAACTGATCAAGCTGGCCCAGGGCACCCCCGTGCTGATCATGACCAGCTACGCCAGCCTGCGCTCGGCGGTGGATTCGATGAAGATGGGCGCGGTGGACTATATCGCCAAGCCATTCGACCACGACGAAATGCTCCAGGCCGTGGCGCGCATCCTCAAGGATCGCCAGGAGAACCGTAACGCCCCCGCCGAAGCCCGCGGTAACGCCAAGGGCGCCGAACGTAGCAGCGGTAACACCGCCCCCGTGGACGGCGACATCGGCATCATCGGTTCCTGTGCGCCGATGCAGGAGCTCTACACCAAGATCCGCAAGGTCGCGCCCACCGACTCCAATGTGCTGATCCAGGGTGAATCCGGTACCGGCAAGGAACTGGTCGCCCGCGCGCTGCACAACCTGTCCAAGCGCACCAAGGCGCCGCTGATCTCGGTGAACTGCGCCGCGATCCCGGAAACCCTGATCGAGTCCGAACTGTTCGGCCACGAGAAAGGCGCGTTCACTGGCGCCAGCGCCGGCCGTGCGGGCCTGGTGGAGGCGGCCGACGGTGGCACCCTGTTCCTCGACGAGATCGGCGAACTGCCGCTCGAAGCCCAGGCGCGCCTGCTGCGCGTACTGCAGGAAGGTGAAATCCGCCGGGTTGGCTCGGTACAGTCGCAGAAGGTCGACGTACGCCTGATCGCCGCTACCCACCGCGACCTGAAGATGCTGGCCAAGACCGGCCAGTTCCGCGAAGACCTCTACTACCGCCTGCACGTCATCTCGCTGAAGCTCCCGCCCCTGCGCGAGCGCGGTCCAGACGTCATGGAAATCGCCCGCTCCTTCCTGGCGCGCCAGTGCTCCCAGATGGGGCGCCCGGCGCTGACCTTCTCCCACGAAGCCGAACAAGCCATCCGCCACTACCCGTGGCCGGGTAACGTGCGTGAACTGGAGAACGCCATCGAGCGCGCGGTCATCCTCAGCGAAGGCCAGGAAATCCCCGCCGACCTGCTGGGCATCGACATCGAACTGGATGACCTGGAAGACGACTTCGGCGATGACGGCGACCTGCGCCCGACCAACGGCAGCGCCAGCAACCACGAGCCCACGGAGGATCTGTCGCTGGAGGACTACTTCCAGCACTTCGTCCTCGAGCATCAGGACCACATGACCGAGACCGAGTTGGCCCGCAAGCTGGGTATCAGCCGGAAATGCCTGTGGGAACGTCGTCAGCGCCTGGGGATTCCGCGCCGCAAATCCGGGGCGTCGGCTGACTCCTAGGAGCGCCCCCACTGTTACCGGAGACATGCTCCGTAACAAAAGCCGGGTTCATCGGTAACGGGAACCCGGCTTTTTTGTGCCTATCGATCAACGACAGATCCTCGCAAACCCTTGAAAAATAAGGATTCGCAAAAGTTGGCACGGCATCTGCTTTGTTATTGGCACAACAACAATAACAAGCACGACCACTCACAATAAAAACAAGACGAAACGACTCCAGCACAACAAAAACAAGATCGCGGAGGCGCAGCTAACTGATTCTTTTGGAGAAGGGTAGCCGTCGGGACCAGTCCCGCAACCAGTCAAGAAGTATAAAACTGTCTTGAGACAGCACGCAAAACTGGTTGGATCGAAAGATCATTGCTCACTCAGCGACCAAAGCAATCCGTTTGCTATTGAAACCTTCCATGTGTGGAAGGTTCCCCGAAGCAGGTAGCTTCGAGGGACGGGTCTACAAACAAAAACAACAAGCCCGGTAAACATAATAAAAACAAAGCACGCACCTATTTGGGGGGGAGCCTCGGCTCCCCCAGTAGCTTTCGCTACACCCTCCCGCTCTCTCCCCGCAAGTCCCTTTCTTCAGTTTTCTTCATCATCACACCCCACGATGCTAGAATCGCCGCGGCGCAGACGGCATTCGATTTGCTGCCATTTGTTTCAAGGCAGCGGCAGACACCCGCTATCCTCCAGGAAACGCCGTAATCAGGCGGCTTGCCGAGACCTGCGTATGCCATCCATACACCTATTCCCGATAGTGCACACATGCTGAAAAAGCTGATCCAGTCCATCCGATCCCCACTGCGCCGTCCGCGCGCTGTCCGCACTACTCCGGAAGTCGTTGGCAATCATCAGCACTCGCTGCGGCGGGAACAGTTCAGCAGGAACGCGGTGAACGTCGTGGAGCGCCTGACCAAGGCCGGCTACCAGGCGTACATCGTCGGCGGCGGCGTACGTGACCCGCTGCTGGGCATTCCCCCCAAGGACTTCGACGTGGCCACCAGCGCCACCCCCGAGCAGGTGCGTGCAGAATTCCGCAACGCGCGGGTGATCGGTCGCCGTTTCAAACTGGTCCACGTCCACTTCGGCCGCGAGATCATCGAGGTCGCCACTTTCCGCGCCAACCATCCGGTCACCGAAGACGACGACACCGATAACGCCCATGCTTCCCGCAACGAAGCCGGTCGCATCCTGCGTGACAACGTCTATGGCACCCTGGAAGACGACGCTCAGCGCCGCGACTTCACCATCAACGCCCTGTATTTCGATGTCACCGGCGAACGCATCCTCGACTACGCCCACGGCGTGCGCGATATCCGCAATCGCCTGATCCGCCTGATCGGCGACCCGGAGCAGCGCTACCTCGAAGACCCGGTGCGCATGCTGCGGGCTGTGCGCTTCGCGGCCAAGCTGGACTTCGAGATCGAGAAACACAGCGCCGCGCCGATCCGCCGCCTGGCGCCGCTGCTCAACGAGATTCCCTCCGCGCGCCTGTTCGACGAAGTGCTCAAGCTGCTCCTCAGCGGCAAGGCCGAGCGCACCTTCGAACTGCTCAACGAGTACGACCTGTTCGCCCCGCTGTTCCCGGCGAGCGCCAAGGCGCTGAAGGAAGACCCGGAGTACGCCGGCAAGCTGATGCGCCAGGCCCTGGCCAACACCGACGAGCGCATTCGGCTGGGCAAGCCGGTTACCCCGGCCTTCCTGTTCGCCGCGCTGCTCTGGCCGGCGCTACCCGCCCGCGTACTGAAGCTGCAGGACCGCGGCATGCCGCCAATCCCGGCGATGCAGGAAGCCGCTCACGAGCTGATCCTCGAGCAGTGCCGCCGTACGGCGGTGCCCAAGCGTTTCACCATTCCGATCCGCGAGATCTGGGACATGCAGGAGCGCCTGCCGCGCCGCCAGGGCAAGAAGGCCGATCTGTTGCTGGAAAACCCGCGCTTCCGCGCCGGCTACGACTTCCTGCTGCTGCGCGAGAGCGCCGGCGAGGAAACCGGTGGCCTCGGCGACTGGTGGACCGACTATCAGGAAGCCAGCGACGGGGAACGCCGCGGCATGATCCGCAACCTGGCCAGCCAGCAGGAAGAAGGCGGCGCCGCCGCACCACGCAAACGCCGCCGTGGCGGCAGCAACCGTCGTCGTCGCGGCCCGCGCACCGAAGGCGCCAGCAGCGAATGAGCGAACGCGTGTACATCGGGCTCGGCAGCAACCTCGCCGAGCCGCGCCAGCAGCTGGAAGCGGCGCTGAAGGCGCTGTCGCAGATCCCCGCCACCAAGGTGGCGGTGGTTTCCCCCCTCTACGCCAGCGACCCGCTGGGCCCGCCGGACCAGCCGCGTTACGTCAACGCCGTGGCGGCGCTGGATACCGACCTGGAGCCGCTCGCTCTGCTGGATGCCCTGCAGACCATCGAGCTGGAACAAGGGCGCGTACGCAAGGACGAGCGCTGGGGGCCACGTACCCTGGACCTCGACATCCTGCTGTTCGGCGATCGCCTGATCGACGAGCCGCGCCTGTGCGTGCCGCACTACCACATGCACGCTCGCGCGTTCGTGCTTTACCCCCTGGCGGACCTCGCCCCGCAACTGCGCTTCCCTGACGGACGCAGCCTGCCCGAGCTGCTCGCCGCCTGTCCGTTCAGCGGCCTCGAACGCCTGTCCTGAGGCATGCTGCGCCCCAGGCGTGGGGCGCACTGGCAGTAACGCCGTAACAGTCCGGTAACACCTGCAATTGACTTAGCCTTTTTCGATCCGGACTATAGGGCCCCGTTTGCCCCTGCCCGGCGCAGAACCGAGGACACTTTCATGCCTGATGTCACCCTGACCACCCTGCAAGGTCTCAAGCAAAGCGGCGAAAAGATCGCGATGCTGACCGCTTACGATGCCACTTTCGCCCACACCGCCAGTCTTGCCGGTGCCGAAATGCTGCTGATCGGTGACTCCCTGGGTATGGTGCTGCAAGGTCACGACAGCACGCTGCCGGTGACCGTCGAAGACATGGCCTACCACACAGCCGCGGTCAAACGCGGTAACAAGGGCGCGTTTATCGTCACCGATCTGCCGTTCGAGTCCGGCACCTCGCTGGACCAGTTGCTGCGAGACTCGGTGAAGGTCATGCAGGCCGGCGCCCACATGGTCAAGCTCGAAGGCGGCGCCTGGCTCGCCGAGCCGATCATCCGCCTGGCCCAGATGGGCATCCCGGTGTGCGCGCACCTGGGCCTCACCCCGCAGGCCGTCAACCTGTTCGGCGGCTTCAAGGTTCAGGGCCGCCAGGAAAACCAGGCACGGCAACTGCGCGCCGACGCCATTGCCCTGGAGCAGGCCGGCGCTGCCGTGCTGCTGCTGGAATGCGTGCCGTCTGCCCTGGCGAAGGAAATCACCGAAGCGGTGAAGATTCCGGTCATCGGCATTGGCGCAGGTAGCGGCACCGACGGCCAGGTGCTGGTGATGCACGACATGCTCGGCCTGTCGCTGTCCGGCCGTTCGCCGAAGTTCGTGAAGAACTTCCTCGAAGGCCAGCCCGACATCCAGTCTGCCTTCGCCGCCTATGTGAAGGCAGTCAAGGACGGCACCTTCCCCGGCCCGGAGCACGGTTTCGCCTGATGAATACAGTCAAGACAGTCCGCGAGCTGCGCGCCGCAGTGGCGCGCGCGCGTAGCGAAGGCAAGCGCGTCGCGCTGGTACCGACCATGGGTAACCTGCACGCCGGCCACGCCGCGCTGGTGACCAAGGCCAGCCAGCGCGCCGATTTCGTGGTGGCGAGCATCTTCGTCAACCCGCTGCAATTCGGCCCCAGCGAAGACCTCGACAAGTACCCCCGCACCCTGGCGGCGGACCAGGAGAAGCTGCTCAACGCCGGCTGCCACCTGCTATTCGCCCCCACCGTCGAGGAGATGTACCCCGACGGCATGGAGGGCCAGACCAGGCTGCACGTTACCGGCGTCTCCGAGGGCCTGTGCGGCGGCAGCCGTCCGGGGCACTTCGATGGCGTTGCCACCGTGGTCTGCAAGCTGTTCAACATGGTCCAGCCCGACATGGCGTTGTTCGGCGAGAAGGACTTCCAGCAGCTTGCGGTGATCCGCAAGCTGGTGCGCGACCTGAACCTGCCGATCCAGATCTTCGGCGAACCCACCGTGCGTGCGGAGGATGGCCTGGCGCTGTCGTCGCGCAACGGTTATCTCACAGACGAGCAGCGCGCCATTGCGCCGGTGCTGCAGCGCACGCTGAAGCAGTTGGCCGAGCGCATCCGCCAGGGCGAACGCGACTTCCCTGCACTATTGGCCGAGGGCAGCCGGCAGATCGAAGCGGCCGGCCTGCGCATCGATTACCTTGAGGCTCGCGAATCCGCCGGCCTGCGCCCGGCCACGGCGCAAGACCATCAGTTGGTGATCCTGGTCGCCGCCTTCCTCGGCACCACCCGGCTGATCGACAACCTCGCCTTCCACATCGACTGAATTCCCCGTCCGACACCCGAATTTTCGCCTCGAAGCCGCGCCAGTCGCCGCCTTGAGCGACCTCGGGTGCTCGGGCATACTCGCCCCGCCCTCCGCGACCAGAAGAAAAACAGGAGCCACGTCATGCAGAGCATCATGCTCAAAGCCAAACTGCACCGCGCCGAAGTCACCCACGCCGTGCTCGACTATGAAGGCTCCTGCGCCATCGATGGCGAATGGCTCGATCTCGCGGGCATCCGCGAGTACGAACAGATCCAGATCTACAACGTCGACAACGGCGAGCGCTTCACCACCTACGCCATCCGTGGCGAGGAGGGTTCGCGGATGATTTCCGTCAACGGCGCCGCCGCCCACAAGGCCAAGGTGGGTGACCGGGTGATCATCTGCGCGTACGCTCAGTTCAGCGACGCCGAACTGGAAGGCTACAAGCCGCGCATGCTGTACATGGCGCCGGGCAACGAACTCAGCCACACCAGCAATGCCATCCCGGTTCAGCTCGCCTGAACCGACGTGAAAGCCCGGAACAACCGGGCTTTTCTCAAGGTCAAGAGCCAAAAGTTCAAACACGCACGTCTTACCCGAAGGTACGTCATGGAACACCACCTCAACCCGCTGGATGCCACCCGACTGGCTAGTTGGCAGGCATTGGCCGCCCACCGCCAGGATCTGCAGAACTTCACCATGCGCGAGGCATTCGCCGAGGACCCAGAGCGCTTCAAGCGTTTCTCCCTCAGCGCCTGCGGCCTGTTCCTCGACTTCTCGAAGAACCTGATCCGCCAGGACACCCTCGACCTGCTGGTGAAGCTTGCGCACGAGGCGAAGCTGGGCGAAGCCATCCAGTCGATGTTCCGTGGCGACGTGATCAACGCCTCCGAGCGACGCCCGGTGCTGCACACCGCACTGCGCCGCCCCATCGGCGACAAGGTGATGGTCGATGGCGTCGATGTGATGCCCGAGGTGCACCGTGTTCTGCACCAGATGACCGAGCTGGTCGCCGCCGTGCACAACGGTCTGTGGCGCGGTTACACCGAAAAGCCGATCACCGATGTGGTGAACATCGGCATCGGTGGCTCTTTCCTCGGCCCGCAGTTGGTCTCCGAGGCGCTGCTGCCCTTCGCCCAGAAAGGCGTGCGTTGCCACTACCTGGCGAACATCGACGGCAGCGAATTCCGCGAAATGACCGCCAAGCTCAACGCCGAGACCACGCTGTTCATCGTCTCGTCGAAATCCTTCGGCACCCTGGAAACCCTGAAGAACGCCCAGGCCGCGCGCGCCTGGTATCTGGCCCAGGGCGGCACCGAGGCGGAGCTGTACCGTCACTTCATCGCCGTTTCCAGCAACAAGGAAGCCGCTTCCGCCTTCGGCATTCGCCCGGAAAACGTCTTCCCCATGTGGGACTGGGTCGGCGGCCGCTACTCGCTGTGGTCGGCCATCGGTCTTCCGATCGCCATGTCGGTGGGTATCAACAACTTCAAGGAGCTGCTGTCCGGCGCGTACAGCATGGACCAGCACTTCCTGACCTCGCCGTTCGAGAAGAACATCCCGGTGCTGCTGGGCCTGCTCGGAGTCTGGTACGGCGACTTCTGGGGCTCTCGCAGCCACGCGATCCTGCCGTACGACTACTACCTGCGGAACATCACCGACCACCTGCAGCAACTGGACATGGAGTCCAACGGCAAGAGCGTGCGCCAGGACGGCACCCCGGTATCCGCTGGCACGGGCCCGGTCATCTGGGGCGGCGTAGGCTGCAACGGCCAGCATGCTTACCACCAGTTGCTGCACCAGGGCACCCACCTGATCCCGGCGGACTTCATCGTCCCGGTCTCCAGCTACAACCCGGTGGCCGACCACCACCAATGGCTGTACGCCAACTGCCTGTCGCAAAGCCAGGCGCTGATGGTCGGCAAGAGCCGCGCCGAGGCCGAGGCCGAGCTGCGTGCCAAGGGCGTGGACGAAGCCGAAGTGCAGCGCCTGGCACCGCACAAGGTGATTCCGGGCAACCGCCCGAGCAATACCCTGGTGCTGGAGCGCATCAGCGCCCGTCGCCTGGGCGCGCTGATCGCCATGTACGAGCACAAGGTCTACGTGCAGAGCATCCTCTGGGGCATCAATGCCTTCGACCAGTGGGGTGTGGAACTGGGCAAGGAGCTGGGCAAGGCCGTCTATGGCCGCCTGGTCGGCAGCGAGGAAAGCGCCGCCGAGGATGGCTCCACCCAGGGCCTGATCGACTTCTTCCGCGGTCGTCACCGCGGCTGACGGTAAAGCGAACGGATGCGCGCCAGCGCATCCGTTCGTGCGCTAGCGGCAGAAACGCTGCCGATACTCTCCAGGCGTTACGCCCAGTGCCTGCACGAAAGCGCGCCGCAAGTTGTACTCGCTGCCAAAGCCCGCGTGCTGTGCCACGCGTTTGAGCGACGCCTCTCCCGCCTCCAGCAACTGGCAGGCCCTCTCCAGACGCAACTCCAGCAGCAGTTTCGCAGGCGTCATGCCCATTTCCGACTGGCAATGCCGATGCAATGTGCGCGATGACATGGCCATCCGCGCGGCCATCACCTCGACGTCCAGCGCCTGCTCCAGCCGTTCCCGCAGCCATTCCACCAGGCGCTCCATCTGCCCGCCCGGCGTTGTCTGCTGCGCCAGCAACTCAGTGCTGAACTGGCGCTGCCCGCCAGGGCGACGCAGGTACATCACCAGCCCACGGGCAACCCGCAGCGAAAGGTCACGGCCGTGGTCTTCCTCCAGCAGGCTCAGGCACAGGTCCATCCCGGCGGTAACGCCGGCGGAGCTGTAGAACTTCTCGTCACGTACAAACAAAGCGTCGTGCATTACCTGCAAGCGAGGAAACAACCGCTGTAACAGTTCGGCGTAACGCCAGTGGGTAACGACCGGGCGCCCCTCCAGCAGCCCGGCCTGCGCCAGCAGGAAGGCGCCGGTGCACACCGAAGCACAGCGCGCGGCGTAGGGCGCGACCTGCGCCAGCCAGCGTGCGATTTCGCCTTTCTGCATGGCCGTCTGCACCCCATGGCCTCCCGCGACCAGTACGGTGCATCCGGCCGCCTGCTGTGGCCCAGGCAAGGCGCCGGTGTAGAGCTCCAGTCCAGTGCTGGAGCGGACCAGTCCGCCATCAGGCGAAATCGCCTCAAGCCGATACGCAGGCCTGGCGGCCGCCGGCAGATGCTCGTCCACCGCCGCGAATACATCGGCCGGCCCGGTGGCGTCGAGCAGCTGAAAGTCAGCGAAGACCAGCAACAGAACGCGGTGGGGAGCTCTCATCAGCATTTTCCCTGAAGGCGATTGGCAGATATTCATCCATCGGCGTCAGAAGCGACAGCGGCATCGCCGGCAGAATGGAAATTCCCAACCGGAGACAGCCATGCGCACTTTTCTGCTGTTCCTCATTCTGCAGCTCTGCATTCCAGCCACCCAGGCCGACGACCAGACGCTCCCTGCCTACCAGCCACGTTTCGGCCGCGAGCGCCCGGTCATTGCCGTCGTCGCCCAGAACCGCATGACCGAGCTGGCGGACTATGTCGTCCCGCTCGGCGTTCTGCGGCGTTCCACCGTGGCGGAAGTCGTCGCCCTGGCCACCGGCCCCGGACCGGTACAACTGATGCCGGCCCTGCGAGTGCAGCCGCAGGCCACGCTGGATGAGTTCACTCAGCGTTATCCACAGGGCGCTGACTACCTGATCGTGCCTGCCGTGCACGACAGCGAAGACCCTGTCCTGCTGGCCTTCATCCAGGCACAGGCCGCACAGGGCGCGACCATCGTCGGCATCTGCGATGGTGTACTGGTGCTGGGCAACGTCGGGCTGCTGCATGGTCGGCGCGCCACTGGCCACTGGTACTCGCGCGCTCAACGCCTGGCGGACTATCCCGACGCGCTCTGGCAAGACAATCGCCGCTACGTGACCGATGGCAAGGTCGTGACCACCTCCGGTGTTACCGCCGCGCTGCCACTGTCGCTCGCGCTGGTGGAGGCCATCGCCGGCACCTCAACGGCCGCCATACTGGCTCGTCAGTACGGCGTGAAGGACTGGTCCGCCCGCCACGACAGCGGTAGCTTCAGCCTGGGCGCCGGCGGCTACCTTACCGCTGCTGGCAACTACCTCGCCTTCTGGCAGCATGAGGCCTTCGACGTCCCGCTGGAGCCAGGCTTCGATGAAGTCAGCCTGGTACTCAGCGTGGACGCGTGGGCGCGCACCTTCCGCAGCGAAGTCAAGGGCCGCTCCGCGCAACCGGTCACGAGCGCCGGCGGCCTGCAGTTTCTCCCTGACCAGGCTGAAGACCTTCCCCCGCTGCCCGGCCTCGGGCTTGGCACCACAGCGACCCAGGCGCTCGACAACACACTCGACATCATCGCCCAGCGCTACGGCGAGGCAACCCGGCATCTGGTCGCCGCCCAGCTGGAATATGCCTCGCCTGAACGATCCGGCGACCTGGCGCGTCGAAACAACATGGACAACCCTTGAACCCGCCTGGCCTTGGATGCACCCTTGAGGGCATCTCGGCTCAACAACAACAAGGATTCCCCATGTACGAGATCAGCCTTCACCCCGTGCCGGAGGCCGTACGCAAGCGTGCCTACCTCGACAAAGACGCCTACCAGCGCCTCTACCAGCAGTCAGTAGACGACCCTGACACCTTCTGGGGCGAGCAGGCCAAAGCCTTCCTCGACTGGTTCAAGCCCTGGCACTCGGTGCACCACGGCGACCTGGCGAAGGGCCAGGCGACCTGGTTCAAGGGCGGCCAACTCAACGTCACCTACAACTGCATCGACCGTCACCTCGAACAACGCAGCGAACAGGTCGCGATCATCTGGGAAGGCGACAACCCGGCCGAGTCCGCCAACATCACCTACCGCAAGCTGCACAGCCACGTTTGCCGCCTGGCCAATGTGCTCAAGAGCCGCGGCGTGGAGAAAGGTGACCGGGTCTGCATCTACATGCCGATGATTCCCGAGGCGGCCTACGCGATGCTCGCCTGCGCGCGAATCGGTGCGATTCACTCGGTGGTGTTCGGCGGCTTCTCCCCGGACGCGCTGCGCGACCGGATCAACGACGCCGACTGCCGCACGGTGATCACCGCCGACGAAGGTGTGCGCGGCGGCAAGTACATCCCGCTGAAGAAGAACGTGGAAAAGGCCCTGGCCGAGTGCCCGAACGTCTCCACCGTGGTGGTGGTCGAGCGCACCCAGGGCGAAATTCCGTGGGTCGAAGGCCGCGACATCTGGTACCACGAGGCCCTGGGCGAGGCCAGCGAGGACTGCGCACCGGAGCCGATGGACGCCGAGGACCCGCTGTTCATCCTCTACACCTCCGGTTCCACCGGCAAACCCAAGGGCGTGCTGCACACCACCGGCGGCTACCTGCTGGGTGCGGCGATGACCCACAAGTACGTGTTCGACTACCACGACGGCGACATCTACTGGTGCACCGCGGACGTGGGCTGGGTCACCGGACACAGCTACATCGTCTACGGCCCGCTGGCCAACGGCGCCACCACCCTGATGTTCGAGGGCGTGCCGAACTACCCCGACGCCTCGCGCTTCTGGCAGGTGATCGACAAGCATCAGGTGAACATTTTCTACACCGCGCCCACTGCCATCCGCGCCCTGATGCGCGAGGGCGAGGCGCCAGTGCAGAAGACCGATCGCAGCAGCCTGCGCCTGCTCGGCTCGGTGGGCGAACCGATCAATCCGGAAGCCTGGGAGTGGTACTACAACGTGGTCGGTGAGAAGCGCTGCCCCATCGTCGACACCTGGTGGCAGACCGAGACCGGCAGCATCCTGATCACCCCGCTGCCCGGCGCCACCGACCTCAAGCCAGGCTCGGCGACCCGCCCCTTCTTCGGCGTGCAACCGGTGCTGCTGGATGAGCAAGGCAAGGAAATTGACGGCCCAGGCTCCGGCGTACTCGCCGTGAAAGCCAGCTGGCCGAGCCAGATCCGCAGCGTCTACGGCGACCACCAGCGGATGATCGACACCTACTTCAAGCCCTACCCCGGTTACTACTTCACCGGCGACGGCGCGCGCCGTGATGAAGACGGCTACTACTGGATCACCGGCCGCGTGGACGATGTGATCAATGTCTCCGGCCACCGCATCGGCACGGCCGAGGTGGAGAGCGCGCTGGTGCTGCACGACTCCGTCGCCGAAGCGGCGGTGGTCGGCTATCCGCACGACCTCAAGGGCCAGGGCATCTACGCCTTCGTCACCACCATGAATGGCATCGACCCCAGCGACGCGCTGAAGCAGGAACTGCTGGCCCTGGTCAGCAAGGAGATCGGCAGCTTCGCCAAGCCGGAAATGCTGCAATGGGCGCCGGGCCTGCCCAAGACCCGCTCGGGCAAGATCATGCGGCGCATCCTGCGCAAGATCGCCTGCAATGAACTGGAAAACCTGGGCGATACCTCGACCCTGGCAGACCCCAGCGTGGTCCAGGGGCTGATCGACAATCGCCTCAACCGTTGATGTGCGCTACAGGCCGCGGGCGCAAAGATGCTAGGTTTAGAGAACAGACCTGTCGTCCTTGCCCCGAGGCCTGTCCGCCGCAATGGAAACCGTTCGCCGCCACATTGAAAGCCAGGTACTCAGCCTGACCGGCCTCGCCCTGGGCGGGGTCGACTTCGAATCGCCCAAGGGCGACCCAGGCCTGTTCGGGCCGGACTCGATCTGCTGGAAAGTCCACGGTGACTTCAGCTCGATGCTCATCGGCGGCATCAGCGCCCTGCTTCTGCAAATGCTGCATCCGGCCGCCTTGGGTGGCGTCTGGGACCACTCCAACTTCCGCGCCGACATGCTCGGCCGCCTGCGCCGCACCGGGCAATTCATTTCCGCCACCACCTACGGCTCGCGCGGCGACGCAGAGAGGCTCATCGAGCGGGTGCGACGCATCCACGACAGTGTCCACGGCACCCTTCCCGACGGCACCACCTACGCTGCCAGCGACCCGGACCTGCTGACCTGGGTGCACGTCGCCGAAGTCAGCTGCTTCCTGACCTCGCACCTGCGCTACCTGAACCCGGAGCTTTCCGGTGAGGAACAGGACCGTTACTACGACGAAATCGCCCTCGTCGCCGAGCGTCTCGGAGCGCGCAATGTGCCGCGCTCGCGGGCCGAAGTCGCCGACTACCTGCAACGCATGCGCCCGCAACTGCGCTACGACGAGCGTACCCGTGAAGTCGTCAGCGTGCTGTTCAACGCCCCCGCCCCCAGCTTCCTCGCCAAACCCTTCGGCATCCTGATGATGCGCGCCGGCATTGACCTGCTGCCCGACTGGGCCACCGACCAGCTCGGCCTGAACCTGGGCAGCCTGCAGCGCCAGTTGATCCGTTCCAGCGTGAAGCGCAGCGTCCCCCTGCTGCGCTGGGCAGTACGTAATGGCTCGCTGCATCGCGCACGCCGGCGCATGGGCTTACCCCCTCTGCGCTGAAACGTGACCACTCGGTTCGGAGGGTGGTGAGCGGGCGGCGGGCATGCAAACATGCCCCTTCGCTGCGGCCTCGCCGCTTCCGACAGAGGATTCGTGTCATGCAAGAAGTCGTCATCGTCGCTGCCACCCGTACCGCCATCAGCAGCTTCCAGGGCTCCCTTTCCGCGCTGCCGGCCCATGAACTGGGCGCTGCGGTGATTCGCAGCCTGCTGCAACAGACCAGCCTGGACCCGGCCCGGGTCGACGAGGTCATTCTCGGCCAGACCCTGACCGCCGGCGCCGGCCAGAACCCGGCACGCCAGGCATCCATCGCCGCCGGCCTGCCCAATAGCGTGCCCGCCATGACGGTGAACAAGGTCTGCGGCTCCGGCCTCAAGGCGCTGCACCTGGCTACCCAGGCCATCCGCTGCGGCGATGCCGACATCATCATCGCTGGCGGCCAGGAAAGCATGAGCCTCGCCCCCTACGTCATGCCCGGCGCCCGCACCGGGCTGCGCATGGGCCACGCCAAGCTGATCGACAGCATGATCCAGGATGGCCTGTGGGACGCCTTCAACGACTACCACATGGGTATCACCGCCGAGAATCTGGTGGAGAAGTACGGCATCAGCCGCGAAGAGCAGGACGCCTTCGCGGCCGAATCCCAGCGTAAGGCAGCCGAAGCCATCGCGGCTGGCCGCTTCAAGGCCGAGATCACCGCCATCGAGATTCCCCAGCGCAAGGGCGAGCCACTGCGCTTCGATACCGATGAGCAGCCACGTGCCGGCACCACTGCCGAATCCCTCGGCAAGCTCAAGCCGGCGTTCAGGAAGGACGGCAGCGTCACTGCCGGCAACGCCTCCACACTCAATGACGGTGCCGCCGCCGTGCTGCTGATGAGTGCCGCCAAGGCCGCCGAACTGGGCCTGCCGGTGCTGGCACGTATCGCCGCCTACGCCAATGCCGGCGTGGACCCGGCCATCATGGGCATCGGCCCCGTCTCGGCCACCCGCCGTTGCCTCGAGAAGGCCGGCTGGCAGCTCGCCGAGCTGGATCTGATCGAAGCCAACGAGGCGTTCGCCGCCCAGGCACTGTCGGTGGGCAAGGAACTGGGTTGGGATGCTTCGAAGGTGAACGTGAACGGTGGCGCCATCGCCTTGGGTCACCCCATCGGCGCATCGGGCTGCCGCGTACTGGTTACCTTGCTGCACGAGATGATCCGTCGCGACGCTCGCAAAGGCCTTGCAACGCTCTGCATCGGGGGTGGACAAGGCGTGGCGCTCGCTCTGCAGCGCTGATGACTGCGCGCTTGCTGCACAGAACGCCCTGTGCAGCAAGTCTCCGCGCACGCTGGGAGCCTTGACGGGCGCTTAGTTGAACCCCTGCAAGGTTTGGCTCCTAGTCCTAGGAATATTCCGAAGGGGCTTGAACAACTGGTCTATCTTCAAGATCAATGCGCGCAGTTATTCAGACTCAAGGAAAATACCTATGAAGAAGCGTGTCGTGTTGATCGAGGATCACCCCGCGATGCGTTTGGCGATCCGCTCGTTGCTCGAGCAGGACCCGCAGTTCGACGTCACACGGGAAGCAGCCGATGGCCATGGCGGCCTGGACGCTGTTCGCAAGGAACGCCCGGATCTGGTGATACTGGATCTCAACCTGCCCGGCATGGACGGCCTGGACCTGCTGGCGCGCATCCATATCTTCGACGAGAACATCCGCCTGCTGGTCCTGAGTTCGCAGGATGAACGTCTCTACTCGAGCAAGGTCGAAGCGGCGGGTGCGCACGGCTTTGTCAGCAAGAACAAGGATACCAGCGCCATTCTCAACGCGGCACGCATGCTGGTCTCCGGCTATCGCTGCTTCCCGGAAAAGGCTCTGAGCATCGACAAGAGCACCGACCCGGTGGCCAGCCTGACGCCTCGTGAACTGGTGGTATTGCGCAGCCTGGTGAGAGGCATGAGCAACAAGGACATCGCCGAGGAACTCTTCCTCAGCCAGAAGACCGTCAGCACCTACAAGACGCGGATTCTCGAGAAACTGAACCTGGAAAGCCTCGTTGACCTCGTGGAATTCGCCCGCACTCATCGCCTGAACGACTGACAGAAATCACTGAAAACCGCGTCCGAAGGCGACTTTCGAATCGAAGAAATTTAGCCGTGCCATACTTGTCCGGCACGTCACGACGGAAACGACTCTCGCCATGCCCAAAGGATTGAAGCGCGCCATCGGCGCGGTAGTGCTGCTGGTCTCCCTCTATTGCCTGCTGGGTTTTCTGGTACTTCCCGGCATTGGCCTGCGTGTAGCCAACCAACAACTGGCTCAGTACTCGACCGTTCCCGCGCGTCTGGAACGTATCGAGTTCAACCCGTTCAGCCTCGAGCTCACCCTCTGGGGCCTGCACCTGGGCGAAGACGGAAAAGAGCAGGTACGCTTCCGCAGGCTCTACGCCAACCTCGAGCTCGACAGTCTGTGGAAACGCAGGCTGCACCTCGCCGACGTCGAACTGGACGCCCCCCACACCGAACTGTTGTTCGCCGAAAATGGCACGCTGAACCTGAGCAAGCTGTTCAAGTTGCCGCCCAGCGAACCGACCCCGACACCTCAAGAACCAAGCGATCCCTTCCCGCTGCGCATCGACCGCATCCGCCTGGCCGAAGGCAGCCTGCACTTCCTCGACCGTCGTCCCAGCGAGCCGGTCGAGTTCGTCTTCGACCCGATGGGCTTCGAGCTGCACAACCTCAGCACCCTGCCCGACGACGGCGCCGAAATGACCTTGGTCGCCACCGGCCCGCACGGCGGAAAGATCGACTGGAAGGGCGACCTGAGCATCGTGCCTTTCACCTCCAAGGGCAGCTTCACCATCGACGGCGTGCCGCTGAAGGCCTGGTGGCCCTACGTACGGGACAACGCGCCACTGAACCTGAACAACGGCATCCTCAGCGTCGCTTCCGACTATCACCTTGATCTGTCGAAGGGAACGCAACTGCTGCTGGACAAGGTTGCCCTCAAGCTGCGTGACCTTGACCTCAGCTCGCCCGAAGGCAAGCCGCTAGCCAAGCTCGCCTCTTTGGATGTTGGTGAAACCACCCTGGACCTCGTCAAGCAGGAAGTGGTGGTCGGCCAGATCCGCAGCCAGGGCCTGGAAGCCTGGGCGGCGCGGGAGAAGGACGGTCAACTGGACTGGCAGAAGCTCTTCGCCAACTTCAAACCCTACAAGCGCCCCGAGGAACCCTCGCCGCAAGCTCAGGCCGCCCCCGAGCAGGCGCCCGGCGACAAGCCCGCCGAGACCACAGCGGCGTCTACCCAGGACCGCCAAGCCACCGACAAGCCGGAGGCGGATGCCAAGGCCCCCGCTGAAACGGCCCAGGCCGAGCCTGTCAAACCCGCCACTCCGGCCCAGACCGAAGCCAAGCCGCCGGCGGCGAGCAAGCCCGAGCAGACCGCCGAAGCGAGCAAACCGGCCGAGCCACAGAAGCCGTGGCACGTCATCCTCCGCGATACCCAATTGCGCGGCTACAAGGCCCACCTGGCCGATCGCGTACCCGGCAAGCCGGTGAACCTCGAAATCGGCCCGCTGGACCTGGACCTGCAGAACCTCGACAGCGGTCTGACCTCCCCGCTGCAGCTCAAGCTCAAGACCGGCCTCGGCCCGCGCGGACAGATCGAGGCCAGCGGCCAGGTCATTCCCAACCCGGTCAGCGCGAAACTGAAGGTTTCGACCCGCGACATCGACCTGCGCGTCGCCCAGGCCTACATCGACCCATTCATCCGCCTGGAACTGCGCAGCGGCCTGCTCGCCAGCGACCTCGCCGTCGACCTCAAGGGCACCGAGCCGCTGGCCTTCAGCATTAACGGCAGCGCCCAGGTGACCCAACTGCACACACTGGACACCCTCAAGAGCCGCGACTTCGTCAAATGGACCAAGCTGACCCTCGACGGCCTGGCCTACAAGCACGGCGACAGCCTGGTGATCCAGACCGTGTCGCTGGAAGAGCCCTACGCGCGCTTCATCATCAACGAAGACCGCAGCACCAACGTCAGTGAGCTGATCATTTCGCAACCGGAATCGGCATCGTCCTCGGCGAACAAGGGCGGCGGCTCGAGCAGCAACAGCAAGCCGTTGGGCATCCGCATTGGCGGCGTGAAGATCAACAATGGCTCGGCCAACTTCGCCGACCTGACCCTGCGTCCGGATTTCGCCACCGCCATCCAGCAACTGGGCGGCGAGATCGGCACCATCGACAACCGCAATCCGGCGCCGGCTTCGGTGGACGTGAAGGGCAAGGTCGACAAGTACGCGCCGGTCACCATCAAAGGCAGCCTCAACCCATTCTCGCCGCTGGAGAAACTGGACATCGCCACCAGCTTCAAGCGCGTCGAGCTGACCACCCTGACGCCCTACTCCGGCAAGTTCGCCGGCTACCGCATCCGCAAGGGCCGGCTGAACCTCGACCTGCACTACCAGATCACTCAGGGCAAGCTCAAAGCCGACAACAAAGTGCTGGTGGAACACCTCCAGCTCGGAGAGAAGGTCGACAGTCCCGATGCCGTGGACCTGCCGGTAAAACTGGCGATAGCCCTGCTCAAGGATGCCAACGGCAACATCGATATCCAGTTGCCGGTGGAAGGCGACCTGAACAACCCGCAGTTCAGCGTCATGCCCATCGTCTGGCAGACCCTGCGCAACTTGGTGGTACGCGCGGTGCAGGCGCCGTTCAAGTTCATCGCCGGGCTCGCCGGTGGCGGCGACGAGGACCTGGGCAGCGTGAACTTCGCACCTGGGTCCAGCGAACTGGATTCCGCCGCCCAGGCGAACCTCGACAAGCTGGTCGGCGCCCTCAAGCAACGCCCGGCGCTGAAGCTGGAGGTCGAGGGCGTTGCCGCGGCCGCCAGCGACGGTCCGCTGCTGGCCGACAAGCGCCTGCAGCAGGAATACCAGAAGAACTACTACAGCATGTTGCAGCGCCGTGGCGACAAGGTACCCAGCGACGCCAGCCAACTGGAAGTCCCGGAGGACTTGCAGCCGGTGCTGCTCGAAGGCGTCTACCGCGCGCGCCTGAAGAAGCAGCCGCCGGCGGAATGGCAGGAACTCAGCAAGGATGAGCGTTCCGCGAAGATGCGCCAGGCCGTGCTCGACTCCTGGAGCGACAGCCAACTGCTGCTGCGCAAGCTCGGCCAGGAGCGCGCGACCCAGATCAAGGACTACCTGGTCGCCAAGGGTGGCCTGGGTGACGACCGCATCTACCTCATCGACGTCAGCTTCGGCGAGGCGGAGAATGGTGGCAATGTGGCCACCCAGCTTCACCTCGATAGCGAGTAAGGAGTCGTTCGATGAAAGCCCTGACCTGGATGTCCTGCGCCCTGCTGCTTTGCGCGGCGGGCGCCCAGGCGGAAAGCATGCGCTGCGGCAGTTCCCTGATCAACGCCGGCGACCGCGCCTGGGAAGTCGAGCAGAAATGCGGCGCGCCGGATCACCGCGATGAAGTCGGCTACACCTTGAGCGGCTACGACCACCGCGAGTACCGGGTCGAGGAATGGGTCTACGGCCCACGCAATGGCACCAGCTACATCCTCACCTTCGAAGCCAACAAGCTCAAAAACATCGAGTTCAAACGCAATTGAAGACGATCTCCGCTCTGCGCCTGGCCGCGTTTCTGCTGCCGCTCACTTTCATTACCGTCGACGCGCAGGCCGCCAGCCTGCGCTGCAGCAGCAAGCTGATCAGCACTGGCGATGTCACCAGTGACGTACTCAGCCGCTGCGGCGAGCCGGTCAGCCGTTCCTTCCTGGGCTACAAGCAGGTGCCTGGCCCGCGCTACGGCGAATCCATGGAGGTGGCGGTGGAGGAATGGATCTACGGCCCCTGGAGCGGAATGCTGTATTTCGTGCGTTTCGAGGGCAACCGTCTGAGCGACATCCAGAGCAAGCGCAGCGGCAACTGACAGCAATGCTGGCGAGATGCTAGTCTCGCCGCCACTCTTGCACTCACGCCATCTGGCCAAGGATCGGTCGCCATGGTCATCGTCCCCGCCGAGCACCCGCTGGACTGGAAGAAACCTCCGGTCATCACGCTGCTGCTGATCATCATCAATGTCCTGATCTACTTCGGCTACCAGGGTGGCGACAGCTCCCGGCGCGAAGAGGCCGTGCGCGTCTACCTCGACCAGGGCCTGCTTGGCCGTGAGCGCCCGCTGTTCAGCGCCTCGCTGCAGCGCCGCGACCGGCTGGAGGCCGACCAGCAGCGCGCCTTCGAAGCCCTGCCGCGTCAGCAACTGGCCTGGCTGCTGCTGTCGGACCTGGAATTCGGCCACGAGCTGCGCGCCGTGCCAGCCTTTGCGCAGGACGCCGCATGGCAGGCCTCCCGATTGAAAGCCGAAGCGGCCCGCGACCAGACCAGCAGCCTGCGCTTCGGCTTCATTCCCGAGCGCTTTACCATCCAGGGCCTGTTCGGATCGATGTTTCTCCACGGCAGCTTCTGGCACCTGGCCGGCAACATGGTGTTCCTGTTCATCTTCGGCTTCGCCCTGGAAGCGGCGCTCGGGCGGGCGATGTACCTGGGCCTCTACCTGTTCAGTGGCCTGTGCTCCGGGCTGCTATGGTGGGCGCTTGACCCGTCCTGGGTACCAGGCATCGGTGCCTCGGGAGCCATTTCCGGCCTGATGGGCATGTACATCGGCGTCTACGGCCTGCGCCGCATCCAGTTCTTCTACTGGCTCGGGCCACTGATGGGATACCTCAAAGCACCGGCGCTGTGGATTCTGCCGCTGTGGCTGGGCAAGGAACTGTTCGGGCTGATCCGCGCCGCCGACCATGTGAACTATTACGCGCACATTGGTGGCTTGGTTTCCGGATTTCTCGCCGTCTGGCTGCCGCGCAAGCTGGGCCGTATGCCGGTAGACGAGGCGTACCTGGCCAAGGAAGACCCGGAGGCGCCGTTCAAGCGCGCGCTGGCCTCACTGGACGAGCAGATCGGCCGCTTCGCCCTTGACCAGGCCGCCTCCCGCGGGCCGGAGTTGCTGCGGCAGTTTCCCGGGCAACCGGTGCTTGTCGAACGCCTGTATGGCGTGGCCAAGGGGCGGCAGGACCGCGCCCTGATGAGCGAAACCCTCAAGCAGCTGTTTGCCCTGCCCCCCTCCCCCGCGGCGGATGCGCTGCTGCGCCGGCTCGCCGAAGAAAGTGCCGCCAGCGATGCAGGCCTGCTGGCCCACCCGACGATCCAGTTGCACCTGCTGCGCAAACTGCTGCAGCGCAGCGAGTCTGCCCAGGCGCTGAACAGCTGGCGGCGCCTGGTGCGTTCCGGCCAGTTGCCCGAGCCACTGCCCGGCCTGACCCTGCAATTGGCCAAGCAGATCGGCCAGAAGGGTGACCTGCAGGCGGTGCGGGAGCTCTCGCGCTTCCTTCGCCAGCACTATCCGGAAGCCGATCCGACGCATCAGCTGACGATCTACCAGCAGCACCTCGCTCCGTGACTCTGCCATGAAAAAAGCCCCGCCGGCGAACCGGCGGGGCTTGGGTCATCCGTGTGTCGGGGCGCTACAGACGGCGGCTGAAATCGCGGACTTCCTCTTCCGCTTTTTCGCGGGTCCAGCCATAGCGCTCCTGCAGTTTGCCTACCAGGTATTCGGCGTGTCCGTCCGCCGCCTGCAGGTCATCGTCGGTGAGCTTGCCCCACTTCTCTTTGAGCGTGCCGGACAGCTGCTTCCACTTGCCTTTGATGACGTCAGTGTTCATGGCGATCCTCCTCTGAAAGGTTGGATGGGGTAAGGCGCGCAGCCCTTACTCGACCGACTTCAGGCCATCGGCGGATACGGCGGTCACACCCTTGATGCCTTTGGCGGTTTTGATGGCGAGCTCTTTCTCGGCATCGGATTTCACGTTACCGGACAGGGACACTACACCCTTGTTGGTTTCGACCTTGATGTTGGTACCACTGATGTCCTTGTCGGCGATCAGGCTGGATTTCACCTTGCTGGTGATCCAGGTGTCGGAAACCGCCTCTTCGGTTTTCTGGACTGTATCGTTGGCGGCCAGAGTCGTCGGCTGGGCGAACACCGAATTGGCGAACGAGAAGCTCAGGGCGGTTGCAGTGGCAGCGGCGAGAGCCAGTTTGTTGAAACGTTTCATGGCGGTTTCTCCTGAATTATTGGAAAACTGCGGCCCGTGCCTGGCAGCAGTTGCACTAGGACTATCGCAAGCCCTGTGCCAGTTTTCATAATCCAGGAAAAACCAATTAAATCAGATAGTTAATGAAATAAAGAAAAAGCTCTTCGCTTGCACTTTGCAAAATCCGCCGCTGCGCTTCATGCAGCTTGCACGATCAGGTCCCCGAGCTTTTACCTAGCCGGCTGAGCACTGCTTCGAGCTGAACCACCTCGCCCATTTGCTCGAAAGCGGGGTAGCGCTGGCGGATGAATGCCAGCAGCTGCTGCGCCGGCTCGACCTGCCCCAGTTCCTCGGAAAACGCCCGCGCCGCCATCAGGTATGCACGGGGAAGGCCCGGGTACTCAGGGAAACGCTTGTGCAGGTTACGCAGCAGGCTCAGGCCCTCGCGGGCCTTGTGGCGCTCGATCAGCACCTCGGCGATACGCTCACAGACGCTCGGGTCCTGCGGCAGGTAATCCGCCTGCAACTGCCGCGCATTCAGAAACGCACTGGCGGCCAACTGCGGATTGAGTCGGCTGGCCAGCCCCAGGTAATGCGGCAGGTGATTCAGGCATTCCGCACGTTCGTTCAGCGCGAACAGCAGTTGGTGGTAACGCTCATTCAGCTTGAGGTCCTGGCGGCCCTCGTGCAGGGCGGCGACCAGGATCTCCAGAGCGGCGCCGGTCTGCCCCTCCTTGACCCGCACCTCCGCCTCGGCCAGCGCCTTGCGGCGGTGCCACTCCGGCGCGGCAAAGCCCGCTGGCGCATCCTCGCCTGCCGTTGCGTAGCCTAGCTCTCCCTGATACTGGAACACGGCGTAGCCCATCATGGCGCACATCACCACGGCGAAATAGCCGGTCAGCCCCGCCACTACCGGCACCATTACTACCCGCGGCAGGCCGTTGGAGAGCAGCCAGCCCACATAGGTGGGCGACTGCCAGAGGATGAACAGGAACACGCAGAGGATCAGATATCGCCAGCCCATGGCGGCGATCACCTGCCCCACCTCCCCGGGGCTGAGCGCCGACCCCAGGCTCTTGTCCAGAGACAGACGGATGATGCTCGCCGGCAGTACCAGCATGATGCCGATATTGGCGGCCCAGTAAACCGCCTCGCTATGAAAGTCAGCGGCAAGCCAGAGCAGAACCAGGGCGATCAGGAATACCGCCAGTTGCTGGAAGAACGTGCGAAGGCTGTCGGCACTGAAGGCCTCCAGCAGCCCTGGGGCATCCTGGCCACCAAAGCTCGCCGCCTCGATCACACTGTGCAAGTACTTGGTCGCCACGCTGAGCAACGCGATCCACAGCAGGAAGATTGCCGGCATGAACACGCAGGCCAGTGCCAGCAATGCACAGAAGGCCAGCGGGCCCGCCTGGAAGCCATAGGCGAAGAACTTCGGCAGGCGCTCCCAGAAGGGCTGTGCGGTGTTGGCCGCGCCAAGGAAGCGCAGGTGGCCACGGCACAGCGGGCACGACGGCGCGTACTCGGGGGCGTCGGCATTGAGCGGAATGCAGCAGTCGCCGTAATGGCGCTCGCAAGGCTGGCAATGCCAGGTCGCGGGCTGGGAGCTGTGGTAGTGGCAGTAACGCTTGTCCATCTCGGGGCATCCTTGGAGCGAGATCGGCGATCAGCGCATTTTCAAGGCAAAAAAAGAGGGCCCGCAAGGGGCCCTCTCTTCATTTTGCTACTGCTTAGACGCCAGAGGCTTCGGCAGCGGCAACGTCCTTGATGGACAGTTTGATGCGGCCACGGTTGTCCACATCGAGAACCAGGACTTTGACTTCCTGGCCTTCCTGCAGAACGTCGGTGACCTTGTCGATGCGCTTGTCGCTGATCTGCGAGATGTGCACCAGACCATCCTTGCCCGGCAGGATGTTGACGAAGGCGCCGAAGTCGACGATGCGCTCAACCTTGCCGACGTAGATCTTGCCGATTTCGGCTTCCGCGGTGATGCCCAGGACGCGCTGCTTGGCGGCCTCGGCAGCTTCCTTGGTTTCGCCGTAGATCTTCACGCTGCCATCGTCCTCGATGTCGATCGAGGCCTTGGTCTCTTCGCAGATGCTGCGAATGGTGGCGCCGCCCTTGCCGATGACGTCGCGGATCTTGTCGGTGTCGATCTTCATCTGGATCATGGTCGGAGCGTTTTCCGACAGCTCGGCACGCGGAGCAGCAATGATCTGGTTCATCTGACCGAGGATATTCAGGCGAGCTTCCAGGGCCTGGCCCAGGGCGATCTCCATGATCTCTTCGGTGATGCCGTTGATCTTGATGTCCATCTGCAGGGCGGTAACGCCCTTGTCGGTGCCGGCAACCTTGAAGTCCATGTCGCCCAGGTGGTCTTCGTCACCCAGGATGTCGGTCAGGATGGCGAACTTGTCACCTTCCTTCACCAGGCCCATGGCGATACCAGCAACCGGCGCCTTGACCGGAACACCAGCGTCCATCAGAGCCAGGGAAGCACCGCAGACGGAAGCCATGGAGCTGGAACCGTTGGATTCGGTGATCTCGGAAACGACGCGGATGGTGTAGGGGAACTCGTCCTGGGTCGGCAGCATGGCAGCAACGCTGCGGCGTGCCAGACGGCCGTGGCCGATTTCACGACGGCCCGCGCTGCCCATACGACCACACTCGCCCACGGAGAAGGGCGGGAAGTTGTAGTGCAGCATGAAGGGGTCTTTGCGCTCGCCTTCGAGGGTGTCGAGCAGCTGGGCATCACGGGCGGTGCCGAGGGTGGCAACGACCAGAGCCTGGGTTTCGCCACGGGTGAACAGCGCCGAGCCGTGGGTCTTGCCCAGAACGCCGACTTCGATCTTCAGCGGGCGAACGGTGCGGGTATCTCGGCCATCGATACGCGGTTTGCCGTTGACGATGTTTTCGCGAACGGTGCGGTATTCCAGCAGGCCGAAGACTTCTTTGACTTCACCCGCGGAGTACTGGCCTTCGCCTTCGCCGGCGAACTTGGCGACGATCTGCTCGCGCAGGGCGTCCAGGGCCGCATAACGGTCCTGCTTGACGGTAACGGTGTAAGCCTCGGAGATGGCAGCACCGAACTCGGCCTTGATGGTGTTGACCAGGGCGGTGTTTTCGACCGGGGCGGACCAGTTCCAGGTCGGCTTGCCGGCTTCGGTTGCCAGTTCGGCAACGGCACGGATGACGGCCTGGAATTCTTCGTGGGCGAACAGAACGGCACCCAGCATCTGGTCTTCGGTCAGCTCGTCGGCTTCGGACTCAACCATCAGCACGGCGTCGGAGGTACCGGCCACGACCATGTCGAGGCTGGAGCTCTGCTGCTGCTCGTAGGTCGGGTTGAGGATGTAGCCGATTTCCGGGTGGAAACCAACGCGGGCAGCGCCGATCGGGCCGGCAAACGGAATGCCGGAGATCGCCAGGGCGGCGGAGGTGCCGATCATGGCAGCGATGTCCGGATCGGACTTCTTGTTGGTGGAAACGACGGTGCAGACAACCTGCACTTCGTTCATGAAGCCTTCCGGGAACAGCGGGCGGATCGGACGGTCGATCAGGCGCGAGGTCAGGGTTTCCTTCTCGGAAGGACGGCCTTCACGCTTGAAGAAACCACCGGGGATGCGGCCGGCTGCGTAGGTCTTCTCCTGGTAGTGCACGGAGAGCGGGAAGAAGCTCTTGCTCGGGTCGGCCTGCTTGGCGCCGACGACGGTGCAGAGCACGGTGACGTCGTCCATGGTGACCAGGACGGCACCGGTGGCCTGGCGGGCGATGCGGCCAGTCTCGAGGGTTACGGTCGACTGACCGAACTGGAATTTCTTGATTACCGGGTTCACGGTTTCTCTACCTTCTCTTTAGTTGCCTTGGGGGAAATCGTGGAAATGCCGGGAATCGGACCCGAATTCATTCCCTATAAAAGCGAGAAAGCCGGGAGCCGAAGCCGATGAGCGGTATACACCACTCATCGACCCCGGACTCCCAGCTTCCCACTTCAGGCTTGCCGTCTTAGCGACGCAGGCCCAGGCGACCGATCAGGGCGCTGTAACGAGAGGTATCCTTGCCCTTCAGGTAATCCAGCAGCTTACGACGCTGGTTAACCATACGGATCAGGCCACGACGGGAGTGGTGGTCTTTGCCGTTGGCCTTGAAGTGGTCCTGCAGCTTGTTGATGTTGGCGGACAGCAGTGCAACCTGCACTTCCGGGGAACCGGTGTCGCCTTCAGCTTGCTTGTACTCGTTAACGATCTGGGCTTTTTCTTGGACGCTCAGTGCCATGATGGGGCTTCCTCTGAGGTAACAGGCCAGGGACTTCTCCCTGTGTTCATAATAAGAGGAGTGACCGTGCCTGCTGACAGCCACCCTCGGTTTCGGCCTTAAGACCGAATCAGTCGACGCGGCGCGAGGCGCCCGTCTTCGGTCACTTCACCGATACCGATGAAACGACCTTCGTGATCCTGCACCCGCAGCATGCCGAACTTCGGCACCTCGGGGGCGCGCACCGGCTGACCATGCAGCCAGTAATAGGCGCTGTGCTCGGACAACTGCAGCAGCGGCCAGTGCTCCAGGCCGGCATCCACCGGCAGCAGGAAGCGGTCGAGAGCTTCGTTGCCACCCTCGGCATGGGCTTTCTCGAGCTCCTCCAGCGTTACCGACTGGTTCAGCTGAAACGGCCCGGCCTGGGTCCGGCGCAGGGCGGCGACGTGTGCGCCACATCCAAGTTCGCGGCCGAGGTCTTCGACCAGGGTGCGAATGTAAGTGCCCTTGCTGCAGGAAACGGCCAGGGTCGCACAGGGCGACTCGAACGCGAGCATTTCCAGGCGCGCAATAGTAACAGAACGCGCCTCGCGCTCCACTACCTCTCCTGCACGAGCCAGCTTGTACAGCGGCTGGCCGTCCTTCTTGAGAGCCGAGTACATCGGCGGCACCTGCTCTATATCGCCACGGAAGCGCGGCAACAGGGCCTCGACAGCCTCCCGACCAGTGGTCACTTCACGCTGCTCGACCACCTCGCCCTCGGCATCGCCGGTGGTAGTGGTGACGCCAAGCTGGGCCACTGTTTCGTAGGCTTTGTCGGCATCGAGAAGGTACTGGGAGAACTTGGTCGCCTCACCGAAGCACAGCGGCAACACGCCGGTGGCCAGCGGATCGAGGCTGCCGGTATGGCCGGCTTTCTCGGCATTGAGCAGCCAGCGCACCTTCTGCAAGGCCTGGTTCGAACTCATACCCAGCGGCTTGTCGAGAATCAGCACACCGTTGACCGCACGGCGAATGCGTTTGACCTGCGCCACGGCTTACTCCTCGGAGTCGCCGCCATGGCGGCGATCGGCTGCTACCGCGCGCTCGATCAGCGCCGACAACTCGGCACCACGACGGATGCTGGCGTCATAGCTGAAGTGCAGTTGCGGCACGGTGCGCAGCTTCATCGCCTTGCCCAGCTGCATACGCAGGAAGCCTGCCGCATCGTTGAGGATGCTGGTGTTCTGCTTCACCACCTCGGCGTTGTCGTCCTGGCCCATCACGGTGACGTACACCTTGGCATGGGACAGATCACGGGCCACGTCGACGCCGGTGATGGTCACCAGGCCGAGACGGGGGTCCTTGATTTCACGCTGGATCAGCAGCGCCAGTTCGCGCTGCATCTGGTCGCCGATACGCTGGGTACGGCTGTACTCTTTAGCCATTTTTCTAACCTGCTTACCCGAGCCAAAAGGCTCCGGGTCTGAAAGCGGCAAACGCCCGGGACGACTGGAGAGCCGGCCCGGGCGCTGCGTTCACGCTCGAATACCCTTACAGAGTACGAGCGACTTCGACCTTCTCGAACACTTCGATCTTGTCGCCGACGCGGACGTCGTTGTAGCTCTTCACGCCGATACCGCATTCCATGCCGGCACGCACTTCCGAGACGTCATCCTTGAAGCGACGCAGGGATTCCAGCTCGCCTTCGAAGATGACCACGTCGTCGCGCAGTACACGGATCGGACGATTGCGGTGCACCAGACCCTCGGTGACCATGCAGCCGGCAACCGCGCCGAACTTCGGCGAACGGAACACGTCACGCACTTCGGCGATACCCAGGATGTTCTCGCGAACATCGCTGCCGAGCATACCGGTCAGGGCTTTCTTGACGTCTTCGATGATGTCGTAGATCACGTTGTAGTAACGCATGTCGAGGCCTTCGGACTCGACGATCTTGCGCGCACCAGCGTCAGCACGGACGTTGAAGCCGAACAGCACCGCGTTGGAGGCCAGCGCCAGGTTGGCATCAGACTCGGTGATACCACCGACGCCGCCGCCCACCACGCGAACCTGCACTTCGTCGTTACCCAGGCCGCTGAGCGAACCCTGCAGGGCTTCCAGCGAACCACGGACATCGGACTTGAGGACGATGTTGAGGGTCTTCTTCTCTTCCTGGCCCATGTTCTCGAAGATGTTTTCCAGCTTGCCAGCGTGGGCACGAGCCAGTTTCACTTCGCGGAACTTGCCCTGACGGAACAGAGCGACTTCGCGGGCCTTCTTCTCGTCGGCAACCACGGTCATCTCGTCGCCGGCGTCCGGGGTGCCATCGAGGCCGAGGATCTCGACCGGAATGGACGGACCAGCTTCCTTGATCGGCTTGCCGTTCTCGTCGAGCATCGCACGGACGCGGCCGTAGTTGACGCCGACCAGGACCATGTCGCCCTGACGCAGAGTACCGTCCTGGACCAGCACGGTGGCTACCGGGCCACGGCCCTTGTCCAGACGGGACTCGACCACCACGCCACGGCCCGGGGCCGACGGAGTGGCTTTGAGCTCGAGCACTTCAGCCTGCAGCAGCACGGCTTCGAGCAGTTCGTCGACGCCGGTACCCAGCTTCGCCGAAACGTGAACGTACGGAGCATCGCCGCCCCACTCTTCCGGGATCACGTCCAGAGCGGCCAGGCCGTTCTTGATGTTGTCCGGATTGGCGTCGGGCTTGTCGATCTTGTTGACCGCGACCACGATCGGCACGCCAGCCGCTTTCGCGTGCTGTACGGCTTCCTGGGTCTGCGGCATCACGCCGTCGTCCGCTGCCACCACGAGGATGACGATGTCGGTCGCCTGGGCACCACGGGCACGCATCGCGGTGAACGCGGCGTGGCCGGGGGTGTCGAGGAAGGTGACCATGCCACGGTCGGTTTCCACGTGGTAGGCGCCGATGTGCTGGGTGATGCCGCCGGCTTCGCCAGCTGCAACCTTGGCACGACGGATGTAGTCGAGCAGCGAGGTCTTGCCGTGGTCGACGTGGCCCATGACGGTCACGACCGGCGCACGGGAAACAGCTTCACCTTCGAACTTCAGCGATGCCGCCAGTTGCTCTTCCAGGGCGTTCTCGCTGACCAGCTTGACCTTGTGGCCGAGTTCCTCGGCGATCAGCTGGGCGGTTTCCTGGTCGAGCACCTGGTTGATGGTCACCGGGGTGCCCATCTTGAACATGAACTTGACGACCTCGGCGCCCTTCACCGACATCTGGGCAGCCAGGTCGCCCACGGTGATGGTCTCGCCGATATTCACTTCACGCACAATCGGTCCTGTCGGGCTCTGGAACCCGTGCTGGTTACGCTTCTTCAGCTTGCCCTTGCCGCGGCCACCGCCACGACGGCCAAAGCTGTCGTCGTCGTCGCCACCACCGCTGCGCACGACGCGCGGTGCAGTGGTCTTTTCCTTTTCCTTGATCGACGGGCGATGCTGGGCATGCTTGCGATCACGGCGCTCGTCTTCTTCGTCACGCTTGGGCGCGCGGCGCACCTCTTCCTTCTTGCGGTCGTCCGCAGCAGGAGCGGCGGCGGCCGGTGCAGCCGGAGCAGGAGCAGCAGCGCGCGGCGCTTCGGCAGCAGCCGGAGCAGCAGCGGCAGGTGCGGAGTCAGCAGTCTGACGGGCAGCATCTGCCTGGCGACGGGCTTCCTCGGCAGCGGCGCGCTGACGAGCTTCTTCCTCGGCCTTCAGGCGCACAGCTTCTTCCGCGGCGCGCTGCTCATCCAGCTCGCGCTGGCGATCGGCTTCAAGCTCTTCCGGGCTGCGCTTGACGTAGGTTTTCTTCTTTCGAACCTCGACGCTGACGGTCTTGCTGCCAGCGACCCGGATGGTCGAAGTGGTCTTGCGTTGCAGAGTGATCTTGCGCGGCTCTTCCGCGCGCTCACCGTGGCTGCCCTTCAGGTGGGCCAGCAGCGCTTGCTTCTCGCTGTCGGTCACTACCTGCTCGGCGTCGTTATGGGGCAGACCCGCTTCGCGCATCTGCTGCAGCAGGCGCTCCACCGGCGTATCGACCGTCTTGGCCAGTTCTTTCACCGTGACTTGCGTCATGCACTTCTCTCCTCAGGCCGCGAATGCTTACTCGAACCAATGGGCCCGGGCGGCCATGATCAACTTGCCGGCACGCTCTTCGTCCATGCCGTCGATGTCGAGCAGGTCGTCAATAGACTGCTCGGCAAGATCTTCACGGGTAGTTACGCCACGCAACGCCAGGTCCACGGCCAGCTCTTTGGTCATACCATCGAGGCTGAGCAGGTCTTCGGCAGGTTGTGCGTCGGCAAGTTTTTCTTCAGTGGCGATGGCTTTGGTCAGCAGGCGATCCTTGGCACGCGAGCGCAGCTCGTTGACGATGTCCTCGTCGAAGCCGTCGATGCTGAGCATTTCTTCCATCGGTACGTAGGCGATCTCTTCCAGGGTGGTGAAACCTTCTTCCACCAGGACCTGTGCGAGTTCTTCATCGACATCCAGCTCGTCGACGAAGCGCTGCAGGATGTCGCCAGTTTCAGCCTGCTGTTTGGCCTGGATATCGGCCTCGGTCATCACGTTCAGGGTCCAGCCGGTGAGCTGGCTGGCCAGACGTACGTTCTGGCCACTACGACCAATGGCCTGAGCCAGGTTGTCTTCGGCAACGGCGATATCCATGGTGTGGGTATCTTCGTCGACGATGATCGCCGCCACTTCGGCCGGGGCCATGGCGTTGATCACGAACTGCGCAGGGTTGTCGTCCCACAGGACGATGTCCACACGCTCGCCGCCCAGTTCGCCGGAGACGGCCTGGACGCGGGAACCACGCATACCGATGCAGGCGCCCTGCGGGTCGATACGCTTGTCCTTGGAGCGAACGGCGATCTTGGCGCGCGAACCCGGGTCACGGGCGGCGGCCATCACGTCGATCAGTTGCTCGGCGATTTCCGGTACTTCGATGCGGAACAGCTCGATCAGCATTTCCGGCGCGGTACGCGACAGGATCAGTTGAGGGCCGCGGTTCTCGCTGCGAATTTCCTTGAGCAGGGCACGCACACGGGTGCCTACGCGGAAGGTTTCACGCGGGATGATCTGGTCGCGGGCCAGCAGCGCTTCGGCGTTGTTGCCCAGATCGACGATCACGTTGTCACGGGTGACCTTCTTGACGGTGCCGGAGATGATCTCGTTGACCTTCTCGCGGTACGCATCGACCACCTGAGCGCGCTCGGCTTCGCGGACCTTCTGCACGATGACCTGCTTGGCGGTCTGTGCGGCAATGCGGCCGAACTCGATGGATTCGATCTTCTCTTCGATGACCTCGCCGGCCTTCATGCCGGGGTGATCTTCCTGCACGTCTTCGACGGTCAGTTCCGATGCCGGATTGGAGTAGTCCTCGTCTTCGACGATGGTCCAGCGACGGAAGGTTTCGTAGTTGCCGTTGGCGCGGTTGATTTCCACGCGCAGGTCAACTTCGTCCTCGAAACGCTTTTTGGTCGCAGTCGCCAGGGCCAGCTCCAGCGCTTCGAAAATCACGCCAGGCGGTACACCCTTCTCGTTGGATACCGACTCAACAACCAGCAGTACTTCTTTGCTCATCGTACGCCTCGCCTTTCAATCCATTGGAATCCGCGCTCTGGCGGCTCACTCAAATCGGGGAATGATGTTGGCCTTGTCGATCGAGTCGACTGGCAGCAGGTATTCATGGTCGTCCACCAGGACCACCACATCCTGCTCCTCCACACCACGGAGAATGCCCTGGAAATTGCGCCGCCGTTCGAAGGGCGTGCGCAGCTTGATCTTCACCTGCTCGCCGACGTAACGGGCGAACTGGTCGAGCGTAAAGAGAGGACGATCCATGCCGGGCGACGACACCTCGAGGGTGTACTCGCCACTGATCGGGTCTTCCACGTCGAGGATGCCACTGACCTGACGACTGACGATTTCGCAGTCATCGATCAGGATGCCTTCCTGACGATCGATATAAACCCGGAGCAGGGAATGACGACCTTGGGAAATGAACTCCAGGCCCCAGCACTCATAGCCGAGCGCTTCTACTACAGGGGCCAACAAGGCCTGCAACTGTTCTAGCTTGCTCGACACCTGATCGCCTCGCGTATGCTGTAGAAACAAAAAATGGGCGAAACGCCCATCCCTTAAGGACCGCCTTGACCTGGCGGCGGACTGTCCAGCTAGCAAAAAGCCCCTGAAAAGGGGCTCTGCCAAACTGGTTGCGGGAGCTGGATTTGAACCAACGACCTTCGGGTTATGAGCCCGACGAGCTACCAGACTGCTCCATCCCGCGTCAAAGCTGGTGCGAAATTATACGGTTGAGCCCCTTGAAGGTCAACCGAAACTCCGAAACGACAAGACCCGCACTGCGGGCCTTTTCGTATATGGTACCGAGGAGGGGACTCGAACCCCTACAGCCTATGGCCACTACCACCTCAAGGTAGCGTGTCTACCAATTCCACCACCTCGGCAAAAACTCTTGCCTGCTTACTTCTGCTCAGGAGCCGCCGGAACGTCACCGTTACCGCCTGCAGGGGCTTGAGGTTGCCCTTGCGCGCCCGGCACATCACTAGCTGCCGGAGCTTGTTCCTGCTTCTGCTCCATCACTGCCGGGTCAGGAAGCCCAGCGTGACGAATTATATCAGCTTTTTCTTTAGCAAAATACGCTAAACCTAAGCTAGTAATGAAAAAAATTGCGGCCAGCACAGCGGTGAAGCGACTCAGGAAGGTAGCAGAACCCTGGCTACCGAAAACAGTACCCGAAGCGCCAGCACCAAACGACGCACCCGCGTCGGCACCCTTGCCTTGCTGAAGCAGGACCAGCACAACCAGACCCAGCGCCATCAGCAGGTGAATCACGATTACAACTGTTTCCAGCATCTTCAGTTTCCTGCGGCGCGACAGATCGCACCGAACTCATCTGCATTCAGGGAAGCCCCACCAATGAGCCCCCCATCGATATCCGGCATGCCGAAAAGCTCGACAGCGTTGGCGGCCTTGACACTACCGCCGTACAGGAGACGAAGGCCGCGAGCCACCTCTGCGTTTTCCGCCGAGATCTGCGCGCGAATCGCCGCATGCACTTCCTGGGCTTGCTCGGGAGAAGCAGTAAGCCCCGTCCCAATCGCCCACACCGGCTCGTAAGCCACAACGGCGCGGGAAAAAGCCCCGACACCCAGTTCTTCGATTACCGAGCCCAACTGGCGCCCGACAACCTCAAGAGTCTTGCCCGCCTCACGCTGCTCGCGGGTCTCGCCCACGCACAGGATTGGAACCAGGCCACACGACTGAGCCGCAGCAAACTTGCGACTGATCACACCATCGCTTTCACCCAGGATCAGGCGACGCTCGGAGTGACCGACCAGCACTAGGGAACAGCTCGCATCAGCCAACTGGCTGGCTGCGATCTCACCCGTGAGGGCGCCCTGCATCGGCTCAACCGCGCAATTCTGCGCACCGACGGCAACCGCCTTTCCATTCAGACCTTGAACGACCTGATTGATGTACAGACAGGGCGGAAACACCGCCACATCGACACCCGTGGGAAGAGCCAGTTGACGCAGGCCTTTGATCAGCTCCGTTACGCTGGAGCGGGTACCGTGCATTTTCCAATTACCGGCCACCAAGGGTCGACGCATGCTGTACCTCGCTGAGCAAAGTGGGCGCAGATATTACTCGACGCTTTGGGAACTGACAAGAGAAATCAAGCACATACCTCTGTAACGACTTTTGCCAGCTGTTCGGCATAGGCGCGAACGCGAGCCTCTTCATCACCCTCGACCATCACGCGCACCAACGGCTCGGTACCGGATTTGCGCAGCAGGACGCGACCGCGACCAGCCATTTCCTCGGTCACCTTGGCACAAGCCTCCTTCACCGCCGGATGCTCCAGCGGATCGATACCACCGCCCGCGAAGCGAACATTGATCAGCACCTGCGGGCATTTGCGAATACCCATGCGCGCCTCCGCCAGGTTCTGCCCGCGCGTCTTGAGCGCCATCAGCACCTGCAGGGCCGCGATGATTGCATCACCGGTAGTGGTGTGCTGGCAGCAGACCACGTGCCCCGAATTCTCGCCGCCCAACTGCCAGTTGCGCGATTGGAGCTCTGACATTACGTAGCGGTCGCCCACCTTGGCGCGAGCGAAGGGGATATGCAGGTCCTGCAGGGCAAGCTCGAGGCCCAGGTTGCTCATCAGCGTCCCGACCACACCGCCATGCAGCTTGCCGCGATCAAGCATGTCACGCGCAATGAGATAGAGAATCTCGTCACCATCGACGATGGTGCCAGTGTGATCGACCATCATCACCCGGTCGCCATCGCCGTCGAAGGCGATGCCGATATCGGCGTGATTGGCGAGCACGGACTCCTGCAGCGCCCCCATATGGGTTGAGCCGCACTTGTCGTTGATGTTCAGGCCATTGGGCTCGGCACCGATGACGAAGACTTCGGCACCCAGCTCGCGGAATACGTTGGGTGCGATCTTGTAGGTCGCGCCATGGGCGCAATCCAGGGCAATGCGCAGACCGGCGAAACTGGTGTTCGACGGCACACTGCTTTTGCAGAATTCGATGTAACGGCCAGCGGCGTCGTTGATGCGCGACACCTTGCCCAGGCGGGCAGACTCCACCACGGTCATCGGCGCATCGAGCAGCTCCTCGATGATCAGTTCGACCTCATCGGGCAGCTTGGTGCCCTGACCGGAGAAGAACTTGATGCCGTTGTCGTCATGCGGGTTGTGCGAAGCACTGATTACGATGCCGGCTTCGGCATGGAAGGTGCGGGTCAGGTATGCGATGCCCGGCGTCGGCATCGGCCCCAGCAGCATCACGTCAGCACCAGCGGCGGACAGGCCTGCTTCCAGTGCGGATTCGAACATGTAGCCGGAAATCCGCGTGTCCTTGCCCACCAGCACACGGCACTTGCCCTGCTGACGGAAGGCCATGCCCACGGCCCAGCCCAACTTGAGCACGAACTCCGGCGTGATCGGCGGCGTGCCAACGCGGCCGCGAATTCCATCGGTACCAAAATACTTCCTGCTCATGCGGGCATCCCCTCTTCCTTTGCACTTTCCACTGCGTGAATCATTCGAACCACGTCCACCGTCTCGGCGACATCATGAACGCGGATAATACTGGCTCCCTTGGTTACCGCGAGAGCGGCCAGCGCGAGACTGCCATACAGGCGCTCTCCTACTTCGCGACCCAGCGCGCGGCCGATCATGCTCTTGCGCGAGACACCGACCAGCAACGGGCAACCCATTTCCATCAACCTGTCCATCTGGCGGAACAGGTTGAGGTTGTGGCTCTGAGTCTTGGCGAAGCCTAAGCCAGGATCGATGACGATCCGCTCCCGAGCAATACCGACGGCTTCGCAGACGGCAATACGCTCCTCGAGGAAACCTCGGACTTCCTGAAGAATGTCTGGATAGCGTGGATCATCCTGCATGTTCCCGGGCTCCCCGCGCATGTGCATCAGACACACCGGAAGCCCGGTATCAAACGCAGCATCCAGGGCGCCATCGCGCTGCAGTGAACGCACATCATTGATCAGGCCAGCCCCGAGGCGCGCAGTTTCACGCATCACTGCGGGAGTGGAGGTATCCACGGAGATGACCACATCCAGCTCGCGCGCAATGGCCTCGACCACTGGCGCCACGCGCTCCAACTCTTCGGTCGGCGAGACCATGCGCGCACCGGGACGCGTCGACTCACCACCGATATCGATCAGCGTGGCGCCGGCCGCGACCATATGCGCCGCATGACGCAACGCCGCATCGTGCTGGCTGAAACGCCCACCGTCGGAGAAGGAATCGGGGGTGACATTGAGGATGCCCATGACGTGCGGGCGGCTTAAATCAAGAACCCGGTTGCCGCAAGGCAACCGGGTCGGGTGGTACAACGAACTCATTCAGTGCTCTCAGTGTTCGCCGGCGGGCCCGCCAATCGGATTTTCCTGGCGACCTTCGTCGCGCGGCGAGGCAGCATTGCCGGAGGAACCGGAGTTGCCGCCCTGCCAGTCGCGCGGCTCGCGCGGCTCGCGGCCGGCCATGATGTCGTCGATCTGGTCGGCATCGATGGTTTCGTACTTCATCAGCGCGTCAGCCATCATGTCGAGCTTGTCACGATTCTCTTCCAGCAGGCGCTTGGCGGTGCCGTAGCAGTCGTCGATGATGCGGCGCACTTCCTGGTCGATCAGCTTGGCAGTCTCGCCGGAGATATTGGAGTGCTGACCACCAGCACTACGACCGAGGAAGACCTCGCCCTCCTCTTCCGCGTACATCAGCGGGCCGAGTTTTTCCGACAGACCCCACTTGGTCACCATGTTCCGTGCCAGCTGGGTAGCACGCATGATGTCGTTGGAGGCGCCAGTGGTAACACCTTCGAAGCCCAGGGTCATCTCTTCGGCGATACGGCCACCGAACAGCGAGCAGATCTGGCTTTCCAGGGCGCGCTTGGACAGGCTGTAACGATCCTCTTCCGGCAGGAACATGGTCACGCCCAAGGCGCGACCGCGCGGAATGATGGATACCTTGTAGACCGGGTCGTGCTCCGGAACCAGACGGCCGACGATGGCGTGGCCGGCTTCGTGGAACGCGGTGTTCTTCTTCTCCTTCTCGGACATGACCATGGTCTTGCGCTCTGCGCCCATCATGATCTTGTCCTTGGCCAGCTCGAACTCACGCATGTCCACGATGCGCTTGTTGGAACGAGCGGCGAACAGCGAAGCCTCGTTGACCAGGTTGGCCAGGTCTGCACCGGAGAAGCCCGGGGTACCGCGCGCGATCACGGCCGGATCGACGTTGTCGCCCAGCGGGACCTTGCGCATGTGCACTTTCAGGATCTGTTCGCGACCACGAATGTCCGGCAGGCCAACCACTACCTGGCGGTCGAAGCGGCCCGGGCGCAGCAGCGCGGGGTCGAGCACGTCCGGGCGGTTGGTCGCAGCGATGACGATAATGCCGTCATTCATCTCGAAACCGTCCATCTCCACCAGCAACTGGTTGAGGGTCTGCTCGCGCTCGTCGTGACCGCCGCCCAGACCGGCGCCACGATGGCGGCCGACGGCGTCGATCTCGTCGATGAAGATGATGCAGGGTGCGTGCTTCTTGGCCTGGTCGAACATGTCGCGAACGCGCGAGGCGCCCACGCCGACGAACATTTCCACGAAGTCCGAACCGGAAATGGTGAAGAACGGCACCTTGGCTTCGCCAGCAATCGCCTTGGCAAGCAGGGTCTTACCGGTACCGGGCGGGCCGACCATCAGCACGCCGCGCGGGATACGACCGCCCAGGCGCTGGAACTTGCCCGGATCGCGGAGGAATTCCACCAGTTCGCTGACTTCTTCCTTGGCCTCGTCGCAACCGGCAACGTCGGCAAAGGTGGTCTTCACCTGGTCTTCCGACAACAGGCGGGCCTTGCTCTTGCCGAAGCTCATCGGGCCACCGCGGCCACCGCCGCCGCCCTGCATCTGGCGCATGAAGAACATGAAGACGGCGATGATCACCAGAATCGGGAAGCTCGCCACCAGCAACTGGGTCCAGATGCTCTGCTGCTCCGGCTGCTTGCCTTCGACAACCACGTTGTTATTGACCAGGTCGCCGATCAGGCCGTTGTCCTGGATCGCCGGGCGGATGGTCTTGAAGGTGTCACCATCCTGGCGCTTGCCAGTGATGACATAGCCGTCGACGGTTACGCGCTCGACCTTGCCGTCCTTCACCTGCTGGATGAAGTCGGAATAGTTGAGCGTCTGCGGCTCGCTCGGGCTGGAGAAGTTGTTCATCACGGTGACGAGTACCGCCGCGATGATCAGCCACAGAATCAGGTTCTTTGCCATGTCGTTCAATTGACTACCCTCTGAAGCCGGCTCCGCCCTGGAAACCGCTTCTCACGACGGCCAGACTCCTTCCGGCCAAAATTACTACACAACGCCCGCCGCCAGGCAGGCGCCGTCTGTAACCCTTTATGAACCCCGGCTTTCACCGGTACAAGCAAAACCTGCAAGGCGTAGACCAAAAGCCGGCCCAATCATTCCAGTCTAGGCGCCGCGAAAGCCCCGTGCGAGCAGATACTGCTCGCGGGAACGGTCGCGGGAGGACAGCGGCTTGCGCATCTGCACCTTCTCGAAGTTCTCGCGAACCATCTTGTGGTAAGCGTCAAAACCTTCGCCCTGGAAAATCTTGATCAGGAAATCGCCGCCCGGACGCAGCACACGGGTGCACAGGTCCAGGGCCAGCTCGCAGAGGAACATCGCACGGGGCATGTCCACGGCGGGCAATCCACTCATATTGGGGGCCATATCGGAAATCACAAGGTCTACCGGATTTTCTCCGATGGCCTCGAGCAACTGGGCGAAGACTTCGTCTTCGGTGAAGTCGCCCTGAATGAAGGTGACGTCCGGGATACTGTCCATCGGCAGGATGTCCGAGGCGATCAGGGTACCCTTGTCACCGATCACCCGACTGGTGACCTGCGACCAGCCGCCTGGGGCGGCGCCGAGGTCGACCACGGTCATGCCCGGACGCAGGATGCGATCCTTCTCCTGGATTTCCAGCAGTTTGTAGCTGGCGCGCGAGCGGTAGCCGTCGCGCTGTGCCATCTTCACGTAAGGATCGTCGAAATGTTCTTTCAGCCAGCGATGGCTAGTCTTGGAACGGGCCACGTATTACCTCGTCTGAGCGGCATCCCGGTACAACCTAAACTCGGGTAGAATATCCGCCTTTTTTCCCAGGGGTCAGATTATGGCGCTCTCTCAGGAGCAGAAAAAGCAGTTCAAATCTATCGGGCATCACCTGAAACCCGTATTGACCGTTGCTGAAAACGGTCTTTCGGAAGGTGTGATGGCCGAGCTTGAGCGCGCGCTCAACGATCATGAACTGATCAAGGTGCAATTCCGCATCACCGAACGCGACGACCGTCGTGCGCTGATCGACGAGCTCTGCCAGAACGGCAGCTGCGAACTGGTTCAGTCCATCGGCAAGATGGCACTGATCTATCGTCGCAATCCCAAGCCGAACAAGAACCTGTCGAATATCAGCCGCTTCAGCGGTCTCTGACAGTCAAGACCGGCAACGCGGAGCCGGCAAGGCTCCGCCGCGTCAGCTCCGTTCGTCTCGCCCCGGCGCCGGCTGCAGCACCAGCAGCAATCCGCATAGCGCTACCACCAGGTAATTGAACAGCAGCCAGCGCTGAGCGTCCGGCGCTACCTGGCGGACCATGAAATAAGCCACCGCCATCACCAGCACGGTGAGCAGCAACTGCCCCCGCGCTTCACGGGCAAAGGCAGCGAATCCGCGCGCCTGCCAGAGCACCAGGGACTGGAGCAGCACGCAGAATCCGGCAAAACCCAGCAGTAGCGGCTTCAGCGCATCGGAAACCGCCTCCACCAGGAGCGGCGCCAGGCCGATCTTGTCCAGCGCCGGCAACACCACGAACTGCAGCAACCAGAGGCCGCCGACCCAGAATGTCTGGGCCAGCAGCCAACTGATGGTGCCTGCGTTCAGGGATTGCCGATCAGGCGTGGCGGACTTCAACGATCTCGTACTCGACGTCGCCACCCGGGGTCTTCACCAGAACAGCGTCGCCTTCGGTCTTGCCGATCAGCGCACGGGCGATCGGCGAGTTGACCGAGATCTTGCTGTTCTTGATGTCCGCCTCGTCGTCGCCGACGATCTGGTAGGTCACCGTCTCGTCGGTCTCGACGTTGGCGATATCGACGGTGGTGCCGAAGATCACCTTGCCGCTGTGCGGAATGGTGGTCACGTCGATGATCTGCGCGTTGGACAGCTTGGCCTCGATGTCGCGGATGCGAGCTTCGGACATGCCCTGCTGTTCACGAGCAGCGTGGTACTCGGCGTTTTCCTTCAGATCGCCCAGCTCACGCGCTTCGGCAATGGCCTGGGTGATCTGCGGGCGCAGAACGGTCTTCAGGTGTTTCAGTTCTTCTTCCAGGGCGCGAGCGCCCTGGACGGTCATTGGAAATTTGCTCATGCGTTGATTCCTGCATGGAGATCCTGCAGACGGCGAACGGTCTTCTCGGGACCGAACTTGAGCGCCTCACAGATCGCCTGACCCGCCGCGATGGTGGTGGTGCAGTAGATCTTGTGCTGCAGGGCGTTTCGACGGATGGAGTACGAGTCAGCGATGGACTGGCGACCCTCGGTGGTGTTGATGATCAGGGTGACTTCGTCATTCTTGATCATGTCGACCACGTGAGGACGACCCTCGGTCACCTTGTTCACACGACGCACCGGCAGGCCGGCAGCCTCGATCACCTTGGCGGTGCCAGCAGTGGCAACCACTTCGAAGCCCAGCGCGACCAGATCGCGGGCGACCTGAACGGCTTGCGGCTTGTCGTCCTCGCGGACGCTGATGAAGGCGCAACCGGCGTTCGGCAGGATTTCGCTGGCGCCCAACTGGGCCTTGGCGAATGCCTCACCGAAGCTGTCACCGACACCCATCACCTCGCCAGTGGACTTCATCTCTGGGCCGAGGATCGGGTCGACGCCGGGGAACTTGGCGAACGGGAACACCGCTTCCTTGACGCTATAGTACGGCGGGATCACCTCCTGGGTGAAGCCGACTTCGGCCAGGGACTTGCCAGCCATGACGCGGGCCGCCACTTTCGCCAGCGACTCGCCGATGCACTTGGAGACGAACGGTACGGTACGGGACGCGCGCGGGTTCACCTCGATCACGTAGATGTCTTCACCCTGAACGGCCATCTGCACGTTCATCAGGCCGACCACGCCGAGCTCCAGGGCCATCTTCTTGACCTGCTCGCGGATCTCGTCCTGGATGTGCTGCGGCAGCGAGTACGGCGGCAGCGAGCAGGCGGAGTCACCGGAGTGCACGCCAGCCTGTTCGATGTGCTGCATGATCGCGCCGATCACCACGGTCTCGCCGTCGCACACCGCATCGATGTCGACTTCGATGGCGCAGTTCAGGAAGCGGTCCAGCAGCACCGGGCTGTCGTTGGAAACCTTCACGGCTTCGCGCATGTAGCGCTTGAGCTCTTCTTCCTGGTAGACGATTTCCATCGCACGGCCGCCCAGTACATAGGACGGGCGCACCACCATCGGGTAGCCGATGTTCTTCGACAGCTCCAGGGCCTGGTCTTCACTGCGCGCGGTGGCGTTGGCCGGCTGGCGCAGGTTCAGGCGCTGGACCATCTGCTGGAAGCGCTCGCGGTCTTCGGCGCGGTCGATGGCGTCCGGGCTGGTGCCGATGATCGGCACGCCGGCTTCTTCCAGGGCACGGCAGAGTTTCAGCGGAGTCTGGCCGCCGTACTGCACGATGACGCCCTTGGGCTGCTCGACGCGGACGATTTCCAGCACGTCTTCCAGGGTTACCGGCTCGAAGTACAGGCGGTCGGACGTGTCGTAGTCGGTGGAGACGGTCTCCGGGTTGCAGTTGACCATGATGGTCTCGTAACCGTCTTCACGCATGGCCAGCGCGGCATGTACGCAGCAGTAGTCGAACTCGATGCCCTGGCCGATACGGTTCGGACCGCCGCCCAGGATCATGATCTTGTCGCGAGTCGACGGATTGGCTTCGCACTCTTCCTCGTAGGTCGAGTACATGTAGGCGGTGTCGGTGGCGAACTCTGCGGCGCAGGTGTCGACGCGCTTGTAGACCGGCAGCACCTTGAGCTTGTGGCGATGATTGCGCAGGTTCTTCTCGGTCACACCCAGCAGGGTGGCCAGGCGGGCATCGGAGAAGCCCTTGCGCTTGAGCTTGAGCATCAGGTCACGATCGATCGCGGACAGACCCAGGGTCTTGACGCGCTCTTCGTCCTTGATCAGGTCTTCGATCTGCACCAGGAACCACTCGTCAATGCGGGTCAGGTCAAAGACTTCGGCGATGCTCTTGCCGGCGCGGAAGGCGTCGGCGACGTACCAGATGCGGTCGGCATTGGGCACGGTCAGTTCGCGCTTGAGGATGCTCTCGGCTTCCGGGTTGCTCAGGTCGAGCTTGGGATCGAAACCGGTGGCGCCGACTTCCAGGCCGCGCAGGGCTTTCTGCACGGACTCCTGGAAGGTACGGCCGATGGCCATGACTTCACCCACGGATTTCATCTGGGTGGTCAGGCGGGCGTCGGCTTTCGGGAATTTCTCGAAGGCGAAACGCGGGATCTTGGTGACGACGTAGTCGATCGCCGGCTCGAAGGACGCCGGGGTACGGCCGCCGGTGATGTCGTTCTGCAGTTCGTCGAGGGTATAGCCGACGGCCAGCTTGGCGGCGATCTTGGCGATCGGGAAGCCGGTGGCCTTGGAAGCCAGCGCCGAGGAGCGCGATACACGCGGGTTCATCTCGATCACGACCATGCGACCGGTGTTCGGGCAGATGCCGAACTGCACGTTGGAACCGCCGGTTTCCACGCCGATCTCACGCAGCACCGCCAGCGAGGCGTTGCGCATGATCTGGTATTCCTTGTCGGTCAGGGTCTGCGCGGGCGCTACGGTGATCGAGTCACCGGTGTGCACGCCCATCGGGTCGAAGTTCTCGATGGCGCAGACGATGATGCAGTTGTCCTTCTTGTCGCGGACAACCTCCATCTCGTATTCCTTCCAGCCGATCAGCGATTCGTCGATCAGCAGCTCGTTGGTCGGCGACAGGTCCAGGCCACGGGTGCAGATTTCTTCGAATTCTTCGCGGTTGTAGGCGATGCCGCCGCCGGTGCCACCCATGGTGAAGGACGGACGGATGATGCACGGGAAGTTGACCTTCTCCAGTACGCCGTAGGCTTCTTCCATGGTGTGCGCGATGCCCGAGCGCGGGCAGGCCAGGCCGATGTCGCGCATGGCCTTGTCAAAGCGCGAACGATCTTCGGCCTTGTCGATGGTATCGGCGTTGGCGCCGATCATTTCCACGCCGAACTGCTCAAGCACGCCGTGACGCTCCAGGTCCAGGGCGCAGTTCAGAGCGGTCTGGCCGCCCATGGTCGGCAGCAGCGCGTCAGGGCGCTCCTTCTCGATGATCTTGGCGACGGTCTGCCACTTGATCGGCTCGATGTAGGTGGCATCGGCCATGGCCGGGTCGGTCATGATGGTGGCCGGGTTGGAGTTCACCAGGATGACACGGAAGCCTTCTTCCTTCAGGGCCTTGCAGGCCTGCGCGCCGGAGTAGTCGAACTCACAGGCCTGGCCGATGACGATCGGGCCGGCGCCGAGGATCAGGATGCTCTTGATGTCTGTACGCTTGGGCATGGGACTCTCGTTGCAATATTCAGGAAAGGGTTGCGCTGGCCAGCTTCACGCCAAAGCCGACGAACAGGGCGCCGACGCCACTCGAGGCGCCGGCAGCCAGCCGTTGCCGCCGACGGAACCAGGCCGCCAGACGCACACCGGAGAAAATCAGGAAGCTCAGGTACAGGGCGCTGATGATCTCGAGGATCGTGCCCAGTACCAGGAACGACAGGCCGGGGTAGGCGTAGCCCGGGTCGACGAACTGGATGAAGAAGGAGATGAAGAAGAGGATCGCCTTGGGGTTGGACAGGCTCAGCAGCAGCGCCTTGCGGAACGGCTGGTTGACGTCCACTTCCTTCGCCGGCGCGGCGGCCGCTTCCAGCGGGTGGCGCAGCTTCTGCCAACCACCGCGGAGCATGCCTAACCCTAAATAGAACAGGTACGCGGCGCCGACGTACTTCAGCCCCAGGAACAGCATCGGCTCGGCCTTGAGGACCGAGGCGATACCCAGTGCCGACAGGAACATCAGGATCGCATCACCGAGGAACACCGCGCTCGCCGCCCGATAGCCCGAGGCCACGCCGCGCTGGGCGGCGGTGGCGAGGACGAACAGCGAGTTCGGCCCCGGCAGCAGGACGATGAACAATGTACCCAGGACGTAGGTCCAGAGGTCGGTGATTCCCAGGGTCGGCATCATCTTCTTCCCCTCTTCGGGCTCAGTCTCAGCGGCGCTCGGCCATCGCCGCGATGAAGCGGTCGAACAGCGGAGCCACGTCGTGCGGGCCAGGGCTGGCTTCCGGGTGACCCTGGAAGCTGAAGGCCACCTTGTCGGTGCGCTCGACGCCCTGCAGGGTGCCGTCGAACAGCGACTTGTGGGTAGCGCGCAGGTTGGCCGGCATGCTTGCCTCATCCACGGCGAATCCGTGGTTCTGGCTGGTGATCATCACCACGCCGGAATCCAGGTCCTGCACCGGGTGGTTGGCGCCATGGTGGCCGTGGCCCATCTTCACAGTCTTGGCGCCGGAAGCCAGAGCCAGCAGTTGGTGCCCCAGGCAGATGCCGAAGATCGGCGTCTCGGTGTCGAGGAACTCGCGGATGGCCTGGATGGCGTAGTCGCACGGCTCGGGGTCGCCTGGGCCGTTGGAGAGGAAGATGCCGTCCGGGTTCAGGGCGAGCACTTCGCTGGCCGGGGTCTGCGCCGGCACGACGGTCAGGCGGCAACCACGGGCGACCAGCATGCGCAGGATGTTCAGCTTCACGCCGAAGTCATAGGCGACTACATGGTACGGCAGGTCAGCGGCGGCGATTTCCGGGTGGCTGTCGGTTTCCAGGTTCCAGACGCTGGAGCGCCACTCGTACTTCTCGGTGGAGGACACGACTTTAGCCAGGTCCATGCCTTTCAGGCCCGGGAAGCCGCGCGCCAGTTCGAGAGCTTTTTCCTCGGTGGCGTCGTCGCCAGCCAGGATGCAGCCGTTCTGCGAACCCTTTTCGCGCAGGATGCGAGTCAGGCGACGGGTGTCGATACCAGCGATGGCAACGGTGCCGTTCTCTTTCAGGTAGTCCGGCAGGGACTGCTTGTCGCGCCAGCTGCTGGACAGCAGCGGCAGGTCACGAATGATCAGGCCGGCGGCCCAGACCTTGTTCGACTCGGCATCTTCCGGCGTGGTGCCGGTGTTGCCGATGTGCGGGTAGGTCAGGGTGACGATCTGTTGGGCGTAGGAAGGATCGGTAAGGATTTCCTGGTAGCCGGTCATGGCGGTGTTGAACACCACCTCTCCGACGGTCTGGCCGTCGGCGCCGATGGCTTCACCGCGAAAAACGCTGCCGTCGGCAAGTGCAAGTATGGCTGGCTTAGTCAAGAAGACCTCCCGTAGTTCAAGCCTGGCTGGGCGTGCGCAGATTGTAAAAAAGCGGGATGACATCAGAAGAAGTCATCCCGCTTTTTATGTGATTCATGCTGCGCTGCTTTTAGTGGACACACTAAAGCTGTAGTTTACAGAAATGCGACATCATGGTCCACCTTTTGCACGACGTATGGCCATACCACTCAGCGAAGGCCGAGCACGTCCTGCATGTCGTACAGGCCGTTGGCCTGCCCTTCCAGCCACTGTGCCGCACGCACGGCACCGCGAGCGAAGGTCATGCGGCTCGAGGCCTTGTGAGTGATCTCCACGCGCTCGCCATCAGCAGCGAACAACACGGTGTGATCGCCCACTACATCGCCAGCACGCACGGTGGCGAAGCCGATGGTCTCGCGCGGACGGGCGCCGGTCTGGCCTTCACGACCGTACACAGCCACTTTCTCCAGATCCCGACCCAGCGCATTGGCAACCACTTCACCCATGCGTAGCGCGGTGCCGGAAGGCGCGTCGACCTTGTGGCGGTGGTGCGCCTCGAGGATCTCGATATCCACGTCGTCACCCAGAACGCGGGCAGCGGTGTCGAGCAGCTTCAGGCAGAGGTTCACGCCGACGCTGTAGTTGGCCGCGAAGACGATCGGAATATCCTTCGCCGCTTCGTTCAGCAGTTCCTTCTCCGCCGCGGAGAAGCCGGTAGTGCCGATAACCATGGCCTTGCCGGCCTTACGGCAGACTTCCAGGTTCTTCAGGGTCACGGTCGGGTGGGTGAAGTCGATCAGCACGTCGAACTCGTCGACCACCTTGGCCAGGTCGCCCGACAGCGGCACGCCGATACGACCCAGGCCGGCCAGTTCGCCCGCGTCAGCGCCCACCAGCGTGCTGTCCGGGCGGTCGACCGCCGCAGTCAGGCCTGCGCTGCCATTGGTCTGCTGGACAGCTTCAATCAGGGTCTTGCCCATGCGCCCGGCGGCGCCCATTACGGCTATACGTCGCATATAAAACAGCTCCCAGCTAAAAAAGCCCCGGACGATTCGCATCGCCGGGGCCCTGCATCATAGATCGTCGAAGAAGCGCTTCATGCCCTCGAACCAGCCACTGGCCTTGGGCGAATTGGAAGAGTTGCCCTGCAGGGTACCGCGGAACTCTTCAAGGAGTTCGCGCTGACGCTTGTCCAGTTGCACGGGCGTCTCCACGACCACGCGACACATCAGGTCGCCAGCACCGCCGCCGCGCACCGGGGCAACGCCCTTGCCGCGCAGGCGGAACAGCTTGCCGGTCTGGGTGCCTTCGGGAATCTTCAGCTTCACGCGGCCATCCAGGGTCGGCACTTCCAGCTCGCCACCCAGGGCGGCATCGGCGAAGCTGATCGGTACCTCGCAGTACAGGTGCTTGCCGTCGCGCTGGAAGATGTCGTGCTCGCGCACGTTCACCACTACGTAAAGGTCGCCCGCCGGGCCACCATGGGCGCCGGCCTCGCCTTCGCCGGTCAGGCGGATGCGGTCACCAGTATCGACGCCGGCCGGCACTTTCACCGACAGGGTCTTGTGCTCTTCCACCCGACCCTGGCCATGGCAGGAACCACAGGGGTCGGTGATCATCTTGCCGCTGCCATGGCAACGCGGGCAGGTCTGCTGCACCGAGAAGAAGCCCTGCTGCATGCGCACTTGGCCGATACCACCACAAGTGGTACAGGTGACCGGCGTGGTACCGGGCTTGGCGCCGCTGCCGCTGCAGGTTTTGCAGCCGACCAGGGTGGGAACGCGAATGGTCACGGTGGTGCCGCGAACTGCGTCTTCCAGGTCGAGATCGAGGGTGTAGCGCAGGTCCGCGCCACGGGCCGGGCCGCCACGGGAACCGCCGCGACCGCCGCCGCCACCGAAGAAATCACTGAAGACATCGCCGAAGATGTCCGAGAAGCTCGCGCCGCCGAAGCCGGCACCGCCGCCACCCATCTGCGGGTCGACGCCGGCATGGCCGTACTGGTCGTAGGCCGCGCGCTTGCTGGCGTCGGACAGGACCTCGTACGCCTCGTTGGCCTCCTTGAATTTATCCTCGGCCTCCTTGTCGCCGGGATTGCGGTCCGGGTGGAACTTCATGGCGAGCCGGCGATAGGCCTTCTTCAGGTCCGCTTCGCTGGCGCCGCGCTCGACACCCAGTACCTCGTAAAAATCACGTTTGGCCATAACTTTCCTGCACTCTAAAAACCGTTCCCCCAGACACGCCAACGCGGGAGCAAGCCCCCGCGTGACGTTTCATGCGCACCGACACGCTGATCGGTGCGCCGGAGCGGAAGCAAGCACGCGGCTTACTTGTTCTCCTTGACCTCTTCGAACTCGGCGTCGACGACATCGTCGCCAGCCTTGTCGTCAGCAGCCTCGCCCTGAGCGGCAGCACCCGGCTGCGGCTGTTCGGCGTACATCTTCTGCGCCAGCGGGGTGGACGCCTGGGACAGCGCGTTCATCTTCGCTTCGATCTCGGCCTTGTCGTCGCCTTTCACGGCAACTTCCAGCTCGCCGAGAGCTTTCTCGATGGCAGCCTTCTCCTCGGCAGTGGCCTTGTCGCCAGCCTCGGTGACCATCTTGCGAGTGGCGTGAACCAGCGCGTCGCCCTGGTTGCGGGCTGCGGCCAGCTCCTCGAACTTGCGGTCTTCCTCGGCATTCGCTTCGGCGTCGCGGACCATCTGCTGGATCTCGTCCTCGGACAGACCGGAAGAGGCCTTGATCACGATGGACTGCTGCTTGCCGGTGGCCTTGTCCTTGGCGCCCACATGCAGGATGCCGTTGGCGTCGATGTCGAAGGTCACTTCGATCTGCGGCACACCGCGCGGAGCCGGCGGGATGTCGGCCAGGTCGAACTTGCCCAGCGACTTGTTCTGGCCGGCTTGCTTGCGCTCGCCCTGCAGAACGTGGATGGTCACGGCGCCCTGGTTGTCATCGGCAGTGGAGAACACCTGCGACTTCTTGGTCGGGATGGTGGTGTTCTTGTCGATCAGCGCGGTCATCACGCCACCGAGGGTTTCGATGCCCAGGGTCAGCGGGGTGACGTCAAGCAGCAGCACGTCCTTCACATCGCCGGCCAGTACGGCGCCCTGGATGGCAGCACCCATGGCAACGGCTTCGTCCGGGTTGACGTCCTTGCGCGCTTCCTTGCCGAAGAACTCGGCAACGGTCTTCTGCACCAGCGGCATGCGGGTCTGGCCGCCGACCAGGATCACTTCGTCGATCTTCGACACGTCCAGGCCTGCGTCCTTGAGCGCAACGCGGCACGGCTCGATGGTACGGGTGACCAGGTCTTCCACCAGGGATTCCAGCTTGGCGCGGGAAACCTTGACGTTCAGGTGTTTCGGGCCCGAGGCGTCAGCGGTGACGTACGGCAGGTTGACGTCGGTCTGCTGGGTCGAGGACAGCTCGATCTTGGCTTTTTCGGCCGCTTCCTTCAGGCGCTGCATGGCCAGCGGGTCGCCCTTGAGGTCCATGCCGGATTCTTTCTTGAATTCCTCGACGAGGTAGTCGATCAGGCGCAGGTCGAAGTCTTCACCACCCAGGAAGGTGTCGCCGTTGGTGGCCAGTACTTCGAACTGGTGCTCGCCATCGACTTCTGCGATCTCGATCACGGAAACGTCGAAGGTACCGCCGCCCAGGTCATACACGATGATGGTGTGGTCGCCCTTGGCCTTGTCCAGGCCGTAGGCCAGCGCGGCCGCGGTCGGTTCGTTGATGATGCGCTTGACGTCCAGACCGGCGATGCGGCCGGCGTCCTTGGTGGCTTGACGCTGGCTGTCGTTGAAGTAGGCCGGAACGGTGATGACTGCTTCGGTGACCGGCTCGCCCAGGTAATCCTCGGCGGTCTTCTTCATCTTTTTCAGGACTTCAGCGGAGACCTGCGGCGGAGCCATCTTCTGACCCTTGGCCTCGACCCAGGCGTCGCCATTGTCAGCCTTGACGATCTTGTACGGCACCATCTTGATGTCTTTCTGTACGACGTCTTCTTCGAAGCGACGGCCAATCAGGCGCTTCACGGCGTACAGGGTGTTGGTCGGGTTGGTCACGGCCTGGCGCTTGGCCGGCTGACCTACCAGGATTTCGCCGTCGTTGGCGTAGCCGATGATCGACGGGGTGGTACGAGCGCCTTCGGCGTTCTCGATGACCTTGACGTTACCGTTCTCCAGGATGGACACACAGGAGTTGGTGGTCCCCAGGTCGATACCAATGATTTTGCCCATATTTCACTCTCCAGAAATTAGATTCCGCGCTGACCCTGTTGCGGGTCTTTGGCTCGGTTGATTACCCAGATGGGGACCGGGTGGTGGATTTCAAGCCTTCTCGTCGATCGAAGGCGGAGTTTGTTCAGGTGCCTTGCTGACCACGACCATGGCCGGACGCAGCAGGCGACCGTTGAGCAGGTAACCCTTCTGGAACACCTTGACCACGCTACCCGGCTCGAGACGGATGCTCTCTTCCATGGCCATGGCCTGGTGGTGTTCGGGGTTGAACGGCTCGCCGTGCGGGTCGACCGGCTCGAGGTTGTAGCGCGCCAGCGTGTCGTGGAACATCTTCAGCGTCAGCTCGATGCCTTCGCGCATCGGCTTGATTGCTTCGTCTTCCGGGTTCGACATCTCCAGCGCGCGCTCGAGGGTATCGACGATCGGCAGCAGGTCGCCGGCGAATTTCTCCAGGGCGAACTTGTGCGCCTTCTCCACGTCCTGCTCGGCACGGCGGCGGACGTTCTGCAATTCAGCGACGGCACGCAGGCTTTGATCCTTCGCCGCGGCGACCTGTTCTTCCAGCTCCAGCACGCGGGCGTTCAGGTCCCCGGTAGCGCCGGTTTCCGGCTGCTCGTTGAACTGGGAATCCTGAGTCTGTTGTTCGTCAGACATGCCACTCTCCTAAAAAAGAAAATAAGCCTTTGAAAACAAAGCGAACCCAATGGTCCGCGGCTCTGCCGACTATATGGGGCGCCTTTTTTTGACTTCAAGGGCGGCAAGCTCAAGGCACCCACATCAAGCACCCCACAGACGACGAAGGAGAATTGCCAGCGGCCGAAAATACTGTATAAATAACCAGACATTTCTACGGAGCCGCCGCCCATGCTGGTTCACCTGTCTGTGCACAACTACGCCATCGTCGAGCACCTCGATCTCGAGCTCGCCGCCGGCATGACCGTGATCACCGGCGAGACGGGCGCCGGCAAGTCGATCATGCTCGACGCCCTCGGCCTCGCCCTCGGTGACCGCGCCGACAGCGGCGTGGTGCGCCCCGGCTCCGACAAGGCAGACATTCTCGCCAGCTTCGATGTCAGTGCGATTGCCGAAGCCCGCGACTGGCTCGCCGAGCGCGACCTGGAGCAGGACGGGCCGTGCATCCTGCGCCGAGTGATCACCGCCGAAGGCCGTTCGCGCGCCTACATCAACGGCTCACCCTGCCCGCTGGGCGACCTCAAGCACCTGGGCGAGTTGCTGATCGATATCCACAGCCAGCATGAGCATCAGTCGCTGCTCAAGGCCGATACCCACCGCCGCCTGCTCGACGAGTACGCCGGCAGTCAGGACCTGGCGCGCCAGGTGCATCTTGCCGCGCAGCGCTGGAAGCAGACCCGCCAGGAACTGGACCGCCTGTCGCGCAACGGCGAAGAGCAGCGCGCCCGCCACCAACTACTCAGTTATCAGCTGGAAGAGCTGGAAAACCTCGGCCTGGGCGACAACGAACTGGAGTCACTGGAGGCCGAGCACAAGACTCAGAGCAATGCCGGCAGCCTGATCGCCGCCTGCCGCCAAGTAGTCGAACTGTGCAGCGAGAGCGATGCCGGCAACGTGCTGTCGGCGCTGACCTCCAGCCTCAACCGCCTCACCGCTTTCCAGAGCCAGCCCGCCGCGCTGGGCGAAGCGGTGAACCTGCTGTCCAGCGCGCAAATCCAGGTGGAAGAGGCCATCGGCGAACTGAACCGCTTCGTCGACCACTTCGACGCCGACCCCCTGCGCCTTCAGCAACTGGAAGAGCGGATGGACACCATCTATAGCCTCGCGCGCAAACACCGCGTCCAGCCCCATGAACTACAGGATTTGCAGCAGCGTCTGCTGGACGAACTCGAAGCGCTGAACGCCGACGACGAAGCCGTCGACCGCCTGGGCGAGGAGCTCGCCGCCTACGCCCGCCATTACCAGGAGAAGGCCGCAGAGCTCAGCCAGCTTCGTCGCACCGCCGCACCGCAACTTGCCAAGGCCGTGGAAGTGGAGATGCAGCGACTGGGGATGCCGGGGGGCCGCTTCGCCATCGAACTGCGCGACGCCACTTCCGATGAGCCTCAGGTGAATGGTCTGGAACAGCTGGAGTTCCTCGTCAGCGCCAACCCCGGCCAACCACTGAAGGGCCTGGCCAAGGTTGCCTCGGGCGGCGAATTGTCGCGCATCAGCCTGGCGATCCAGGTGATCACCGCGCAGACCTCACGCACTCCCACGCTGGTCTTTGACGAAGTGGATGTTGGCATCGGCGGCCCCACCGCCGAAGTCGTCGGCCAACTGCTGCGCCGCCTGGGCGATCGCGGCCAGGTACTGACGGTCACCCATTTGCCGCAAGTCGCAGCACAGGGACACCAGCACCTGTTCGTCCACAAGGACCGCGACACCAGCGAAACCCGTACCGCCGTGGCCAACCTGAAGAAGTCCGAGCGCATCGAAGAAATCGCCCGCATGCTCGGCGGCGTCGACCTGACCAAGGAATCCCTGGCCCACGCTCGCAAGATGGTCGATTCCGCAGTCCAGAACTGACCTGTAGGAGCGAGCTCGCTCGCGAACTGCTTGGCCCTGAGGCAACCGGGAATTTTGTTCGCGAGCAGGCTCGCTCCTACATGGAAGCCCCAAACGAAAACGGCGACCCGAGGGTCGCCGCTTTTGCATCTGCGTACGCTTATTTCTTCTTGCGCACGTAGAGCACCAGATTGTGATCGACGAGCTCGAAGCCGCGCTCCTTGACGATCTCCTTCTGGCGTTTCTCGATTTCCGAGTCCATGAACTCGATGACTTCGCCGGTATCGACGCAGACCATGTGGTCATGGTGACCGCTGTCGGCCAGTTCGAAGACGGCATGGCCGCCATCGAAGTTGTGGCGCACCACCAGGCCGGCGGCTTCGAACTGGGTCAGGACGCGGTAGACAGTGGCCAGACCAACGTCCTCACCCGCCTCCATCAGCGCTTTGTAAACATCCTCTGCGCTCATGTGGCGCTGCTCGGCGGAATCGAGCATCTGGAGGATCTTGACGCGCGGCAGTGTGACCTTCAGTCCGGCTTTGCGCAGTTCGCTATTTTCAACCATGTGTGCTTTCTCGGCGCGGAATGCTTCGCAGCATCTCTCAATACAGGTATGATCGGGATTTCGTCGCTCAGCCAAGATAGTGGAAGTCACCCCTTGATGCAAAACGCCAAGCTCATGCTGACCAGTCTCGCTTTCGGGCTGGGACTCGCCGCACTCGCCGGTTGCTCGTTCCCGGGGGTCTACAAGATCGATATCCAGCAGGGCAACGTTGTAACGCAGGACATGATAGACCAGTTGAAGCCCGGAATGACCCGGCGCCAAGTGCGGTTTATCATGGGCAACCCCCTGATCGTGGACACCTTCCACCCCAATCGCTGGGACTACCTGTACAGCATCCAGCCCGGCGGCGGTCAGCGCCAGCAGGAGCGGATGAGCCTGTTCTTCGGCGCAAACGATCAACTGATCGGCCTCAACGGCGACTTCATGCCCGGCGTCAGCCGCGACGAGTCGATCCTCGGCAAGGACGGCGTTACCCCACCGCTGGCCCCGGAAGCGCCGCAGCAGCAGCCCGAACAACCCAAGGAAGAACCGGCCAAGCCCGGCTCCGTGGAAGAGCAGATCCAGAAGGAAGTCGACCAGGTGGAAACCGTACCGATCCCGACTCCGGAACCTCTGGACAAGAATCCGCAATAAGGGATTCGCTCCAACGAAAAAGCCCGGCCTATGCCGGGCTTTTTGTTGCCTGTGCCTTCATCGCATGAGGATCACGCATCGCATCGGAATCAGCCTCGCGCCGCCTTGGCCCGCGCGGCCCGCTGCTTACGCACTTCCTTCGGATCAGCGATCAGCGGGCGGTAGATCTCCACCCGCTCGCCCTCTTCCAGCACACGCTCCTCCGGTCTGAGCACCGCCTTGCCGAAGATGCCCAGCGGGCAGCTCTGCACATCCAGGCCGGGAAATTGCGCGGCGATGCCGGACAGCGCCACCGCCTCGCGCATCCGCGTGCCGCGCGGGACACTCAGGCGCAGCAGCGCCTGCTTCTCCGGCAACGCGTAGACGACCTCGATGGCGATGCTCGTGGATTCAGCCATGCAGCTGCTTGGCGCGCTGGCAGAAAGCGTCAACCATGGTGTTCGCCGCCTGGGTGAACAACGGGCCGAGGGTGGCCTTCACCAGCGCGCCGGCATAGTCGAAGGTGAGGTCGAGGGAAATCTTGCAGGCCTTGTCGCCCAGGGCCTTGAACGTCCACACGCCATGCAGCTGAGTGAAGGGACCTTCCTCGAGATTCATCTCGATGCTCTGCCCGGGCACCAGCACGTTGCGGGTGGTGAAACGCTGGGTGATGCTGCCCTTGGCCACGGTCAGTTCGGCGCGCATGGCCGTTTCACTGTCCTCCAGCACCGTGGAGGCAGAACACCAGGGCAGGAACTCCGGGTAGCGCGCCACATCGTTGACCAGGTCGTACAGCGCCTTCGCCGGATAGGGCAACAGGGCCGAACGCTGGATATGCGTGCTCATAGACGTCTCGCTTTGTGTTGTGGGGCATCTGACCGGCATCTGACCGAACATCAGCGCCCTCTGATCAAAAAAACAGCGCGCATTCTCCGAGATTAGCCACGCACCCTCAAGCTTGCATGCCGTCGCATGCTGTCCCGATAGCGGCGCGGCGAGCGACTCCCTATAATGCGCGGCCTATGGCTAAACAGAAGAAACACCCTTCGGGGACCATCGCGCAGAACAAGAAGGCTCTGCACGACTACTTCATCGAGCAGCGCTTCGAGGCGGGCGTCGCCCTGGCCGGCTGGGAAGTGAAAAGCCTGCGCGCCGGCAAGGCGCAGCTGGTGGACAGCTACGTGCTGCTCAAGGATGGCGAAGCCTGGCTGCTGGGCAGCCACATCACGCCGCTGACCACTGCCAGCACCCACGTCATCGCCGACCCGGTGCGCACGCGCAAGCTGCTGCTACACAAGCGTGAGCTGGGCAAGCTGTTCGGTGCCGTGCAGCAGAAAGGCTACGCCTGCGTCGCGCTGTCGATGTACTGGAAGAAGCACCTGATCAAGTGCGAGATCGCACTGGCCAAGGGCAAGAAAGAGTACGACAAGCGCGGCACCGAGAAGGAGCGTGACTCCGACCGGGAAATCCAGCGCGCCATTCGTCACGGCAAGGACGACTGAACCTTCGCGCCCTCTTGCGGGGCGCGTTGCCGATCAGGCGTCCACTGCGCCCTGGCGTCGCTGTGCGCGTTGCAGGCGTAACTCTTTCGCCTGCACCTCGGCCAGCACTTCCTGCACGTAGTCGATATGCCGCTGGGAAATCTCCCGCGCCGCTTCCGCGTGCCCGCCGATAATCGCCTCGTACAACTCGCGGTGCTGACGCATCAGCTGCTCGCGGGTTTCGTCACGCTGCGCGTACATCCCGCCGATATTGGTCACCACGTTGCGCTTGAGCAGGTCGAACAGGCCACGAATCGTGTGCAACAGCACAGCGTTGTGGCTGGCTTCGGCGATGGCCAGGTGAAAGGCTGCGTCCGCCGCCCCCTCTTCCGCGCGACTGACCTTGCCCACGCGCTGGTAACAGTCCTGCAGCGTATCGAACGCCTGCGTCAGGCGCTGGTGATCCACCTCGGTAGCGCGCAGCGCGGCGTAATAGGCGCAGGAGCCTTCCAGGGTGTGGCGGAACTCCAGCAAGTCGCGCTGCGCCTCGGGGTTGCTCTCCAGCAGGTGCAGCAGGGGATCGCTGAACATCGAGCCCAGCCCTTCGCTGACGTAGTTGCCGCCGCCCTGGCGACTGAGCAACAGGCCCTTGGCCCCCAGCTTCTGGATCGCCTCGCGCAGTGACGGCCGCGACACGCCGAACTGCTCGGCCAGCACACGCTCGGCGGGCAGTCGCTCACCAGCCTTGAGGGTGCCCTCGAGGATCATCGCTTCCAGCCGCTCGACGATATCGTCCGACAGACGGCGTTGCTTGACCTGACCGAAACTCATCTTCGTGGACTCCCTCGATAGCGCGCTAAAACCCGCTTACTGAGCAGGGCGCGGCAGCCTAACCACTGCCACCGCCGGCAACAAGACCACTACGCCATTGCGACCACGCTCGACAAAAGTCGCAGGGCAGCAAATTGACATGCCGCCAGCAGGGCTTTTACCCTGAGCGCTCGGCCTTGTAAATTGGTCTTACCAATTTACCGCAAGCTGAATTGCACGACAACCCATGCACGAAAAAACAAAAAGCCGCGATCTGTCGACCACTGCCAGCGCCACAAGCGCCCCGGATTCGCCCGACCGGCAACAAGGCCCTCCACCCAAAAACAATTAGGGAGCCAATCCAGATGCAAACCTGGCAGCAGATCTACACCCCGCTCGGCAGCCTCGGCCTGTCCGCGCTGGTCGCCGTCATCCCGATCGTGTTCTTCTTCCTCGCCCTCGCCGTGTTCCGCCTCAAGGGTCACGTCGCCGGGAGCATTACCCTCGCCCTTTCGATCATCATCGCCATCGCCGCCTTCGGCATGCCCGCCGACATGGCCATCGCCGCCGCCGGCTATGGCTTCGCCTATGGGCTGTGGCCGATCGCCTGGATCATCGTCGCGGCGGTCTTCCTCTACAAACTCACGGTCAAGAGCGGCCAGTTCGAAGTGATCCGCAGCTCGGTGCTGTCGATCACCGGCGACCAGCGCCTGCAGGTGCTGCTAATCGGCTTCTCCTTCGGCGCCTTCCTCGAAGGTGCGGCGGGCTTCGGCGCGCCGGTGGCGATCACCGCCGCCCTGCTGGTCGGCCTGGGCTTCAATCCGCTGTACGCCGCGGGCCTGTGCCTGATCGCCAACACAGCACCAGTAGCCTTCGGCGCCCTGGGCATCCCGATCATCGTCGCGGGCCAGGTGACCGGCATCGACGCGTTCAAGATCGGCGCCATGACCGGCCGCCAGCTGCCGTTCCTGTCGATCCTCGTACCGTTCTGGCTGGTGTTCATGATGGACGGCCTCAAGGGCGTGAAGGAAACCTGGCCGGCCGCCCTGGTCGCCGGCGGCAGCTTCGCCATCACCCAGTACTTCACCTCCAACTTCATCGGCCCGGAACTGCCGGACATCACCTCCGCCCTGGTCAGCCTGATTTCCCTGACCCTGTTCCTGAAGGTCTGGCAACCCGCCAGCGAGCGTGAAGTAGTCGCCACCGCCGGCGGTGCCGCTGTAATGGGCGGTAACGGCCCGCGCAGCGCCGAGCCGAGCCCCTACAACTTCGGCGAAATCCTCAAGGCCTGGTCGCCCTTCCTGGTGCTGACCGTACTGGTCACCATCTGGACCCTCAAGCCATTCAAGGCGCTCTTCGCTCCGGGCGGCGCGCTGTACAACCTGGTGTTCAACTTCGCCATCCCGCACCTGGACCAACTGGTGGTGAAGACCGCGCCCATCGTTGCCAATCCGACGCCGATTGCCGCCGTGTTCAAGCTGGACCCGGTATCGGCCACCGGCACCGCGATCTTCTTCTCCGCTTTGATCTCGATGCTCATCCTGCGCATCAGTGCAAAAACTGGTCTGACCACCTTCAAGGAGACCCTGGTCGAGCTGAAATGGCCGATCCTTTCCATCGGCATGGTGCTGGCCTTCGCCTTCGTCACCAACTACTCGGGCATGTCCACCACCCTGGCGCTGGTCCTGGCCGGCACTGGTGCGGCCTTCCCGTTCTTCTCGCCGTTCCTCGGCTGGCTGGGTGTGTTCCTGACCGGTTCGGATACCTCCTCCAACGCCCTGTTCAGTTCGCTGCAGGCAACCACCGCGCACCAGATCGGGGTCAACGACACCCTGCTGGTGGCCGCCAACACCAGCGGCGGCGTGACCGGCAAGATGATCTCGCCGCAATCCATCGCCGTGGCCTGCGCCGCCACCGGCATGGTCGGCAAGGAATCCGACCTGTTCCGCTTCACCCTCAAGCACAGCCTGATGTTCGCTGCCATGGTGGGCCTGATCACCCTGGCCCAGGCGTACATCTTCACCGGCATGCTGGTTCACTGACCGTGCGCTGATCGGCTGAGCGTCGGCGATACTGCGTTGGAAATGGCCTCGGGGTCCTAACCTACAGTTGTAGGCTCCGCTCCCTCGGCCATTTCCACCTTGTCTCGCTCCAGCTCGCTCGATCCAACACTTTTCTCTCAAAACGGAAGAGCCCAATGATCATCTCTGCCTCTACCGACTATCGCGCCGCAGCCCAACGCAAGCTGCCGCCGTTCCTCTTCCACTACGCCGACGGCGGCGCCTACGCCGAGCGCACCCTGCGCAACAACGTCGACGACCTGGCCAACATCGCCCTGCGCCAGCGCGTGCTGAAGAACATGTCCGAGCTGAGCCTGGAGACGAAGCTGTTCGACGAGACGTTGAACATGCCCATCGCCCTGGCTCCCGTCGGCCTGACCGGCATGTACGCCCGGCGCGGCGAAGTACAGGCAGCCCGCGCGGCGGCAGCGAAAGGCATCCCCTTCACGATGTCCACGGTGTCGGTCTGCCCCATCGAGGAAGTCGCCCCGGCCATCGACCGGCCGATGTGGTTCCAGCTCTACGTGCTGAAGGATCGCGGCTTCATGCGCAACGCCCTGGAGCGTGCCAAGGCCGCCGGCGTGAAGACCCTGGTGTTCACCGTCGACATGCCGGTCCCCGGCGCCCGCTACCGTGACGCCCACTCTGGCATGAGCGGCCCGAACGCACCGCTGCGCCGCGTCTGGCAGGCCATGACGCACCCATCCTGGGCCGTCGACGTGGGCCTGCTGGGCAAGCCCCATGACCTGGGCAACATCTCCAAATACCGCGGCAACCCCACCGGCCTTGCCGACTACATCGGCTGGCTGGGCGCCAACTTCGATCCGTCGATTTCCTGGAAGGATCTGGAGTGGATCCGCGAATTCTGGGACGGCCCGATGATCATCAAGGGCATCCTGGACCCTGAAGACGCCAAGGACGCAGTGAAATTCGGCGCCGACGGCATCGTTGTGTCCAACCACGGTGGCCGCCAGCTCGACGGCGTACTCTCCAGCGCCCGAGCCCTGCCGGCCATCGCCGACGCCGTGAAGGGCGATCTGAAGATTCTCGCCGACTCCGGCATCCGCAACGGCCTGGACGTGGTGCGCATGATCGCCCTGGGTGCGGACACCGTGCTCATCGGCCGCGCCTTCCTCTACGCCCTGGCAACCCACGGCGAGGCCGGCGTGAAGAACCTGCTGGACCTGTTCGAGAAGGAAATGCGCGTGGCCATGGTATTGACCGGCGCCAAGACCATCGGCGAAATCACCCGTGATTCGCTGGTGCGCGAACTGGGCGCCTAAACGCCCTGCATTGCTGTAGGAGCGAGCTTGCTCGCGAACCTGCCCAGCTCTGTACCTGCCCGGTTCGTGAGCAAGCTCGCTCCTACAAGTCAGACCGTGCCTCGGCGCGTTCGATAAAAGAACACCGATGGACCGTCCAGCGGTCCACGCTCACCGATGATGACTGGAGCCGCCATGAGCCTCCCTGCCGCTTTCCTCGACACGGTAGAACACCTGATCCCCCGCGAGCGCCGCTTCGACGACCCGCTCTCGACCCTGGCCTTCGGCACCGACGCCAGCTTCTACCGACTGATCCCCAAGCTGGTGATCCGCGTCGAGAGCGAAGACGAAGTCGCCACCCTGCTCAAGGCCGCTCACGCCGATCAGGTGGCGGTGACCTTCCGCGCCGCCGGCACCAGCCTTTCCGGCCAGGCCGTCAGCGACTCGGTCCTGCTGGTGCTGGGCGACAACTGGAACGGCCGCGACATCCGCGAGGGCGGCACGCAGATTCGCCTGCAGCCCGGCGTCATCGGCGCCCAGGCCAACGCCTGGCTCGCTCCGTTCGGCCGCAAGATCGGCCCGGACCCGGCCTCGATCAACGCCTGCAAGATCGGCGGCATCGTCGCCAACAATGCCAGCGGCATGTGCTGCGGCACCGCGCAGAACAGCTACCACACCCTGGCCGGCCTGCGCCTGCTGCTGGCCGACGGCACGCTGCTGGACAGCGAGTTGCCCGCCAGCGTTGCCGCCTTCCGCGAAAGCCACGGCGCCTTGCTCGACCAGCTTGCCGAGCTCGGCCGGCAGACACGCGCCAACACCGAGCTGGCCGCGAAAATCCGCCACAAGTATCGGCTGAAGAACACCACCGGGCTGTCCCTGAATGCGCTCGTGGATTACGACGAACCGCTGGATATCCTCACCCACCTGATGGTCGGCTCCGAGGGCACCCTGGGCTTCATCAGCGCGGTGACCTACGACACCGTGCCAGACCACCCGCACAAGGCCAGCGCCCTGATCGTCTTCCCCGACGTGGAGACCTGCTGCAAGGCCGTGACCGTGCTCAAGCAGCAGCCGGTATCCGCCGTAGAACTGCTGGACCGCCGCAGCCTGCGCTCGGTGGAGAACATGCAGGGCATGCCGGTATGGGTGAAGAGCCTCTCCGATGGCGCCTGCGCGCTGCTCATCGAATCCCGCGCGGCGACCCAGTCGCTGCTGCATGAGCAGCTTGCGCAGATCAGCGCATCCATCGCCGATTACCCGGTGGAAAAGCAGGTCGACTTCAGCGAAGACCCGGTGGTCTACAACCAGCTCTGGCGCATCCGCAAGGACACCTTCCCGGCGGTTGGCGCAGTGCGCGAGACCGGCACCACGGTGATCATCGAGGACGTGACCTTCCCCGTCGAACAGTTGGCCGAGGGCGTAAACCGCCTGATCGAACTGTTCGACAAACACGGCTACGACGAAGCCATCCTGTTCGGCCACGCGCTGGAAGGGAACCTGCACTTCGTCTTCACCCAGGGCTTCGAGTCGCCGGAGCAGATTGCCCGCTACTCGGCCTTCATGGACGACGTCGCGCATCTGGTCGCCGTGGAATACGGCGGCTCGCTCAAGGCCGAGCACGGCACCGGGCGCAACATGGCGCCCTTCGTCGAGCTGGAGTGGGGCCACGACGCCTACCAGCTGATGTGGCAGCTCAAACGCCTGCTCGACCCTAGCGGCATCCTCAACCCCGGCGTGGTACTGACCGATGACCCGCAACTGCACCTGAAGAACCTCAAGCCGCTGCCGGCCGCCGATGAGATCGTCGACAAGTGCATCGAGTGCGGCTTCTGCGAGCCGGTCTGTCCGTCCAAGGGGCTGACCCTCAGCCCGCGCCAGCGCATCGTCATGTGGCGCGACATCCAGGCCAAGCGCCGCGCCGGCATCGACACCACCGAACTGGAGCGCGACTACCAGTACCAGGGCATCGACACCTGCGCCGCCACCGGGCTCTGCGCCCAGCGCTGCCCGGTGAACATCAACACCGGCGAGCTGATCAGGAAATTGCGTGGCGAAGAAGCGCATCACGCCGGCACCGCCAGCTGGCTCGCGCGCAACTTCGCCACAGCACTCAAAGGCGCGAAGTTCATGCTGCATGCCGCCAACGGTGCGCGCATGGTGCTCGGCGCCCCGCGTCTCGCTCGCCTCAGCGCGTCAATCAGCCACGCCAGCAAGGGCCGCGTGCCACAGTGGACGCCGGCCATGCCGCAGCCGGTGCGCCTCACTGCTACGCCGCAAGCCGTGGATAACGGCAAGCCGCGCGTCGTCTACCTGACCGCCTGCGTCTCCCGCGCCATGGGCCCGGCGGCAGCGGACGAGGAGCAGGTGCCGCTGATCGACAAGACCCGCCAGTTGCTGGAGAAGGCCGGCTACCAGGTGGTCTTCCCGGACAACGCCGACAACCTCTGCTGCGGCCAGCCATTCGCCTCCAAAGGCTACAAGGCACAGGCCGACGCCAAGCGCGACGAACTGCTCGCCGAACTGCTGCGCGCCAGCCGTGGCGGCCTCGACCCAATCTACTGCGACACCAGCCCCTGCACCCTGCGCCTGGTGCAGGAACTGGCCGACGACCGGCTGAAGATCTACGACCCGGTAAAGTTCATCCGCACGCATCTGATCGAACGCCTGGACTTCCAGCCGCAGGACAAGCCGGTGGCCGTGCACGTTACCTGCAGCACCCAGCACCTGGGCGAGAGCCAGGCACTGATCGACCTGGTCAAGCGCTGCACCCGCGAAGTGGTGATCCCCGAAGGCATCCACTGCTGTGGCTTCGCCGGCGACAAGGGCTTCACCACGCCCGAGCTGAATGCCCACTCGCTGCGCACGCTCAAGGACGCGGTACAGGTTTGCGAGGAAGGCGTCTCCACCAGCCGCACCTGCGAGATCGGCCTGTCCGCCCATGGCGGCATCGACTATCGCAGCGTGGTCTACCTGGTCGACCGCGTGACCCGCGCGCGCGGCGGATAACGCTCTGTGTAGGAGCGAGCTTGCTCGCGAACATCGCAGTTTCGCCTCATCTCCTGAAATCAGGCGAAGCTCGGTTCGCGAGCAAGCTCGCTCGTATAGCTGCGGCCCGTTAACTCGGTCTTAATCCATCAGCGCCACCCTCTGCCCGAAATGAAGGACGCCGGCTATCCTGCTGCACAGAGCCGGCTGAGGGGGCAATGATGAGAATCCTGTTGGCAGAAGACGACCAGTTGCTGGGCGATGGCATTCGCGCGGGGCTGGGGCTGGAAGGCGACACGGTGGACTGGGTGAACGACGGCGTGGCCGCCGAGCAGGCGCTGGAGACCGACGAGTTCGACCTGCTGGTGCTCGACCTTGGCCTGCCACGCAAGGATGGCCTGGAGGTACTGCGCGGCCTGCGCCGGCGCGGCGACCTGACGCCGGTGCTGATCCTCACCGCCCGCGACAAGGTGGCCGACCGCGTGGCGGGCCTCGACGCCGGCGCCGATGACTACCTGACCAAACCCTTCGACCTCGACGAGCTGCTCGCCCGCGTCCGCGCCCTCACCCGCCGGCATACCGGCCGCGCCGCGCCGCTGCTGCAACATGGCGAACTGGCGCTGGACCCGGCCACCCACCAGGTGACCCTGGCTGGCGCGCCGGTCGACCTGGCCCCGCGCGAGTACGCATTGCTGCGCCTGCTGCTGGAACAGCGCGGCAAGGTGCTGTCCCGTGCGCGACTGGTGGAAGCGCTCTACGGCTGGGACGGCGACCTGGAAAGCAATGCCATCGAAGTCCACATCCACCATCTTCGACGCAAGCTGGGCAACAGCCTGATCCGTACCGTGCGCGGCATTGGCTACGGCATCGACCGCCCCGAAGGCGCAACGCAACCTTGAGCAGCAGTGTGCGCCGCGCCGGCTCCATCAGCCGTCGCCTGCTGCTGACGCTGATCGGCGGCGTTTCCGTGCTGTGGCTGGCGGCCGGCCTGTTCACCTACCACCTGACTCGCCAGCAGGTGGACCGTCTTTACGACCAGGACATGATCGACTTCGGCCAGGCCGCCCTGAGCCTGGTGGACATCGCCGACGCCATTGACCCGCAGTCCAGCGACGCCATGGAAATCCTCGCGCGCAGCCGCAAGGCCATCGAAGGCTTGCCGCTGCTGCGCCGCGAAGCCACGCTGGGCTACGCCATCTGGTACCGCGGCCAGCCGCTGCTCGCCACGCACAAGCCGCCGCAAGGCATCGAGGCGCAACCGCCGGGCTTCTCCGACCTGCTCAGCGGAGATGTCAACTGGCGCGTGCTGCAGATGGCCACGCCCGGCGCCGACGAGGTGCGCATCTGGGTCTTCGAAAACCTTCACTACCGCCACAAGACGCTGCACCTGTTGCTGTTCAGCGCCCTCTTCCCCCTGCTGCTGGCTTTGCCGCTGATCGGCGTGTTGGTGTGGTTCGGCGTGCGCCAGGGCCTGGCGCCGCTGCGCGGCCTGACCGACCAGATTCATCAACGCAGTGCCCACAGCCTGCATCCGCTGGCCCTTAGCCGCGCCCCGGTGGAGGTGCACAGCCTGGTCAACGAACTGAACCTGCTGCTGGAACGCCTGAGCTCGGCGCTGGAGGCTGAACGCCGCCTGACCAGCGACGCCGCCCATGAAATCCGCACGCCCCTGGCCAGCCTGCGCACCCACGCCCAGGTGGCATTGCGCTCGTCCGACCCTGCTGCCCATGCCCACGGTCTGCAGCAAGTCAGCCGCAGCGTCGAGCGGATCAGCGCACTGATGGAACAGATCCTCCTTCTGGCGCGGCTCGACGCCGAAGAACTCCATGAGATATTTGCCCCGGTAGACCTGCGCCTGCTGGCCGAAGACACCATCGCCGAACTTGCGCCACAAGCCATCGACAAGCAGATCGAACTGACCCTCGACAGCCACGGCGCCACCCTGCAAGGCGTCGCCGCATGGCTCGGGCTGATGCTCACCAACCTGGTCGGCAACGCGTTGCGCTACACCCCCGAGGGCGGCCGAGTGGCGGTCAACCTGGAGAGCGATGGCGGTCGGGTGACCCTCTGGGTGCGCGACAACGGCCCCGGCGTCGCCCCCGCCGAACAGGCAGCGATCTTCACCCGCTTCTACCGCAGCCCCAGCGTTTCCAGCAGCCACGGCAGCGGGCTGGGGCTGCCCATCGTCAAGCGCATCGTGGAGATCCACCATGGGCGCATTTCCCTGCACGAGGGGCTGGAAGGTCTCGGCCTGGGTGTCTGCGTCGAACTCCCGACAACCGCTGGGCAAATACTCTGAACCCCGCGTAAAAGCCCGCAGTCCACCCTGTACGGCTCGCTCAAGCGCGCCGCGCCCCCTCGGTCAAACGAGACAGGAGAACTGCCATGAAACGCGCCGCCCTGCTCATCACCGCCGCCCTGCTGGCCTCGCCGGTCTTCGCGGACGACCTGTGCAGCACCAATCTGCAGAAAGTCGACGACGCGGTGAAAACCACCACCAACAACACCCAGGCCCAGGAACAGGCCATGCGCCTGCAGGAAAAAGCCGCCCAGGCCCAAGCCGCCGGCAACACCAAGGAATGCATCGCCCACACCGAAAAAGCCCTCAAGCTGCTCAAGGACAACGCTGGCGACGGCGGAGCAAACGGGTGACCCCGGCCGCGGCGGCCGGCTACCGTGCCGGCCGCCGCCCATAAGGCCCGCGAAGCCTCGGGCATTCGCAAGGCCGCAGTTCGTTCCCCCGCTCCACCCGCTCCCTAAGATGTAGCGATTGCCGATCACAAGAATCACAACCGGAATCGCCATGCCTGTCTCCCGCCTGCTCATCGCCAACCGTGGCGAGATCGCCATCCGCATCGCCCGCGCCGCCGCCGAGCTGGGTATCCAGACGCTCGTGATCTACGCCGAGGACGACGCCAGCTCGCTGCACACCCGCCAGGCCGACCAGACTGCGGCGCTCAAAGGTCGCGGCGCCAGCGCTTACCTCGACCAGCAGCAGATCATCGACATCGCCTCGGCCCAGGGCTGCGATGCAGTGCATCCCGGCTATGGCTTCCTCTCCGAGAACGCCGAATTCGCCCGCCGCTGCGAAGCCGCCGGCCTGACCTTTGTCGGTCCTTCGGCGGGTGTGCTGGAGGTATTCGGCGACAAGGCCCGTGCCCGCGACCTGGCCCGCGACCACGGCGTCGCGCTCGCCGCTGGCAGCAACCGCGCCACCTCGCAGGAGGATGCCGAGCGCTTCTTCCGTGAACTCCCCGCTGGCGCCGGCATGATGATCAAGGCCCTCGCCGGCGGCGGCGGCCGGGGCATGCGCGCCGTGCGCAACGTCGAAGAAATCCCCGACGCCTACGCCCGTTGCCAGGCCGAAGCCCGCGCGGCGTTCGGCGATGACCGCCTTTACGTGGAGCGCCTGATCCAGCGCGCCCGGCACATCGAAGTGCAGGTCATCGGCGATGGCCGCGCCGTCAGCCACCTGTGGGAGCGTGACTGCACCCTGCAGCGACGCAACCAGAAGCTGCTGGAGATCGCCCCCAGCCCGAACCTGCATCCCCGCCTGCGCGGCGCCATACTCGCTGCCGCCGTACGCCTGGCCGAAGCGGTGAATTACCGCGGCCTGGGCACCTTCGAGTTTCTGCTGGACGAGGACAACGGCGACTTCGTGTTCATGGAAGCCAACCCGCGCCTGCAGGTGGAACATACCGTCACCGAAGCCGTGACCGGCATCGACCTGGTGCAGACGCAACTGCGCATCGCCGCCGGCGCCAGCCTCGCCGACCTGAACCTGACCCAGGCCGAGATACCCGCAACACGCGGCCACGCCTTGCAACTGCGGATCAACCTGGAAAGCCTCGCCAGCGATGGCACGCCGCATCTGGCCTGCGGCACCCTCAGCGCCTACGAGCCGCCCAGCGGCCCCGGCCTGCGCGTGGACGGCTACGGCTACGCCGGCTACCGCAACAGCGCGGGTTACGACTCGCTGCTGGCCAAGCTGATCGTCCACGGCAACGGCGGTTATCCACAGCTGGTACAGCGCGCCTACCGCGCCCTCTGCGAATTCCGCCTGGAGGGCGTGGCGAGCAATATTCCGCTACTGCTCAACCTGCTGCGCCAGACCGCGGTGGCGGACAACCAGGTCACCACGCGCTACATCGAAGAACACCTGCCGGCACTGCTCGGCGCGCAGGATCATGCGCACCCGCACCGTTTCTTCAGCCATGCCGGTGCATCGCCGGACGTCCCGCGCGCCAGCGAAGCGCCAGCCGGGTGCATCGCGCTCGCCACGCCCAGTGCCGGCGTGCTGGTCAGCCTGAATGTCGCAGCCGGGGATGCCGTCGCCCAGGGCCAGACCATCGCCGTGATCGAGGCGATGAAGATGGAGTTCGAGGTCAAGGCCAGCGCCAGCGGCATCGTCCACAGCCTCGCCGCCACACCGGGCGACAGCCTCGGCGAGGGCGACGCATTGCTGTTCGTCGAGCCGGCAGACATTGCCGCGCAGGATACGGAGAGCGCTGCGACCATCGACCTGGACGCCATCCGCGCCGACCTCGCCGAAGTCCTCGAGCGCCATGCCATCGGCCTCGACGAGCGCCGCCCGGAGGCCGTCGCCAAGCGCCACCGGATCGGCAAGCGCACCACCCGCGAGAACCTTGCCGACCTGCTCGATGAGGGCAGCTTCATCGAATACGGCGCGCTGGCCATCGCCGCGCAACGTCGTCGGCGTAGCGTAGAAGAGTTGATCGCCAGCAGCCCGGCGGACGGTCTGGTCAGCGGCCTGGGGAGCATCAACGCCGCACAGTTCGGCGACGAGAAGGCGCGCTGCCTGGTCCTGGCCTACGACTACACGGTATTCGCCGGCACCCAGGGCGTGATGAACCACAAGAAGACCGACCGCATGCTGCATCTGGCAGAGCAATGGCGAATCCCGCTGGTGCTCTACGCCGAAGGCGGCGGCGGACGCCCGGGCGACACCGATTTCGTCGGCGTGGCCGGCCTGGACAACATGAGCTTCGTCGGTCTGGCGCGACTCTCCGGGCTGGTGCCGCTGGTAGGCGTGGTCTCCGGCCGCTGCTTTGCCGGCAACGCCGCACTGCTGGGCTGCTGCGACGTCATCATCGCCACCCGCGATACCAGCCTGGGAATGGCCGGCCCGGCAATGATCGAAGGCGGCGGCCTGGGCAAGTTCGCCCCCGAGGAAGTCGGCCCCAGCGACGTGCAAAGCGCCAACGGCGTGATCGATGTGCTGGTGGAAGACGAGACCGAAGCCACCCGTATCGCCCGCCAGTACCTCGCCTACTTCCAGGGCGACAGCGCCGATTGGCAGTGCGTCGACCAGCGCCTGTTGCGCCACGCGGTGCCGGAGAACCGTCTGCGCGTCTACGACATCCGCCAGATCATCGAACAACTGGCCGACAGCGGCTCGGTACTGGAACTTCGCCGCCACTTCGCCGCCGGCATGATCACCGCCCTGGTGCGCATCGAAGGCAAACCCTTCGGGCTGATCGCCAACAACCCGATGCACCTGGGAGGCGCCATCGATGCCGAGGCGGGCGACAAGGCCGCGCGCTTCATGCAGCTGTGCGACGCCTTCGACCTGCCGATCATCTCGCTGTGCGACACCCCCGGTTTCATGGTCGGCCCGGAGGCGGAGAAAACCGGCACCGTGCGCCACGTCTCGCGCATGTTCGTCACCGCCGCCAGCCTCAGCGTGCCGTTCTTCACCGTGGTCCTGCGCAAGGGCTACGGCCTCGGCGCCCAAGCCATGGCCGCCGGCAGCTTCCACGCGGCGCTGTTTACCGTCGCCTGGCCCAGCGGCGAGTTCGGCGCCATGGGGCTGGAGGGGGCGATCCGCCTCGGTTACGCCAAGGAACTGGCCGCAGTGGAAGGTGCGCAGGAGCGCCAGGCGCTATTCGACAAGCTGGTCGCCGCCGCCTACCGCAACGGCAAGGGGCTGAACATGGCCAGCTACCTGGAAATCGACGACGTCATCGACCCGGCCGACACCCGCCGCTGGCTGCTGCGAGGGCTGGCGTCGACGCCCAGGCCCGCTCCACGCCAGGGGAAAAAACGCCCACTGATCGATACCTGGTAAGGCATAGGTTGAGCTGCGCGGCCGATCCGCTAGAATGCGCGGCGTCATTGGGGAGTAGCCGCCCGCTTTCCTGAGCGGGGGCGACGTCAACACACTTGGCCCAAATCGGTTGACGATCTCGCGAGCCGGAGCAGAACCAGGCGAGAGCAGCGGAGAAAGCGCAGTTTACGAATAGTAAATGAGCATTTCTCAGCTGTTCTCAACGCAGTTGTGCCAACGCGCAGCAGATCGTAGACGGATTTCAGGCCATGGCGTCGCCAGCAGACTAGCCTGGCAAGACCTTTGACCACGTGATCTCCGCAACGGCCGGGGAGATGCGTGGTCATGGGTATTACACCGGCCGGGAGCTTCACCGTGATGCACCACTCCACCCCTCGCTCCATCTGTCTGGAGCTGCACGCATGCTGACCTTCATCCTCGAACTGCTCGGCATGCTGCTGGTGATCCTGATCGCCGCCGAACTCTTCACCAATGCGCTGGAACACTTCGGCGAGCGCCTGGGCATCTCCGAAGGCGTCACCGGCTCGCTGTTCGCCGCAGTCGGCACTGCCCTGCCGGAAACCCTGATCCCGCTGCTGGCGCTGTTCGCCGGCACCAGCAACATCAGCCTCAACGAGGAAGTCGGCGTCGGCGCCATCCTCGGCGCGCCGCTGATGCTCTCCACCCTGTCCACCTGCCTGATGGCCTGCTTCGCCTGGCGCGCCCGTGGCCTGCTCGGGCGCGTCCGCCCCGAGCGCACCGGGCTCAAGCGCGACCTGAACTTCTTCCTGGTCGCCTTCTGCTTCGCCACCCTTGCCATGTTCGTGCCCGCTGAATTGCGCTCCGTGCGCATTGTCCTCAGCGTGCTGCTGGTGCTCACCTACGTCGCCTACATCACCCTGACCCTGCGCGCCTCCCGGAGCCTGGTGGACGACGGCCACGGCACCGAGGCCGACCACCATATGTACCTGTCGCGCATCGGCCTACCGACCAACCTCGCCACCATCCTGCTGCAACTGCTGCTGGGCCTGGCGTTGCTGGTACTCGGCGCCAAGGGATTCATCCATGGCGTGGAGGGTCTATCGCACATTCTGGGTATTTCTGCGCTGCTGCTGTCGCTGCTGATCATCCCCATCGCCACGGAACTGCCGGAGAAGATCAACAGCATCCTCTGGGTGCGTCGCGGCAAGGACACCCTGGCCTTCGGCAACATCAGCGGCGCCATGGTATTCCAGGGCACCCTGCTGCCCGCCATCGGCATCCTGCTCACGCCCTGGCAGCCGCGCATCGAAGTACTCACCGGCGTCCTGGTCACCCTCGGCGCCGCGCTTTGGCTGCGAATCAACGCCCAGCGCGGCGGCGGCCTGCCAATCTGGGTGCTGATGCTCAACGGCGTGCTGTACGCCGCCTATCTGGGTATCACCCTGTCGCGCTGACGCATGCGGCGCATTGCCTACACTGACAGTCCGGGCTGCCGTTTCGGCGGTAGCCGCACGACTAGCGATACGCCGAAGGAGTGAGCATGAAAATCCTGGTAGTCCTGACCTCCCACGACCAGCTCGGCAGCACCGGCAAGAAAACCGGTTTCTGGCTCGAGGAGTTCGCCGCGCCCTACTACGTGTTCAAGGATGCCGGCGCCAGCCTGACCCTGGCCTCGCCCAAGGGCGGCCAGCCGCCACTCGACCCCAAGAGCGACGAGGAAGACGCCCAGACGCCGGCCACCCTGCGCTTCCGCCAGGACAGCGCAGCCCAGGCCGCACTGGCCAGCACCGTGAAGCTCAGCGAGGTGAAGGCCGACGACTTCGATGCCGTCTTCTACCCTGGCGGCCACGGCCCCCTCTGGGACCTGGCCGAAGACCGCACCTCGGTGGCGCTGATCGAAGCCTTCCACGCCAGCGGCAAGACCGTCTCCGCCGTCTGCCACGCCCCAGCCGTGTTCCGCCACCCGCGCGGGCTGGACGGCCAGCCGCTGGTGCAGGGCCGGCACGTCACCGGCTTCTCCAACAGCGAGGAAGATGCCGTGGGTCTCACCGACGTGGTGCCCTTCCTCGTCCAGGACATGCTCAAGGCCAATGGCGCGCGCTACAGCAAGGGCCCGAATTGGCAGAGCCATGTCGAAGTCGACCGCGGCCTGATCACCGGGCAGAACCCCGCGTCCTCGGAGGCGGTGGCCGAAGCCGTGCTGAAATTCCTCAGCTGACAACGGCTTGCGCCGCCCCGGGTGGCTATCGGGGCGGCTTTCCCGTACAATCACCCACGACCTTTCAAGGTTTTGGGGCCGATTAGGATTCGACGCCGGTAACAAAACTCGAGGGGCATGCCGAGTAGGTGACAGTTCTCGTAAATCAGCTGCCACAACTTTATAGTTGCCAACGACGACAACTACGCCCTAGCAGCCTAAGTGCCGCTAGCAGACCCTAGGGGATGCCTGTAAACCCGAAGATTAGGTCTGTCATATAGAACAGGATCGCCGCCAAGTTCGCTGTAGGCGTAACGGCTAAAACTCATACAGCTCGCTCCAAGCGCCCTGCCACTCGGGCCGCAAGGAGTTAACCTAATAGAGATGGCTAAGCATGTAGAACCGACAGCGGAGAACTGGCGGACGGGGGTTCAAATCCCCCCGGCTCCACCAAATCCAAAGAGAAAGGCGCTGAGCCTCAAGCCCAGCGCCTTTTTTCTTGCCTGCGATTTGGCTAGAGCGTCAGGAAGCCCAGCCGCGGCATCAGCGGTTCGGCCTGCTCTTGCACCACCATTTCCACGCATGGTTTGCACAAGCGCAGTCGCTCCGCGTTGCAGAGCAGCGGGCCGTCGTCGTCTTCGGCGCCGAACGGATCATCGATCAGCACGCCCTTGATCAGCCCCTGACGGAACAGTTCGCGGATGGCGAAGAGGTTGGCTTCGCGCGGGCCGGTCAGATCAGCGATGGATTTGAAGTCGCTTTCCGTAAGCTGGCTGAGCACGGCGGTCAGCTGGGCCTGGGAGGGTTTACGACGCATGGGGCGCTCCAGGGTAAAGCGGGGTCAAGCATGACTATCGGGTGCAAATGTTAACGCGGGATTAGCGGCCTGACAGACTGACCTGGATCAGCCTGTCAGGGGAATCTTCCGATTCAGTCGCGCGGAAGCCCAAGCTCCAGCAGTGCAAGGCGTTCTTCCAGAGCGGCGATGCGGCCTTCCAGCTCGACCAGGCGGCCTTCGTCGTGGCCGCCGCCGTCGCTGCGTTCGCTGGAGGCACGGCTACCGCTGGCGGCGATGGCGGCCGCGCGGTCTTCCTCGGTGCCCAGCAGGTGCATGTAGCGGTCTTCGCGCTGACCTGCCTGGCGCTCCAATTGCACGGCCATGCCACGGCCGGCGAGGCGTTCGAGTTGGTGGCGGACTTCTTCGGTGTCGTCGAAGTCGTGCATGCGCTGGCTGCGGGTGAGCAGTTCGTTGAGGGTCTGCGGGCCCCGCAGGAACAGCAGGCCGAGCAGGATGACCTGCGGCTTGACCAGCTCCAGCGCCTTGTCCAGGCGCTGCTCCCAGCGATCGGCGCGGCTGCCCATGACCAGGCGGGTCATCTCGCGGCCTTCCAGATGGCGCAGGGATTGGCCGACCTGGCCGGGGGTGATGTTCATGACCGGGTCGCGGCTGGTCTTCTGGTTGCAGGCGGTGACCAGGGAATTCAAGGTCAGCGGATAGGCTTCGGGCGTGGTGAGCTGCTTTTCGATCAGGCATCCGAGCACGCGAGCATCCACGGCGCTCAGCGGTTCGAAGTCGGGCAGTGTGTCGAGCGACTGGCTCATGGCGGTTTCCGTCAAGTTGGGAACCGCCCTAGCCTAGCCGTTTACGCCGTATTTGGCAGCCTCAGGCAGCGCCTGCCAGCCGGCGATTCAGCGGTCGTTCAATGACCGCCCAGTGCGAGAAGGACGCCGCCAGCTCCTGTTCGCGCTCCTGTGCATCACGTCCGAGCGTGCGTCGGGCGAGGTCGCCGGTGAACCAGTTGGCGGTGTTGGCGGCCACTACGCGACCTTCACCGTTGACCACCAGGGCCTCATGGCCCATCTGCATCAGACTGCCCAGCAGCACGCCCTCGAACTCGTGCAGGGCGATGTCGGCGGCGGCCACGCCAATGAAGCGGCCGTCCACCTGGATCGGCACGGAGAAGGCGAGGATGTACAGGTCGGTGCCGTAGAGATCGACGAAGGGGCCGACCACCGAGGGTTGGCCACTCGCGCGCGGGCGCGAGAACCAGGGCATGTTGAGGTAGTTGTAGAAGCTCTCGCTGCGGCGGTTGAAGTTCAGGCTCATGGGGACAACCTTGTCGCCGCGGCCGTGGTACCACCACTCCAGGTACATCTCCTGGTCGGCCAGCTCGCCCGGCTCGATCACCACGCCGGTGCCGTGCAGGCGCGTGCCGTCATCGGTGAGGTCGTGCTGGATGCGCGGGCGCAGCGCGCCCAGATCCTTCGAGGAAGGACGCTTGCCCTCCTCCGCCAGCGAGCGCCAGATCGCCACGACTTCGCCCGCCAGCTCGTCGAGGCGCTGGAAAACGTTACGGATGGAAGCGTCTATGCGCTGGGCGCAGTGCTGGAGTTCATCCGTGGATTGCTCGCTGGACATGACCGGGGCCTCGCTGTTCTCGTTATCTATCGAGCCAGAGCGGCCCGCTAAGTCGGTTCGGTGAGTCATTGCGCGCGCCCGTCCGAGCGCGCGGTGAAAGCAGCAAGCGCTGTGCCAGTCAGCCGTCGTCGGCGAGCAGGCTCAGGCGCAGGTTGATCAGACGCTTGATGCCGCGGGTGACGTGGGCTTCGGCCAGCGCGCCGGCGAGATTCGAGTCGCCAGCGCTGATCGCTTCGAGCATGGCTCGGTGCTCCTGCTCGATGATCGCCGCACCCGGGAAGCCGTCCACCGGCAGCCACAGCCACTCGCCGATCTCCGCCTGCAGGCGCGTCTCGGCGTGGGTGAGGCGCACGGACTGGGCCGCCACGGCGATCTCTATGTGGAAACGCGCATCGGCACGGCGCTGCTCCTGCCGCGTGGTGGCACTTGCCAAGGCATCGAGGTACTGGGCGATGCGCGCCTGCTCATCGGCGGTGGAACGTTGCGCCGCCAGGCGTGCGGCGGCACCGGCGATAGCGACATGCTCATCGCCCAGGTCACGCAGCTCCAACGCACTCATCTGGCGCAGCTGCCCCAATAGGGCATCCTCGGAGGTGTGCTGCGGCGAGCAGACGAAACTGCCGCCATTGCGCCCGCGTCGCGTCTCGATCACACCACGCTCGCGCAACTCCGCCAGTGCATCGCGCAGGGTCACGGTGGCGACGCCGAACTGCATCGCCAACTCGCTTTCACTGGGCAACTGCTCGCCTTCGGCGTAGAGGCCGAGGTCGACCATCTCCACCAGCCGGCGCGCGACTTCCTCGGTGCGACCTTCCTGGCGCAGACGCATGAAGCTGGCGGGGCGGACTTTCCTGAATTCGTTCATAGGCAGCAATGCGCGGGGCGAGGACGCTTCCAGCGCGGAATATTCCTGTTCTGGAGAGGATGGCGAAGTCTACCGGCAAGCCCGGCTGCGGCTTCGCGCAAAACTATGTCTCCATATTTTTAAATCGCTTTCAGGACTTTCAGCAAGGTCTTTTACCACGAAAACCCCTTTCAAATGCTCATTTTTCGCCCCGTATTGGCAACCGCAAAAACATAAGATATGGTTTCAAATGTATTTGCCAGCGACGGTCCGCAGGCCGTCTCCGCCAACAACAGCAAGAACGAGGAGCGATACGCATGAGCCAGCCAACCCGCGCCGAATGGGAAGCCCGCGCCAAGGCCCTGAAAATCGAAGGCCGCGCCTTCATCCAGGGCGAGTACCTTGCCGCCGCTTCCGGCGAAACCTTCGATTGCATCAGCCCGGTGGACGGACGTCTGCTGGCCAAGGTTGCCAGTTGCGATGAAGCCGATGCCGAGCGCGCCGTGCAGAGCGCCCGCGCCACCTTCGATTCCGGCGTCTGGTCGCGTGAAGCGCCGGCCACCCGCAAGGCCGTGATGATCCGCTTCGCCGCGCTGCTGGAAGAGCACGCCGAGGAACTGGCGCTGCTGGAAACCCTGGACATGGGCAAGCCCATCGGCGACTCGCTGAACGTCGACCTGCCAGGCGCCGCTGATTCGCTGCGCTGGAGTGGCGAGGCCATCGACAAGGTCTACGACGAAGTGGCCGCTACCTCCCATGATCAGCTCGGCCTGGTCACTCGCGAGCCGGTAGGCGTGGTCGCCGCCATCGTGCCGTGGAACTTCCCGCTGATGATGGCCGCCTGGAAACTCGGCCCGGCGCTGGCCACCGGCAACTCGGTGATCTTGAAGCCCTCGGAGCGCTCGCCGCTGACCGCTATCCGCATCGCCCAGCTTGCGTTGGACGCAGGCATTCCCGCCGGCGTGCTGAACGTGCTGCCCGGCTACGGCCACACCGTCGGCAAGGCACTCGCGCTGCACATGGACGTCGATACCGCGGTGTTCACCGGCTCCACCAGGATCGCCAAGCAACTGATGGTCTATGCCGGCGAATCGAACATGAAGCGCGTCTGGCTGGAAGCCGGCGGCAAGAGCCCGAACATCGTCTTCGAGGATGCCCCGGACCTGCAGGCCGCCGCCGAATCCGCTGCCGCCGCCATCGCCTTCAACCAGGGCGAAGTGTGCACCGCCGGCTCGCGCCTGCTGGTGCAGAAGTCGATCAAGGCGAAATTCCTGCCGCTGGTGGTCGAGGCGCTCAAGGGCTGGAAAGCCGGCCACCCGCTGGACCCGGAAACCAACGTCGGCGCCCTGGTCGACGGCCGCCAGCTGGAGCAGGTGCTGGGCTACATCCAGGCCGGCCAGGACGAAGGCGCGAAGATACTCACCGGCGGCAAGCGCGTGCTGGAGGAAACCGGCGGCACCTACGTCGAGCCGACCCTGTTCGACGGCGTGAGCAACGCAATGAAGATCGCCCGCGAGGAAATCTTCGGCCCGGTGCTCTCGGTCATCGAGTTCGAGGATGCCGAGGAGGCGATCCGCATCGCCAACGACACTCAGTACGGGCTGGCGGCGGCGGTCTGGACCCGCGACATCTCCAAGGCCCACCTCACCGCCCGCGCCCTGCGCGCCGGCAGCGTGTGGGTGAACATGTACGACGGCGGCGACATGACCGCGCCCTTCGGCGGTTTCAAGCAGTCGGGCAACGGTCGCGACAAGTCGCTGCACGCCTTCGACAAGTACACCGAGTTGAAGGCCACCTGGATCAAGCTGTAACGCGATCCAGTAGACGAGAGGTTTGGAGCAAGACGGCGCGCGGCTGACCCCGCGCGCCGAACAATAACAACAACGCTTTCCGTTGCACCCGATTGGCTGCCGACGCGAAAACCTCAGACAGGAAACCCACGATGAACAGCTCGATCCAGCCAGGCGCCGCCCTGGACCGCGACGCGGAGCAACTCCGCGCGCTGGGCTACACCTCCAATTTCGAACGCAGCATGACCCTCTGGCAGAACTTCGCCCTGGGCTTCACCTACCTCTCGCCGGTGGTCGGCGTGTACACCCTGTTCGGCCTGTGCCTGGCCGCCGGCGGCCCGCCGATGTTCTGGTCCTACCTGCTGGTAGGCATCGGGCAGATGCTGGTATGCCTGATCTTCTGCGAAGTGGTTTCGCAGTTCCCCATCTCCGGCGGCGTGTATCCCTGGGCGCGACGCCTGGTGGGCAAGCGCTGGGCCTGGATGGTCGGCTGGATCTACTCCGTCTCGCTGTGCGTGACCATCGCCGCCGTGGCCCTGGGCGCAGGGCCGTACATCGCCACGTTGCTCGGCTTCGAATCCACGCCGGTGACCAACACCCTGGTCGCCCTGGCGCTGACGGTGATCGCCACCCTGCTCAATCTCTCCGGCACCAAGCTGCTGGCCCGCGTGGCGATGTTCGGTTTCATCTGCGAGCTGCTCGGCGCATTGGTAATTGGCACCTACCTGCTGATCTTCGAACGCCACCAGCCGTTCTCGGTACTGTTCAACACCTTCGATATCCGTATCGACGGCAGCTACTGGCCTGCCTTCCTGACCGCCTCGCTGGCCGGGATGTTCCTCTACTACGGCTTCGAGGCCTGCGGTGACGTCGCCGAGGAAACTCCGAACCCCAGCCGGCGCATTCCCAAGGCCATGCGCATGACCATCTGGATCGGCGGCGGCGCAGCCATCTTCGCTGCCCTGGCGCTGATCCTCGCGGTACCGGACATGCAGGCGGTGATCTCCGGCGCCGACAAGGACCCGATGACCACCATCCTCGACAACGCCTTCGGCGTGACCGGTGCGCGCCTGGTGATGGCGGTGATCATCGTCTCGTTCGTCTCCTGCGTACTCAGCCTTCAGGCTGCCGCCAGCCGCCTGCTGTACTCCTACGCCCGCGACGAGATGGTGATGGGCAGCGGCCTGCTCAAGCGCCTGTCGCCCAATACCCACGTACCGGTCGCCGCGCTGATCGCCTGTGGTGTGATCCCGTCCGTAATCGTCTGCGCCGGCTTCTATCTGCAGAACGCCATTGCCATGGTGGTGAGCTTCGCCGCCATCGGCATCTACCTGTCGTTCCAGATGATCGTCGGCGGCGCCCTGTTCGCGCGCCTGCGCGGGTGGAAACCGAGCGGCGCCTTCACCCTGGGCAACTGGGGATGGATCGTGAACATCCTGGCGCTGACCTACGGCGTGCTGGCGATCATCAACATGTCCTGGCCGCGTACTCCGGATGCCCCCTGGTACCTGAACTACGGGATCATCCTGGTGGGCGGCATCGTGATCGTGCTGGGCCTGGCCTACATGACCCTGTTCCGTCCCTACGACAAGGGCACCGCCCCCCACGGGGATGCGTGGAAGCTGCATCAGCAATAAGTGATGAAGTGAAACGGAAACGCCCGGCAGGATGCCGGGCGTTTTTCATTGAAGTTCAGCAGGAGCTCATCGACCACAGAACACCAGCAATCGCTGCAGAGAGGAATCCAGAGGTTCCCGGCTGGTATCGATGACCAGCTCCGGCGCCAGCGGTGCCTCATAGGGCGAGTCCAACCCGGTGAAGTCGCGGATCAGCCCCTGTCGGGCCTTGCGGTACAAGCCCTTGGGGTCGCGCTCCTCGCAGGAGTCCAGGGGCGTGGCGACATGGACCTCGACAAAGGCTCCCGGTGCGAACTGCTCCCGCAGGCGATCACGGTCACGCCGGTATGGCGAGATGAACGCACATAGCACCAGCAATCCCGCATCAGCCATAAGCTTGGCCACCTCGCCTACGCGACGGATGTTCTCCACGCGATCGGCTTCGCTCATGCCCAGGTCGCGGCAAAGCCCGTGGCGCAGGTTGTCGCCGTCAAGCAGGTAGGTCTTGGTACCGGCTGCGTGCAGCGCCACATCCAGCGCATTGGCCAGGGTGGATTTCCCCGCGCCCGACAACCCCGTGAACCAGATGCAGCCACCGCGCTGCCGCATGGCTTCGACGCGCATTTGTGTCGTGACTTTCTGATCATGCCAACGCACATCAGAGCCGGGCCCTGTGGACATTATTATTCTCTCGCACCGATGAAACGAGCAGGCTGTCGAAAGCAGTCGGCGTTTCCAATTCGCTACTTACGCCATTTTTGGGCGGAAACTTCCGAGAGGGAAGACGGGGCAAGAGTGTCGTATGCAATACCCTGGGTCAACGCGTGGCCTGCAGTCGGGACTGCCGGCCTCCCCAGCAAGGCCTGGACGTGAATCATGCCGGCTCAGTGCTCGCCGTCCAAAGCCGCTCCCCCGCTCCCGGCGCTTCCATCCACTGCTTCAGCGAGCGCGTCGGCAGGTCGAAGTACTCCCGAGTGCGTGCATAACCATGCCCGCCCATGCGGCCAATGGCATCGAGGCCGAGCTGGTCGATGTAGAGCGTGGCCGGGTCGATCAGGTCGTCGCGCACGTGGGCCATCAGGACTTCGCCGAGAATGATCTCCCGCGACTGGCCAATGGACAGCGCCATCATTCGCCTGCACTCCAGCGCCACCGGCGCCTCGCCGATGCGCGGGCAGCCGACGCGGGAGCCGGGGATGGCGGTGAGACCAGCGGCGACCAGTTCGTCGAAACCTGGCTCGAAGGGCACGGCGCAGACATTCATGGCTTCCACCAGCGCATCGGAGACGATGTTCACGGTGAATTCCTGGTTCTGCCGGATGTTCAGCGTGGTGTCCTTGGGGCTCAGGTCGCTGTAGTTCTCCACGCCCAGGGCGAGGATTGGCGGGTCGGCCGAGAGGGCGTTGAAGAAGCTGAAGGGCGCGGCATTGGCGCGACCGTCGGCATCGATGGTGGTGACCAGGGCGATGGGCCGTGGCACCACGCTGCCGATAAGAATTTTGTATTTCTCGCGGGCGGACAGCTGCTGGAAGTCGAAGCTGAGCATGGGATGGTCCTTCAATGAGTCGGCGCGTCGAGCAGCGGCGCGGCGGCGCTGTACGAATCGGCAAAGGGAATCGCTGAACGGAACAACGTGCGCCACGGCGGGTTGCCGAAGGCACGCTCGGCGTGGTGCTGCATCTGCTTCTGGAACAGTGCGTCGGCGCGGCGCTGAAGGTCGGCGTAATCGACGCCGATCACCTGGCCGTCCTGCATCACGCTGCGGCCGTCGATGAAGCTGGCGATGCAGTCGTCGCCGCGGCCAGCGGTGAACAGGTTCTTCAGCGGGTCGAAGAACGGGCCCTGGTGGAAGGCACCGAGGCGAAACACCGTGATGTCTGCGCGGGCGCCGACGGCAAGGCGGCCGAGATCGTCGCGGCCCAGCGCCTGGGCGCCGCCGAGTGTCGCGGCGTTGTAGAGGTCGAGCATGCGCGTGTGCTCGGCATCGCCTTCCTGCACCCGCGCGATGTTCAGACCCTGGCGCAGGTTGTCGAGCATGTCCGCCGGGAAGGTGTCAGTCCCCATGGCGAGGTTGATGCCCCGCGCGCGGTAGGCACCGAAGGAGTCCAGCGCATCGCCTTCGCGGGCGAACACCACGGGGCAATGCACCAGGCTCGCGCCGGTGTCGGCGAGGCGCTGCAGCTCATGCTCGCCACTGTGCAGGATCCCGTGGGGCAGCACGCTGCGCGGATTGAGCAGGCCGTAGCTGTCCAGCCATTGCAGCGAAGACGTGTCGCGCAGGCGACGCACCAGCTCCACTTCGTAGCGCGACTGGCAGCAGTGCAGGCGCAGCGGCGCGTTCAGTTCGTTCTGGACGGCGGCAGTGCGCTCCAGCAACGCGGGCGTGCAGGTTTCGATGCGGTCGGGCAGCAGCGCGCCGCGCACCAGCCCGTTGTGTGCGCCGTCGTAGTCGCGGAAGAAGCGCTCGGCTTCGCGCAGCCCGGCAAGGCCGGCAGCTTCATCCCAGTGCTGCGCGGCGCTGCCGTCAGCGCGGGCGTAGGTCATGCCGCTCATGTAGCAGGGACCCAGATAGGTGCGCAGGCCCAGCTCGCCGGACAGCGCGGCGACTCCGGCAAATTCGTCGTAATGCTCAGCCCAGCGCCGGTAGTACATGGAGGTGATCGGCATGGCAGTGGTGATGCCGTTGCGGATCAGCTGGGTGAAGGCGTAGCGGTACTTGAACAGCTCCTCCTCCGCGCTGTAGCACTCGTTCGGGCCAGCGCGCAGGTATTCCTCGGACCAGACGCGCCCCATGTTCCATTCAGCGCCGTTATCCAGGGTGAGCACCGTTGAATCGAGATCGCCGAGGGCATCGAGGTCGATGAAGCCGGGGCCGATCAGCGCGTGGCCGTAGTCGATCCACTGATTCACTTCACCGGGAAAGCCGCGACCGACGAAGAGGATTTTCCCGCCCTCGAACACCACCTCACCATGACGCCAGAGCACGTGCTGCGTGCCGTCGAAGCCGACCACGAAGCTGGCTTTCAGACCGATGCGCGGCGTGCTCACAAACGCGACTCCAGCAGGCGACCATGCTCGGCAATCAGCCTGCCGGCCTTGAACACCTGGCGCTGCGCCGGGCGCGCGACCACGGCCTCGCCGAGGGTTTCGACCGGCAGCAGGAGGAAGTCCGCTGGCGCGCCGACATCGATACGCGCCGGCTCCCGGCCCAGCGCGCGAGCACCGTTAGCAGTGGCCGCGGCGAAAGCGGCGGCAAGGTCGTCGTCCTTGCACAGATCGAAGCGGAAGGCAAGGAACATGGCGCGTTCGAGCATGTCGCCGTTGCCCATGGGCGACCAGGCATCGCGGATGCCGTCGCTGCCCAGGCACAGGTTCACGCCGGCTTCGCGCAGGGCGAGGAACGGCGGCACCGGGGTATCGGCCGGGGCGGAGCTCATCAGGGAAATGCCCAGCTCGGAGAGTCGTTCGGCCAGCGGCTCGACCTGCTCCCAGGGCGCCATGCCCAGGCAGTAGGCGTGGCTGATCATCACCTTGCCCTGCAGGCCATGCCGCTCGGTGTAATCGGCGATACGGGCGATCTGCCAGAGGCCCAACTCACCCTTGTCGTGCAGGTGGATATCAACGCCACGGCCGAATTCCACCGCGAGGCCGAAGACGATATCCAACTGCGCGATGGGATCATCGTCGATGCCACAAGGGTCCAGGCCGCCGACGTTTTCCACGCCCAGCGTCATCGCCTCGCGCATCAGCTCGGCGGTGCCGGGGCGGCTGACCAGGCCAGTCTGCGGAAAGACCACGAACTGCATGTCGATCAGGTCGGCGTAACGTTCGCGCAGCGCCTGCATGGCGACCACATGGCGCAGGCCCAACTCGGGGTCGATGTCCACGTGGCAACGGAAGGTCAGCGAGCCACGGGCGATGCATTGCTCCAGCAGCGCACCGGCACGCTCGGCAATCGGCGCTTCGATCTCGCGCAGCACGCGGCGCTCGTTGGCAATGTAGTCCTTGAGCGTGGGGCCGGCGCTGTTGGGCCGCCAGGGTTGGCCCCAGAGGGTCTTGTCCAGGTGGCAATGGCTCTCTACCAGTGGCGGCAGCAGGAGCTGACCGGCACCGTCGAAATCGCTCGATTCGATGGCGGCGCCGCTGGCCGGGCGGCGTTCGGAAATGCGGCCGTCACGGATGAGGAAGTCTTCCGCTGCATTGCCCAGCGGACGGATGTTGCGCAGCCAGTAGCTGTCGGTCATGGGGACCTCAAACAGAAAATTGGATCGATATTCTTTTTGTAGGAGCGAGCTTGCTCGCGAACGGATTTCGCCCTGCTAACGGCGTCAGGCGTTCGCGAGCAAGCTCGCTCCTACGAGAAGCAAAAGCGAGTCGTCAGCCCTTGAGCTTGGACCAGATGCGGTCCTGCAGCTCGCGGGACTTGTTGCTGCATTCCTTTTCCAGGCGCAGCCGCTGTGCGTACTCCTCGGGCATGTTGATGGCGTCCATGACCTTCCACTTGGCGTCGAGCAACTGGTCGGTCTGGATGCCATTGGAATAGGCGATGGCGTTGGTCACCACGGCGGCGTTTTCCGGTTTCATCATCCAGTTGATGAAGACCTTGGCGTTCTCCGGATGCGGCGCGCTTTTCGGCACGGCAAAGTTGTCCTGGAAGGACGCCACGCCTTCGCGCGGGTAGACGTACTTGATGGTGCTCTTCTGCAGGGTGGCGCGGGCGGTGGAGCCGTTCCAGTTCTGCATCAGCACCACTTCGCCGGAGGCCATGCGGTCCACCGTGTTGTCCGAGCTGTACATCTTCAGGAAGGGTTTCTGCTTCTGCAGCAACTCGAGGATCTTCTTGGCGTCCTGCGGGTTCTCGGTGCACTCGTCGACGTTCAGATAATGCGCGGCAGCGTTGATCAGGCTGCTCGGCGTATCCAGCGCGGCGACCTGGCCCTGCAGCTCCGGACGCGGCTCGAAGAACTCCTTCCACGAATCGTCCAGCTTGCCGCCCGGCACCCGTGCGCTGTCGTAGGAGAAGCCCGTGGTGCCCCACAGGTAAGGAGCCGAGTACTTGCGCCCCGGATCGAAGGCCGGGTCGCGAAAGGCAGGCTTCACGTACTGGAAGTTGGCCAGGGATGGCGTGTCGATTTCCCGCAGCAGGTCCTGCTTGATCAGCGTCTGCATGATCGAGTGCGACGGCACGATCACGTCGTACGCGGCGCCGCCGGCCTGCAGTTTTGCCAGCAGGGTTTCGTTGCTGTCGTAGCCGTCCATGGTGACCTTGATGCCGGTCTCCTTCTCGAACTTGGCCAGCAGCTCGACCGGGTAATAGTCAGTCCAGTTGTAGAAGAACAACTGCTTGGGCTCCTCGGCCTGGGCGGCGCCCGCCGCCAGCAGAGCAAGGGACAAACCGGCAAGGCCGTGACGCAGGGCATTCAACTTCATGTGGCTCTCCGAAACGAAAGGTCAGAAAACGAAAGGTTGGCAGTCTTGATCAGGCGTCCGGTTTGCCGCGCTGGCCGAGCCAGTACGACAACACCACGAGGACGATGGAAATCACCAGCATGAGCGTCGAGATGGCGTTGATCTCGGGCGTTACCCCGGCCTTGATGGCCGAGAAGATGTAGACCGGCAGCGTCGTCGAGCCGGGGCCGGCAACGAAGAAGGTCATGATGAAATCGTCGAGGCTGACCACGAACGCCAGCACGGCGCCGGACAGCACCGCCGGCCACAGCAGCGGCAGGGTCACCCGGCGGAACACCTGGTAAGGGCTGGCGTACAGATCGCCGGCGGCTTCCAGCAGGCTCTTGTCGAGGTCGTTCAGGCGCGCGCGGATCGGCAGGTAGGCGAAGGGAATACAGAAGCCGACGTGGGCGACGATCACCGTCAGCAAGCCAAGCTTGATGCCCAGCGACATGAACAGCAGCAGCGTGGCTACCGCGATGACGATCTCCGGCAGGATCAACGGCAGGTTGATGCCGCCCTCCACCATCCGCCGTCCGTAGAACGGCCGCGAGGTCGCCAGAGCCGCCGCCAGGGCGATCGCCGTGGACAGCACGGTCGCGAATCCGGCGACCACCAGCGAGTTGAACGCCGCCGCCTGGATCGACGGGTTGGCGACGATCTTGCCGTACCAGGCGAAGGAGAACTCGGTCCACACCGTGGCCGAGCGGTTGGCGTTGAAGCTGTAGGCGATCAACACGAAGATCGGCAGATACAGGTACGCCAGCACCAGCAGGCTGGTCTCGCGGGTGCCGGGGAGTTTCTTCAGGTGCTGGGCGATCATGCGTTGGCTCCTCCCAGGTGGACGGCCTTGGCGGCGCGGCGGCTATACAGGGCGAACGCGATCAGCGCGAGCAGCATGATCGCCAGCAGCAGGAACGACAGCGAGCCGCCCAGCGGCCAGTTACGCGCAGTGCCGAACTGTTGCTGGATCAGGTTGCCGATCATCAGCGTCTTGCCGCCGCCGAGGATGGCGGGGGTGATGAAGGCGCCCAGGCTCGGCACGAACACCAGCAGGGAGCCGGCGATCACACCGGGCATGGACAGCGGCAGGATCACCCGACGCAACGCCTTCCAGCGGTTGGCGCCCAGGTCGTAGGCGGCCTCGACGAGGCGCCAGTCGAGCTTCTCCAGGGTCGAGTAGATCGGCAGGATCATGAACGGCAGGAAGCTGTAGACCAGCCCCACGCAGACCGCGAAGTCGTTGTAGAGCAAGGTGATGCCGCCGGCCTGGGGAAACAGCGCGTTGACCGTCTGGGCGATCCAGCCGTGCTCGCGCAGGATGATCAGCCAGGCGTAGTTGCGGATCAGCAGGTTGGTCCAGAACGGGATGGTGATCAGCAGCACCATGAGGTTGCGCGAGCGCTCGCTCAGGCTGGTCATCCACAGCGCCACCGGGAAGCCGAAGAGGAAGCACAGCAGCGTGGTGCCGCCGGCCTGGAACAGCGAGCGCAGCAGCGCCTGGGCGTAGACCCAGTTCAGCTCCAGGTTGCCGTCGAAGTCTTCCTGGAAGAACAGCTGCACGTAGCTCTGGATCTGCCAGTCGGCGTGCCAGTCGACGCCGCCATAGAGGTTGCGCGGCAGCAGGCTGATGTAACCCATGATCGCCAGCGGGATGGCGATCAGCCCGAGCAGCGTCAGCGCCACGGGGCTCAGCAGCAACAGGCGTCGGGTAGTGGGCGACTCCTTCATGCTCAGGCCTCCATCAGCAGGCAGGCCTGGGGCGGCAGATGCACCGCCACGGCCTCGCCAACGTCACGGGCGCGGCCGCCCTCGTTGCTCTCGCGCAGGGTGATCTGCGAGGCATCGGGCAGGCGGCAGCGATACAGCGTGGCGGTGCCGACGTACATCACCGTCTCGATCACCGCGCGCAGGTGGTGCGGCTGCGACGGGTCGACCAGCTTCGAGCGCTCCGGGCGGAAAGCCAATTGCACGCTGGCGCTGCTCAGGCCGGCCGGCAGCTCGCAGGGGATCTCCGCCGCCATGGCGTTGGGGTGGAAGCCGCCCTGGCGCATCTGTCCGGGAAGGAAGTTGATGTCGCCGATGAACTGCGCGACGAAGCGATGGGTCGGGCGTTCGTAGATCTCGTTGGGCGTGCCGATCTGCATGATGTTGCCGTGGGACATCACGGCGATGCGGTCGGACAGGGTCAGCGCTTCTTCCTGGTCGTGGGTGACGAAGATGAAGGTGATGCCCGCCTCTTCCTGCACGCGCTTGAGTTCGACCTGCATTTCCTTGCGCAGCTTCAGGTCCAGCGCGGACAGCGGTTCGTCGAGCAGCAGGACCGAAGGCTTGGGCGCCAACGCGCGGGCCAGGGCCACGCGTTGTTGCTGGCCACCAGAGAGCTCGGCTGGCTTGCGCCGAGCGAGGTGTTCCATCTGCACCAGTGCGAGCATTTCCTTTACGCGGGCCGGAATCTCGCCACGCGCCAGGCCCTGCATTTCAAGGCCGAAGGCGATGTTCTCGCTCACCGACATGTGCGGGAACAGCGCATAGCTCTGGAACACGGTGTTGATACGGCGGCGGTACGGAGGCAGGTCGTTGACCCGCTCGCCGCCGACGAGGATGTCGCCGGAGGTGACGTTCTCGAACCCGGCGATGCTGCGCAGCAGCGTGGTCTTGCCGCAGCCGGAAGGCCCCAGCAGGGTGAAGAACTCGTTATGGGCAATGTCGACCGACACTTCGTTGAGGGCGGGAGCGACGTTGGGATCATCGGTGTAGCGCTTGCTGACCCGACGCACCTCGACTGACGACGAGTGATTCATTTTGGTGCATTCCTCTTGTTTTTGTATGCAATATTTGAATGCAATCTAGAAATAGCTGATGTATTTTTCTTCTGCAACTGGTTTTGCACGGACGGTTTTGCGGCATCCTTTGACGGGTCAAGCAAGAGGCGGAGTCGGCCATGACGGAGAAACACCCCGAGTCCACGGTGGAACGCGTCTACCAAGGGGTTTACGAGGCGATCAGCAAGCGCAGCCTGCGCCCGGGCATGAAGCTCGGTGAGGCGGCGTTGGCGGATTTGTTCAAGGTCAGCCGCACTTCGGTGCGCGCGGCGCTGAAACATCTGGAAGCGGATGGACTGGTTTCCAGCGCGCTCAACAAGGGTGCGTGGGTGTCCTTACCCAGCGACGAGGAGATTCGTTCGCTGTTCGAAACGCGGCGGCTGATCGAGATCGGCATCGTCAGCGAACTCTGCCGCCGTGCGGACAGCGCGATCATCCAGGACCTGCGCGACCACGTGGCGCTGGAAGAGGCAACCCACGACCAGGACCATGCGCGCTTCGTTCATCTGCTGGGCGAGTTCCACCTCAAGCTGGCGGCAGCGCTGAGCAACCCGGTGCTGCTGGATTTCTTCCGCAAGCTGATCGAGCGCGCCTCGCTCTACGCCACCACCCTGGACGACGACCAGCACGAAACCTGCCGAGGCAACGAGCACCAGCGGCTGATCGAGTACATCGAGGCGGGCAACCAGGCGGCGGCCATCGAACTGACCTGCATGCACCTGAACGCCATCGAACAGGCGATCATCAAGGCGGCGGGCAACCTGAAGGCGGACTATCACCCGCTCAAGCACCTGATTGGTGGCTGAGTAACGCCACGCCGCTTTTGTGTAGGAGCGAGCTTGCTCGCGAACCGCATGACCCCATGCGATAAGCCGACATCTGTTCGCGAGCAAGCTCGCTCCTACGAAGAGCCAAAAAAACGCCCGGCATCTGCCGGGCGTTTTGCATTCAGGCAGTCGGGCCGCCCGTGATGCGATCGAAACCCCGGCGGATCTCCTCTTCGGGCAGGTTGTCACCGATGAAGACGATCACGCTCTCGCGCTGCTCGTTACCCTTCCACTCGGTGTCCCAGTCGAACCCATAGAGCCGCAGCACGCCCTGGAACACCAGGCGGCGCTCCTCGCCGGCGATGTTCAGCACGCCCTTGTAGCGCAGCAGCGAGTTGCCGTGCCATTGCAGCAGGTCGTCCATGAACTCGCTGAGGCGTTCGATTTCCAGTGGCTGGTCGCTGCGCAGCACCAGGGTGGTGATGCGGTCGGTCGTGTCCGCCGCCGGGCGAACCGGCCGCAGCAGCGGGCGCAGGCCAACGTCGGCGTTAAGGTTGAAGCCGCGCACGTCGAGCAGGCGCTCCAACTCGATGGCGCCGTGCTCCACGGCATGGATCTCGGCGCGGCGGTTGATACGCTGCAGGCGCTCCACCAGGGCATCGTACTGTTCCGGCGAGACCAGATCGCGCTTGCTCACCAGGATACGGTCGCCGAAGCCGACCTGGGCCTGGGCGATCGCCTCCTGCAGGTGACGGTCGGCATTGGCAGCGTCCACCAGGGTGATGATGCCGTCGAGCAGGTAGCGCTCGCGCAAGGTTTCATCGACGAAAAAGGTCTGCGCCACCGGGGCCGGGTCGGCCAGGCCGGTGCACTCGATCACCACGCGGTCGAAGTCCAGTTCGCCGCTGTCGCGGCGCTCCAGCAGAACGTAGAGCGCGCGCTCAAGGTCGCTATTGATGGTGCAGCAGACGCAGCCGTTGGACAGCGTCGTCACCTGAACCGCTTCGTCGCCGAGCAATTGAGCGTCGATGGGCGTCTCGCTGAACTCGTTCTCGATTACGGCGATCTTCAGGCCATGCTCGGCCTTGAGAATGTGCTTGAGCAGGGTGGTCTTGCCGGCCCCGAGGAAGCCGGTGAGGACAGTCACCGGAATCTGCGGTGCGCTTGCGGAATCGGTCATGGGAACATCCAGGCAATCGGAAAAGAAAACGGGCCGCGATCGCTCGCGGCCCGTCCAACGATCAATGAAACGTCGGCGAGGCAGCCGAGGCAAGCGCCAGGGGCCGTAAAAAGCGCAGTCTACTTCAGTAGATGAGCATTTTTCCGGCCCCTGGCAACGCAGCATCGGCCACGCTGCCAGTTTCATCGCATCAGCAGCAGCGAATCGGCCTGCCCTTGCCGCCGCCGTAGCGCGCTTCCTGGCGCTCGCGGAAGAACTCCTCGTAGGTCATCGGAGTCTTGTCCGGGTGCTTGTTCTGCATGTGCTGAACGTAGGTGTCGTAATCGGGCATGCCGACCAGCATGCGTGCGGCCTGCCCGAGATACTTACCCATGCGGCTGAGGTCGTTGAACATGATGTTCCTCCGTCAGGCATCCGGGATCGGCTGGAACGGAGCTTCCTTGTCGGTGCGCTCCTTCTTGGTCCAGGCGCTGGCGCCCACCTTGATCGCGTACACCAGCACGCTGAACACCACCAGCAGGAACAGCACGGTGAGGCCGGCGTTGATGTAGGCGTTCATCATGACGTGCTGCATCTGGCCGATGTCCTTGGCCGGGGCGATGATCTGGCCGGCATCCAGGCCAGCGGAGTACTTCTTGCCCAAAGCGATGAAGCCCACGGCCGGGTTGCTGTCGAACAGTTTGATCAGGCCGGCGGTGGTGGTGCAGATCAGCAGCCAGGCAGCCGGCAGGGCGGTCACCCAGACGTACTGCTGGCGCTTCATCTTGATCAGCACGACGGTGGCGAGCATCAGCGCGATGCCGGCGAGCATCTGGTTGGAGATGCCGAACAGCGGCCACAGCGTGTTGATGCCACCCAGCGGATCGACCACGCCCTGATACAGCAACCAGCCCCACAGCGCGACGCAACCACCGGTGCCGATGATGTTGGCGGTCCAGGATTCGGTCTTCTTCAGCGCCGGGACGAAGTTGCCCAGCAGGTCCTGCAGCATGAAGCGCCCGGCACGGGTGCCGGCGTCCACCGCGGTGAGGATGAACAGAGCCTCGAAGAGGATCGCGAAGTGGTACCAGAAGGCCATGGTGTTCTCACCCGGCAGCACCTGGTGGAGGATGTGCGCGATGCCCACGGCAAGAGTCGGCGCACCACCGGCACGGGCCAGGATGGTGGTCTCGCCGATGTCCTTGGCGGTCTGCGTCAGCACTTCCGGAGTGATGGTGAAGCCCCAGCTGCTGACGGTCGCGGCAACCGCGGTGACGTCAGTACCGACCACGGCCGGCGGGCTGTTCATGGCGAAGTAGATGCCCGGTTCGATGACCGAGGCGGCGACCATCGCCATGATGGCCACGAAGGACTCCATCAGCATGCCGCCGTAGCCGATGTAGCGGGCGTCGGGCTCGCGGTTGAGCAGCTTGGGCGTGGTGCCCGAGGAGATCAGCGCGTGGAAGCCGGAGACGGCGCCACAGGCGATGGTGATGAACAGGAACGGGAACAGGCCGCCCTTCCACACCGGGCCGGTGCCGTCGGTGAACTGGGTCAGCGCCGGCATCTTCAGCTCCGGCGAGACGATCACGATGCCGATGGCCAGGGCGACGATGGTGCCGATCTTGAGGAAGGTCGACAGGTAGTCACGCGGGGCCAGCAGCAGCCAGACCGGCAGGACCGAGGCAATAGCGCCGTAGGCGATCAGCATCCAGACGATCTGCACGCCATGGAAGGTGAACACCGGGGCCCACTCGGGGCTGGCGGCGATCTGCCCGCCGAGCCAGATGGAACCCAGCAGCAGCACAATGCCGACCACGGAAATCTCGCCGATGCGGCCCGGGCGGATGTAACGCATGTACACGCCCATGAACAGCGCGATCGGGATGGTCGCCAGCACGGTGAACATGCCCCACGGGCTTTCGGCCAGGGCCTTCACCACGATGAGCGCGAGCACCGCGAGGATGATGATCATGATCAGGAACGCGCCGAACAGAGCGATGGTCCCCGCCACCTGCCCCATTTCCTCGCGTACCAGTTCACCCAGCGAACGCCCGTTGCGGCGACTGGAAATGAACAGAACCATGAAATCCTGCACGGCGCCGGCCAGCACCACGCCGGCGATCAGCCAGAGCGTGCCGGGCAGGTATCCCATCTGCGCAGCCAGTACGGGACCGACCAGGGGGCCGGCGCCGGCGATGGCGGCGAAGTGGTGACCGAAGAGGATGTGCTTGTTGGTCGGGACGTAGTCCAGACCGTCGTTGTTGAGGACCGCGGGGGTCGCTCGGTTGGGGTCCAGTTGCATCACCTTGGTGGCGATGAAAAGGCTGTAGTAGCGGTAGGCGACCAGGTAAATGGCGACCGCCGCGACGACGATCCACAGTGCGTTGATGGCTTCGCCGCGACGTAGTGCCACGACTCCCAAGGCAAATGCACCGACTATCGCCACCGCCAGCCAGGCGAGGTGACGTAGCAGGCTGTTGTTATTGTTCATAGCGAGGCTTCCGACAGTTTGAAGGCGAGAATTCGCAGAAAAATTCTAGTCTTTTCCCGCGACCCATTCATACGACCTTAGTCTAGGGTGATTGCGCGCTTATTGCCGGAAGTCAACGTGCTCCGACCCTGGAGTCAGGAAATGAAAAGGCCCGCCTGGGGCGGGCCTTTTCAGGCTGCGACAGATCGTCAGGCCGGCTGCTTGGCGTACTGCGCCAGCGTCTGGTCACGGCTCATTACGGCCAGGGTGTTGTTGAGCACCTGCTCGCCGGTGGCGTCCTTGGAAGTGAAGATCTCACCGAAGTGCTGCTGGGTGACCTGGGCGAAGTGCGCGCGGTCCTGGCTGGGAATGCCGAGCAGGACAGCGTAGGCATCCAGTGCCTCGCCATGTCCCTGGGCCATGTTCTCGGCAATATTGTCGAGCATGCCGTTCATGGCGAAGATCGAGCGACCGCCGTAGGTGATGCGCTGGCTGGCGTCGCAACCGTTGGTGCCGGAGGTCAGGCCGAAGGTGGCGTTACCCGACGTGCCGTTGGTGGTGGTGGCCAGCAGGTGCGGGAACAGGCCGCGCTGGCCGTCGAAGACCATGTTGCCCCAGCCGCAACCCTTGCCGCTCTGGCCGGCTTCGTCCGCGTGCGCCGCCAGGCTGGCAACGCTGATAACCCCAAAAATCAGACCCTTGATGAGTTTATTGTCCATGCTCTGCACTCCGCAGTTGTAGTGGTTAAACGCACATGGAGCTTTGGCGAGGGTCCGCATACTGTCAAACCCGCGCGAACTGTGTCTGACGGACGAAACGTCAGCAATCAGTGTACGACGCGTCAGTATGGGCTTGCGTCTATAGTGAGGCGAAGCAGAAACGGCCGGAGAGCCACGACATGACTGACGATCACGACGAGCGCCGGCGCTTCCAGCGCATCGCCTTCGACGCCGGCACCGAGATCAGCCAGGGCGACCTGCGCTGGAAGGTGACGCTGCTGGACCTGTCCCTGCAAGGACTGCTGGTGCAACGCCCGGAACACTGGAGCATCGTCGCGCAGGAGCCGGTGCAGGTACGCATCTACCTGGGCTTCGACGTCAACGTCTATATGGAGGCAGACCTGGCCTGGGAGCGGGAGGGCCTGCTGGGCTTCAACTGCCGGCACATCGACCTGGATTCCATCAGTCACCTGCGCCGCCTGGTCGAGCTGAACCTGGGGGATGAATCACTGCTGGAGCGCGAACTCACGCTACTCAGCGAACACTGATCCAACCGTGTAGGAGCGAGCTTGCTCGCGAACCGCCTGACACCGGAGCAGCCGGTGAGAGTTCGCGAGCAAGCTCGCTCCTACAGAAAGCCGCTATTCGAACAACGCATCCAGCGCCTGCTCCAGGCGCGTCACGGCGATCACCTGCAGGCCCGGCGGCGACTCCTTCGGCGCATTGCCCTTGGGTACGATGGCGCGCTTGAAGCCGTGCTTGGCCGCTTCCTTCAGACGTTCCTGGCCGCTGGGCACGGGGCGCACCTCGCCGGACAGACCGACTTCGCCAAACACCAGCAACTGGTGATCCAGCGGCCGGTTGCGCAGGCTGGACATCACCGCCGCCATCAGCGCCAGGTCCGACGCTGTTTCCAGCACCTTCACACCGCCAACCACGTTGAGGAACACGTCCTGATCGTAGGTCGGGATGCCGCCATGGCGGTGCAGCACCGCCAGCAGCATGGCCAGTCGGTTCTGGTCCAGGCCCAGGGTCACGCGGCGCGGGTTGGCCAGGTGGCTGGTATCCACCAGCGCCTGCACTTCCACCAGCATCGGCCGCGAGCCTTCCCAGGTGGCCATGACCACGCTGCCCGGCACTGATTCCTGGGCGCGGGTGAGGAAGATTGCCGACGGGTTGGACACTTCCTTCAGGCCACGGTCGGTCATGGCGAATACGCCCAGTTCGTTCACCGCGCCGAAGCGGTTCTTCACCGCTCGCAACAGGCGCAGGCGGCCGTCGGATTCACCCTCGAAATACAGCACCGTATCGACCATGTGCTCGAGCACGCGCGGGCCAGCCAGCGAACCCTCCTTGGTGACGTGGCCGACCAGGAAGATCGCCGTGCCGCTCTGCTTGGCGAAACGCACCAGCAACGCCGCGCTCTCGCGCACCTGAGCGACACCGCCAGGGGCCGATTGCAGTTGTTCCGTGAAGATGGTCTGGATCGAGTCAATCACCATCACCTTCGGCTGCTCCTGGCGCGCCGTGGCGATGATGGTCTCGATGCAGGTCTCGGTCATCACCTTGAGCTTGTCTTCGGGCAAACCCAGACGACGGGCGCGCATGGCGACCTGCTGCTGGGATTCCTCGCCGGTGACGTAGAGCGCCGGCAGGCGCGTGGCGATGTTGCAGAGGGTCTGCAGGAGAATGGTGGACTTGCCGATGCCGGGGTCGCCGCCTATCAGCACCACCGAGCCGTCGACCAGGCCGCCGCCGAGGGCGCGATCCAGTTCCGCCGAGGCGGTGGAGAAGCGGGGCATTTCCTCGACGCTGACTTCGGCGAGGGTCTTGATGTTGGCCTGCTGGCCGGCCCAACCGCCGCGGCCGGAGCTGGAGCTGCCGGAACCGCCGGTGGGCGTGGTGTCGATGACGGTCTCGACCAGAGTGTTCCAGGCACCGCAATCAGGGCATTGGCCGGCCCATTTCGGGTAGGTGGCGCCGCACTCGGTGCAGCCGTACATGCGCTTGGCCTTGGCCATGGGGGACTTCCGTCGAATACAAAGCCCGCATCATAAGCCAATCGGGTGGAAGGCTTCAGAACCTATTTACGGTCTCGCGAGCTAGAACAGACCTGCGTTGAAATTGGTTGAGGGGGGGCGGAGTTTACACGCAGCAAATGAGCCCCCCGAGGCCGGTTTCAAGGCAATTCTGCCGACGCGCAGCAGGCCGTAGACAGGGTCTTAGCTCGCCAGGCGGCGGTACTGACTCTCCATATCGTGCTTGAGGCTCTCGCGGCGCATCAGCAGCGAGGCCAGGGTGCAGTCGGGGCGTTCGATGCCTTCCTCCACGCGGCCGATGCGCTGGTCCAGCAGCTCGTATTGCAGCTTCAGGCGAACCAGGCGTTCCTGCGCGCGCAGGGCTTCGACATTGCGTTTGGGGAGCTTGGTGACGGACTTGCCAGAGGACGAAATGGCTTTACGCATGGCGGTGGCACCGATTGGAAAGAGATGATGGGAGCCTACGCCTCGCTCCGACGCACACCCTTGACTCTGATCAAGCTCAACCGGATCGCTTGAGCAGGTCGGCGATCTCGTCCTTCAGCGCCACACGTTGCAGTTTGAGGGAATTCAGAGCGAGGTCATCCATCGCTGCGCGACCGTCCTCGATGTCGTAGATTTTCTTGTCCAGCTCCTCGTAGCTGGCGGCCATGCGGGTGAAATTCGCGTCCTTTCCATGCAAGCGGGTCATCAGGGACTTCTGGTCGGGGAATTCACGGGACAGGGGATGATGCTCGAGCGGCATGGCGGGCCTCCTTGTATGGATGGGTTGCCCGATAAGCCTAGCCCACGAAGCGGACTCGCCCAGCGCCGCCGGTCATACCGGTGGAATTGACCGCCCGCGGGGTGTTCAGACGGCGACAGGCCGCTAAACTGCGCCTGTCCCCCTCTATATTGCGTAACAAGGAGTCAGTGCATGAGTCTGCTTAGCGAATTCAAGGCCTTCGCGGTCAAGGGCAACGTGGTCGACATGGCCGTCGGTATCATCATCGGCGCCGCCTTCGGCAAGATCGTCTCGTCCTTCGTCGGCGACGTGATCATGCCGCCGATCGGCCTGCTGATCGGTGGCGTGGACTTCTCGGACCTGGCGATCACGCTCAAGGCCGCCGAAGGCGATGTGCCCGCCGTGGTACTGGCCTACGGCAAATTCATCCAGACCTGCCTGGACTTCATCATCGTGGCCTTCGCCATCTTCATGGGCGTGAAGGCCATCAACCGACTCAAGCGCGAAGAAGCCGCCGAGCCCAGCGCCCCGCCGGTGCCTACGCCTGAGGAAACCCTGCTGACCGAGATCCGCGACCTGCTCAAGCAGCAGAACAATCGCACTCCTTGAGCAGATCGCGGATCGGGCCGGGCGCGGCCCCTCCCGGGGTCAGCCCGGCGGCGTCAGCAGCACACGGCCGATGCGCCGCTCGCTGACGTCCGTCACCTCCAGGCGCCAGCCACCCAGCTCCAGCGTGTCACCCTTGGCCGGCAAGCGGCCAAGGTGCTTGAGCGCCAGCCCGCCTAGGGTCTGGTACTCCGCCGTCGGGCGAGCGTTGAAGCCGACCCGTTCGGCCAGCGCCGACAGCGTCACGGCACCGTCCACCCGGTAGGAACCCGCTTCTGCCTCGATGTCCGTACCGGACACCTCGCTGGCGTCCGGCAGCTCACCGGCGATGGCCTCCAGCACATCGGTCATGCTCAGCATGCCCTCGAAGCCACCGAACTCGTTGACCACGAAGGCCAGGTGGGTCGAGGCCTCGCGCATCTGTTCCAGTGCGCCCAGCACCGTGCTGCTGTCCGGCAGGCTCAGCGGCTCGCGCAGCAGCGGCAGGATATCCAGCTCGCGGCCCTGCAACAGGGCGGAGAACAGCTCCTTCTTGTGCACATAGCCCAGCGGCTCGTCGATGTTGCCTTCGCGGATCACCAGCAGGCGCGAGTACGGCGATTCCAGCAGCGCGCGGCGGATGTTCTCCGGGCTGTCGGCCACGTCCACCCGGTGCACGCGCTGGCGGTCGATCATCACGGCTTTTACCGGACGCTCGGCCAGGCCCAGCACGCCGCTGATCATCACCCGCTCACGGCGATCGAACGGCGCATCGGTGCCATCGTCCGGGCCCACCAGGTCGGCGATCTCATCGCCCACCTCGTCGGCGTCGACCTTGCCTCCCATCAGGCGCAGCACGGCGTGTGCAGTGCGCTGGCGCAGACCACGCTGACCGCGCTGGCTCTTCTGGCGCTTCCAGCGCACCAGCTGGTTGGCCATCTCGATCAGCAGGCTGAAGCCAATGGCGGCGTACAGGTAGCCTTTCGGGATGTGGAAGCCCAGGCCTTCGGCAGTCAGGCTGAAGCCGATCATCAGCAGGAAGCCCAGGCACAGCATGATCACTGTCGGGTGCTCGTTGACGAAGCGGGTCAGCGGCTTGCTGGCCACCATCATCAGGCCGATGGAGAAGATCACCGCGATCATCATCACTTCCAGCTGTTCGACCATGCCCACGGCGGTGATCACCGCGTCGAGGGAGAACACGGCGTCCAGCACCACGATCTGCGCGACCACCGGCCAGAAGGCTGCATAGACACGCTTGCCGTTGGAAGTGTGCACGCGGCCTTCCAGGCGCTCATGCAGCTCCAGCGTGGCCTTGAACAACAGGAACAGACCACCGAACAACATGATCAGGTCGCGCCCGGAGAAGCTCTTGCCGAACACCTCGACCAGCGGCTCGGTGAGCGTGACCAGCCAGGAAATGCTCGCCAGCAGGCCCAAGCGCATCAGCAGCGCCAGCGACAGGCCGATCAGCCGCGCGCGGTCGCGCAGGTGCGGCGGCAGCTTGTCCGCAAGGATTGCGATGAAGACCAGGTTATCGATGCCGAGCACCAGCTCGAGCAGGATCAGGGTGAGCAGGCCGAGCCAGGCCGTGGGGTCCATCAACCATTCCATGTCGACTCACCTCGCTGGGTGCGCGCCATGGCAGGCTGGGAAGGCTTATCCGCGAACGCGGATGCCGGGGGAGGTTCGCCGGCCGCCGGCTCTACAAGGGTAGGTACCGGGGTCGGCGTCGTACTTTGACTGTCCATAAGGTCCGAAAAAAGGGAAACGGACGCTCATCCTAAGGGCAAAGGGCGAACGCCCTAAGCGGACAATCTTTTCAAAATCTATCGAGCACGCCTTACCAATAGTTTTCCACGGCAATCTGGCCGGGCTTGCGCGTCAGCGCCAGGCTCATGCCACGGGCCTTCAGCACGGCGCGGGTGTCCTCGATCATCTGCGGGTTGCCGCAGAGCATCACCCGCGAATGTTCCGGAGTGAGTTCCAGACCGGCGGCGCGCTCCAGCTCGCCGTTCTCGATCAGCGTGGTGATCCGCGCGTTCAGGCAGCCGGGCACCTGTTCACGAGTCACCACCGGGATGAACTGCAGCTTGTGGATATGCTCGGCCAGGTGCTCCATCGCACCGAAACTGGCGATCAGGTCGCGGTAGGCCAGCTCCTTCTCCTCACGGGCGCTGTAGACCAGCTTGATGGTCTCGAAGCGTTCCCATACCTCGAAGTCCTGCAGGATCGACAGGAATGGCGCAAGGCCGGTGCCGGTGGACAGCAGCCACAGATCACGGCCGTCGGGGAAACGATCGAGGGTGAGGAAGCCGAAGGCCTGGCGGTCCACCAGCAACTGGTCGCCGACGCGCAGGCGACTGAGCTCACTGGTGAATTCGCCACCGGGAACGACGATGGAGAAGAACTCGAGGAAGTCGTCGTGGGGCGCCGAGACCATCGAGTAGGCGCGCCAGACAATGCTGCCGCTGGGCTTGTACACGCCCAGGCGGGCGAACTGCCCGGCGCGGAAGCGGTAGCCGCTGTCGCGGGTGGTGCGCAGGGTGAACAGGCTCGGGGTGAGCGTCTGCACCTCCACCAGGGTCTGGCGGGTGAACTTCTCTTCGCTGGCGGTCATCGTCCGCTCCCTTTTCAAGAACCGGCCTATTTTCCCGTATTGGCGCGCGAAGAAACACCCGCAAGGCTTGTGGCTATCCCGCTAGATCGCCACAAGCCTGCTCCAGATCACTGCCAGGGGATCAGTGCTTGCGGTTCACCACCTGGGCGGCGCGCAGCACGTCGGTGCCGATCTCGCCTTCGAACTCCTTCCACAGCGGCTGCATGGCGGTGCGCCAGGCGTCCCGCTCGGCCGGGGTCAGGGTGATGATGCGCGCCTTGCCGTTGGCGACCACGTGCTCGCGCTCCTTCTGGTTCAGCGCCTCGGCGTCCTTGTTCACCTCGACGGTGACCTCTTCGATGATGCTTTCCAGCTGGGTGCGCACCGGGTACGGCATGCTGTTCCAGAACTTCTGGTTGCTGATCACCATGTAGCTGAGCACACCATGGTTGGTCTCGGTGATGAATGGCTGGGCAGTGTCGAGCTTCTGGCTGCCGAGGTTCGACCAGGTGTTCTCGGTCCCCTGTACCTTGCCGTCCTGCAGTGCCTTCAAGGTTTCGGCGAAGGGCATCTTCACCGCCGTGGCATCGAGCAGGCCGAACTGGGCATTGATCACCGACGACGGCTGGATGCGGAACGCCAGCCCCTTGGCATCGGCCGGTGCGCGCAACTCGCGGTTGGCGGAGAGCTGCTTCATGCCGTTGTTCCAGTAGCCCAGCCCGTAGATGCCCGAGCGTGCCATGGAGTGCAGCAATTCGCGGCTCTTGTCGCGCTTCTGGAAGCGCTTCACCGCCTCCAGGTCGTCGAACAGGAACGGCAGGTCGAAGACTTCGAGCTGTTTGGTGTAGCCCTCGAACTTCGACAGCGACGGCGCCAGCATCTGCACCTTGCCGTCCTGCAGCGCCTGCAGTTCATCGGCGTCGCCGAACAGCGTGGAATTGGGGAACACCTCGACCTTCACCTGGCCGCCCAGGCGCTCTTCCACCAGCTTCTTGAACAGCAGCGCACCGCGGCCCTTGGGCGTGTCGTCGGCGACGACGTGGGAGAACTTGATCACGATGGGCGCATCGGCGAGAGCCGGTTGAGCCACGAGGAAAAGGGCGGACAGAGCCACCCCGAGCAACGACTTGTACATCGACATCCTTATGCAATGGCAATAGCCCGGCGCGCGAACGAGTGTCGCGTGTCGAGGATTCGTGAAGACTTGGAGTGGTGGCCGTCGGTCGGCGGAGCGCAGCTCCGGGATCGGGCCCTACCGGGTCGCATGGACCGCCCGGTTATTATTGGGAGGCCGCCGCGCAGCGATGGAAAGACGACAGCGGGCGGATAGGTCATAATTTTTCGGTATAACGCCGCCCTGCACAAGCAGATGATGGCCAACTGCTTCTCAGTTTGATGACAATCTCGTTGCAATCAGCCTCGTCTCATTGCGACTTCCAGCATCACCTGTTCTCAGCCATTCTTCGTTCGAGAGTCCCATGCCCGTCCTCGCCAGCCCCTTCGCCCAGCTCGACCTGGTCCGCCACCCCGAACAGCGCGAAGACCCGCTGCAGGCCTTCGACGCGGCCGACGAGTACCTGCTCAACCATCTCCATGAGCAGAGCGTAACCGCGGACAGTCGCGTGCTGGTGCTCAACGACAGTTTCGGCGCCCTCGCCGCCAGCCTCGCGCCCCACGTGCACCTGACCAGCAGCGGCGATTCGCACCTGGGTTTCATCGCCCTTGAGCGCAACCTTGAACGCAACGGCCTGGCCGAAGCGCCGCTCACCTTCGTCCCCGCCAGCGAACCCCTGCCAGGCCCGTTCGATCATGTGCTGGTGCGCGTGCCCAAGACCCTGGCGCTGCTGGAAGAGCAACTGATCCGCCTGCACGGCCAACTCGCGCCCGGCGCAAAAGTGGTCGCGGCCGGCATGATCAAACACCTGCCGCGTGCCGCCGGTGACCTGCTGGAGAAATACATCGGCCCGATGCAGGCCTCACTGGCAGTGAAGAAGGCGCGGCTTCTGGTGGCCAGCGCCGAGCAGCGCCCCGCGCCCACCTCGCCCTACCCGACGCGCTACCGCCTGGAAAAGCCGGCGCTGACGCTGCTCAACCACGCCAACGTGTTCTGCCGCGAGGGCCTGGACATCGGCACCCGTTCCTTCCTCCCGCACCTGCCGCAAATCCACCATGCCGTGCGCGCCGCCGACCTGGGCTGCGGCAACGGCGTGCTGGGCATCGCCTTCGCCCTGCTCAACCCGCAGGCCGAACTGACGCTGGTGGACGAGTCGTACATGGCGGTGCAGTCCGCGCGGGAAAACTGGCAGGCCGCCCTGGGCGACCGCCCTGTGGATATCCGCCCTGACGACGGCCTCGCCAGCCAGACCGCCGATTCCCTGGACCTGGTCCTGTGCAACCCGCCCTTCCACCAGCAACAGGTAGTCGGTGACTTCCTCGCCTGGCGCATGTTCCAGCAGGCCCGCGCAGCACTGGTCACCGGTGGCGAACTGTGGATAGTCGGCAACCGCCACCTGGGCTATCACGCCAAGCTCAAGCGCCTGTTCCGCGGCGTCGAGCAGGTGGCGGCAAATCCGAAATTCGTGGTGCTGAAAGCGACCAAATAGGCCAGCGGGATTGCTCCGGCCGGCGTGCCGGAGCAGCATGGATCGCCTTCGCCAGGACGTATGCCATGACCGCACAAGAAGCCGCCCCACTCTCACCGGAACTGATCCGCACCGCCGACGGCGTCGATCTCGCCCTGCGCCGCGCAGGCCCGGCGGATGGCGTGCCGGTGGTGCTGACCCACGGCACCTTCTCCAATCACCGCAGCTGCCTGGGACTGGCCAACTACCTGGCCAGCCAGGGCTTCGCCTGCTGGCTGTTCGACTGGCGCGGGCATGGCGACAGCGGGCGCAACGGCTTCCTCCATAGCTTCGACGACGTGGCCGAGCAGGATGTACCGGCCATTCTCGATGCGGTGAGTCAGCGCAGCGGGTACACCGCATTGCACTGGATCGGGCATTCCGGCGGCGGACTGATTGTTTCGATGTGGGCGGCGCGTCATCCCGAACTGGCGCAGCAGCGGTTGCGCTCGATGGTGCTGATTGGCTCCCAGGCCACGGCAGCTGGTGCAAGTCTTTCACACAAACTCGCGGTGCTCGGCTACGACTGGATGCTGCGCTGGCGACGCGTCGCTCCCAGCCGGGCGAAGAGCGTCGGCCCGGAGGCGGAAAGCGCGCGCCTGATGCGGCAGTGGTGCCAATGGAACCTGCGCCGACGCTTCGACTCCCTGGCAGGTTTCGACTATCTGGCCGGGCTGGCCAACGTCCAATTGCCGGTACTGGGGGTGGCTGGCAGCGGCGATACCTTCATCGCGCCCGTGGCTGGCTGCGAGGCACTGGTCAAGGCATTCGGCGGCGATGACGCGCACCTGGAGCTCTTCGGCCTGGCGACCGGCGCGCGGGAGGATTACAGCCATAACCGCTTGCTGCTGTCGCGCAATGCCAGCCAGGAAATCTGGCCGCGAATCGCACAGTGGCTAAGTCGGCGTTGAAGGGCCGGCGTTGCCCACCATCCCCGGCATCATTCTGAACGGCACAAAGCGCGGGGGAGGAAAATCAGTTCCCGCCCCACACCTGCAGGCCGACTCCCAGCTCTGCGGCGATCGAAAGCGGCAGCAGCAAGGTATCCAGCAACGCGCTGCCGGGCAGGTCGAGACCGGGGTAGGCCGGCGCGTCGGTGCCGAAGTGATCCTTCGGGCAGCAGCCGCCATTGAGCGAATACCAATCCAGCCGGGTGCCGGCATAGATCAGCGGATCGCCAGGGCGGCTGTCGTTAAGGGTCTTCACGGTGGCGCAACCGTCCAGCTGCAGCAGCAACAGGGCGGCCAGGAGCTTATTCGTCACTGACAAGATGGTGTTCGCCCCAGCGCGGCAGCATGTCCTGGGGAATGCCCAGCTGATTGAGAATGCGCGCGACGACGAAGTCGATCAGGTCGTCGACCGTCTGCGGCTGATGGTAGAAGCCCGGAGCAGCCGGCAGGATCACCGCGCCCATATTGGACAGCTTGAGCATGTTCTCCAGGTGGATGCTGGAGAGCGGCGCCTCGCGCGGCACCAGGATCAACTGGCGACGCTCCTTCAGCGCCACGTCGGCGGCGCGCTCGATCAGGTTGTTGCAGGCGCCGGTGGCGATGGCCGACAGCGTCCCCGTCGAGCAGGGCACCACCACCATCGCACTCGGCGCGCCGGAGCCGGAAGCCACTGGGGCCATCCAGTCTTCCTTGCCGTAGACGCGAATCTGCCCGGGAGCGGCGCCGGTGTATTCGCTCAGGAAAGCCTGCATCGCCTGCGGCTTGCTCGGCAGGGTCACATCGGTCTCGGTGGCCACCACCAACTGCGCGGCCTTGGAGATCAGGAAGTGCACCTCGCGGTCTTCCTGCACCAGGCAGTCGAGCAGACGCAGGCCGTACTGGGCGCCCGAAGCGCCGGTCATGGCAAGGGTGACGCGTTCGGCTCCGGCCATGTTCAGCCCTCCAGCGCCTGGGCCAGCTTGCCGTGCAGGCCGCCGAATCCGCCGTTGCTCATGACCACTACCTGGGTGCCCGGCGTGGCGATGGCTTTCACGCCCTCGATGATGGCTTCCAGCGAGTCGCACACTTGCGTGGGAACGGTGGAACTGGCCACGGTGGCGGCCAGGTCCCAGCCGAGGTTCGGCGGTGCGTACCAGAATACGTTGTCAGCCTGCACCACGGACTCCGGCAGGCCGTCGCGGTGGGCGCCGAGCTTCATGGAGTTGGAGCGCGGCTCGACCACGGCGATCACCTTGGCATCGCCGACGCGCTTGCGCAGACCATCGAGGGTGGTGGCGATGGCAGTCGGGTGGTGGGCGAAGTCGTCATAGATGGTCACGCCTTGCACTTGCGCGACCTTTTCCATGCGCCGCTTGACGCTCTTGAAGGCCGACAACGCGGCGCAGCCCAGCTCCGGCACCACGCCGACATGGCGGGCCGCCGCGAGGCAAGCCAGGGCGTTGGCGACGTTGTGCTGGCCGGTCAGCTCCCAGTCCACGGTGCCTTGCGGCTTACCGTCGAACAGTACCTCAAAGTGCGAACCGTCCTCGCTGAGCAGGCGCGCCTGCCACTGCCCGCCTTCGCCGGTGGTCTGCACCGGGGTCCAGCAGCCCATGTCGATCACGCGCTTGAGCGCGGTTTCGGAGGTGGGATGGATGACCAGGCCTTCGCCGGGGATGGTCCGCACCAGGTGGTGGAACTGCCGCTCGATGGCGGCGAGGTCGGGGAAGATGTCCGCGTGGTCGAATTCCAGGTTGTTCAGGATTGCCGTGCGCGGGTGGTAGTGGACGAACTTGGAGCGCTTGTCGAAGAAGGCGCTGTCGTACTCGTCGGCCTCGACCACGAAGAACGGCGTGCCGCCCAGGCGCGCAGAGACACCGAAGTTCTGCGGGACGCCGCCGATGAGGAAGCCCGGGCTCATCCCGGCGTGCTCCAGCACCCAGGCCAGCATGCTGCTGGTGGTGGTCTTGCCGTGGGTACCGGCAGCCGCCAGGACCCAGCGGCCTTGCAGCACGTGGTCAGCCAGCCACTGCGGGCCGGACACGTAGGGCAGGCCCTTGTTCAGCACGTACTCCACCGCCGGGTTGCCGCGCGACAGCGCGTTGCCGACCACCACCAGGTCCGGAGCCGGCTCCAGGTGGGCGGGGTCATAGCCCTGCATCAGCTCGATGCCCTGGGATTCCAGCTGGGTGCTCATGGGCGGGTAGACGTTGGCGTCGGAGCCGGTCACGCGGTGGCCCAGCTCCTTGGCCAGGACGGCCAGCGACCCCATGAAGGTGCCGCAGATACCGAGGATGTGGATATGCATGCAGACTCCTGCAATCAAGCCTTTCCAGGCGCTTCGAATGGGCGGCAGAGTAGCACAGCGCGCCCCCGCGCGGCCCGCCGCCGGGGCATCAGACGACGAGGTGGGGAAGCGGTTCCCGTTCGAACTTGAATGCCAGCGGGATCATGTAAACGATAGGGCGGCAATGATTACCAGGATAAACCCCGGCTTAGGACGAATACCCTCTCCCCCGCCCTCTCCCTGAAGGGAGAGGGAGCCATCCGAGCCAACTGACGCTGTAGTTTCAACCGGGAAACTCACGACTCCCCGCGGGCGGAGTCAATCGGAGCGACTTTCCGAAACCTGAGCACCGTTCGCGAGCAAGCTCGCTCCTACAGCAAGCCTGTGCACCGGTTGCTCTTTGTAGGAGCGAGCTTGCTCGCGAACAGCCAGGACTCAGACCTGGCGCCGCAACCCATGCCGATTGAGCTTGCGGTACAGCGTGTTGCGGATGATGCCCAGCTGCTGCGCAGCACGAGTGCATCGGAGCAGAGTCTGTCAGACGCGTCGGCCCGCAACAGGGCTGCCGTTCGCGAGCAAGCTCGCTCCTACAGCAAGCCTGAGCACCGGTTGCTCTTCGTGGGAGCGAGCTTGCTCGCGAACAGCCAGGACTCAGACCTGGCGCCGCAATCCATGCCGATTGAGCTTTCGGTACAGCGTGTTGCGGCTGATGCCCAGCTGCTGCGCAGCACGGCTGACATGCCAGCGCTGCGCTTCGAGCACTGCCAGAAGTGCATCGCGTTCGGCGGCGCCGAGGGTGTCGCCGCCCTCCTCGCTCACCGCTACCTCGACAACGGCGGGAACCGAAGTACGGCGCAGATCCGGCGGCAGGTCGGCCATCTGGATGCGTCCGCCGTCGCACAGTGCACAGAGCGTGCGCAGCACGTTGCGCAGCTGGCGCACGTTGCCCGGCCAGGGGAAGTCCAGCAGGTGGCGGCGCACGTCGTCGTCCAGGCGTACGCTGCGGCCCTTGCTCTCCTCGGCCAACAGGTGGCCGAGCAGCGCGCCACGGTCTTCGCGCTCGCGCAGCGGCGGCAGCGCGACGACCAAACCGTTGAGGCGATAGTAGAGGTCTTCACGGAATTGTCCGGCGGCCACCAGCGCCTCCAGGTCACGGTGACTGGCGCTGATCAGGCGGATATCCACGTCCTGCGGCTCGCCGCCGATGGGCACCACCTGCCGCTCCTCGAGCACGCGCAGCAGGCGCGTTTGCAGCGCCAGCGGCATGTCGCCGATCTCGTCGAGGAACAGCGTGCCGCCATCGGCCTGTTGCAGCTTGCCGCGCATGCCTTCCTTGCGTGCGCCAGTGAAGCTACCACCGCGATAACCGAACAGTTCGCTCTCGATCAGGGTCTCGGGAATCGCCGCGCAGTTCAGCGCGACGAAGCTCTTGCCAGCACGCTCGCCCGCCAGATGCACGGCACGGGCGAACGCTTCCTTGCCGGTGCCGGTCTCGCCCTGCAGCAGCAGTGGTACGTCGTGGGCGTAGACCTTCAGCGCACGGCGGAAATCATGGGCCAGTTGCGGGTCGTCGATGCACAGTCCCTTCGCCAACGGCGCGCGCGGCAGCACCGGCGCGGCGGCGATGGGCCGCTTGCCGCGCAGCAGCGCATAGAGGGTGCGCCCGGCGTGGGTGCGCAGCGGCCAGCTGGCATTGGGCTGTGGGTCGGCGCGGCTGAAAAGGTCGTCCAGCCGGCAATCGAAGAACTGTTCCAGCGAGCGGCCGATCAGGCTTTCCCGGCGGCTGCCGAGCAGGTTGATGGCGCTCTGGTTGGCCGCACGGATGCGCCCGTCGGCACCGAAGGCCAGCATGCCTTCGCTGAACAGCCCGAGGCCATCGGGTTGCAGGTGGAAGCGCAGCAGCCACTGGTCCTCGAAATGCCGCAGGAAATAGCAGCTCTCGATGGCCTTGGCCGACAGGTTGACCAGCGCCATGGTGTGGAACTGGCTTTGCCGCGATACGTCACGGCGCGCGGAGGAAACGTCGAGCACCGCCAGCAGTTCGCCCTGCGGATCGAACACCGGGCTGGCCGAGCAGGTCAGGCCCGTGTGGCGGCTGCGGAAATGCTCATCCTGGTGAATGGTCAGCGCCTGGCGCTCCACCAGGCAGGTGCCGATGCCGTTGGTGCCTTCGCGTGCCTCGCTCCAGTCGGCGCCGAGCCACAGCCCGGCCTGCTCGAAGGTGCGGCGCTCTGCGGCTTCGCTGACGCAGTTGAGGATGACCCCGCGGGAATCGGTGAGCAGCACCGCGTGGCCAGCTCCGGACAGTTGCTGGTGCAGGCTGTTCATCTCGTCGCTGGCAATTTCCAGCACCTGGCGGTGCCGCTCGCGGACTTCCAGCATGCGCGCGTGCTCGAGCACGGCCGGGGCCATGGGCTGCGCCGGGTCGAGGTGATACTGCTCCAGGCAGCGCATCCAGGAGCGGGCGATCGACGGGTCCGCGCCGGGGGCTCCGGCGCGGGCCTTGCCCTCGGCCACGGTCATGACCTGGCGGGCGTGGCGGCTCAAATCGTTGGCGCGCATTCTTGTTGTTCTCCGCTATGGGGACGGGGAGGCAGCCCCGAGGTTCCGGCGAAGTCTGTCCGACAATCCGACGGAACGCAGGACAGCATCCCCCACGCGCCTGACCAATGCAACGTATGGCCGACCGTCAGGTCACCACTGTCACGTTTACGGGACAAACTGTCACCCAACCCTGTGCCAGGGGCGTTACAGGGCGACTTCCGGCGCCCGGCTCGATCCGCCGCAACCCAAGCGGCGCGGGGCTTTCACTGGCATGGCCCGGCCCTTGCTCTACGCTTGTTCAACGTCCTCCCCAACAAGCACAAGACCCAGGAGATCCGACCATGCGTTATGCCCATCCCGGTAGCGAAGGCGCCATCGTTTCGTTCAAGGCGCGCTACGGCAACTACATCGGCGGCGAATTCGTCCCGCCGGTGAAGGGTCAGTACTTCACCAATACCTCGCCGGTGAATGGCCAGCCCATCGCCGAATTCCCCCGCTCTGACGCCTCCGACATCGACAAGGCACTGGACGCCGCCCACGCCGCCGCCGACGCCTGGGGCCGCACTTCGGTGCAGGACCGCTCGCTGGTGCTGCTGAAGATCGCCGACCGCATCGAGCAGAACCTGGAGCTGCTGGCCGTCACCGAGACCTGGGACAACGGCAAGCCGGTGCGTGAAACCCTCAACGCCGACATCCCGCTGGCCGCCGACCACTTCCGCTACTTCGCCGGCTGCATCCGCGCGCAGGAAGGCAGCGCCGCCGAGATCAACGACACGACCGTGGCCTACCACATCCATGAACCGCTGGGCGTGGTCGGGCAGATCATCCCGTGGAACTTCCCGCTGCTGATGGCTGCCTGGAAACTTGCCCCGGCCCTGGCCGCCGGCAACTGCATCGTGCTCAAGCCGGCCGAGCAGACTCCGCTGGGCATCTGCGTGCTGATGGAACTGATCGGCGACCTGCTGCCCAAGGGCGTGCTCAACGTCGTCCATGGCTTCGGCAAGGAGGCCGGTGAAGCGCTGGCCACCAGCAAGCGCATCGCCAAGATCGCCTTCACCGGCTCGACCCCGGTGGGCTCGCACATCCTCAAGTGCGCCGCCGAGAACATCATTCCGTCCACCGTCGAACTGGGCGGCAAGAGCCCGAACATCTACTTCGAAGACATCATGCAGGCCGAGCCGACCTTCATCGAGAAGGCTGCCGAAGGCCTGGTGCTGGCCTTCTTCAACCAGGGCGAGGTGTGCACCTGCCCGTCCCGCGCGCTGGTGCAGGAGTCCATCTACCCGCAGTTCATGGACGTGGTGATGAAGAAGGTCAAAGCCATCAAGCGCGGCGACCCGCTGGACACCGACACCATGGTCGGCGCCCAGGCCTCGCAGCAGCAATACGAGAAGATCCTCTCCTACCTCGACATCGCCCAGCAGGAAGGCGCGCAGATCCTGGTCGGCGGCTCGGTCGAGAAGCTCGACGGCAACCTTTCCACTGGCTACTACATCCAGCCGACCCTGCTCAAGGGCAGCAACAAGATGCGCGTGTTCCAGGAAGAAATCTTCGGGCCGGTGGTGGGCGTCACCACCTTCAAGGATGAAGCCGAGGCGCTGGCGATCGCCAACGACACCGAGTACGGCCTGGGCGCTGGCGTCTGGACCCGCGACATCAACCGTGCGTACCGCATGGGCCGCGGCATCAAGGCCGGTCGCGTGTGGACCAACTGCTACCACCTGTACCCGGCGCACGCCGCCTTCGGTGGCTACAAGAAATCCGGTGTGGGCCGCGAGACCCACAAGATGATGCTCGACCACTACCAGCAGACCAAGAACCTGCTGGTGAGCTACGACATCAATCCGCTGGGCTTCTTCTGATTGCGCACTGCTGATTGACCCCGCCCGGTTCGCCGGGCGGTCTCCCCGAATCGATCTTTGCGCGGCCCACGGGCCGCGCTTTTTTATGTCCGGAAAAGAGGCTATTCGTAGGAGCGGACTCCGTCCGCGATACGCGATCGGCCGGCTCAGCGTGGTCGAAAATCAATCGCGGACAGAGTCCGCTCCTACGCAGGGATCAAGCGCGAAGCGAAGCCTGTAGGAGCGAGCTTGCTCGCGAACCCGCCCGCTACCTGAGCCGCCGGGGAATCCGTTCGCGAGCAAGCTCGCTCCTACAGTAAGAAGGTCAGCTCGCGTCGCTGCGCCACTGCCGAGGGCTCACGCCGAACCAGCGGCGGAAGGCGCGAGAGAAGGCGCTGGTCTCGGAATATCCCAACAACGGCGCCAGCTCGGAGATCGGTCGCTGCGGCTGACGCAGGTAATGCAGCGCCAGATCGCGACGGGTGTTTTCCACCAGTTGACTGAAACTCAGCCCCGCCTCGCGCAGGCGGCGCTGCAGGCCGGCGGTGGTGAGTTCCAACTGCTCAGCAATCAACTCCAGCGAAGGTTCGCCATCGACCAGCGCCAGGCGAATCTGCGTGCCGGCGTCCTCCACCAGATTGGGGGCGCCGCTCTGCTCGCCCAGGCGACGGATCACGTCCTGCACCAGGAACAGCAGGTTGGCGTCGCGCTCGGGCATCTGCCGGCCATAGAGGTCACGCTTGGGAATGAGCATCGAGTTGCAGCCGCGCTGGAACAGCACCGGCGCATCGAACACGCGGCCATGCTCCTGCCAGCCTTCCGGCCGCGCATGTTCGAAGCTCACCGCGCGCGGCGCCCACTCGGGGCCAAGCGCATGGCGCATCAGGTTCAGCGCCATGCCCAGGGTCAGCTCGGCGTCCTGGCGGCGGTCAAGGATCGCGCCATGGCGCACCTGGTAGTCGAAGCGGTAGCACTCGCCGCAATCCACCAGGCGGATCAGGGTGTCGTGCTGGTGATAGGGGAAGGCGGCGGCGAAGTTCTTCAGCGCGTCTTCCAGCGTCTCAGAGCACAGCCCGACGTAACCCAGCAGACCCAGTTCGCGCGGGCGGAATTGCTCGCCATAGCGCAGCCCGAAGTTGTCGCACCCCGACTGTCGCGCAGCCTCTTCCAACACCTGGCAGTAGTTGGTAAGCGCCAGGCTCAAGGTTGGATGCAGCAGGCGCTCCGGGTCGATTCCGGCGCGGCCGAAGACGCGATCGATGTCGCCGCCCTGGTCGCCGATGAAACGACCCAGGCCGCTGGCGGCGGCGGACAGTACGCCGATGTTGCTGGCCAGGGGCAGGCTCAGGCCGGACGGGGAAAACAGAGGCTGGCTCATGTCGGTTACCGATCTTGTTTTGAGACACGCAAGGCACATGGTTCCCGGAAAGAAGGGAACGAATAAACAAAGCAATTCCCGTGCCTCGCCATGCATTACCGATCAGCCGGACACGGCGCCGCGCCTGGCCTGCAGCTGCCACAGCGCAGGGCATACAGGCGATTTCCGGCACCAGAAGCGAGCATTTCACGGACGTTGGGGCAATGGGTAACAACCAGTTGACCCTGCACGGCAAAAGCCGGTTCCAGCGGTCAAGTCTTGCGCGGCAGTGCGCCACTACCATCGAGGCTCAGGTATCCGTCCCCGCCCTTGCGGCTTGCCCCTTTCGGCTCACTCCCTGAGAGAAGAGGAACAACAACAATGAGCGCATCACAACTCAAACCGACGCTTGGCACCCTGCACCTCTGGGGACTCGCCGTGGGCCTGGTGATCTTCGGCGAGTACTTCGGCTGGAGCTACGGCTGGGCCGCCGCCGGCACCCTGGGCTTTCTCGTCACCACGCTGATCGTTGCGGTGATGTACACCTGCTTCATCTTCAGCTACACCGAACTGACCACCGCCATCCCCCACGCCGGCGGGCCCTTCGCCTACAGCCTGCGGGCCTTCGGCAAGACCGGCGGGATGATCGCCGGCATCGCCACGCTGATCGAGTTCGTCTTCGCCCCGCCGGCCATCGCCATGGCCATCGGCGCCTACCTCAACGTGCAGTTCCCCGGCCTCGATCCGAAGTGGGCGGCCACCGGCGCCTATGTGATCTTCATGACGCTGAACATCCTCGGCGTGAGCATCGCTGCCACCTTCGAGCTGGTGGTAACCGTGCTCGCGGTGGCCGAATTGCTGGTGTTCATGGGCGTGGTCGCACCGGGCTTCAGCTTCAGCAACTTCGTACTCAACGGCTGGGCCGGCTCGGACGTATTCGGCTCCACCGCCATGGCCGGCATCTTCGCCGCCATCCCGTTCGCCATCTGGTTCTTCCTCGCCATCGAGGGCGCGGCCATGGCGGCCGAAGAAGCGAAAGACCCGAAACGCACCATCCCGCGTGCCTACATCGCCGGCATCCTGACTCTGGTGACGCTGGCCATCGGCGTGATGATCTTCGCCGGCGGCGTGGGCGACTGGCGCGCGCTGTCGAACATCAACGACCCGCTGCCGCAGGCCATGAAGGCCGTGGTCGGCAACAATTCCACCTGGATGCACATGCTGGTGTGGATCGGCCTGTTCGGCCTGGTGGCGAGCTTCCACGGCATCATCCTGGGCTACTCGCGGCAGTTCTTCGCCCTGGCCCGCGCGGGCTTCCTGCCGCGCAGCCTGGCCAAGCTGTCGCGCTTCCAGACCCCGCATCGCGCCATCCTCGCCGGCGGCGCCGTGGGCATCGCGGCGATCTTCAGCGACGGCCTGATCAGCCTGCAGGGCATGACCCTGACCGCGGCAATGATCACCATGAGCGTGTTCGGCGCCATCGTCATGTACATCATGAGCATGTTCAGCCTGTTCAAGCTGCGCCGCAGCGAGCCGGACCTGGAGCGCAGCTTCCGCGCGCCGGGCTACCCGCTGGTGCCGGCCATTGCACTGGTGCTGGCGCTGGTCTGCCTGGCCGCCATGCTCTGGTTCAACAGCGTCATCGCCTCGGTGTTCCTGGTGCTGATGATCGGCGGCTGCTCCTGCTGCAGCATCGTCATCAGCCTGAATCGCGGTACCGATGCGTCGTTCGCCAGTCAGGGTTGAGGAGTAGCGCCATGTCCGGATTCGTCCACAGCGTCGGTGGCCAGACCTGGCGCTTCGACAGCCTGCGCGAGGTGATGGCCAAGGCCAGCCCGGCGCGCTCCGGTGATCGCCTCGCCGGGGTCGCCGCCGGCAGCGACGCCGAGCGCGTCGCTGCGCAGATGGCGCTGGCCGACATCCCGCTCAAGCGCTTCCTCGATGAGGCGCTGATCCCCTACGAGAGCGACGAGGTTACCCGGCTGATTATCGACACCCATGACCGCCAGGCCTTTGCCCCGGTCAGCCACCTCACGGTGGGTGGCCTGCGCGACTGGCTGCTCGGCGATGCGGCCGACGAAACCAGCCTGCGCGCCCTGGCGCCGGGGCTGACGCCGGAGATGGCAGCCGCGGTATCGAAGATCATGCGCGTACAGGACCTGGTCCTGGTGGCGCAGAAAATCCGCGTGGTCACCCGCTTCCGCAACACCATGGGTTTGCGCGGGCGCATGTCCACGCGGCTGCAACCCAACCACCCCACGGACGACCCGGCGGGCATCGCCGCCAGCGTGCTCGATGGCCTGCTCTACGGCAACGGCGACGCCATGCTCGGCATCAACCCGGCCACCGACAGCCTGCAATCGATCTGCACCCTGCTGGAGATGCTCGACGCGATCATCCAGCGCTACGAGATTCCCACCCAGTCCTGCGTGCTCACCCACGTCACCAGTTCCATCGAGGCGATCAACCGGGGCGCGCCGCTGGACCTGGTGTTCCAGTCCATCGCCGGCACCGAAGCGGCGAACGCCAGCTTCGGCGTCACACTGTCGATCCTCAAGGAGGGCTACGAGGCCGGGCTCTCGCAGAAGCGCGGCACCCTGGGCGACAACCTGATGTACTTCGAAACCGGCCAGGGCAGCGCACTGTCGGCCAACGCCCACCACGGCGTGGACCAGCAGACCTGCGAGACCCGCGCCTACGCCGTGGCGCGGCACTTCAAGCCGTTCCTGGTGAACACCGTGGTCGGCTTCATCGGCCCGGAGTACCTGTACAACGGCAAGCAGATCATCCGCGCGGGCCTGGAAGATCACTTCTGCGCCAAGCTGCTCGGCGTGCCCATGGGTTGCGACATCTGCTACACCAACCACGCCGAGGCCGACCAGGACGACATGGACATGCTCCTGACCCTGCTGGGCGTAGCCGGCATCAACTTCATCATGGGCATCCCCGGCTCCGACGACGTGATGCTCAACTACCAGACCACCTCCTTCCACGACGCGCTCTACGCGCGCCAGACGCTCGGACTGCGCCCCGCGCCGGAGTTCGAGGCGTGGCTGGAGCGCATGGAAATCCTCCGCCAGCAGGACGGCCGCGTGCACATGGCCGGCCAGCTTCCCGGCGCCTTCCGCCACGCGCTCGCACAACTGTCCTGAGTTGAGGAGTTTTCGATGAGCGACAGCTTTACCCCCAACCCCTGGCAGGAACTGCGCCGCCTGACCTCGGCGCGCATCGCACTGGGCCGCGCCGGCACCAGCCTGCCGACCGGTGCACAACTGGACTTCCAGTTCGCCCACGCCCAGGCGCGCGACGCCGTGCACCTGCCCTTCGACCGCGACGGCCTCGCCGCGCAATTGGCCGAACGCGGTCGCGACACCCTGCTGCTGCACAGCGCCGCCACCGACCGTGATACCTACCTGCAACGCCCCGATCTCGGCCGCCGCCTGAACCAAGAGTCGGTAGAGATTCTGCGCCGCCATGCCGACCGCCATCCGCAGGGCTACGACCTCGCCGTGGTGATCGCCGACGGTCTTTCCTCACTGGCAGTGCAGCGCCACAGCCTGCCCTTTCTCCAACGCATGGAGGAACAGGCGCGCAACGAGGGCTGGAGCCTGTCGCCGATCGCACTGGTGCAACAGGGCCGCGTCGCCGTCGCCGACGAGGTGGCCGAGTTACTGAGGGCGAAGATGGTGGTGATCCTGATCGGCGAGCGTCCCGGTCTGTCCTCACCCGACAGCCTGGGCCTGTACTTCACCTGGGCGCCGAAGGTCGGCCTGAACGACGCCTACCGCAACTGCATCTCCAACGTGCGGCTGGAAGGCCTGAGCTATGGGCTCGCCACTCACCGCCTGCTCTACCTGATGCGCGAAGCCTGCCGGCGGCAGTTGTCGGGGGTGAACCTGAAGGACGAGGCGGAACTCCCCGCATTGGAGGGCGAGAGCGCCGGCGGGACCGGCAACTTTCTTATCGGTGGCTGAGTCATCAGCAAGCTGAGCCGTGCCGGCCTGCTTCGCCCGCAGCGTGAACGCGACCACATGCCGCGCAGCGGGCCGCCGTCTTTAAGAATCGTCTTAAATCACCCCCGCCACCCGTCGCGATAAAAACCACGTCATCAAGGACCGTGCCTGGCGCACGAAAGGAAGCGCCAGCGCATGGCGCTTCATGACGATGGCGAGACGATGGATTCACCCAACACTCAGTTGCATGCTCGTGTCAGCCCCCAGCCTGTTCAGCGTGGCTTCACCCTGATCGAAGCGATGGTGACCATCGCGATCCTGGCGATCCTGCTGGGCATCGCGGTGCCTTCCTTCGACCTGCTGATCAATCGCAATCGCGCGCAGAGCACCGGCAAGCAATTGGTCGCGGTGCTGCAGTACGCCCGCGCCCAGGCGCAGATCGGGCACCAGCCGGTGCGGGTGACGCCGCAGAGCAGCGGCGACTGGACCTCGGAGCTGAGCGTCGGTCGACTGCGCGGCGGCGACCTGCAGGGCCATCGAGAGATAGAGTTGCGCAGGACCCGGCTCGACGAATCCGGAAAGGTACTCGTTACCCAGAAGCCGGCCGCTCCGCTGGAGTTCGACGGCAACGGCATCGCTACCGGCAGCGGCAACTTTCCGCAGGTCTTCACCCTCACTGCCGGCAGCTACTCGAGCAAGGTCTGCCTGCAGCGTGGCGGAGCGGTGAGCCCATGCGACTGACGGGCCGATCCCACGCAGCCCAGCGGGGCTTCTATCTGATCGAGATCATGGTGGCGGTAATGCTCACCAGCGTCGCCCTGCTCGGCCTGCTGGCTCTGCAGAGCCGCAGCATCGCCTATAGCCACGACAGCCAGCAGCGGCAGAACGCCCTCCTGCTGGCAGCGGACCTCGCCCGCAGCATCCAGGCCAATCGCGAGGCGCAGGTCAGCAAGGGCAAGCTCAGTACCAACGCGGCCTACCTGGTCCCGGCCGGCAGCAGCTTTCCCAGCATCGGCAGCGGCCAGAGCTGCGCCACCAGCGGCCTGGGCAAGGCTGATCGAGCCCGGCGCGAACTGGCCTGCTGGGTCGAACAGCTGCGCCTGAAGCTCAACACCGACGATGCGCTGCTGAGCGATTCCACCTTCATCTGCCCCAGCAGTGACGGCAAGTCCTGCGACGCCGCTTCGCGCCAGCCGCTGCTGCTGATCCAGCTGGCCTGGCACAGCCGCAACTGCCAGGCCGGCAGCCCGACCACCGCGGACGATGACGACGCAGCCTGCCTTTCCGCCAGCGATGCCGGCGGCGTCGAACGCTACCGACTGAGTTTCCAGCCATGAGCCGGCATCGCCAGACCGGCCTGTCACTGATCGAGCTGATGGTCGCCATTGCGCTGGGCGTCATGGTGCTGCTGGGCGTGCTGCAGATCTACCTGTCGGGCAGCGACCACGCCGCCTTCAACCATGCCCAGCAGCAGAACCAGGCCAATGCCCGTTTCATCCTCGACCTGCTGCAGCGCGAGAGCGGGCATGCCGGCTACAGCGCCTGGGTGCGCCACGCCACCAATGCCGACGACCAGCAGTACGACTTCGTCATCGACCGCGAAGGCCCCTTTCCGGCCCTGACCGACGCGTCCACCGGCTGCATCTTCGGCGCCGGCAAGGTTGCCAGCCTGGATGCCGGTGGCCGCGGCCTGTGCCTGCGCTACCAGCGCCCTCAGCGCAGCGATGCACAGGTGCATCAGGATTGCACCGGCGCCTCGCTCTACAGCGATGACGACACGGGCAATCCGCAGGTATTGGTCAGCCACCTGCGCCTGGTCGACGACGAGCTGCTGTGCAAGACCAACAACGCCTTGTCCGCCGGCGAGGCCGCCCTTGCCAGCGGCATCCACGACCTCATGTTCGCAGTCGGCTCGACCAACCAGCTCCGCGCCGGCCTGGTGCTCACCTCGACCCGTGCATTGCTGCCCGAAAACTGCACTTACCAGGATCCGCTGAACCTCGCGACGACGAAGAGCACCGGCGCGCGCGGCCTGTGCAGCGCCTTCACGCAGACGCTCTACCTGAGGAGTCAGCCATGAACCGGCAACGTGGCCAAACCCTGCTCATCGCCCTGCTCATGCTGCTGGCGCTGAGCATCCTGACCCTGGGCAACCTGCGCAGCGGCTTGCTGCTGGACAACAGCCTGGCCGAGTCAAGGGACTACCAGGCGGCGCTGGGCGGCGCCGAATCAGCGATCAGCGAAGCGCTGGACCGGACCCGCTACAGCCCGACGATGGCCGTGGGCGAGGCCGACACCTGCATCAGCACCGCGCGGAGCCAGCAACAGATACTGCTGTGCGACCGACTCTGGCTCGAACCAGACATTGCTGCCAGCAGCGCACTGCTGACACGGGCGCGCACTTATCGAGGCAACGACCTGGCCACCCCCGACCAATTGGCGGAACTGAGCAGCGCGCCGCGCTGGTACGTCGCCGCGCAATGCGAGAGCCGCTCCTCCAGCGCCATGGCCGACTGCCTGGCGGGCAACGGCACCTTGCTGCTGCAGATGAATGCCCTGTCCACCGGCATCACCGACCAGGCCCTGGTCCGACTACAGGAGTACGCCCGTGTCCAGCGCTGACCCGTTCCGCTCGCCGCCCCATCTCGCCGCGTTGGCCGGCCTGGCGATTCTGCTCACCGGCACGGGTGCGCAAGCCGCAGCCCCGAGCCAGGCGCCGCTGTTCCTGGTGGAGGGCGTCTCGCCCAACCTGATCGTCACCCTCGACGACTCCGGCAGCATGACCAGCGCCTACACCCCGGATGGCATGAGTTCCTACAGCATCGCCAACCGTTCCACCGCCTACAACCCGATGTACTACAACCCCGACATCACCTACGAGGCGCCGTGGAAGGTCACCTTCAACGGCGGCCGGATCGTCAGCGAGCGCTACGTCACCAACTTCGACAAGGCCTACTACGATGGCTTTCTCACCAACCAGACCGGCACCGTCGACCTGAACCGCAATACCGGCAACGGCTACAGCCAGAACGCGACCCAGGCGGTCAACAGCACCGACAGCTACCAGCGCTACGCCCACTACTACCAGTTCAATGCGTCCTGCCCGCATGCGCGCAATGTGGCCACCAGCAGCCTCAGTGCCGTGCAGAACTGCGCGGCGGACTCGTCATTCACCAGCGCCAACGCCTGCACCCGCACCTGCTTCACCCCGCACTGGGTCAGCACGGCGGAAGAAAAGCAGAACTACGCCAACTGGTTTTCCTTCTACCGTACCCGCCAGCTCGCCACGCGCACCGCCGCCAACCTGGCGCTGTTCGACCTGCCCGAGCACATCCGGGTGACCTGGCAGGCGCTGAACAGCTGCTACAACACCAACTTCAACATGAGCTCCACGGCCTGCGGCAACCAGACCCTCGCGACCTTCGCCGGCCAGCACAAGGCGGACTTCTTCAACTTCACCAGCCGCCTCGCAGCCAGTGGCGGCACGCCCCTGGGAACGGCGCAGAACCGGGTCAACAACTACCTGAGCAACACCACCGCCTATAACCCCTATGCCCGCGCGCCGGGCAGCCCCCGCGACGTAAAGACCGAGTACGCCTGCCGGCCCAGCTACCACCTGCTGATGACCGATGGCTTCGGCGATGGCTCCGGCGGCAGCAACGCCGACGGCACCGCGAGAACCCTGCCCGACGGCACCGCCTTCGCCGCGACGGCGCCCTATCAGGACAAATGGTCGAACACCCTCGCCGACAACATCTTCCTCGGCTGGGCCACCGATGCCCGTACCGACCTGGAAAACAAGGTTCCGCCGCGCTTTCGCGACGGCAACGACTACTGGAACCCGAAGAACGACCCGGCCACCTGGCAGCACATCACCACCTACACCGTAGGCCTGGGACTCGGCCCGACCCTGAAGTACCTGAAGTGGGATGGCGACACCTATTCCGGTTCCTATCCGCAACTGCTCGATGGCACCCGGAGCTGGCCAAACCCGAGCGCCAGCACCAGCCTCGACGGCATGACTGTCACCGCCAACGAAGGCAAGGTGGCTGCGCTCTGGCACGGAGCCCTCAACTCCCGCGGCGAATTCTTCAGCGCCGACTCCACCAGCGAACTGGTTAAGGCCTTCCAGGCCATCGTCAGCAGCATCTCCAGCAACCAGCTGGCGGTGGCCGCCGCCGGCGCCAGCTCCACCTCGTTGAGCACCGACACCCACCTCTATCGCGCCAGCTACCAACCCACCGACTGGAGCGGCGACATCCTGCAGTACCGCCTGGACGCCCAGGGCAATGCCCAGGCGAACTCCTCGCTGTCGTTCCGCAACCAGCTCAACCAGCGCTCACCGACCAGCCGCAGCATCTACACCAATACCGCGCCGGACAGTGCCAAGGGCCACCTGCAGGCCTTCACCTGGGGCAACCTGGCGGCCCAGCAACAACAGCTGCTCAACCGCGCTCCGGGTACCCAGCGTGAGGACCACCTGGGAGAGAAGCGCGTCGCCTGGCTGCGCGGTGAGCGCAGTGACGAAGGCGACACCTTCCGCGCCCGCAACCATCTGCTGGGCGACATCATCTACTCCTCCCCCGTGGTCGTCGGCCCTCCGTCCGCCGTCACCTACTACCTGGAGAAAGCCTCCGGTGCGACCGGCTACGACGCCTTCCGACAGGCCAACGCCAATCGCGAGAGTCGCCTCTACGTCGGCGCCAACGACGGCATGCTGCACGCCTTCGACGAGACCGGCCGGGAACGCTGGGCCTTCATTCCCGCCGCCGTATTCGGGCAGCTCAACTACCTCTCCGACACCCGCTACGCCGCGCGCTCGGAAGAGGAAAACACCAACAGCCTGCACCGTTTCTATGTCGACGGCAGCGCGGTCACCCGTGACGTGCATTTCGATGGCAGCTGGCACACCGTGCTGGTCATGGCGCCCGGGCGCGGTGGGCGCGGCCTGTTCGCGCTGGACATCACCAACGCCGACCAGCCCCGCCTGCTCTGGGAATACGCAGGCAGCGCCAGCAGCGAGAACGGCAAGGACATCGAGTTCGGCTACGTGCTCGACCGGCCGGTGATCACGATCTCCGACGGCGTTGCCTATGTGCTCACCGGCAACGGGTACGACACCGCCAAGGGCTACGCGCTGTCGATCCGCCTGGAGGACGGGCGCATCAGCGCCGCCAGCCAGTCCGCCGCTGGCGACGGCGAAATCGGCAGCACGGTCGCCTGGACCCGCGCAGACAGTCCCGGCGAACTCGCCCAGCGCTACTACGGCAGCCTGCAGGGCCAGCTCTACCGGCAGGCCGGTCTCGACGTCGCCTCCAGCGTGCTCTCCAGCGTCCCTGCCAGCCGCAACCAGCCGCTGAGCGCCGCCGGCGAGGTCACCCAGCATCCACGCGGCGGGCAGTTGGTGATCGCCGGTACCGGCAAGTACTTCGAGGGGGGCGACAAGGAAGGCGCCATCAGCCGCCAGTCCCTTTACGGCTTCTGGGACCAGACCGACTACCTCGCCCACGTCGACGGAGCCGGCGCGCCTGCCGCACTGAGCAAACTCTCTGATCTGCAGGCCCAGACGCTGACCCTGGAAACCGTCACCCACAGCGCCGGCACCAGCGAGGTCCGCCAGTTGAGCAGCACCCCTGTGGCCTGGGACAGCAGTGGCAAACGCGGCATCGGAATCCGTGGCTGGTACTTCGACCTGGCCGATGGCGAGAGGGTCCTCGACCAGCCCTTCATGCTCGGCGACGTGCTGTTCGTCACCGTCGGCCAACCCAACGCCGACCCCTGCAGCGCGGGCATCACCTACTGGCTGCTGGCAGTGAACCCGAAGACCGGCGGCGCGCTGGACTTCAACGTGTTCGACCTGGTGGGCGACGGCTCCTTCAGCGAGACCGCCAGCGGCATGCGCATTGACGGACCGGTGACCCGCATCGGCGACAGCCTCTACACACCGGATGGAAACCGCCTCCCCGTGCAACTGTTCAACCCGGTGAACCAGGGCCGCTTCAACTGGCGGATCATGAACTACAACCTGCCCGTGAGTTACCCATGAGAGCCCTGCCTTCGGTACCCGCGCCACACACCATCAAAGCTGGCGGATTCACTCTGGTCGAACTGATGGTGGTGGTTTCCATCCTGGCCCTGCTCGCCGGTATCGCCATTCCCAGCTACCGCCAGTTCATCCTGCGTGCCAACCGCAGCGAGGCGCAGACCCTCCTGCGCGATGCCGCGGCCCAACAGGAGCGCTACCTGGCGCAATACAGCAAGTACACCGACGACCCTACGAAGCTGGCGTTTACCTACCCGCTCACGGCGGATGGCAAGCGTCTCTCGACGCACCAACTGTACGAGCTGGCCGCCGAACATCCCGACGGCGATACACGCCGTTACCGGCTGACCGCCCAGCGCAGGGGCGCCCAGTTGCGCGACCTGGACTGCGGCGACTTCACCCTGGACGAGCGCGGCACCCGTAGCGTCAGCGTGGGAAGCGTCGACAGCTGCTGGCGTTGATCAAACGCTCGCTTGGATTGCGCTTTCCACAATTTCTGGTGCAGCATCGGACCAATGGCTATTCGCTGGCATAGCCCCTGCATTGCCATACCAGCCCATTCACCTCCCGCCGAGGCCCGCTTATGCGCATCGTGCAAGCCACGCTCGACCACCTCGATCTGCTCGCTCCGTTGTTCGTCAAATACCGCGAGTTCTACGGCATGCTCCCCTACCCCGAGTCCTCGCGAAAATTCCTCGAGAAGCGCCTGCGCCGCAAGGAATCGGTGATCTACCTGGCCCTGCCGGATGACGACGACAGCAAGCTGCTGGGTTTCTGCCAGCTCTACCCGAGCTTCTCCTCGCTGTCGCTCAAGCGCGTGTGGATTCTCAACGATATCTACGTCGCCGAAGAGGCGCGCCGCCAGCTGGTCGCCGACCACCTGCTGCAGACCGCCCGGCAGATGGCCCGCGAGACCCAGGCCGTACGCATGCGCGTGTCCACCAGTGTCAACAACGAAGTGGCGCAGAAGGTCTACGAGTCCATCGGCTTCCGCGAGGACAGCGAGTTCAAGAACTACATCCTGCCGATCAGCGACGATCTGAACTGACGATCTGAATTGAGGTGCGGAGCGGCCCGCTGGCATCGGCGGGCCCGGAGTATTAGAGTGCCAGTATCGGAATTGCCGCGGCCTCCGCATGAAGGGATCCCATGCGTATTTCCCTGCTTGTTCTGCGCACCGCCTGTCTCTGTCTCGCGCTGCTGGGCGCCACCGCCCAGGCCCAGACTCTGCGAGTCGCCACCCTGGAGTGGGCGCCTTACGTCGGTAGCGACCTGCCGGGCTACGGGTTGGCCAGCCGCATCCTCAACGAAGCACTGGCGCTCAACGGCGACAAGGCCGAACTGGTCTTCCTGCCCTGGCAACGCGCCCTCAACGAAGCCCGCGAAGGCCGCTTCGACGCGTTGATGCCGGCCTACCTGTCGGCGGACCGCCGGGAAGACTTCTACACCTCGATGCCGCTGCTGGACTCCCAGCTGGGCTTCTTCCGTCGCCGTGACCGTGCCCTGCCGATCGACCCGCGCAACCTCGACAGCCTGCGCCCATATCGCATCGGCGTAGTGCGCGGCTACGTCAACCAGAGCGCCTTCGACGCCGCCGACTTCCTCAACAAGGACGTAGTCAGCAGCGACTGGCAGAACCTGGAGAAACTCCTGCGCGGACGCATCGACCTGGCCGTGGTGGACCGCTACACCGGCTACCAGTTGCTCAGCCAGAACGCCCCGGCGCTGCGCGAACAACTGGAGTTCATCGACCCGCCGCTGGAGGTCAAGCCGCTCTACGTGCTGGTGCCGAAGAAGCGTGCCGAAGGCGAAGCCCTGGCCGCCAGCCTCGACCGCGGCCTGCGCACCCTGCGCCGAAGCGGCCGCCTGCAGCAGCTGATCGCCGAAGCCCACCTGGAATCCGCCATGAACACCCGTGAAGTGGCCGCCCACCCACTGGCCGAGCAACTTCCGCAAGCCGGCGGACAGCACGGGGCCGCACTGATACCCAGAACGACAACCACTCTATTGAGCTGGCAAGCAAGCCTGCTCTGAGACGCCGCGCCCCTCTGCGTCGTGCATTTGTCACAAGGCATTGCCGCGCTCACAGCGACAGGATTTTCACGCAGAAGCTGTAATATCCTCCCGCGGACCTCTGTCGCAGGATTCGACGGAGCGTGCCCCCCGGCGGCGGCGTCGCCCCCTATAATGGGCGGCCCAGCTGTTCTCCTTGTTGTCAGACAGGCTTCTCATGGAATTCAACCCGATCGACCTGATTCTTCACCTCGACTCCTACCTGTCGCTGGCGGTGGCCAACTACGGCACCTGGATCTACGCCATCCTTTTCCTGGTGATCTTCTGCGAGACCGGCCTGGTTGTGACGCCGTTCCTGCCGGGTGATTCGCTGCTGTTCATCGCTGGCGCCATCTGCGCCGCGGGCGGCATGGACCCCTGGCTGCTCGGCGGCCTGCTGCTCCTCGCGGCGATCAGCGGCGACAGCACCAACTACGTGATCGGCCGAACCTTGGGCAAGCGCCTGTTCAGCAATCCGAACTCGAAAGTCTTCCGCCGCGACTACCTGGACCAGACCCACGCCTTCTATGAGCGTCACGGCGGCAAGACCGTGACCCTGGCGCGCTTCCTGCCCATCGTGCGCACCTTCGCCCCCTTCGTCGCCGGCATGGCCTACATGCCCTACGCGCGCTTCCTGTTCTTCAGCGTGGCCGGCAGCATCGCCTGGGTCGGCGGCCTGGTCACCCTGGGCTACTTCTTCGGCAACGTGCCGTTCATCAAGCAGAACCTCTCGGTGATGATCATCGCCATCATCGCCTTCTCCCTGGTGCCCATGCTGATCGGCTTCATCCGCCACAAGATGCGCCCCTCGGCCAAGGCCCAGCCCGGCGAGCACTGATCCGCCCATGTGGTCGTTCAGCGCCTGGCGCCGCCGGCGCTTCCTCGCCCGCTACCCGCTCGACGCGGAACTGTGGGCACAGGTGCGCCGGCATCTGCCGATCCTCGATGGCCTGAGCGAAGACGAGCTGCGCCGACTCGGCGAGCGGGCGCTGCTGTTCCTGCGCGACAAGCGGCTCTCGCCGTTGCCCGGCATCGAACTGGACGACTATCGCCGACTGCTGCTGGCCACCCAGGCCGAACTGCCTCTGCTGCACCTGCCGGATCTGAACTGGTACGGCGGCTTCCATGAACTGGTCCTCTACCCCGACGACTTCGTCAGCCCGCAGAAGCACCGCGACCCGGCCGGCGTCCTGCACGAGTTCGACGACGAGCGCGCCGGCGAAACCTCGCTGCAAGGCCCGGTGATCCTCGCCTGGCCCGGCGTGGAAAGCGGTGGCGGCTGGGACGCCTACAACCTGGTGATCCACGAACTGGCCCACAAGCTGGACATGCTCAACGGCGACGCCAACGGCCTGCCACCGCTGCACCGCGACATGCGCGTGACCGACTGGGCCGCCGCCATGCAGGCCGCCTACGACGACATGAACCGCCAGCTCGACCACAACCCGCAGGCGCACACCGCCATCGACCCGTACGCTGCCGAAAACCCGGCGGAGTTCTTCGCCGTCACCAGCGAGTACTTCTTTACTGCTCCGGACCTCCTTCAGGCGGCCTATCCCAAAGTCTATGAACAGCTTTCGCTGTTCTACCGGCAAGATCCGCTCTCGCGCCTGCACAAGCTTCAGGGCGAACACCCCGAATATCAGGAAACTCAGGCGCACTAGGCGATGTCAGTGGCTTGGACACGGCAATCTGCCTATAATCCGCCGCACTTTTTCGGCCCGACCACTATCTGGAGTCGTCCATGAGCTACAGCAGCATCCCGGCTGGCAAAGACCTGCCGAACGACATTTACGTCGCCATCGAGATCCCGGCCAACCACGCGCCGATCAAGTACGAAATCGACAAGGACACCGACTGCCTGTTCGTCGACCGTTTCATGGCCACCCCGATGTTCTACCCGGCCAACTACGGCTTCATCCCGAACACCCTGGCCGACGACGGTGACCCCCTGGACGTGCTGGTCGTGACCCCGTATCCGGTCGCTCCGGGCTCGGTGATCCGCGCGCGTCCCGTTGGCGTGCTGAACATGAGCGACGAAGCCGGCGGCGACGCCAAGCTGATCGCCGTACCGCACGACAAGCTGACCGTCCTGTACAAGGACGTGAAGGAATACACCGACCTGCCGGCCCTGCTGCTGGAGCAGATCAAGCACTTCTTCGAGAACTACAAGGATCTCGAGAAGGGCAAGTGGGTGAAGGTCGAAGGCTGGGGCGACGCCGCCCAGGCTCACGACTACATCACCAAGGCCGTCGCCGCCTTCCAGGCCAAGTGATGGTCGCGCGGATTATCCGCGCCACGAAGAAGCCCCGCCTTGGCGGGGCTTTTTTTATGACCGGGATTAGGCTTTTCGTCCCGACTTTGCTACCATCTGCGCCCCGCGAGCAGCTCACTGCATCGCCACAGAATCAAGGCGGCCCGCCCTACCAGAAGTAAGGTTGGACCACCCCCTGAAAGCCGGCCACAAGCCGGCTTTTTTAATGCCCGCGATTTGCCTCCATGCAACCGGCATAGTCCCCCTCCAGACCGCTCGCCGGCCAATGCGCCATTGTCACGGGCCGGGCATAAGATCGGACTATTCCCCCGCCGGTTCGCTGCCATGAAATGCTCGTCATATCTCCTGCTCGCCTTGCTGCTGACCGCGCCTGCACTTGCCCACGCGCAAGCCGCGGACTGGAAGCTCGCCAAGGACCAGGACGGCGTGCGCGTCTACCTGAGCGAAGTGCCCGGCTCACACTACAAGAGCTTTCGCGGCGTAACCCTGGTGAAGGCCGACGTCGCCACGCTCGGTCACCTGCAGGAAAACCTGCGCGTCTCCTGCGCGTGGCTCTACGCCTGCGCGCAGATGCGCCTGCTCAAGTACAGCGACGAAGCCATCTGGGTCTACCTCGATACCAAACTCCCCTGGCCCGCCGCCCCGCGTGACCTGGTGCTGAAGGTGAGCACCGAGGAAACTCCCGACGGCGGCATGATCCGCCACCTGCAGGCCGCTCCGGACTACGTCCCGCCGGTGAAGGACCGCATCCGCGTGCCCAGCGTCTCCGGCACCTGGCAGATGGTCCCCAAGGGCCCGAAGCTCACCGAGGTCACCTACGAAATGCGCGGCGAGCCGGGCGGCAGCGTGCCGTCCTGGCTGGCAAACCAGTTCGTGGTCGACGCACCCTTCGAGTCGCTGCGCATGCTGAAAGTGGTGGCGGAGCACCAGGGCGTCCGTGACGGCGGCTATTAGAAAGCCGGTAGTAAATCACCGCTGGCAGCCCTTGCGCAGTCGCCTGCGCCCTGACCGAAGATTTGCCCGCAAAGCCCGTCTCTGCTAGTGTCGCGAGGTTTCCGAATACCCCCGCCGAGATGTCCGCATGGCCCGCAAGAAAGCTTCCCTCGACTTCGAACAGTCCCTCGCCGAGCTGCAAACGCTGGTGGAGCGCCTGGAAAGCGGCGAGTTGTCGCTGGAGGATTCGCTGGGTGCCTTCGAGCAGGGCATCCGCCTGACCCGTGACTGCCAGGCGGCGCTGACCCAGGCGGAGCAGAAGGTACAGATCCTGCTGGACCGCGACGGCGAGCTGAGCGAAGCGCCCTTCGACCCGGAAGGCGAAGACGCATGATCTCGGCCTACCAGGCGCGCTGTCAGGCGCGTGTCGATGCTGCGCTGGAAAAACTCTTCGTCGCTCCCCGTGAAGAACTCACCCGCATCTATGCCGCCATGCGCTACAGCGTGGTCAACGGCGGCAAGCGGGTACGCCCGCTACTGGCCTACGCCGCCTGCGAAGCGCTGGGTGGCGAGCCCGAACGCGCCGATGGCGCAGCCTGCGCGGTGGAGCTGATCCACGCCTATTCCCTGGTGCACGACGACTTGCCGGCGATGGACGACGACGACCTGCGTCGCGGCCAGCCGACCACCCACATTGCCTACGACGAAGCCTGCGCGATCCTCGCCGGTGACGGCCTGCAGGCACTGGCATTCGAGGTGATCGGTAACGCCCAGCTCAATCCGCAGGATGCCCAGACCCGCCTGGACATGCTGCTGGCCCTGACCCGCGCCGCCGGTTCGGCCGGCATGGTTGGCGGGCAGGCGATCGATCTGGAGTCGGTGGGCCGCAAGATCGACCAGGCCGCGCTGGAAACCATGCACCGGCACAAGACCGGCGCTCTGATCGAGGCCAGCGTTCAGCTGGGTGCCCTGGCCAGCGGCCACGCTACGGCCGAGGCGCTGGACGCCCTGCGCCGCTATGCCGAGGCCGTGGGCCTGGCATTCCAGGTGCAGGACGACATCCTCGACGTGGAAAGCGACACCGCCACCCTCGGCAAGACCCAGGGCAAGGACCAGGCGCACGACAAGCCGACCTACCCCGCCCTGCTCGGCCTCGATGCCGCCAAGGCCTACGCCCTGGCCCTGCGCGACCAGGCGCTGGCGGCGCTGGAGGGTTTCGGCGACAACGCCGAGCCGCTGCGCGCCCTGGCGCGCTACATCGTCGAACGCCGCAACTGATTGCCCGGCACGCGCATTGCGTGTGCAAATCCGCTGGTAAACCCATTGCGATGAGCGCTGGCCGGTGCTTCACTGCACCGCAGGGATTTCGTATACCATATCCGACACAAGCCACCTGACCGGACTGCATCGTGCCGCTACGCAACGCCCCCAACCTGGGTATCGTTCCCTCCGCTTCGGAGACCATCGCCAAGCACCTGCGCGAAGCGATCATTTCCGGCCAGATGGCGGAAAACGAGCCGATTCGCCAGGACGATATCGCGCAGATCTTCAACGTCAGCAAGATCCCCGTGCGCGAGGCGCTCAAGCGCCTGGAGGCCGAGGGTCTGGTGGAATTCCAGCGCAACAAGGGTGCGCTGGTGACGAAGATATCCGAGCCGGAACTGGCGCAGATGTTCGAGGTGCGCGTAGTCCTGGAAGTCCAGGCGCTGCGCCTGGCGATTCCCAACATGAGCGACGAAACCTTCGCCCGCGCCGAGAGCATCTGTGCCGAGTTCGTCGGCGAGGATGACATCGGCCGCTGGGCCGAGCTGAACTGGGAGCTGCACGCCTGCCTCTACGAGCCAGCGCAGCGGCCGTATCTGGTCGGACTGATCCGCTCGATCCACGACAAGGTGGAACGCTACCTGCGCCTGCAGATGAGCATGTCCGACGGCAAGGAGCGCGCGGATCACGAGCATCACGACATCCTCGACGCCTGCCGCGCGGGCGACGCCGACCGCGCCGCGCAACTGCTGGAAGAACACATCAACGGCGTCTGCCGCACGCTCTATGAGCACCTGCCGAATCGGCCCACGCCGAGCTGAGCAAAACGATCCGCTGTGCCGATTTCATCATCGGCCCGGCGGAAAACCCTCAAGCCCCGCTTCCCGCACCGCGCCACCCTAGGGTCTACAACAAGACACCCCAGGGGGCAGCATGAAACGCATCCAGGTTCTCGATTCCCACACCGGCGGCGAGCCCACGCGCCTGGTGCTCGACGGCTTTCCCGATCTGGGCAAGGGCAGCATGGCCGAGCGCCGCGCGCTGCTGGCCAAGGAGCACGACGGCTGGCGCGCCGCGACGGTGCTGGAGCCACGCGGCAGTGATGTGCTGGTCGGCGCGCTGCTCTGCGAGCCGGTGGACCCGAGCGCCTGCGCCGGGGTGATCTTCTTCAATAACACCGGCTACCTGGGTATGTGCGGCCACGGCACCATCGGCCTGGTCGTTTCGCTGGCGCACCTGGGGCGCATCGGTCCCGGTACTCACAAGATCGAGACACCGGTGGGCACCGTCGAAGCGACCCTGCATGATGACCGCTCCGTAAGCGTGCGCAACGTACCCGCCTACCGCTACCGCAAGCAGGTGCCGGTGCAAGTGCCCGGCCATGGGCTGGTGCACGGCGATATCGCCTGGGGCGGCAACTGGTTCTTCCTGATTTCCGATCACGGCCTGCGTGTCGCCGGCGACAATCTCGATGAACTGACCGCCTATACCGTTGCCGTACAGAAGGCGTTGGAAGACCAGGGCATCCGTGGCGAAGACGGCGGGCTGATCGACCATATCGAACTGTTCGCCGACGATCCCGACGCGGACAGCCGCAACTACGTGCTCTGCCCCGGCAAGGCCTACGACCGCTCGCCCTGCGGCACCGGCACCAGCGCCAAGCTGGCGTGCCTGGCGGCCGACGGCAAGCTCGCCGCCGGTGACACCTGGCGCCAGGCCAGCGTGATCGGCAGCCAGTTCGAGGGCCGCTTCGAGTGGGCCGGCGAACCATCCGAGGGGCGCATCATTCCGACCATTCGCGGCCGCGCCAACATCAGCGCCGAAGCCACCCTGCTGCTGGAAGAAGACGATCCCTTCGCCTGGGGCATCCGCCCGTGAGCGATGCGGACATCATCGTCATCGGCGCCGGTATAGTCGGCGCCGCCTGCGCTCACGCCCTCGCCCGTCGCAGGCTGGACGTGCTGGTGCTGGACGCGTGCCTGCCCGGCGCCACTGCCGTGGGAATGGGCCATCTGCTGGTGCTCGATGACAACGCCGCCGAACTGGCGCTGAGCAACTACTCGCTGCAGCGCTGGCGCGAGTGGGGCCACGACATGCCTGCCGAGTGCGCCTACCGCAGCAACGGCACGATGTGGTTGGCGGCCAATGACGAAGAGATGGCCGAAGCCGAACGCAAGTTCGCCGTGCTGCGCGAGCATGGCGTCGCCGCAAGACTGTTGAACAGCGCGGAACTGCAGCAGGAAGAACCCGAGCTGCGCAGCGACCTGCATGGCGGGTTGGAGATCACCGGTGACGGCATTCTCTACGCCCCGCGCGCCGCCGCATGGCTGCTGGAGTCGGCGCTGAAACCGATCCGCCAGCGTCAGGCGAAAGTGGTGGAAATCGACGAACCCCGCGTGCGCCTGGACAACGGCCAGTGGCTGAGCGCCAAGGCCATCGTCCTGGCCAATGGCATCCAGGCTACGCAGCTCTGTGTCGACTTGCCCATCGAGCCGAAAAAAGGCCATCTGCTGATCACCGACCGCTACCCCGGCAAGGTGCGTCGCACGCTGGTGGAGTTGGGTTATGTCACCAGCGCGCACAACGCCAGCGGCCCCTCGGTGGCCTGCAACATCCAGCCGCGTCCGACCGGGCAGCTGTTCATTGGCGCCTCGCGGCAGTTCGGCACCACCGACCCACAGGTGGAAGGCTGGATGCTGGCGAAGATGCTGCGCCGCGCCGTGGACTACATGCCCGGCCTGGCCAACCTCAACGTGATCCGCAGCTGGGCGGGCTTCCGCGCGGCCAGCCCGGACGGCATGCCGCTGGTGGGTGAGCACCCGCAGCGTCCCGGCCTGTGGCTCGCGGTCGGCCACGAAGGCCTGGGCGTGACCACTGCGCCAGGCACCGCCGACCTGCTCGCCGCGCAGCTCTGCGATGAACCGCTGCCGCTGCCGGCCGAACCCTATTCCCCGCGCCGCTTCCTCGGAGCCACTGCCCATGCCTGACCTGTTCCTCGACGGGCGCGCGCTGCGCGTCGCCGCCGGCACCACGGTTGCCGCCGCGCTCGCCCTGGGTGGCGACGGCACCTCGCGCACCTCGGTCAGCGGCCAGCGCCGCGCGCCGCTGTGCGGCATGGGCGTCTGCCAGGAGTGCCGGGTGACCATCGACGGCCAGCGCCGCCTGGCCTGCCAGACCCTGTGCCGCGACGGCATGCAGGTGGAGACGCGCCCATGAGCGAAACGGCCGATATCGTCATCATCGGCGCCGGGCCGGCCGGGCTGTCTGCCGCCCTGGCCGCCGCGCCCAGCGGCGCCAGCATCGTCATCCTCGATGACAACCCGTTGCCCGGCGGGCAGATCTGGCGCGACGGGCCCAATGCGCACCTGCCGCGCGCCGCTCTGGAACTACGCGAAAAGGTGGCCGCCTGCGCCACTATCAGGATTCACAGTGGTACCCGCGTGGTGGCCCTGGCCGGTGAACGCGGCCTGCTGCTGGAAGACTTCGAGCGTGGCTGGCGGCTGGATTACCGCAAGCTGATCCTCTGCACCGGTGCCCGTGAGCTGCTGCTGCCCTTCCCCGGCTGGACGCTGCCCGGCGTCACCGGCGCAGGCGGACTGCAGGCGCTGGTGAAAGGCGGCGTGCCGGTGGACGGCCGGCGCGTGGTGATCGCCGGTAGCGGCCCTCTACTGCTCGCCAGTGCCGCGACCGCCCGCGCCAATGGCGCAAAAATCCTCCGCATCGCCGAACAGGCCTCGTGGTCTGCCTTGGCCAGCTTCGCGCTGAAGCTGCCGCGCTGGCCGAACAAGCTGTTGCAGTCGTTCGGCCTGTACGACCCGGCCTACCGTGCCGACAGCCATGTAGTCGCCGCACTGGGGACAGATCACCTGGAGGGCGTGCGAATCAGCCAGGGCGGCAAGCTGAAGGAAATCGAATGCGACCGGCTGGCCTGCGGCTTCGGCCTGATCCCCAACGTGCAGCTCGGCCAGGCACTGGGTTGCAAGCTGGACGACGGTGCGATCCGCGTCGATGCCTGGCAGGCGAGCAGCCGCGACGGTATCTACGCCGCGGGTGAATGCACCGGCTTCGGCGGTTCGGAGAAAGCGCTGGTGGAAGGCCGCATCGCCGGCCACGCCGCCGCGGGTGAGCACGACCGAGCCCGTGAGCTCTGGTCGCAGCGCCAGCGTTGGCAGGGCTTCGCCGCCGCACTGAAGAAGGACTTCGCCCTCGACCCGCGCCTGAACCAGCTCGCCCAACCGGATACCCTCGTCTGCCGCTGCGAAGACGTGCCCTTCTCGGCCCTGGCCGGCAAGCCGGACTGGACCGCCGCCAAGCTCGCCAGCCGCTGCGGCATGGGCGCCTGCCAGGGCCGCGTGTGCGGCGCAGCAGCCAAGCAACTGTTCGGCTGGCAACCGCCAGCGCCGCGCCCGCCCTTCAGCCCGGCGCGGGTGGAAACCTTGCTGCAGCTCGGCGAAGACTGAAGACACAGGCCACGGATGGCGGATAACGCTTGAGGCGTTATCCGCCCTGCGTCCGCCTCACACATCGCCCCGCAGGGCGCATAAAGCGGCACGCTTTATCCGCCAGCATTGCCCCACTGACTGATTCGCCAGAGGCATTGCGCGCCCTGCGAGTTGACAGCGCCCGACCATCTCGCCACCTTGCACCCTACCTTCTGCCATGTTCCGACAGCCGACTCGCCTCCCGATGCACGACCTGATTCCCCAGGGCGCCCGCGACCTGGACAGCCTGCTGCAGACCCTTGCGCAGATTTCCCCGCTGCTCGATGCCATGCCTGGCGTGGTGTTCTTCATCAAGGACACCGCGGCGCGCTACGTGCTGGTCAACCAGACCCTGGCGCGGCGTTGCGGAGTGAAGGATGCCCGCGAGCTGCTCGGGCGCACCGCCGAGGAAGTCTTCCCGTCGCGCTTCGGCCCGATCTACACCGAGCAGGATCGCCGCGTGCTGGAAACCGGCGGCCAGCTCAGCGACCAGCTGGAGCTACATCTCTACCCCGGCCGGCAACCCGGCTGGTGCCTGACCCACAAACTGGCATTGCGTGATGCCGACGGCGCGGTGATCGGCATGGCGGGGATTTCCAGCGACCTGCAGGCGGCACAGTCCACGCATCCGGCGTACCAGCGCCTGGCGACGGTGGACGCCTACATCCGCGAACACTTCGACAAGCCGATCAATCTCGCCGAGCTGACCGAGCTGGCCGGGCTGTCCGTCGCGCAACTGGAACGTCACTGCAAGCGCATCTTCCAGCTCACGCCACGGCAGATGATCCACAAGGCGCGCCTGGGCGCGGCCACCCGCCTGCTCGGCGAGGACCTGCCGATCACCGAGATCGCCCTGCGCTGCGGCTACACCGATCACAGCGCCTTCAGTCGGCAGTTCCGCGCGCTGACCGGGCTGTCGCCTACGCAGTATCGCGAGTCGCAATCCGCACCCAGCTGACAGGCCCTCCGTAGGGGGCATAACGCCTACGGCGTTATGCGCCGACAGTCCAGGCGCTGAGATGGCGGATAAAGCGTGCCGCTTTATCCGCCCTACGGGCCTGAGCCTCCTGCGAGTTGCCTGGGCGGTTCGCGAGCAAGCTCGCTCCTACAGGAGGCCCGCGCGGCTGCTCTTCGTAGGAGCGAGCTTGCTCGCGAACCACCCCACCCCAACCAACCTGCGACACCTGAGTGCTCCCATAAGGGGCAGCGAAACACGCTCCTGCTTCATTTGGTAACAGCGACCGGACCGCGCCTACAGTTGTTTCGGAAGGGGCCCTGCAACCAATCCCCCCAACTCCGGGCCCTGCGACCCATGAGTCACGTCCGGATGGTTTTTGGCACATGCCTTGCTCTAAGAAATATCGTATACGAAATCCATAATACAAAAATCGCTGCACAACACTGACTCAGAGAGGCCCCCATGAAATTCACCCGAATTGCTCTAGCCCTCACCGCTGTGTTTCTCGTCGGCCAGGCCCAAGCCGACAAGCTCGACGACATCATCGAATCCGGCAAGCTGCGCTGCGCCGTGACCCTGGACTTCCCGCCCATGGGCTCGCGCGATGCGCAGAACAACCCGGTCGGCTTTGACGTCGACTACTGCAACGACCTGGCGAAGGTCCTTGGTGTTACCGCCGAAGTCGTCGAGACGCCCTTCCCGGATCGTATCCCCGCGCTGGTTTCCGGCCGCGCCGATGTGATCGTCGCCTCCACCTCCGACACCCTGGAGCGCGCCAAGACGGTCGCCATGACCATCCCCTACTTCGCCTTCCAGATGGTGGTGCTGACCCGCGAAGACACCGGCATCACCAAGTACGAGGACATCAAGGACCGCCCGGTGGGCAATACCAGCGGCACCTATGAGGCCATCGCGCTGGAGAAGGACGTGAAGAAATGGGGCGGCAAGGGCTCCTTCCGCGCCTACCAGAGCCAGAACGACACCATCCTCGCCGTCGCTCAGGGTCACATCGACGCCACCGTGGTCACCAACACCGTCGCCGCCTCCACCCTCAAGTCCGGCAAGTACAAGGGGCTGAAGGTCGTCGGCAACGCGCCCTATGTGATCGACTACGTGTCGCTGGCCGCTGCGCGCAACGAGTACGGCCTGATCCACTACCTCAACCTCTTCGTCAACCAGCAGGTCCGCACCGGCCGCTACGCCGAGCTGTACGAGAAGTGGGTCGGCGGCACCCCGGTCGACCTCACCGTTCCCCACGTGTACTACTGACGGCGGGCGCAACATGTCTTCGATGCAGGCTTCAAGGGTGCGGGACCTGCGCCTGACAGGGCGGGTCCTGATGGGGGGTAGCGCCGAAGGGGCGCTACTGACCGCCGACACCGGGCTGAGCTTCTGGGGTGGCGTCGAGCCCTTCAGCGGCGAGGTCATCGACCGCCACCATCCGCTGTCGGGCAGCTTCCTGCCCGGCCGGGTGCTGGCGATTCCCAGCGGACGCGGCTCCTGCACGGGCAGCAGCGTGATGCTGGAAATACTGCTCAACGGCCACGCGCCGGCAGCCCTGCTGCTGGCCGAGCCGGACGAAATCCTCACCCTCGGCGTACTGGTGGCGCAGGCGTTGTTCGGCTGCTCCATCCCGGTACTGTGCCTGGGGCGTGAAGGTTTCGCGCAGTTGTCCGCGGGCGGCTGGGCCCGCATCGAAGGCGACACCGTGACACTCAGCGCCGAGCGCCCTGCCGATGGTTGGCAGGGCGTGATGGCCAGCGACGCCGGCCCGTTGCCGGAAGGCTTGGCACTCACCGCCGGCGACCACGAACTGCTCGACGGTAAGCACGGCAAGGCCGCCCAGGCGGCCATGCAGATCGTCCTGCGCATGGCTGCGCTGCAAGGCGCGAAGGGCCTGCTGGATATCGCCCAGGCGCACATCGACGGTTGCATCTATACCGGCCCCGCCAGCCTGCGCTTCGCCCGCCAGCTGGCGGACTGGGGCGGCAAGGTGAAGGTGCCGACCACTCTCAATTCCATCTCCGTGGACCACCGCCGCTGGCGCGAGCTGGGCGTCGACAAGGCCTTCGGCGAGCCCGCTGCCGCGCTGGGCGATGCCTACATGGAGATGGGCGCGCAGATGAGCTACACCTGCGCGCCCTACCTGCTGGACAGCAAGCCGAGCCTCGGCGAGCAGGTCGTGTGGGCCGAGTCCAACGCCGTTGTTTATGCCAACAGCGTGCTCGGCGCGCGGACCCTGAAATACCCGGATTACCTCGACATCTGCATCGCCCTCACCGGCCGCGCGCCGAACGTCGGCAGCCACCGCGACGAAGGTCGGCTGGCCGTGCTGCGGATCGATGTCGAACTGCCGGCCGCCCACGACGAGTCGATCTTCCCGCTGCTCGGTTACCACATCGGCGAGCTGTGCGGCTCGCGCATCCCGGTGGTCGACGGCTTGCAGCCGCTGGCCCCGGACAACGATGCGCTGAAAGCCTTCGGCGCGGCCTTCGCCACCACCTCCGCCGCACCGATGTTCCACATCGCCGGGGTCACGCCGGAAGCGCCGGACGCCAGCACCGCCCTGGGCGGCAAGGCAGCGCAGGAACACCTGCGCGTCACCCCGGCGGACCTGATCGCCTCATGGCGCGAGCTGGACCACGCCAGCGAACCCGGCGTGCAACTGGTGTCCCTGGGCAACCCGCACTTCTCCGCCAGCGAATGTGCCGAGCTGGCCAAGCTGGTGGCCGGGCGCCGCAAGCATCCGGGCGTTGCACTGGTCATCGCCCTCGGCCGTGCCGTGCAGGAAAAGGCCCGCGCCGCCGGTGACGTGAAGGTGCTGGAGGACTTCGGCGCGCAACTGCTCAACGACACCTGCTGGTGCATGATCGGCGAGCCGGTGATCCCGCCGGCCTGCACCACACTGATGACCAACTCGGCGAAGTACGCCCACTACGGTCCGGGCCTGGCCGGGCGCCAGGTGCATTTCGGCAGCCTCGCCGCGTGCGTCGACGCTGCCTGCAGCGGGCGCGGTGACGGTGGCGTACCGCGCTGGCTGAGCGAGGGGGTGCGCTGATGTTCAACTACAGCTTCCATTGGCGCTCCGCCTTCAAGGCCCTGCCGGACATGCTCGGCGGCGCCTGGGTGACCCTGGAAACCGCCGCGCTGTCGATGATCCTCGGCGTGCTCATCGCACTGCTGCTGACCGTCATGCGGCAGATGAAGAACCCGCTGCTCAAGGGCTTCGCCGACACCTGGGTATCGATTGCACGCAACACCCCGTCGCTGTTCCAGATCTACATCCTGTATTTCGGCCTGGGTTCCTTCGGCCTGCACGTCAGCTCCTGGGTGGCGTTGCTGGCGGGGATCACCTTCAACAACGCCGGCTACCTCGCGGAGAACTTCCGCGGCGGCCTCAAGGCCGTGCCGGACACCCAGATGCGCGCCGCGCGCTCGCTGGGCATGAGCGCCTTCCAGGCGTACCGGATGATCATCGTTCCGCAGCTGCTGCGCATCGTCTATTACCCGCTCACAAATCAAATGGTCTGGGCGGTGCTGATGACCTCGCTGGGCGTAGTGGTGGGCCTGAACAACGACCTCACCGGCGTGACCCAGGACTTCAACGTGCGCACCTTCCGCACCTTCGAGTACTTCGCCCTGGCCGCGGTGCTCTATTACCTCATCGCCAAGGTCATCGTGGTGGTCGCCCGCCTGTTGAGCTGGCGACTGTTCCGCTACTAGGAGAAGCACGCATGTTTTCCACGAGCTTCACCGTCAATGACCTGATGTTCCTGCTGCAAGGGGCCTGGGTCACCGTCAAGCTGACCGTCGGCGCCATGCTCATCGGCACCCTCGCCGGCATCGTGCTGGGCTGGCTGCGCGCCACCCTGCCGCGCGCCACGATGCCGGTCGGCTGGTTCCTCGACATCTTCAGAAGCGTGCCGCTGCTGATCCAGTTCGTGCTCTTCAACTCGCTGAAAAGCATCGTCGGCCTGAACTGGAGCGCCTTCACCGTCGGCTGCCTGGTGCTGGGCGTCTACGCGGCGGCGTTCTGCACCGAGATCATCCGCAGCGGCATCCTCGCCGTCGGCCCGAACATCCGCCGCGCCAGCCGCTCGCTGGGCCTGACCTACTGGCAGGACCTGCGCTACATCGTGCTGCCGCTGGCGGCGCGGGTGGCCTTCCCCGGCTGGCTGAACCTGGTGCTGGGGGTGATGAAGGACACCGCGCTGGTCATGTGGATCGGCATCGTCGAACTGCTCCGCGCCTCGCAGACCATCGTGACGCGCATCCAGGAACCCCTGCTGGTGCTGTGCATCGCCGGGGTCATCTATTACCTCATGAGTTGGGTCGTGGCGCGCCTCGGTGCCCGGCTGGAACAAAGGTGGCAGGAAAATGATTGAAATCGACAATGTGCACAAAGCCTACGGCGATCTCGAAGTGGTCAAGGGCGTCAGCCTGACCGTGAAGAAGGGCGAGGTGGTCTCGATCATCGGCGGCTCGGGTTCGGGCAAGTCCACCCTGCTGATGTGCATCAACGGCCTGGAGCCGATCCAGCGCGGCAAGATCCGCGTCGACGGCATCGAGGTCCACGCCAAGACCACCGACCTGAACAAGCTGCGGCAGAAGATCGGCATCGTCTTCCAGCAGTGGAACGCCTTCCCGCACCTGACCGTGCTGGAGAACGTCATGCTCGCCCCGCGCAAGGTGCTCGGCCTGCCCAGGGAAGAGGCCGAGGCGATGGCGGTCAAGCAGCTCAAGCACGTCGGCCTGGGCGACAAGCTCAAGGTGTTCCCGCAGAAGCTTTCCGGCGGGCAGCAGCAGCGCATGGCAATTGCCCGCGCGCTGGCCATGTCGCCGGACTACATGCTGTTCGACGAAGCCACCTCGGCGCTCGACCCGCAACTGGTGGGCGAAGTGCTCGACACCATGCGCCTGCTCGCCGAAGAGGGCATGACCATGGTGCTGGTGACCCACGAAATCCGCTTCGCCCGCGATGTGTCCGACCGCGTGGCGTTCTTCCGCGAAGGGCTGGTGCATGAGATCGGCACGCCGGACCAGGTGATCGTCAATCCGCAGCGGGCGGAGACGGCGGAGTTCCTGAGGTCGGTGAACTAGGCCGTTGATGAACTAGAGACAAGAGCCCCTCTCCCTAACCCTCTCCCGCATGCGGGAGAGGGGACTGGATCGGAGCAGGTTGATGCCTTGGCGTCAGCCGGCACGGACGGCGCCCTCTCCCTTCAGGGAGAGGGCTGGGGAGAGGGAAAACGGGCCGCTAGAGAATCAGGAGAGAGCAATGCGTTCAAGCAAGATCATCCACGTCGTCAGCTGCCACGCCGAAGGCGAAGTCGGCGACGTCATCGTCGGCGGCGTCGCCCCGCCGCCAGGCGACACCGTGTGGGCGCAGTCGCGCTTCATCGCCAGCGACAACACCCTGCGCAACTTCGTCCTCAACGAGCCACGCGGCGGTGTGTTCCGCCATGTGAACCTGCTGGTACCGCCGAAAGACCCGCGCGCGCAGATGGCCTGGATCATCATGGAGCCGGCGGACGTTCCGCCGATGTCCGGCTCCAACTCGCTGTGCGTCAGCACCGTGCTGCTCGACAGCGGCATCCTGCCGATGCAGGAGCCGCAGACGCGCCTGACCCTGGAAGCGCCGGGCGGCCTGATCGAAGCCGTGGCCGACTGCAAGGACGGCAAGGTGCAGCGCGTGGAAGTGCGCAACCTGCCCTCCTTCGCCGACAAGCTCGATGCCTGGATCGAAGTGGAAGGGCTCGGTTCGCTGCAGGTGGATACCGCCTACGGCGGCGACAGCTTCGTGCTCGCCGATGCCCACGCACTGGGCTTTACCCTGCACGCCTCGGAGGCCGCCGACCTGGTCGCCACCGGCCTGAAGATCACCCGCGCAGCGAACCAGCAACTGGGCTTCAAGCACCCGGAAAACCACGACTGGGCACACATCTCCTTCTGCCAGCTGACCGCGCCGGTGGAGCGTATCGACGGCGTGCTGCACGGCCGCAACGCGGTGGTCATCCGGCCCGGCAAGATCGACCGCTCGCCCTGCGGCACCGGTTGCTCGGCGCGCATGGCGGTACTGCATGCCAAGGGCCAGCTGAAAGACGGCGAGCGCTTCGTCGGCCACTCGATCATCGATTCCAAATTCCACTGCCGCATCGACGGCCTCACCAGCGTCGGCGACAAGCCAGCCATCCATCCGTGCATTTCCGGTCGTGCCTGGATCACCGGTACTCACCAGCACCTGCTCGACCCGAGCGATCCCTGGCCCGAAGGCTATCGGCTCTCGGATACCTGGCCGAACGGTTACTGATTTTCCCTTTCAACCCTGATTCGCCGCGTAGCGGCACCCGACGACGAAAATTCAGGGAAGCCTCCCAGAACTTTCGTATACGAAATACGACAATTGGAGAAAAACATGAGCAAGAAGGTCAATTGGAGTGGCGTGTTCCCCGCGGTGACCACTCAGTTCAACGACGATTTCTCGGTCAACCTGGAAGCTACCCACAAGGTGATCTCCAACCTGGTGCGCGACGGCGTGTCGGGCCTGGTGGTGTGCGGCAGCGTGGGCGAGAACACCTCGCTGTCCATCGAGGAGAAGATGGCCGTCACCGAAGTCGCCAAGGACGCCTCCGGCGGCCGCGTGCCGGTGATCTGCGGCATCGCAGAGTTCACCAGCCACGGCGCCTCGCAAGTGGCCAAGGCCGTGCAGAAGGTCGGCGTCGACGGCATCATGGTGATGCCCGCGCTGGTCTACTCCTCCAAGCCCCACGAGACCGCCGCGCACTTCCGCAGCGTGGCCACCAGCACCGACCTGCCGGTGATGGTCTACAACAACCCGCCGATCTACAAGAACGACGTCACCCCGGACATCCTCATTTCCCTGGCCGACTGCGAGAACATCGTCTGCTTCAAGGACAGCTCCGGCGACACCCGCCGCTTCATCGACGTACGCAATGAAGTGGGCAACCGCTTCATCCTCTTCGCCGGCCTCGATGACGTGGTGCTGGAAAGCATTGCCGTGGGCGCGGAAGGCTGGATCTCCGGCATGTCCAACGTTTTCCCGCAGGAAGGCGAGACCATCTTCCGCCTGTGCAAGGCCGGCCGTTATGAAGAAGCCATGCCGATCTACGAATGGCTGATGCCGATCCTCCACCTCGACGCCCGTCCGGACCTGGTGCAGTGCATCAAGCTGTGCGAAGAGATCGCCGGCCGCGGCACCGCCCTCACCCGCCCGCCGCGCCTGGCGCTGCAAGGCGCGGATCGCGAGCACGTGGAGACGATCATGGCCAAGGCGCTGGCGAATCGGCCGAAGCTGCCTGACGTCGGACTCTGAGTGGCGACCAGAGGAAAGAGAGGTCGTCCGTGCGGACCGGAACTCCCTCGTTCACTCGCATGCTCGATTCTCTCTCCCTAACCCTAGCTACGCGCCTCGCTCCGAAGGGAGAGGGGGACTGGTTCGGCGTGAAGAAAAACAACGTGCTCTGCCTGCAACCCAGGCATCAGAAGAGCACCGCTACCCGAGCCACTCGGACACTCCCTCTCCCTTCAGGGAGAGGGCTGGGGAGAGGGGCTCTTCGCCGCACCGAAATCCAGCACCAGAGAGCCCACCCATGACCGCTCAGAACTTCATCGCCGGCCAGCGCGTCGGCGCCGGCACCACCCGCCTGCAGAGCCTTGACGCCAGCACCGGCGAAGCCCTGCCCCGCGAATTCCTCCAGGCCACCGAAGCCGAAGTCGACGCCGCCGCCCGCGCCGCCGAAGCCGCCTTCCCGGCCTATAACGCGCTGTCGCCGGAACGCCGCGCGCAATTCCTCGACGCCATCGCCAGCGAACTCGAAGCCCTCGGCGACGACTTCATCGCCACCGTCTGCCGCGAGACCGCGCTGCCCGCCGCCCGTATCCAGGGCGAACGCGGCCGCACCGCGAACCAGATGCGACTGTTCGCCAAGGTACTGCGGCTCGGCGACTTCCTCGGTGCGCGCATCGACCGCGCGCTGCCCGAGCGCCAACCACTGCCACGCCCGGACCTGCGCCAGTACCGCACCGGCGTCGGCCCAGTGGCCGTGTTCGGCGCCAGCAACTTCCCGCTGGCCTTCTCCACCGCCGGCGGCGACACCGCCGCCGCCCTCGCCGCCGGATGCCCCGTCGTGGTGAAAGCCCATAGCGGCCACATGGCGACTGCCGAACTCGTCGGCGAAGCGATCGTCCGCGCGGCCGAATCCACCGGCATGCCGGCCGGCGTGTTCAACATGATCTACGGCGCCGGCGTCGGTGAGCCGCTGGTCAAGCACCCGGCGATCCAGGCGGTCGGCTTCACCGGCTCGCTCAAGGGCGGTCGAGCACTGTGCGACCTGGCGGCGGCGCGCCCGCAGCCGATCCCGGTTTTCGCCGAGATGAGCAGCATCAACCCGGTTCTGGTCCTGCCCGCCGCACTGCAAGCACGCGGTGAGAAAGTCGCCCGCGAGCTGGTCGATTCCGTGGTCATGGGTTGCGGCCAGTTCTGCACCAACCCCGGCCTTGTAATCGGTATCGCTTCGCCGGCCTTCAGCCTGTTCACCGCCAACCTGATCGCCGAGATCGGCCAGCGCCCGGCGCAGACCATGCTCAACGCCGGCACCCTGAAAAGCTACGAGAAGGGCATCGCCAGGCTGCTCACCCACCCCGGCCTGCGTCATCTCGCCGGGCAGCCGCAGGAAGGCGCGCAGGCGTTCCCGCAACTGTTGCAGGCCAACGCCAGCCTGCTGCTGGAAGGCGAGGAACTGCTGCAGGAAGAAGTCTTCGGTCCGACCACCATCGTCGTCGAAGTGGCCGATGAAGCCGAACTGCGCCGCGCGCTGGACGGCCTGCACGGCCAGCTCACCGCCACACTGATCGCCGAACCGGACGACCTCGCACGCTTCGCCGCCCTGGTGCCGGTGCTGGAGCGCAAGGCCGGTCGCCTGCTGATCAACGGCTATCCGACCGGCGTGGAAGTCTGCGACGCCATGGTTCACGGCGGCCCCTATCCGGCGACCTCCGACGCGCGTGGCACGTCCGTCGGTAGCCTGGCCATCGACCGCTTCCTGCGCCCGGTGTGCTACCAGAACTACCCGGATGCGCTACTGCCCGAAGCGCTGAAGGACGCCAACCCGCTGGGTATCGCGCGGCTGGTGGATGGCGAGACGACGCGCAACGCGGTGACTCGCTGAAGGGTTCGTCGGCGCGGGAGTGAACTGTCGGCCAGTCCCGCGCCGATGCTCAGCCCCGGCCTTGCGCCGGGGCTTTTTTATGCGCCGCTTTTCGTAGGAGCGAGCTTGCTCGCGAACCGCCCCAGCAGCGGAGCCAAGCTGTTCGCGAGCAAGCTCGCTCCTACATGGGCGGCTCGCTATGCGAGCAGCCTGCGCAAATCGGCATACAGCGAATCGCTGATCTCCACGCCCTCGCTCAGACTGCGTTCGCGCGCCGCGAAACGCCGCTGCGATGGCAAACGCGCGCCCATGTCGACGATGGACTCGAACAAGGTCTCGGCCCGCGCCAGATGCTGCGCAGCCTCCGCACCGAGGAAGCGCGCCGGGTCGATGGCGATCAGCAACTCGCCGTGATGGGGCGATGATTTCGTGCCCTCATCGAACACCGTGGATTCGGCACTGGTCAGGTCGCCGATCAGCGGCCCGGCGATCAGCTCGACCATGGTCGCCAGCGCCGAGCCCTTGTGCCCGCCGAAGGTCAGCATGGCGCCGTCGAGCACGGCGCTCGCATCCGTACTGGGATTGCCCTGCGCATCGATGCCCCAGCCCAGCGGGATCGCCTTGCCCTCGCGCTCGTGCAACTGGATTTCCCCGCGCGCCACCACCGTGGTGGCAAAGTCGAAGACGTAGGGGTTCTGGCCCACACGCGGCCAGCCGAAAGCGATGGGGTTGGTGCCGAACAATGGCCGCGTCCCGCCGGCCGGCGCCACATAGGCCTGGGCCGGCGTAACGGCCAGGGCTACCAGGCCATGGGCGACGATCCGCTCGATCTCCACCCACAGCGCGGAAAAGTGCACGCAATGGTTGACCGCCATCGCGGCGATGCCCTGGCTGCGAGCCTTCTCCACCAGTTTCGGCAGCCCGAGATCGAACGCGCACTGAGAGAAACCGCCCTTGGCGTCCACCCGCACCAGCGCCGGGGCCGGTTCCGACAGCTCCGGCACGGCATCGAGCGAAACCTTGCCGGCGCGCGCCGTGTGGATGCAGCCAAGCAACCGCCACACCCCGTGGGAGGTACAGCCATCACGCTCGCCGGCCAGCACCGTCTCGGTCACGCCCTGCACGTGGGGCTCGCTGAAACCGTGGCGATGCAGGATCGCTTCGGACAGTTCGCGCAGTTCTTCCAGGCTCAGTCGGGTCACGCCATCCTCCTCGGTTGCTACAAAAGACTGCGGCAATCCGCCGCCGGTCGGTGATCGTGTCTACAGTGGATGCTCGCGCCAAGGCCCGCTTGCGTGCAATCGTCGGCAGCGACGACGATTTCGGCACAGCCTGTCGCACCATTTCCGACTATCCGGTCGTCCGAAGGATTGGCCCCACGTTGCTTGGGCCAATCCTGAGCTTCGGGTAAACTTCCGCATCTTTGCCTTCTCATAACGATCAGCCTGATGCCCACGACGTTTCACGAGATTCCCCGCGCGCGCCCTGCCACGCCCCTGCTCGACCGCGCCAGCACGCCGGTCGAGCTGCGTCGGCTGGGCGAGACGGAGCTGCTGACCCTCGCTGACGAACTGCGCCAGTACCTGCTGTACAGCGTCGGCCAGACCGGCGGCCACTTCGGCGCAGGCCTGGGCGTCATCGAACTGACGGTGGCCCTGCACTACGTCTTCGACACCCCGGACGACCGTCTGGTGTGGGACGTCGGCCACCAGGCCTACCCGCACAAGATCCTCACCGGCCGCCGCGAACGCATGGGCAGCCTGCGCCAGAAGGACGGCCTGGCCGCCTTCCCGCGCCGCTCGGAGAGCGAGTACGACACCTTTGGCGTCGGTCATTCCAGTACCTCCATCAGCGCGGCTCTCGGCATGGCCATCGCCGCGCGCATGCAGGGCTCCAGTCGCAAGTCGGTGGCGGTGATCGGTGACGGCGCGCTGACCGCCGGCATGGCCTTCGAGGCGCTCAACCACGCGTCGGAAGTAAAGGCCGACATGCTGGTGATCCTCAACGACAACGACATGTCGATCTCCAACAACGTCGGCGGCCTGTCCAACTACCTGGCCAAGATCCTCTCCAGCCGCACCTACAGCAGCATGCGAGAAGGCAGCAAGAAGGTGCTCTCGCGCCTGCCCGGCGCCTGGGAGATCGCCCGCCGCACCGAGGAATACGCCAAGGGCATGCTGGTCCCCGGCACCCTGTTCGAGGAGCTGGGCTGGAACTACATCGGCCCCATCGACGGCCACGACCTGCCCACCCTGATCGCCACCCTGCGCAACATGCGTGACCTCAAGGGCCCGCAGTTCCTCCACGTGGTGACCAAGAAGGGCAAGGGCTTCGGCCCGGCCGAGATCGACCCGATCGGCTACCACGCCATCACCAAGCTCGAACCCGAAGGCGCCCCCGCCCACGCCGTGCCGAAGAAGACCGGCGGGCCGAAGTACTCCAGCGTATTCGGCCAGTGGCTGTGCGACATGGCGGCCCAGGACCCGCGCCTGGTCGGCATCACCCCGGCAATGAAGGAAGGCTCCGACCTGGTCGCCTTCGCCGACAGGTTCCCGGACCGCTACTTCGACGTCGCCATCGCCGAGCAGCACGCCGTGACCCTGGCGGCCGGCATGGCCTGCGATGGCGCCAAACCGGTGGTGGCGATCTACTCCACCTTCCTGCAGCGCGGCTACGACCAACTGATCCACGACGTCGCGGTGCAGAACCTCGATGTGCTGTTCGCCATCGACCGCGCCGGTCTGGTCGGCGAAGACGGCCCGACCCACGCCGGCAGCTTCGACCTCTCCTACCTGCGCTGCATCCCCGGCATGCTGGTGATGACCCCCAGCGACGAGAACGAACTGCGCAAGCTGCTCACCACCGGCCATCACTTCGAAGGCCCGGCGGCGGTGCGCTACCCGCGCGGTACCGGCCCGAACGCCAGCATCGAAGCCGAACTGGCCCCGGTGGAAATCGGCAAGGGCGTGGTGCGCCGTGAAGGCAAGGCTGGCAAGGTCGCCTTCCTGGTGTTCGGCGTGCAACTGGCCGAAGCGCTGAAAGTGGCCGAGCAGTTCGACGCAACCGTCGCCGACATGCGCTTCGTCAAGCCGCTGGACGAAGAACTGGTACGCCAGTTGGCCGCCAGCCACGAGCTGCTGGTGACCGTCGAGGAAAACTCGGTGATGGGTGGCGCCGGCGCCGCCGTCAGCGAATTCCTCGCCCGCGAGAACCTCCAGCAGCCGATCCTGCACCTGGGCCTGCCGGACTACTACGTCGAGCACGCCAAACCGGCACAGATGCTCGCGGAGTGCGGGCTGGACGCCGCCGGCATCGAAGCCTCGGTGAAGGCACGCCTGGAGGCCCTCGGCAACCGCTGAGACCGATCGGCGCATCCCTCCCCGGGAGTATTGCCAGTGACGGGCGCACCGACTAAGGTGCGCCCGTTTTCGTTCGAGGTAACGGGAAGCAGGTGAAAGACCTGCGCTGCCCCCGCAACGGTAACCGACGCGCCCCAAGGGAGCGCAGCATCGCCATGGCCACTGCTCTTGTGGGAAGGCGGCGATGTGACGTCGGCAGCCCGGAGACCGCCCTCGACACGCCCCGACAGGTGTTGCGGAGGGCCGCACCGTCAAGTGCGGCCTGCCGCCCTTGCCACGCCCTCCTCGAAAGTCATCCGACCGCTTTTGAGGACGTTCCATGAAACTGACCCGACTCGCCCTGGCCACCAGCCTGCTGCCCGGCATGGCCTTCGCCGCTGGCGACATCTACACGCTCTCCGACCAGGTGATCACCTCCGCCCGCCAGGCCCAGCCGCGCGCCGAAGCCACCTCGGCCAACAGCGTGTTCACCCGCGCCGACATCGAACGCCTGCAGGTGCGCAGCGTCCCCGCCCTGCTCGCCCGCGTGCCCGGCGTGCAGATGGGCAGCTCCGGCGGCGTGGTGTCCTACTCCGTGCGCGGTACCAGCACTGCGCAGACCCTGGTACTGGTGGACGGCCAGCGCGTCGCCTCGGCCAGCAGCGGCATCGCCCGCCTGGACTACCTGAGCATCGACAGCATCGAGCGCGTCGAAGTGACCCGCGGCCCGCGCTCGGCGCTGTATGGCGCCGACGCCATCGGCGGGGTCATCCAGATCTTCACCCGCCGCGGCGAAGCCGGCCTGCACCCGGAAGTGCGCCTGGCCGCCGGCAGCCACGGCACCTTCGAGCGCAGCCTGAGCCTCTCCGGCGGCAACGAGCAGACCCGCTACAACCTCGGTGGCAGCCTCGACGAGAGCCAGGGCTGGGACCGCACCAGCGACAACGTCGGCGCCGACAACGACCACGACGCCCAGCGCAACAAGGCCGTGCACCTGAACCTGGACCATCGCTTCAGCGATGACTGGAAGGCCGGGCTGAACCTCAATGACCAGCGCGGCAAGAACGAATACGACGACGCCTACAACTTCGAGCCCGGTACGCCGCAGGACGAATTCCGCGTCAGCAGCTACAGCACCTACCTCGACGGCCAGATCACCAAGATGTGGAACAGCCGCCTGGAGCTGGGCCGCAGCTACGACCGCAACAAGGCCGTGGGCGCCGCCGACAGCTGGAACAACGGCACGCTGGAAACCACCCGCCACTCGGCGAGCTGGACCAACCGCCTGCAACTGGACGAAGCCAACCAGTTGGCCCTGGGCGCCGACTGGTACGAAGACAGGGTCGATGGCACCACCGCCTTTGCCGAGGACCAGCGCAGCAACCGCGCCTTCTTCGCCCAGCACAGCTTCAAGGGCGACAGCTTCGGCGCCGAACTGGGCATCCGCCACGACAACAACCAGGCCTACGGCAGCCAGAACAGCTGGAACGCCGCCTTCAGCCTGCCGGTGGGCGAAAGCCAGACCTGGATTGCCAGCTACGGCGAAGGCTTCCGCGCGCCGACCTTCAGCGACCTCTACTACCCCGGCGCGAGCAACCCGGACTTGAAGGCCGAGACCTCGAAAACCTACGAACTGCAATGGCGCGGGGACATCGAAGGCACGCACCTGGAAGCCTCGCTGTACCGCACCGAGATCGACGACCTGATCGCCTGGGACAGCACCAGCAACCAGCCGGAGAACATCAACAAGGCGCGCATCGATGGCTTCGAAGCCAGCGTCGCCCGCGAGGTGCTGGGCTGGCAGGCCGCGCTCGGCCTGAGTCTGATCGACCCGCGCGACCGCGACAGCGGCCACACTCTGCCTTACCGCGCGCGCCGCACCCTGAGCCTGGACCTCGACCGGCAGTTCGGCGCCTTCGGCGTCGGCGGCACCTGGCGCGCCGTCAGCCAGCGTTATGACGACGCGGCCAATACCCGCGAACTGTCCGGCTACGGCGTGCTCGACCTGCGCACCAGCTGGCTGGCCAGCGATGAAATCCGCTTCGACCTGAAACTGGATAACGCCCTGGACCGCGACTACACCCTGGGTGACTACCTGCGCCCGACCAGCCCGACGGACTTCATGGGCGAAGCCCGTCCCTACCGCGAGCCGGGCCGTACCGCGCTGCTGGCGGTGACCTGGACGCCGGAGCTTTAAGAGAAGCAGCCTGACGGCCCCCGTAGGAGCGGATGTTTCCGCGATGTTCTGGCGTGTTCGAATGCCGATCGCGGACGGAGTCCGCTCCTACGCGAAACCCGACCTATAGGCGCGGGCGATGAGCCTGCAAGGAGGCCGGGAACCGGGAGCGGAAGGCAGATCGCGAGCAAGCTCGCTCCTACAGGGTTGGCGTGCAGGGATATCCCTGAGCTTCCCGATTTGCTCTTCGTAGGAGCGAGCTTGCTCGCGAACCCGCAGGGCAGCGGACTAAACCAGAACCCCCGCCATCCGCCCCAGCTCCGCGCAGTCCTGCGCATGCCAGTCCGTCAGCTCCGGCCAGGGATTCTCTGCAAGGTTGACCAAAGCACTGTGCGCCCCGGCGGCACGGGCACAGTCGAGGTCGAAGCGGTAATCGCCAACCATCAGCATCTTCTGCGGCGCCACGTCCCAGCGCGCGGCGAAGCGCAGCAGGCCGTCCGGGCTGGGCTTGGGATCGGCCTCGCCGCGGCCGAGAACATCCTCGGTCAGGAAGCAATCACCAATGCCAATCGCAGCCAGCGTGATCAGCGCCAGCTCATGGGCGTTGCGCGTCAGAATGCCCAGTCGGTATCCCGCGCCATGCAGCGCACGCACCAGTTCCACCGCGCCCGGCGCGGCAGTCGAAGCCACCGCCAGCTCACGCTCGTGCTCCAGCAGCCAGGCATGCTTGGCCGCCGCCTCGTCCTCCGGCAGCGCGGCCAGGTGGGTGAGGATGTCGTGCTCCTGGGGAATCCCCAGGGCGCGCTTGATTGCCGGGAAGTCGTGCACCGCCAGGGTCAGGGTGCCGTCCATGTCGAACACCCAGTGGCGAATCTCGCCCAGGCTCGTGGCTGGGTTCATGCCCAGTCCTCGCGGCGGCGGATCAGGCCTTCCTGGGTGGAGGAAGCAACCAGCTGGCCGTCACGGTTGAAGATGCTGCCGCGCACAAAGCCACGACCGTTGCCGGCCCAGGGGCTGTCGATGGCGTAGAGCAGCCATTCGTCCGCGCGCAGGTCGCGGTGGAACCACACGGAATGGTCGATGGTGGCGACCTGCATGTCCTTCTGCCAGACCGAGCGGCCGTGGGGCAGCAGCGAGGTGGTGAGGAAGCCGAAGTCCGAGGCGTAGGCGAGGATGTACTTGTGCAGCGCCGGCACGTCCGGCAGCTTGCCGTCGGCGCGCAGCCAGAGGTACTTGATCGGCTCGCCGACCTCGGGGTCGTAAGGGTCGTTCTCCGTCACCGGGCGGATTTCGATGGGTTTGGGGTAGAGCAGCTTGTCGCGAATGCGTTCGGGGAACTGCGCGGCACTGCGCTTCTTCAGTTCCTGATCGGTCGGCAGGTTCTCCGGGCCGACCACGTCGGGCATGCTGATCTGGTGCTCGAAGCCTTCCTCGTCGGTCTGGAACGAGGTGCTCAGGGCGAAGATCGGCTGGCCCTTCTGGATCGCGGTGACGCGGCGGGTGCTGAAGGTGCCGCCATCGCGCACGCGATCGACCTGATAGACGACCGGCTTGCTGGCATCGCCCGGACGCAGGAAGTAGCCGTGCATCGAGTGCACATGGCGCTCCGGCTCGACGGTCTGGCTGGCCGCCGACAGCGCCTGGCCGAGTACCTGTCCGCCGTACAGCTGGCGGAACCCGAGGTCCTGGCTCGTGCCGCGGAACAGGTTCTCTTCGATCTGTTCCAGGCTCAGCAGAGCCACCAGGTTGTCCAGGATCTGGGTCATGCGCGTTGTGTCCTCAATTGCGGTCTTGCTGAAGTGGGTGTCGGCGCTGCGCGCTGTAGGCGGGAAGGCTGGTGAGCCGTTCGTCCCAGACCGCGCGGCCGATGGTGAAATGATAGAGGCTGACCGGGCAGTCCGGACCACCGCCGAGCAATTCGTCCAGTGCCGGGTCGAAATAGCAGCCGATGCCGGTGCCGGAAACGCCCGCGGCCTCGGCTTCCAGATAGAGCAGTTGGCCGATCTGGCCGGCTTCCCAGTACAGGCGCGGATAGGTCCAGGCGCCGTCGGCGAGAGCAGCGTCGAGGTCAGCCAGCATGGCGAAGGCAACGCAACCGTCGCTGGCGATGTCCTGCCCGCAGGACAGGAACGCCGACAACCCGCGCGCATCGCCGGACAGCAGGCGGTACAGCGGCACGCCGCTCTCCTCCACCGGTTGCCAGAGATAATCTGCGCGCAGTCCGCCGGCCTCGCGGCCGCTGCGGCCCAGCCAGTACAGGCCCGGTTCCAGGCCCTGGACGCGGTGGACGAAGAGCAACAGGTCGATCCGCGCCGGCTCGCCGCTGCACGCGAAGGGAACGGGCGAGCTCTCGGGCATCAAGCGGCGCAACCAGGCATACAGCAACTCGGCGTGAATACCGCTGCGGCCGTCCATGGATTGCGCACTGCGGCGGCGATGGAGGATCGGGCGCAGCGGCAACCCGGGGTTATCCACAACCGCTTCGGCTTGCGACGCGGACCAGTCACCACGCGGCAGCACGGGTGCGCGGCAGAGCGAGTGCACCCGCTCCAGCTCCGGCCAGTGGCGATACTCGCGAGACAGGCGATTGGGCACGCCAGCCAAAGGCAGCTCGGCGATCGCCTTGAGCAGCGCATCCGCTAACGGGAACTCGACAGATTGTGCGGGGCCGATCCACAGCAGCGCATCGGCGAACTCGTGTTCGCTGAAACCGTCGCGGTCGAGGCCGATCAGCGCATCCAGCCGTGCTTCGGCAATGCCGCGCAACAGGCGCACTTCCCAGCCCTGGATCGCTGCGGCGATGCCCAGGCAAGCCAGCGCGTGACCGAGGTCGTGGTTGCAGTAGCGGTAGGCGCGTTCGCCGTACTTCCAGGCTTCGCGCCAGGGAATGCTCGCCAGCGCCAGCAGAAAACCGCCGGAGGGCAATACCTCGTTCAGTTGGTGCGCCAGCGGCACCGGCAGCTCGGCGCGGACCTCCAGCACGTGCTCGTCGGCACTGTAGTGCGCCAGCAGCGCAGCGTTATCCACAGCCCCGGCAGGCAGCAGCAGATAGGCCTCGGTCGGGTGCAGGTTGCCGCTGGACGGGTTGACCCGCAGCGCCCAGCGGTTGCCGCCGGCCTCTTTCCAGGCAGAGATCGCCAGGCTGTCATAGAGCAGTTGCGAAACGCTGGCCAGACTCAGCGACGCGGGCTGACCGATGGGGCCGGCGAACACGTCGTCATAACCTGGCGACTCTTCCTGCGGCCGATGCAGCAGTTCGATGCAGCGTGCCCCGGCATAACGGCGGAACGCGGCCGGCTGGGTCGCCCAGTCGAGTTGGCCGGGGCCGGGAGCGAAGCGCTCGGGGCGGTGGCTGCTCAGCTCGTGGTAGGCGCGCACGCCGTCTTCGGCCTTCATGGCCGACGAACCCGATAGAGCACATGCGGGCGCAATGGATGGCCTTCCGGCAGGCGCGGGTGCTCGAAATCGCTAGCCTCATCGCGGAGCATGCCCAGGCGCTGCATCAGCCCCTGGGACGGCAGATTGGCCGGTACGGTGAAGGCCACTACCTCGTCCAGCTTCAACTGGTCGAATGCAAAGTCCAGCGCCGCGCGGGCCGCTTCCAGCGCATAGCCCTGGCGCCAGTAGGCAACATTGAAGCGCCAGCCGATCTCCACCGCCGGGGTGAACGCTGCTTCGAAGGACACCCTCGCCAACCCGAGCACACCGATGAACGCGCCATCCTCGCGGCGCTCGACGACCCACTGGCCAAAGCCGTGCTCGTCGAAATGCTGGAGGATGCGCGCGGCCAGCAGGTCGCTCTCCTCGCGGCTCATGCAGGCGGGGAAATGCCGCATCACCTGCGCGTCGGCATTCAGCGCGGCGAAGGGCGCCAGGTCGTCATGGCGCCACGGCCGCAGCAGCAGGCGCTCGGTAGTCAGGCTGGGAAAATCCATGGGAATCTTCGCGCTTCATCAAAGGTCACCATGATACCCGGCGACGGGCCTGTAGGACGCACTCCGTCAGACGAGGCGCAATCGATTCAGCACAGAGGCGCCTTCATCTGGTATTTTTCTCCTACCTTCGCTGTCGGTCACTGCCTTGACCGTGCTCACGCAGACAGCCGCGCCGCCCGGGCGCACTTCAAAAAAGACCAAGGAACTCCCATGACGACCTCCACCACCGTACTGCAACGCAGTACGGCCCTGGTGCTTTTCGCATTGGCTGTCGGCGGCTTCGCCATCGGCACCACCGAATTCGCCACCATGAGCCTGCTGCCCTACTTCGCCCCCGCGCTGGGCATCGATGCCCCGACCGCCGGCCACGTGATCAGCGCCTATGCCCTGGGCGTGGTCGTCGGTGCACCGCTGCTGGCGGTACTCGGCGCGCGCCTGCCACGGCGCACCCTGCTGGTGCTGCTGATGGCACTGTTCGCCGTCGGCAACGGCCTCAGCGCCCTGGCGCCAACCTACCACTGGATGCTGCTGTTCCGCTTCATCAGCGGCCTGCCCCACGGCGCCTACTTCGGCATCGCCGCACTGGTCGCCGCCTCCATCGTGCCGCCGCACCGGCGCACCGTGGCGGTCGGGCGGATGTTCCTCGGCCTCACCGTCGCCACCATCATCGGCGTGCCGCTGGCCAACTGGCTGAGCCAGGCCGTGGGCTGGCGCTGGAGCTTTGCCCTGGTTGCCGCGCTGGGCGTGCTGACCATGGTCTGCGTGCGCCTGCTGGCGCCCTACTCGCCCGCCGAACCGGACTCCAGTCCGCTGCGCGAGCTGGGTGCACTCAAACGCGGCCAGGTCTGGCTGACCCTGGGCATCGGCGCCATCGGCTTCGGCGGCCTGTTCGCGGTGTACACCTACCTGGCCGACATCCTCGGCGCCGTCACCCACGTCTCGCCAACCATCGTGCCGCTGGTGATGGCGGTGTTCGGTATCGGCATGACCCTGGGCAACCTGTTCATCCCGGTGCTCGCCGACCGCGCCGTGATGCCCACCGCCGGCGGCCTGCTGGTGTGGAGCGCAGTGGTGCTGGCGATCTTCCCGTTCACCGCCGGGAACATCTGGACCATCTCGATCTGCGTGTTCTTCATCGGCTTCGGCGGCGCCCTCGGCACCGTGCTGCAGACCCGCCTGATGGACGTCGCCGAAGACGCCCAGGGCCTGGCCGCGGCGCTGAACCACTCGGCGTTCAACTTCGCCAACGCCCTGGGCCCGTATCTGGGCGGCCTGGCACTGGCGGCCGGCTACGGCTGGACGTCGCCGGGCTGGGTCGGCAGCCTGCTGGCCATCGGCGGCTTCGTACTGTGGTCGATCTCGGTGGTCACCAGCCGAAGCGCACAACGCAACACCGCCCTCTCCAACGAAGGCTGATCCAACAGGGCCGGCGCAACGCCGGCCCTTTCGTCCGTGCACACCCCCGGCGTACCCTTGCCTGCATGCCGATACCCCTGGTCTACCACGACGACTACAGTCCGCCCTTCCCGGACAACCACCGCTTCCCCATGGAGAAGTTCCGCCTGCTGCGCGATCACCTGGTGGACAGCGCTCTGGTGAGCGACGCCGAGCTACTGCGTCCGGAACTCTGCCCGGTGGATATCCTCGCCCTGGCCCATGACCGCGATTACATTGAGCGCTATTGCAGCGGCGAGATGGGCCGCGAGGAACTGCGCCGCCTCGGCCTGCCCTGGACTGAGGCATTGGCGCGACGCACCGTGCGCGCGGTAGGTGGCTCCCTGCTGACGGCCGAACTAGCGCTCGAACATGGGCTGGCCTGTCACCTCGCCGGCGGAACGCACCACGCGCACCATGACCACGCCTCGGGCTTCTGCATCTTCAACGACCTGGCAGTGATCAGCCTCTACCTGCTGGAAAGCGGCAAGGCCAACCGCGTGCTGATCTTCGACTGCGACGTGCACCAGGGCGACGGCACCGCGCGCATCCTGGAGAACGTGCCGGACGCCGTGACGGTCTCATTGCACTGCGAGAAGAACTTTCCCGCGCGCAAGGCGCAGAGCGACTGGGACATTCCCCTGCCACTGCACCTGGGCGATGCCGACTACCTGAAGGTGGTGCAGGAAGCGCTGGACTATCTGCTGCCGCTGTACCAGCCGGACATCGTGCTCTACGACGCCGGCGTGGACGTGCACAAGGACGATGCCCTGGGCTATCTGCAACTCACCGATGCGGGACTGGCGGCGCGGGACGAGCACGTCATCCGCCGCTGCCTGTCCAGCGACATCCCGGTGGTGGGCGTGATCGGCGGTGGCTACGACAAGGACCGCCACGCGCTGGCCCGCCGCCATGGCATCCTGCACCACAGCGCTGCACGGGTGGCGCGCGAGTTTCAGCTGGAGCGGTAACGCGAGTTGTTGGTGTCCATGCGCGAGGGCAAGCGCTGCTGCTCCCAGCGGGCCAGCTCATGCTCGGAGAATCCCATCAGCGCGGCGGCGCGTGGGCGACAATCGATGGCGTAGTGCTTCTCGCAGAAGCGCATCACCTGTTCGGGCACGTGGTGCTGCAACAACTCCTGCGCGCGCAGCGGTCCCGCGTACTGCAGGTAGCGCGGCAACAGCCGGCTCCAGTTGGTGAACACATAGAGGTTGTGCAGCGCGATCTGTATCGACAGCAACTCGAGCACGCGCTGCTCGAACTTCACTTTCGAGCCCTGCAGGTTCTTGTTCAGGCGCACCACCATATGGGCCACCGCTTCGTTGAGCAGCGTACGGATTTCCTCGCTGGGGAGCGCACGGATGACAATGTCGAGGCCATTCACGCGCACACGCGTGTCGCTGCCCTCCCCCCACAGGTGGGCCTCATGAGAGCGAAGATAATCACGGACTTTCATCGACAGTCGGACCAAGGTTGCAAGAGGCCCGCATGCTGATGGATTCACAAAAGCACCAACATCGGCGCAATCCCGATCCCCTGTAGGAATTCTCGCAACCCCTACCGTTCAGGAGACAGAAAACAGCTTCCCCACTCCCCAGTTTTTTCCACGGCAACGGTGGAGCGGTCTGTGGATAAGCTGCGGGAAAACGCCTGCCAGGCGTATCCCCTCAGGCTCCGGGAGAACTGGACAAAAAATGAGCAACCGGCGCACGGTGTCGCTGCGCTAGAATTGCGCCCTTTCCCGCCCTCCTTCGCCTGGCCCTTTGCATGACCGACTCCCGCCCGCTCGCCTCCCGCACCGCCATCATCATCGGCGGCGGTCCTGCCGGCCTGATGGCGGCCGAAGTCCTGGCCGGCGCCGGCGTGCAGGTGGAGTTGTTCGACGCCATGCCTTCGGTCGGGCGCAAGTTCCTGCTGGCCGGCGTGGGCGGCATGAACATCACCCACTCCGAGGAACGTGAACCCTTCCTGTCGCGCTATGGCCAGCGCGCGCAAACCCTCGCGCCGCTGATCGACGCCTTCGACAACCAGGCGCTGTGCGCGTGGATTCATGGCCTGGGTATCGAAACCTTCGTCGGCACCTCCGGCCGCGTCTTCCCCACCGACATGAAGGCCGCGCCGCTGCTGCGCGCCTGGCTCAAGCGCCTGCGCGAAGCCGGTGTGATCATCCACACCCGGCACCGCTGGCTGGGCTGGGACGCCAAGGGCGCGCTGCTGATCGACGGGCCGGAAGGCCAGCGCAGCCTGACGGCCGATGCCACCGTGCTGGCCCTCGGTGGCGGCAGCTGGCAGCGCCTGGGCTCGGACGGCGCCTGGGTGCCGCTGCTGGCCGGGCGCGCTGTGGATATCTCGCCGCTGCGCCCGGCCAACTGTGGCTTCGAGGTGGCAGGCTGGAGCGAGTTCTTCCGCGACAAGTTCGCCGGCGCGCCGGTCAAGCCGGTGGCGCTCTCGCTGGCCGGCGGCACGCCGCGCCAGGGCGAGTTCGTGGTCACCGCCGGCGGCATCGAAGGCAGCCTGGTCTACGCGCTGTCATCCGGTATCCGTGAACGCATCGAGCAGACCGGCAGCGCCACCGTGCACCTGGACCTGCTGCCCAACCGCAGCCTGGAGCAGGTCGCCAAGGCCGTCGCCCAGCCACGCGGTTCCAAGTCCATGGCCAACCATCTGCGCGGCCGCCTGGGGCTCGATGGCGTACGCGCCGGGCTGTTGCGCGAGTTGTCCACAGCCGCCGACTACGCCGATCCACAGCGCCTTGCCCAGTTGATCAAGGCACTCCCGCTGACCGTGGTGCGCCCCCGCCCGCTGGACGAGGCCATCAGCAGCGCCGGCGGCGTAACCTTCGAGGCGCTGGACGACTGCCTGATGCTCAAGGCGCTGCCGGGCGTGTTCTGTGCCGGCGAAATGCTCGACTGGGAAGCACCCACCGGCGGCTACCTGCTTACCGCCTGCTTTGCCAGCGGCCGCGCGGCCGGGCTTGGCGCACTGCACTGGCTCGAAGCACAAGGCTGAGCGCTGCACTTTATGGAACCATGGTGCTAGATTCTCGATTCCCATCCTGGAGTCGCCTGCATGCCACTGACCTTCCGCCGCGCCCGCCCCGATGACGTCGATGCTGCCATCCCGCTGATCTACAGTTCCGGCCCCGACGCCTTCGACTACGCCTTTGCCCGCCCCGGCCGCAACAGCGCGCAAGACTTCCTGCGCTACGCCTTCGTGCAGGGTGGCGGGCAGTTCGGCTGGCGCCAGCACTGGGTCGGCGAACAGGATGGCCGGGTGGTGGCGGCCGGTACGGTATTCGGTGGCGAGGTGAACCTGGGCTACATGCTGGCGGCCACGCGGCAGATCATCGGCTACTTCGGGCTGGGCTGCGCCGGTGTGATCCGCCGCGGTCTGCAGCTGGAGAGAATCATCTGTCCGCCGCCGCGCAGGACGCTGTACCTCGCGCACCTGGGCGTGACGCCGACGCTGCGCGGCGAAGGCCTGGGCAGCCAGCTGATCGAGCATTTGCTGAAGATCGGTCGTGACGCCGGACTGCCAATGGCAGCACTGGATGTTTCGATGGCCAATCCGAAGGCGCAGGCGCTGTACGAGCGCTTCGGCTTCGCCGTGCAGGTGGAGCGCATCTCGACGCTGCCGGGTGTGTCCAGCCATCGCTACATGCAGCGCCAGCTCTGAGTTAGACTCGCGGCCAGCCGCCCGCCAGAGACGGCCTGCTCCGTTGCCGTCGTGAAGCCTGCTCACGCATTAACCAGGAAGGTTGCCCATGAGCACTGCCAGCGTTGAACTGAAAGTCTTCGTCCCCGCCCGCGATTTCGCGCTCTCCCAGCAGTTCTACAAGGACCTGGGATTTCTCTCGCCGTGGAACTCCGAGGAGCTTGCCTACTTCCACCATGGCGACCATTGCGCCTTCCTGCTGCAGAACTACTACGTCAAGGAATTCGCCGAGAACCTGATGCTGCACCTGCTGGTGGAAAATGCCGACGCCTGGTACGCGAAGGTCCGCGACTCCGGCCTCGCCGAGCGCTACGCCGTGCGCCTTGGGCCACTGGAAGACCAGCCGTGGAAGATGCGCGACTTCACCCTGCACGACCCGAGCGGCGTGCTCTGGCGGATCGGGCATAACCTCGACTGAATGGTGCGCCGCACTTTGGGCTTTTTGTAGGATCGAGGGGGGCGCCTAGCCCTTGCTCGCGAATGGAGTCTCAGGCCGCGCCGTGTTTCCGGCCAACCTTTGTTCGCGAGCAAGCTCGCTCCTACACTGATGCCGCTACTTCAGGTACCAGCCCCAGGGCTGATCCGAGACGTACTCGGTCACCTGTTTCACCTCCAGGTAATTCTCCAGTCCCCACACGCCCAGCTCGCGGCCAATGCCGCTCTGTTTCATGCCGCCCCACGGCGCCTGGGTGAAGGTGGGCTGCGAGCAGTTGACCCAGACGATCCCTGCGCGCAGCCCATCGGCTACCCGCGCGGCACGCTGTGGATCGCCCGACATCACCGCGCCGGCCAGGCCGAAGCGGCTGTCGTTGGCCAGCCGCAGGGCCTCGGCCTCGGTCTTGAAGCGCTTCACGCAGAGCACCGGGCCGAAGATTTCCTCGCGCCAGATCAGCGCATCCTCGGCCGGTTCGTCGAAGATCGCAGGCTCCATGAACCAGCCCTGCTCCAGCCCCGCGGGACGCTTGCCGCCGGTAAGCAGGCGGGCACCGCTGGCGCGGCCCTTGTCGACGAAACCGAGCACCTTCTCGTGCTGCCCCTGGCTGACCAGCGGGCCGAGCAGCACGCCCGGCTGCAGGCCGTTGCCGATGGTGATGGCGCGGGTCGCTTCCACCAGCCGCTCGATCAGGCGCGGGGCGACGCCCTCCTGCACCAGCAGGCGCGAGGTGGCGCTGCACACCTGGCCCTGGTTCCAGAAGATGCCGAACAGGATCCACTCCACCGCCGCCTCGACATCGCTGTCGTCGAAGACGATGAAGGCCGATTTTCCGCCCAGCTCCAGGCTGACGTTCTTGATGTCCTGTGCCGCCGCCGACATGATTCGCGAGCCGGTCGGCACGCTGCCGGTGAAGGCCAACTTGTCCACGCCCGGATGCTGACTGAGCGGCCCGCCGGCGTCCGCGCCGAGGCCCGGCAACACATTCAGCACGCCCGCCGGCAGGCCCACGGCGTCCGCCGCGGCGGCCAGTTCCAGCGCGCTCAGCGGCGTCAGTTCCGATGGCTTGAGTACACAGGTGGCGCCCGCCGCCAGGGCCGGCGCGACCTTCCAGGCTGCCATCAGCAGCGGATAGTTCCAGGGAATGATCTGCCCCGCCACGCCCACCGGCTCCTGGCGGATACGACAGCGAAAACGCTCGTCGGGCAGGGGCAGAGCCTGATCCTGGCGCTGGTCCAGCTCCCGCGCCAGCTCGGCGTAGTAGCGGAAGCAGCCGATGGCATCGGCCACGTCCCACTGCGCCTCGGGCAGCGGCTTGCCGTTGTCGCGCACTTCCAGTTCCGCCAGCGAATCCTGGTTGCGTTCCAGCTCCCCGGCCAGCGCCTCCAGCCACTCGGCGCGCTCGCTGCCACGGCTCTGCCCCCAGCCGCGATTGAACGCGGTACGCGCAGCGCGCACCGCATGGTCGACATCTTCCTCGGTGGCCGCCGGCACTTCGCGCAGTGCCTGGCCGGTGGCCGGGTCGAAGCTGGTGAAACTGCCACCCAGGTCCGGCCTGACCCATTGCCCGTTGATATAGAGCTGGTCACGCATCCTCGAGTCTCCTAGAAGTCGGCCCTCAGGCGGCCTGAACGCCGGTGCGGCGGTTCTGCAGGTAGCGGGAGGTGAACAGCAGCGCCAGCGAGGCGCAGATGATCACCGTGGAGATGGCGTTGATCTCCGGCGTGATGCCCCGGCGGATCGACGAGAAGATGTAGATCGGCAGCGTGGTTTCCGAGCCGGCGACGAAGAAGGCGATGATGAAATCGTCGAAGCTGAAGGTGAACGCCAACAGGAAGCCGGCGAGGATGGCCGGGGCGATCTGCGGCAGGGTCACCCGCCAGAAGGTGTCCAAGGGCGGCGCGTAGAGGTCGGCGGAGGCTTCCAGCAGCGACTTGTCCATGGCTTCGACGCGGGTGCGGACGATCACCATCACCAGCGCCATGGTGAACAGCGAGTGCGCCGCGACCACGGTGCCGAAGCCCATGTTAAGTTTCGGCAGGCCGATGTCCAGCAGCGCCAGCAGCGGGTTGAGCACATCGAACAGGGTGATGAAGGCGATCAGCGTGGCGATGCCGATGACGATCCCCGGCACGATGATCGCGCAGTAGGTGAGCGCATCGAACAGCAGGCGTACGCGTTTGCCCACGCGCTGCAGGCCGAACACCGCGAGGGTGCCGAACAGGGTGGCGATCAGCGCCGAGCACAAGGCGATCAGCGCGCTGTTGCCCAGGGCTTCCATGATGAACGGGTTGTCGAAGGCGCGACCGAACCACTGCACCGAGCAGCACTGGAAGCTCAGCCCGCTGCGCCCGGCGTTGAAAGCGAAGAGCATGATCAGCGCGATGGGCGCGTAGAGGAACAGGTAGACCGAGGTGGAGTAACTGCGCAGCCACATGTCAGAGCACTCCGTCGTTGCGCGAGCCGCCGTAGCGGGCCACGAGCTTCAGGTAGACGCCGATGATCACCAGCATCATCGCCACCAGGGTCATCGCCACCGCGCTGCCGAACGCCCAGTTGCGCGACTGCAGGAACAGGTCGACCAGCGCGTTGCCGACGAAGAACACCTTGCCGCCGCCGAGGATCGCCGGGATCAGGAACTCGCCCATGAGCAGGATGAACACCAGCATCACCCCGGTGATCACGCCCGGCGCGGAGAGCGGCAGGGTGACCCGGCGGAAGGTCTCGAAGGCGCTCGCGCCGAGGTCGCCGGACGCTTCCAGCAGGCGCTTGTCGAGCTTCTCCAGGGTCACGTAGATGGGGAACACCATCAGCGGCAGGTAGCCGTAGACGATGCCGATCAGCACCGCGTAGGGCGTGTTGATCAGCCGCACGTCGGCGATGCCGAAGGTCTCCAGCAGCGCCGGGATGCCGCGGCCGCTGAGCAGGAAGATCCAGGCGTAGGTGCGGATCAGGAAGCTGGTCCAGAACGGCACGATCACCAGGGTCAGCAGCAGCGACTTGTTGCGCCGCACCTTAACCGCGAGGAAATAGGCCAGCGGGTAGGCCGCCAGCAGACAGGCCAGGGTGCCCAGCGGCGCCAGGGTCAGGGTGTTCCAGAAGGCCTGGGCACGGGAACCGAGGTTCAGGTAGTTCTCCAGCGTCAGCCCGCCGCCGTAGCCACCCACGGCGCTGCGCTCGCCGAAGCTGAAGACCAGGATGATCACCAGCGGCATCAGCAGCAGTAGCAGGAACCACAGGGTGGACGGCAGGAGCAGCAGGAGCGTGACGCGCCGGCCGAGGCTTTTCGCACGCGAGGCCGTGGGCGTCGCCTGGGTCTGCGGCAACGGGGCGCTGACAGCGATGTTCATGTTCGATTCCCTACGCATGGGATTGCACGGACCTTTTTTGTAGGAGCGAGCTTGCTCGCGAACGGATTCCCCGGCAGCTGTGAAGCTGGGCGGGTTCGCGAGCAAGCTCGCTCCTACGAAGAGCCGATCAGGCGGCCTTGAACCGCGCCATCAGTTCGGCGCGCGCCGGGCTGGTGAGGGTCGCCGCGGCGCCGAACTCCAGCGGCGACAGGCGCTCGGCCGCCGGGTACATGATCGGGTCGTCGAGCATCGACTGGGAGAGCAGCGCATCGACGCGCTTGTCGCCGCTCGGGTAGCCGTGGGAGAGGACCTCCAGTTTGTTGTGCTGCGGGTCGAGCAGGTAGTTGATGAACGCGTAGGCCGCATCGCGATGCTCGGCACTCTTGGGAATGGCGAAGAAGTCGCTCCAGATCTCGCCGCCTTCCTTGCCCAGCACAAAGGTCATGTCCGGGTTGTCGCGGTGCAGCTGCGAGGCGTCGCCGGTCCAGGCCATGGCCATCCAGGCGTCACCATTGCGCAGCGAGGGCTGGATGTCGGAGTTGATCGCGAACAGGTGCGGCTTGGCCTGGATCAGCAGCTTCTCAGCCTCGGCCAGCTCCTTCGGATCCAGCGAGTTGAAGCTGTAGCCGTAGTACTTGAGCGCGTTGCCGATGGCGGTGAGCTGGTAGTCGTGGACGATGGTGCGGCCCGAGGCGCTGGTCAGGGTCAGGTCCCAGAACTGCTTCCAGGAATCCGGGCTGCCCTTCACGCGGCTGGCGTCATAGACGATGCCGGTGGTGCCCCAGTTCTTCGGCACCGCGTAGACCTTGCCGTCCACCGTGCCCTGGGCCATGAAGCGCTCCTCGAAGGCCTTGGGGTCGAAGTTGGGGATGCGCGAGAGGTCCAGCGGTTCGATCAGCCCGAGCTGCACGTAGGTACTGATGGTGTAGTTGGTCGGCACGAAGACGTCCCAGCCGCTGCCGCCGGCCTGCAGCTTGGCGAGCATCTCCTCGTTGGAGCCGAATACGTTCATCTGGACCCGCGCGCCGGTGGCCTTGGCGAAGGCATCGAAGTTTTCCTGGCTGTGGTAATTGGGCCAGGTGGCCAGCGCCAGGCGGTCACCGATATTGCTGCCCTCGGCCGCGTAGGCCTTGCCGGTCAGCAGACCAGGGGTGTTGGCGGCGACCACCGCCATCGCCAGCCCGAGACCGGTCTTGCCGAGGAAATCGCGCCGCGTGATGGAGCCGTTTTCCCAGCTGCGCATCGTCTTGATGAAGTTCTTCTTGTCCATCGTCACTCCCCGCCTGTCTGCTGATTGTCGTTATGGTTGGATCGTCGGGCTGAGCCCGGTTCAAAGAGCCATGGCCAGGCCGCTGGCCTGGTTCCAGCCGACCTGCACCGGCGCGCCATGCTCGAAGGCTTCGGCCTCGCCGCCGGCCTTGCGCGGCACACGCACGCAAACGATGCCGAAGGCGTCGGTGCGAACGCGGTATTCGGTGAGATTGCCCAGGTAGATGCGGTCCTCGACGCGCCCCTTCAGGCGCACTTCGCGCTGCAGCTCCGAATCGGCGGCAGCGATGCCGACCAGCTCGGGGCGCACGGCGATGCAACCCTCGGCCTGGGGCGCCAGCGCGGGGCCGGTGGGCGTCGGCGGGCTACTCAGTTCCAGCCCGGCCGGGGTACCCAGCACCACGCGGCCGGAATCAAGGCGGCGCACGGTGCCGGCGAACAGGTTGGACTCGCCGATGAAGTCCGCCACATAGCGGCTTGCCGGGGTCTCGTAGAGTGCCTCGGGGGTGGCGGTCTGGATGATCAGGCCGTCCTTCATGATGCTGATGCTGTCGCTCATCGACAGCGCCTCTTCCTGGTCATGGGTGACCAGCACGAAGGTGATGCCGACCTCGCGCTGCAGGCGCAGCAACTCCGACTGCATCTCCTTGCGCAGCTTGCGGTCCAGCGCCGCCAGCGGCTCGTCGAGCAGCAGCACGGTGGGCTTGTTGACCAGCGCACGGGCCAGCGCCACGCGCTGTTGTTGGCCGCCGGAAAGCTCGTGGGGCTTGCGCGTGCCGAAGCCGGACAGGCGCACCATCTCCAGCGCCTCGTCGGCCATGCGGCGCTGCTGCGCGCGGTCCGGGCGCGGCGTGCGGTAGCGCAGGCCGTAGGCGATGTTCTCGGCCACCGTCAGGTGCGGGAACAACGCGTAGTGCTGGAACACCATGTTCACTGCACGCTGGTGCGCCGGCACCCCGGCCACCGCCTGGCCGGCCAGCAGCACCTCGCCTTCGCTGGGCTGCTCGAAGCCGGCGATCATCCGCAGGGTGGTGGTCTTGCCGCAGCCGGAACTGCCAAGGAAGGAATGGAAGGCGCCACGCTTCACCTTGAAGCTCAGCCCGTTGACCGCCGGCACGCTGCCGTAGCGCTTGACCACGTTACGGAATTCGATATCGAAGTCCTGACCGCTCTCCATCACCGCGCGCTCCACTTTGTTCTTGTTGGGGCTCACGCTAGCAACGGGGCTTTCGGGGTGTATATATCCCTCGGGGGATAGATGGCGGGATTGGTACTCTCGGTACGCACTCGCGCAATGGGCTCTCCCTGTAGGAGCGTGCCATGTGCGCGATCGCGGGCATGGCACACATTGGTCGTCCGCAGCTGAGGGGGACTGTAGGAGCGAGCTTGCTCGCGAACGAGATTCCCCGGCAGCTCCGATGCTGGGCGGTTCAGGAGCAAGCTCGCTCCTACAAAAGAGATCCTCCGGCAGCTCCGGCACTGGCCAGTCACCTAGGGCGGATAACGCCCCAGGCGTTATCCGCCACGAGCAACGCAACCAGAGGCAACGGCGTACAACCGCGAACGGTTGTACGCCCTACAGGCGGATTCTGCTTCTAACCCGCTGCGCGCATCCCACCCGCCGCGTCCCGCCCCGCCAACTCGCGGATGAACAGCCCGAGCAGCTCTGACTGGCTGCCGATGCCGAGCTTGGCGTAGATGTTCTTGCGGTGAATCTTCACCGTGCCGGGGCTGATATCCAGCTGCTCCGCCACCGAGGCGCTGGAGTGGCCGCGCAGCAGCAACTGGACGATCTCCTGCTCACGGGGCGTGAGCAGCTGGGCGCCGAACTGGTCGAAGGCCTCGCGGATCTGGTAGTCCAGGTCCTGCGCCGGGCGCGGTTGCGCGCGGCGCAGCTCCCAGGCCTCGCGCACCACCTGCTCGACCACCGGCCGTGCGCACTCCAGCAGCTGTATCTCGTCGCGGCTGTAGGCGGGGCTGGAAGTCTTGCGCATCAGCGAGAGCACCGCCGTGGCGCCGTCAGCCAGGTCGATGAAGAAGGCGATCTCCTCGGTCAGGCCGGTCTGCTGGTAATACGTCTGGTAGTACTCGCCCAGATAGAAGTGGTCCGGCGCGAACTGCCGCAGACGCCACAGGCCCGGAGCCTGGTTGCGCATGCAAGCGAGGTAGAAGGGATCGAGCAGGTAGGGGCCGACCTGGTAATCCTCGACGTAGACGTGGCGGACATCGGCCGGGAAGGTGTCGAACAGGTCCAGCGGACGGTGGTTGCCTTCGTAGACGAAGAGCACGAAGTTATCCACCGCACAGACCTGTTGCAGCCATTGGCTGAGGCCGAGCAGGCGCGGACGACCGGGGGCCAGCGGGAGCAGATGGGCGACTCCGCCGGTCCAGGCTTTGAGTTCCTTGTGGCGCATGGGCTGTCGTTCTTGTTGTGTGCGCGATGTGCACACTATAGGCGTTCGGGATTCCACACGGAAATGCAGCTTTTGCGCCACACCGCGCAAGGCCCCGTCACACCTGGAGACCGCCCCGACTCAAGCCTCGGCCGCGCACTGCGATGAAGCAGGCGCGCGCCTTAACGGCTCAGGGACGACGAGCGCCCTTGCCACCCGGCTTTCCAGCAGAGGGTTTTCCGGAGGATGGCTTGCCACCTGCTGGTTTACCACCAAGGGCAAAGCCCGGCGCCTTGCGCACCGCCTTGACCTGCGGCTTGTCGTCCAGCAGCGAGCCCAGATGCACCTTGCCCGGTTTGCCTTCCGGCACCTTGGGTGGCTTGGGCTTCTTCGGCTTTTTCGTGATCTGGCCGCCGGGGGCAGTGACGGGCACCCGATGTTCCGCCTCGAAGCCATCTTCCTCGTGGCGCTGCAAAGTCTGGCCGATCAACGTTTCGATGGCTGCCAGTTGCTGAACTTCATCGGCGCAGACCAGCGAGATCGCCTGGCCGCTGGCGCCGGCGCGGCCGGTCCGGCCGATGCGGTGCACGTAGTCCTCGGGAACGATGGGCAGGTCGAAGTTGACCACCAGCGGCATCTCCTGGATGTCCAGTCCACGGGCGGCAACATCGGTGGCGACGAGGAAATCGACCTCGCCGGCCTTGAACCGCGCCAGCGCTCGCAGGCGCGATGGCTGCGGCTTGTCACCGTGGATCGAATCAGCGCGAATGCCTTGCTTGTGCAGCACATCGACCAGTTCGTCGACGCCCTTGCGGGTCTTGGCGAATACCAGCGCCTGGCGCCAGCCCTGCTCGCGCAGCAGGTGCAGGAACAGCTCGGCCTTGCGCTTCTTGTCCACCGTGAGCAGGTGCTGCTTTACCGTCTTCGCTGCCGTGTTGCGCGGCGCCACATCGATGGTCAGCGGGTCGCGCAGCAGCTCGCGGGCCATCTGGCGGATGGCGTCGGAGAAGGTCGCGGAGAACAGCAGGGTCTGCCGGCGCCGGGGCAGCGCAGCGAAGACTTCGTCCAGCTCGCGGGCGAAGCCCAGGTCGAGCATGCGGTCGGCTTCGTCCAGCACCAGCACCTGCAGCTGGGTGAATTTCAGGGCGTTCTGCCGGTACAGGTCGAGCAGGCGACCGGGCGTGGCCACCAGTACGTCGACGCCCTTGCGCAGCTTCATCATCTGCGGGTTGATGCTGACCCCGCCGTACGCCACGGCGGTACGCAGTGGTACGTGTTGGCCATAGGCGCGGAAGCTCTCGTGCACCTGCTCGGCCAGCTCGCGGGTCGGCACCAGCACCAGCGCACGGATCGAGTTGGCTGCCACCTGCGGGCCTTCCTGCAACAGCTTCTGCAGCAACGGCAGGGCGAAGCCGGCGGTCTTGCCGGTGCCGGTCTGGGCGGCGGCCAGCAGGTCGCGCCCTTTGAGCACGGCCGGGATGGCCTGAGCCTGCACCGCCGTCGGGTTCTGGTAGCCGAGCCCGTCGAGGGCGCGCAGGAGAGGATCGATCAGGCCGAGGGTGGCGAAGGTCATGGAGCGCTCGCGAAAACGAATCAGAATGGGCGGCATTGTAGCCGCACGGGTCAGGAACGCAGCAGCAGCGCGCCTTCGATGGGCACGTAGCGGCTGGCTGCGCGGATCAACGCCTGGGCGGTAAGGCCCGGCACGCCGTAGGCGGTGGCGTCAGTACCGCCGGCACGGACGCGGTCGAGCAGCAGGTCGAAGTCGCCATCGCCGGAGGCCAGGACGATCTCGTCCACGTTCGGCGCGGCGTCGAGGATGTCGATGGTGATACCCACGTCCCAGTCACCCTTGGCCGAGCCGTCGGCGCGCTGGATGTAGGGCTTTAGCCTCACGGTGAAGCCGAGCTTGCGCAGGATCTGCTGGAACTGCTGCTGCCTGGCATCGCCCCGGTCGATGGCGTAGGCGTAGGCCTGGACGATGGTGCCCTGGGCGCTCAGCTCGGCCCACAGGGCGGCGTAGTTGAAGTGGCAGCCGTAGGCCTGACGCACGGTGTAGTAGAGGTTCTGCACGTCGGCGAACAGGGCGATGGTCTTCAACGGTGACTCCGGGACTCGAACAGCGGGGGCGCATTATCGGCACAGCGACGCGCCCCCGCCAGTCCCGGCGGGCGGCTCAGCTGAACATGTCGCCGTCGTCACCGCCGAAGAAGCCGGAGTCGTCGCCGAAGCTGCCGCCATCATCGTAATTGGCATCGCTGAATGTGTTGTCGGCATAACGGTCGCCACCGAAGGAGTCGTCCGACGGCGAGTCGCCGAAGTTCGAGGGCTCCGGCTGCACCGGCTGCTCCTGGATCACCTCGACGATTTCCTGCGGCTGGCTGCTGTGGAACAGGCTGGTCAGCGCATTCGCCACCATCACGCCGCCGGCCACACCGGCTGCGGTCTGCAAGGCCCCGCGCAGGAAGCCGCCACCCTGGGGCGCGGCCTGCGCAGGCTGTGCCGGGCGGAAGTCGTTGGGGTTGCTGGCGCCAGGACTATTGGCGTAAGTCGCGTTGCCGGCAGGCTGCGAGAAGCGTGTCTGGCCCCAACCGTCCGGGCGCTGCTGCGGTTGCGCCTGGCGTTGCTCCTGACTCTGGCCGCCACCGAACAGCCCGGCGAGGAAGCCGCCGCTGCTCGGGCGCTGTTCCTGAGCCCTGGCCTGATGCGCTTCCAGCTCCTTGACGCGCTGGTCCAGGCGCTTGATCGCCGCCTCCTGGATCAGCATCGCCTGGGCCATGTAATACGGCGCGGCGGGCTGTTGCACCAGGTGCTTGTTGATCTGCGCCTCGGCCTGGGCGTCGCGCGGGGCGGTCTGCGCCTCGGCGTCACGCAGGCGGGTGAACAGACCATCGATCAGGGATTGCTCTTCGGAATTCATGACGGGCCTCGATTGAGCGGGTGGTTCACAACGGATCGCTGCTACGAAACATTGGATCGGGTCGGAAAAAAACAAGTTCCGATCACAGAATTCTTGCGCCTTCTACCTGAGGGTTTGCTTAAGTTAGAGTCGAAGCCCTCGGACAGTATCGGGTTACTGATGAATCCCCTTTCCATCCTCCGCGACACCTGGTTCTTCTTCTCCCGTCACCTCGGCATCCTCGTGCCGCTGTGCCTGCCCTGGATCGTCATCGAGACGCTGGTGCAGCAGCAGATCAACGTCGCTGCCGGTTCGCAGAACTTCGCGCCCTGGGGCATGGCCGCGGGCCTGGTGTTCTACCCGATCTACACCGCCAGCCTGATCCTCTACATGATCGACGCCGGCGAAGGCGTCGAGCGCAGCGTGCGCGAGTTGTGGAGCGCGGCCCTGCGGTTGTGGCCCGCCTTTGCCCTGCTCTCGGCGATCACCTCGCTGCTGATCGTGCTCGGCCTGTCCCTGATGGTGCTGCCGGGCATCTTCGTGATGATCAAGCTGGCCTTCGCCGAATTCCTCCTGGTGCAGCGCGGCCGCGCGCCCATCGATGCGATGCGCGAAAGCTTCGCCCTGACCACCGGGCATTTCTTCCTGCTGCTGATGACCTCCCTGGCCATCCTCGCGCCGGTGTGGATCGCCGAAGGCTGGATCACCGAGGCCGGCCAGGACGCGCCGGTACTCAGCGTGGCGCTGCACTCGCTGAGCGGGTTCTTCCAGTTGCTGCTGACGGTGGCCGCCTACCGCATCTTCATCCTGCTCGGCCGCGAAGCCGCCTGAGCGGCAGCAAGTCGCAACAAATACCCCGGCACATCGCGGGCCGGGGTTCTACGCTGGAGTCTCCTTCCCCCGAGTATGGAGACTCGCCGTGAGCGACTTCCCGCCCAGCTGCCTTTCACATATTTCCATCGGCACCAACGACTACCCGCGCGCCAAGGCCTTCTATGACGCGGTGCTGGCAACGCTGGGTTGCCAGCAGATCATGGAACACCCCGGCGCCGTGGCCTACGGTCGCGTCTTCCCAGAGTTCTGGGTGCAGACGCCCATCGACGGGCGCCCGGCCAGCGTCGGCAACGGCACGCACTTTGGCTTCATGGCCAACTCCCGCGAGGAAGTGGACGCCTTCTACCGCGCCGCGATAGCCGCCGGCGCCACCGACGAAGGCGCCCCCGGCCCGCGCCCGCTCTATGGCGAGCCTTACTACGGCTGCTTCATCCGCGACCTGGACGGGCACAAGATCGAGGCATCGTTCTGGGACATGGCGCTGGCGGGTGGTGGGTTCGACACGCACTCGCATTGATCGCAGGAGCGGGCGCCGCGCGACGCGCCAGCATGGAACCTGTAGGAGCGAGCTTGCTCGCGAACCCTGCTCAGCTCCGCTGCCAGGGCGGTTCGCGAGCAAGCTCGCTCCTACGAGAAGCTAATGGCCGGGCTTGAGCCCCGACATCTTCGGCACCAGCAATTTCTCGAACAGCCGCGGGAAGAAGCGCGCCAGCAGGCGCGCCCGCCAATTGACGTTGGACAGCACCAGCAAACGCCGGCGGCGCAACGCGCCCTGGTAGATCGCCTCGGCCACATCGCGTGGCGATGCCACCTCGGCGCCCAGCACCACGGCTGGCTGACGGATCACCGAACCGTCGCCCACCAGCGCGTTCTTGCGCAGATCGGTAGCGGTGAAACCCGGGCACGCCAGGGTGACCGCCACCCCCGTGCCGTCCAACTCCATGCGCAGCGTATCGAACAGCCCGTGCAGCGCATGTTTGCTAGCGTTGTAGGCGCTGCGATAGAGCAAAGGGGCAAAGCCGGTCAGCGAACTGAGCACGACGATCTGCCCGTGCCGCGCCAGCAGGCTGGGCAACGCCGCCTGGGTGCAGTGCAGCGCGCCATAGAAATTCACCGCCATTACCCGCCGGAACACCGCCAGCTCCGTCTCGATGAACAGGCTGCGGTGGGTGATGCCGGCATTGTTCACCAGCACGTCGATGCCACCGAAGCGCTCTACCGCCAGCGCCACCGCGCGCTGCACCGCCTCGGCATCGGCGATGTCGCAGCGCAGGCCGAGGGCCTCGACGTTCAGGTGCTCGCGCAAGTGCTGAACCAGGCTGTCCAGCCCCGCCTGCTCGAGGTCGAGGATTACCGGATGGGCACCCGCCTGGGCGAAGCGCAGCACCAGGGCGCGGCCGATGCCGGAACAGCCGCCGCTGACCAGCACGACCTTGCGCCGGTAGACGGAATGCGAAAAGAGCGTGCGGGGCATGGCGATCTCCCAAAGCCCGCAGGGCGCGAGTGCAGCGTCGTGCGAACTACATCTCACAAGGTTTCAGGATAATTCCCACATCAAACACAGAGGTGAAATACAAAGTCACAGCCACTATCCTCTGGACCCAACAAGCATAGCCCCTGGTCACCCATGAGCCTCTCGCTTCGCCGCCGCGCCCTGTTCCTGTTGTTCATCGCCCTGCTGCTCGCCGTCACCGCTGCCGCCTGGCTGCTGGCCTGGCACCCCGCCGAGCGCGAGGCTGTCGCCGCGCAGTGCCGCGCGCCCGCGCCGCAACTGCAGCCGGGCCAGGCGCTGAAGGTGATGACCTGGAACGTCCAGTACCTGGCCGGCAAGCGCTACATCTTCTGGGACGACCTGCCCGATACCACCGGCCCCGACGACAGCCCCAGCCCCGAGGACATCGCCTACAGCCTCGACGAAGTGGTGCGGGTGATCCGCGACGAGGCGCCGGACATCGTCCTGCTGCAGGAAGTCGACGACGGCGCAGCCGCCACTGGCAAACAGGACCAGCAGGCGCTGATCGGCGATCGCCTGACCGATATCTACCCCTGCTCCACCGCCGCCTTCGACTGGAAGGCGCGCTTCGACCCCAATCCCCACGTGTTCGGCAGCGCCGGGCGCAAGCTGGTGACCTTCAGCCGCTTCCAGATCACCCGCGGCGAGCGCATCGCCCTGCCGCAGCGCTCGTCCATCCCGCTGCTGCACCTGTTCGCCCCGCAGCCGGCGATGCTGCAGAGCGACCTGCCGATCCGCGGCGGCGGCCAGCTCAGCGTGATCAACACGCGCCTGGAGCGCCCCGACGGCGACGATACGCCGCAGCGCCAGGTCGAAGCCGTCGAGGCCCACCTGAACAGCCTGCAGGCCAGCGGCCGCCCCTGGCTGCTGGGCGGCGACCTCGGCCTGCTGCCGCTGGGCCAATATCCCTACCTGCCGGAGGTGCTGCGCGCGCCCTACCGCGCCAACAGCGAACTGAACCTGCTGGCAGCGCGCTTCCCCGTCGTGCCGGCGGTGGAGGAGTCCAGCGGCGCCGACCAGGAGAAGTGGTACACCCACTTCCCCAACGACCCCCGCGTGCACAAGCCCGACCGCACTCTGGATTACCTGTTCCACAGCCCCAGCCTGAACCGCCTGGAGGCCGGTGTGCGCAGCCACGACACCCTGCGCATCTCCAACCACCTGCCGCTGTCCGCGCGCTTCCTGCTGCCCCACTGAGCACTGTGGCACATCGCCACCGGCGGAAACTGGACAACTGCGATTCCACGGACGCATGCTCGGCTCGCTTCGAACAAAAACGATAACGAGCACTCCAGGCCATCCATGCATTTGAGCCGCCTCGCGGGGTTGATCCTCGCTCTCCTCTGCTTCAGCGCCAGCGCCGTCGAACGCCCAACCCTGGCCGACCGCCTACCGCATCCGCTACCGGCGCTGACCGTGGGCTACTACGAATTCCCGCCCTACACCTACACCGCCCCGGATGGCAGCACCCGCGGCAGCGGCGCCGAGATGGTGCGGCGCATCCTGCTCAAGGCCGGCTACCGTGCCGACTTCCGTCCGCTGCCCAGCGCCCGCCTGTACCTCGGCCTGCAGGATGGCAGCGTGCAGCTCTGGGCCGGTGCGCCGGGCAAGCAGGAGTTGGAGGGCAGCACGCTGGAGTGCGAGCGCGTGCTGGGGCATGTCGAACTGAACCTGTATCGCCTGGCTTCGCGATCCTCGCCGAAGATGCCCGAGGGACTGACCGGCAGCCGGATGATCCTGATCAGCGGCTACAGCTACTGGCGGCCGATAACCGAGATGCTGGCCGACCCGACGCTCAAGCTGGAACTGCACCGCACCAGCACCCACACCGCCGCCCTGCAGATGCTCGAGCGCGGTCGGGGAGACTTCCTGATCGACTACCAGACCCCGGTGGAACAGGCACGCCGGGAGCTGAACATGGCGCCGCTGGCCTTCGACAAGCTGTACAGCGTGCCGACCAAGCTCATCGTCTCTCGCCACGCGCCTGATGCCGAAGGCCTGCGCACGCAACTCGATCATGCCTACGACGAATTGCAGGCGGCGGGCTACGAGATGAAATTGCCGTGAGCCGTGAAGATGGGATTGCGTAGGAGCGGACTATGTCCGCGATCGACTCGTCGCCACGCGAAACATCGCGGATAAATCCGCTCCTACAAAAGCCGGAACCCGCACGAACCGCAGTTCCGGCGGGGCTTCGCCGGCACCGTCGATTCGGCGATCAGCGGAGCACCCCGGTCGTGCTTCGACTTCCGTCTCCTCCGCTGCTCAGGCCGAACTCAGCGCTCGCCCAGCTTGTGCCGCGCCGCATACAGACAAACCATCTCCATCGCCAGGGTCGCGCCGGCCAGGGCGGTGATCTCGGCACTGTCGTAGGGCGGCGCCACTTCAACCACGTCCATCCCCACCAGGTTGATGCCGCGCAGCGCGCGGAGGATTTCCAGCGCCTGGTGCGAAGTCAGGCCACCGCACACCGGCGTGCCGGTGCCGGGCGCGAAGGCCGGGTCGAGGCAGTCGATGTCGAAGGTCAGGTACACCGGGTTATCGCCCACGCGCGCACGGATGCGCTCGGCGATGGCTTGCGGCGTGTTGCGGTGTACTTCGCGGGCGTCCAGCACCTGGAAGCCCATGACGTCGTCATTGGTGGTACGCAGGCCGACCTGCACTGAGCGCGACGGGTCGACCAGCCCCTCGCGGGCCGCGTGGTAGAACATGGTCCCGTGGTCGATGCGCTGGCAGTCCTCGTCCGGCCAGGTGTCACTGTGGGCGTCGAAGTGGATCAGCGACAGCGCGCCGTGCTTCCTGGCGTGGGCCTTGAGCAACGGGTAGCTGATGAAATGATCGCCGCCCAGGGTCAGCAGCGCACAGCCGGCGTCGAGGATGCGGGCGGCATGGGCCTCAATGACATCCGGGGTTTCCTGCGGCACGCCGTGGTCGAAGGAGCAGTCGCCGTAGTCGATTACCGCCAGGTGGTCGAAGGGATCGAACTCCCAGGGGAAGTGCCGGGCCCAGGCCATCTGCACCGAGGCGGCGCGGATCGCACGCGGCCCGAAGCGGCTGCCGGGGCGGTTGGTGGTGGCGGTGTCGAAGGGCACGCCGCTGACCACTAGGTCGACGCCGCGCAGGTCACGGCTGTAGCGACGGCGCATGAAGCTGGTGATGCCGGCGTAGGTGGATTCGGCAGCGGTGCCATAAAGGCTGTCGCGGGTGATGGCCTGGTCGTTGTCGTTAGCGAGATCCATGGCTTCCTCATCAATGGCTTTGTAGTGTTGTTCTGATAGTTCGGTGTCTGCGCCCCCCTCTCCCCCGCCCTCTCCCTGAAGGGAGAGGGAGCTGCCCGTGCAGGTTGACGCTACAGCTTCAACCTGCACCGAACGGTCCCCTCTCCCTTCGGAGCGGGGCGCGCAGCCAGGGTTAGGGAGAGGGCAAGCGCACTCGAATCAGCTACGGGTACGGAACGCCGACCACAGTCGCGTGCGGTCGCGCTGCTGCTTGAGCGTCAGCAATTGCTCGCCGAACAACTTCTGGCGCATGGCCGGCGGCGGGTAGATGTCCGGGTCGCCGGCGACATCGGCGTTCAGCAGCGGCGACGCCTTCAGGTTGGCATTGGCGAAGTACAGGGTGTTGGTCAGCTCGGCGATGGACTCCGGGCGCAGCATGAAGTCGATGAAGGCGCGCGCCTCCTGCGGGTGCGGGGCGTCCACCGGGATGGCCATGGTGTCGAACCAGATCAGCGTGCCTTCCTTGGGAATCCGGTAGATCACCTCGAACGGCTTGTTCGCCTGCTTGGCCTGTGCGGCGCCCATCAACGCATCGCCGGTGTAGGTCAGGGCGACGCACAGCGAACCATTGGCCAGGTCATTGATGTGCTTGCCGCTGGCGATGTAACGCACGTTGGGTTGTAGCTTGGTCAGCAGCTCGCGAACCAGGGTGAGATCAGCCGCATCGGTGCTGTACGGCGACTTGCCCAGGTAGTTCAGCGCGACGCTGATCACCTCCTGTGGCGAGTCGATCAGCGAAATGCCGCAATCGGCCAGGCGGCTGGCGTACTCGGGCTTGAACAACAGGTCGAGGCTGTCCAGCGGCGCGTCGGGGATACGCTTGAGCACTTCGTCCTTGTTGATCGCCAGGCCCACGGTGCCCCAGGTGTAGGGCACGCCGAAGCGGTTGCCCGGATCGATGGTTGCGAGTTTCGCCAGCAGTTCCGGATCGAGGTTGGCGAAGTTCTTCAATTGCGCATCGTCTACCGGCTGCACGGCCTTGGCCTGAATCGCGCGAGCCAGTCCGCTACTGGCCGGGAACACCACGTCGTAACCGCTGCGGCCGGTCATCAGCTTGCTGTCGAGCACCTCGGCGCTGTCGAAGGTGTCGTACTTGACGCGAATGCCGGTTTCCTTCTGGAAGCGTTGCAGCGCATCCGCGCCGACATAATCCGCCCAGTTGTACAGATTGAGCACCCGCTCCTGTGCGTGCAGGGGCACGGCCAGTGCCACGGCCAGCATCGCGAGAGTCGCCCGGAAGAACACACGCATGATCATCGCCTCGAAGTTGTTGTGTTTATGGGGCGAGCATGGAACGGGCTTTACTTTGCAAAAATACAAAGTTAATTACTTTGGCATTTCATCAGAACAATGTTTGGAGACGACCTTGCTCAGCCAATTGCGCGACCTCGACCTGCAACTGCTGCGCCTGTTCGTCACCGTCGTGGAGTGCGGCGGCTTCAGTGCGGCGCAGGGCGAGCTGGGCCTGAGCCAGCCGAGCATCAGCATCCAGATGGCCAAGCTGGAGACGCGCCTGGGCTACCGCCTGTGCGAGCGCGGCAAGGGCGGCTTCCGCCTGACACCCAAGGGCGAGCACCTGTTGCAGGCGACGCGGCGGCTGTTCCTGTCCATCGAGGATTTCCGCGACGAGGCGCGCGGCGTGGCTGACAAGTTGCTCGGCGAGGTGCGCATCGGTCTGTCCGAAGGGCTGGACGTGGAAGTGCTGGCGCAGCTGTCCGGGGCGATCCGGCGTTTCCGTCAACGCAACGAGGCGGTCAACCTGGAGCTGATCACGGCGGCGCCCGCCGAGTTGGAGCGCCTGCTGCTGCAGGATCGCCTGCACCTGGCGGTCGGCTACTTCGCCGGCACCCAGGCCGCGCTGGAGCATCACACCCTGTTCGTCGAACCCCAGGGCCTGTATTGCGGCGCCGGTCATCCGGCCTTCAAGGAAAAGAAACCGAGTCGCGACTCCCTGGCCGACGCCGATCAGGTGCTGCACCCGTATCGTTTCATCGCCGCCGACGAGCCGCTGCAAACCAGCCGCAGCAGCGCGCGCTGCGAGCAAGTGGACGGCAGCCTGGCATTCATCCTCTCCGGCGCGCACATCGGCTACCTGCCCAAGCACGTCGCCCAGCCGTGGATCGAGCGCGGTCAGTTGCGCGAACTGCTGCCGGGCGAACTGGGCTTCGACGTGGTCTTCAGCCTCACCCGGCATCGCGGCCGCCACCCCGGCGACGCCGAGCAGGCCTTCGTCAGCGACCTGCTGGCGGCCTTCGGCCGGCACGCGGCGGATTGACGCAGCGGCGCAACGGGAACCGGGGCTCCCAGGTGCAGTCCCACAGCGTCTATCACTTCTTGTGACAGCTCATCGGGCAACGCCTCGGGCCGCGTCGGAAGCTTTCCGCTATCATGCCCGCCAGCCATATGCCCGCCAATTACGTAGTCCGCGAGATGTCCATGCGCCGCCTGCTCACCCTGCTCCTGCTCCTCGTCGCCCTGCCCGCTTCCGCCGGCCTGTTCGACAAACCCGCCGACAAGGCCGGCTTCGCCGTCGGGCAACCGGCCAAGGGCGACTTCCTGCCGGTGGCCGAGGCGTTCCGTGTCAGCGTCGAGGACAGCGACAGCCAGCAGGTGAAGCTGCGCTTCATCAATGCCGACGGCTACTACCTCTACCAGCACCGCTTCAGCTTCAAGGTCGAGCCCGCCGACAGCGGCGTGAGCGTCGGCGACGTGAAGCTGCCGCCAGGCAAGCAGCACCACGACGATTACTTCGGCGACACCGTCGTCTATTACGCCATCACCGACATCGACGTGCCCCTGGTCAATCCGCAGCACAAGCCCTTCACCCTCGTCGTCAGCTACCAGGGCTGCGCCGACAAGGGACTGTGCTACGCGCCGGAAACCACCCGCCTGCAGATCGCCGACGGCCAGGCCGCCAGCGTGGTGGCGGGCCCCGCCCCCTCTTCTGCCGCCAAGTCCGCCACTGCTTCGAGCAACCCGCTGGCCAGCCTGCTGGGCGACCACGAACCGGGCAAGATCAAGAAGCTCGGCCGCGCGCTGGTGATCTTCTTCCTGCTGGGCCTGGCGCTGACCTTCACCCCCTGCGTGCTGCCGATGCTGCCAATCCTCTCCGGCGTAGTCCTGCGCGGCCGGCCGGGCGGCATGCGCGGCCTGGCGTTGTCGCTGGCCTACGTGCTGCCGATGGCCGCCTGCTACGCGGTGCTCGGCACCCTGATGGGCCTGTTCGGCGCCAAGCTCAACCTGCAGGCGATGCTGCAGTCGCCCTGGGTACTGATCCCCTTCGCGGCCTTCTTCGTGGTCTTCGCCATCGCCATGTTCGGCGCATTCGAGCTGCGCCTGCCGGGCTTCCTGCGCGAGCGCCTGGACAACATGGCCAACAACACCCGAGGCGGCTCGATCGCCGGCGCTGCGACCCTGGGCGTGCTCTCCAGCCTGCTGGTGTCGCCCTGCGTCACCGCTCCGCTGGCCGGCCTGCTGCTCTATATCAGCAGCACCGGCGACGCAGTGGGCGGCGGCCTGCTGCTGTTCTCCCTGGGCCTGGGCATGGGCACGCCGCTGGTGATCTTCGCCGTAGGCGGTGGCGCGCTGCTGCCCAAGAGCGGCGCCTGGATGAACGGCGTACGCAACGTCTTCGGCGTGATGCTGCTGGCGGTAGCCATCTGGATGCTCGAGCGACTGGTCTCGGGGCCGGTAGCCCTGACCCTCTGGGGCACCCTGGCTGGCGGCGTCGCCCTGGCCATCGGCACGCTGGAACTGGGGCCGAAGCAGCCGCTGCAACGACTCGGCCAATTGCTGGGACTGATGCTGCTGGTCTACGCCGTGGCCGCCTGGACCGGCGCCCTGCGCGGCGAATCCGACCCGCTGCACCCGCTGGGCCGCAGCGGCGTCAGCAGCCACGCCGGCCCACCGAGCGCCACCCCTGGCGATTGGCAGAACATCACCACCCCGGCGCAACTCAACGCCGCCCTTGCCAGCGCCCAGGCCGCCGGTCGCCCAGTGCTGCTGGACTGGTACGCCGACTGGTGCATCAGCTGCAAGATCATCGAGCGCCAGGTGCTGCCGGCGCCGGAAGTCCAGTCGCAACTGCCCGGCTTCGTCCTGCTGCGCTTCGACATGACCGCCAGCACCGAGGAGCAGCGCGCCCTGCTCGACCGTTACAACCTGTTCGGCCCACCCGCGCTGCTGTTCTTCTCGCCCAAAGGCGACGAATGGTCGGACCTGCGCATCATCGGCGAAACCGACGCCGCCACCCTCGCCGACCGCCTGAAGCAGGCTGGAACGCGCTCCTGAGACCCTGTTTGCAATCTCGCGAGCTAGAGCAGGGCAAGGCGCAACGACCAACAGGAGTAACAGCCGAAGGCTGGCCCGAAGGGCGAGCGTAGCGAGTCAAAACGGCCGAGGAAGCGGAGTTTACGAGTAGTAAATGAGCATGACTCGCTGCACTCGCCCCTTCGGGGCCGCACTGAAGTGCGTTAGCCGCAAGCGGCTTCCGACCCCGTTTTCAACGCGGCCATGCCGACGCACAGCAGGTTGCAAGCAGGTTCTGATCACAGTTTGACTGCAACGGTTCTGCCGTAATCAGCTGGCAACATGCTGACATCTACGGCAAAACCCGCATGACTGGACAGTCACGCCGGCTTTCCGGCATAGTCCCGCCCTATCTTTTCCCGCCAAGAACAAGGACTACAGCATCCAGATGGCGACCTTACTGGTACTGCACGGGCCGAACCTCAACCTGCTGGGCACCCGCGAGCCCGACAAATACGGCTCCGTCACCCTCGAGCAGATCAACCAGGACCTGGAGCGCCGCGCCCGCGAAGCCGGCCACCACCTGATGCACCTGCAGAGCAACGCCGAGTACGAACTGATCGAACGGATCCACGCCGCACGCAACGAAGGCGTGGACTTCATCCTGATCAATCCGGCCGCTTTCACGCATACAAGTGTCGCTCTACGTGACGCATTGCTCGCAGTGAGCATCCCATTCATCGAAGTGCACCTCTCCAACGTGCACAAACGTGAACCTTTCCGGCATCACTCCTACTTTTCCGACGTGGCGGTAGGGGTGATCTGCGGTCTGGGAGCCACAGGCTACCGCCTGGCCCTGGAATCCGCCCTTGAACAACTTGAACGCCCGTGACCTCACCTGGGAGAGCGAACACTGATGGACATCCGTAAAGTCAAGAAACTGATCGAACTGCTCGAAGAATCCGGTATCGACGAACTGGAGATCAAAGAGGGCGAAGAGTCCGTACGCATCAGCCGTCACAGCAAGACCGCCGCCCAGCCGATCTACGCTGCCGCTCCGGCCTACGCTCCTGCCCCGGCCGCTGCTCCGGTCGCCGCCGCTGCCACTGCCGCCCCGGCCGCTGAAGCCGCCCCGGCTGCCCAGAACCTCGCTGGCGCCGTGCGCTCGCCGATGGTCGGTACCTTCTACCGCGCCGCCTCGCCGACCTCCGCCAACTTCGTCGAAGTCGGCCAGAGCGTGAAGAAAGGCGACATCCTCTGCATCGTCGAAGCCATGAAGATGATGAACCACATCGAGGCCGAGACCAGCGGCGTGATCGGTCAGATCCTCGTGGAGAACGGTCAGCCGGTCGAGTTCGACCAGCCCCTGTTCACCATCGTTTAAAGCGCGGGGAGCCTGCGATGTTGGAAAAAGTACTGATCGCCAACCGCGGCGAAATTGCGCTGCGCATCCTGCGCGCATGCAAGGAGCTGGGCATCAAGACGGTGGCCGTGCACTCGACCGCCGACCGTGAGCTGATGCACCTGTCGCTGGCCGACGAAGCGGTCTGCATCGGTCCGGCCCCGGCTGCGCAGTCCTACCTGCACATCCCGGCGATCATCGCCGCGGCCGAGGTCACCGGTGCCGTGGGTATCCACCCCGGCTACGGCTTCCTCGCCGAGAACGCCGACTTCGCCGAGCAGGTCGAGCGCTCGGGCTTCACCTTCATCGGCCCGAGCGCCGACGTCATCCGCCTGATGGGTGACAAGGTGTCCGCCAAGGACGCCATGAAGAAAGCCGGCGTGCCGACCGTACCGGGCTCCGACGGCCCGCTGCCCGAAGACGAAGAGACCGCGCTGGCCATTGCCCGCGAGGTTGGCTACCCGGTGATCATCAAGGCTGCCGGTGGCGGTGGCGGTCGCGGCATGCGCGTCGTGCATAAAGAGGAAGACCTGATCAAGTCCGCCAAGCTGACCCGCACCGAAGCGGGCGCGGCCTTCGGCAACTCGATGGTCTACCTGGAGAAGTTCCTGACCAACCCGCGTCACGTGGAAGTTCAGGTCCTCTCCGACGGCCAGGGCAACGCCATCCACCTGGGCGACCGCGACTGCTCCCTGCAGCGTCGTCACCAGAAGGTGCTGGAAGAAGCTCCAGCCCCGGGCATCGACGAGAAGGCCCGCGCCGAAGTGCTGGCCCGCTGCGTCCAGGCCTGCGTGGAAATTGGCTACCGTGGCGCCGGCACCTTCGAGTTTCTCTACGAGAACGGCCGCTTCTACTTCATCGAGATGAACACCCGCGTCCAGGTGGAGCATCCGGTGTCGGAGATGGTCACCGGTATCGATATCGTCAAGGAGATGCTCAGCATCGCCTCGGGCAACAAGCTGTCGATCAAGCAGGAAGACGTGGTCATCCGTGGCCATGCGCTGGAATGCCGGATCAACGCCGAAGACCCGAAGACCTTCATGCCCAGCCCCGGCAAGGTGAAGCACTTCCACGCACCGGGCGGCAACGGCGTGCGCGTGGATTCGCACCTGTACAGCGGCTATGCCGTACCGCCGAACTACGACTCGCTGGTGGGCAAGATCATCACCTACGGCAAGGACCGCGATGAAGCCATGGCGCGCATGCGTAACGCGCTGGACGAGCTGATCGTCGATGGCATCAAGACCAACACCGAGCTGCACAAGGAGCTGGTCCGCGACAAGGAGTTCTGCAAAGGCGGTGTGAACATCCACTACCTGGAGAAGAAGCTGGGCATGGACAAGCACTAAGCCTGTTCCGCTCCGCCTCGCTCCACCACAAGGGCTGCCTCCGGGCGGCCCTTGTGCTTTGCGCCCCCTGCACGCTGGCATGGCAAGGTGCCGTGCAGTAAGCTTGCCGCCTTTATCGGCGGGCCGCCCAGGCGGTCCGTTGTCTTTTCCAGCAGCATCCCAGCACTATCGAGGTCCCGCCCCATGCCCTGGCTCCAAGTCCGACTCGCCATCACCCCGGATCAGGCGGAAACCTACGAAGATGCACTGCTGGAAGTCGGCGCCGTCTCCGTGACCTTCATGGACGCCGAAGACCAGCCGATCTTCGAGCCGGACCTGGGCACCACTCCGCTATGGAGCCATACCCACCTGCTCGCGCTGTTCGAGGCCGACACTGACGAGACCGCCCTGGTCGCCCACCTGTCCCTGCTCACCGGCGGAGCACTGCCGGAGCACCAGATCGAGCGCATCGAGGACCAGGACTGGGAACGCAGCTGGATGGACAACTTCAAGCCGATGCGCTTCGGCCGCCGCCTGTGGATCGTCCCCAGCTGGCACGACGCCCCGGAGCCGGAAGCTGTCAACCTGTTGCTCGACCCGGGCCTGGCCTTCGGCACCGGTACCCACCCGACCACCGCGCTGTGCCTGGAATGGCTCGATGGCCAGGAGCTGGCCGGCCAGCAGGTCCTGGATTTTGGCTGCGGCTCGGGCATTCTCGCCATCGCTGCGCTGTTGCTGGGCGCCGAGCAGGCGGTCGGCACCGATATCGACCCGCAGGCGCTGGAAGCCTCGCGCGACAACGCCACGCGCAACGGCATCGACCCGTCGAAGTTCCCCGTCTACCTGCCCGCTGATCTGCCCAGGGAGCAGGCGGACGTCCTGGTGGCGAACATTCTGGCCGGTCCGCTGGTCACATTGGCAGAGCAGCTCACCGGCCTGGTGAAATCCGGTGGCCTGCTGGCCCTCTCGGGCATCCTCGCCGAGCAGGCCGAGGAAGTGCGCGCCGCCTATGAAGGCGCCTTCGACCTCGACCCGACTGCCGAGCGCGATGGCTGGATCCGCATCAGCGGCCGCCGCCGCTGAGTGCCCGCCGTACGGGGCTTGAGTTAGACTAACCGCCAGATTTTTCCGCCGGACCGCCGCATGAGCGACAGCTTCATCACACAGTGCCCCCATTGCCAGACCCGTTTCCGCGTCAACGCGGCGCAACTGGGCGCGGCCAGCGGTGCTGTGCGCTGCGGTACCTGCCTGAAGGTCTTCAGCGCGCCGCAGAACATGGTGGGAGACCCGACCGAGGCACCGACGGTCGCCGCAGTGCCGCCTGTCGTGCCCCCGAGACAGGAGCCGGTCGTTCAACCGACTCCTGCGAAAGCCCCGGAACCGGTCGCAGCAGCGCCCGCACCCGCACCGGCCTTCAGCACCTTCGCGCCGGAAAAGCCCGCCGCCCCTAGCGCATCCGGCACCGCCACCCTGGGCTGGCCGCTGGCGCCCCATGCGGCGCGACATTCCAGCGATGTTGCAGAAAAACCCGCCATCGCCGAACCCAAGGTGGAAGCGAAACCGGCACCGGTTGCCGAGCCCGTCGCCGCAGCCACGGTGATTGCCACGGCGGCCACGGTGACCAGCGAACCCGCAAGACCCGCCTCTGCACCGGCAAAGAAAGACGAGACGCTGTGGATTCACGACGATCTCGACCTGGACAGCCTCAACCTCGACGAGGAGCTGGCCAAGCTCGATGAGTTCGAGTTGTCCCAGGAATTCCTCAGCATCGAACGCGCGCCGCGTCCCAGCGAAGCCTTGCAGGCCCGCCCGGAAGAGAAGCGCGACCCGCACGACGAGCGCTGGGCCGAAGCCCTGCTGGAAGAAGAGCAGAAAGGCACCAGCCGTGTTTCCCGCCAGGAACCGAGCCTCGGCCACCTGCCCGCCGACGAGCCGGAAGAACCGCCCGCCAGTGCCCGACTGGTGGCCGACAAGGATCCGGAGCCGGAGCCGGAAGAGCCTGAGGACGAGCCTGGTTACGAACCGCGCATCGACCCGGCCCCGCTGCGCGTGGAGAGCGATGAAGAGAAGCTCCCCGCCTTCAGCGCCCGCCGCGATGACGACGAGCCCGACGTGGACGACGAGCAGGACGATGAGCCCTCGCTGGCCGACCAGCGCGGCGACAGCCGCCGCGCCGAGCCGGGCCTGCAAAACGGCGACCTGAGCGACCTGAGCGACGAACCCCTGCAACTGGATTGGCAGAAGCCCAAGCGCCGCTGGGGTCGCCGCCTGTTCTGGCTGCTGCTGGTGCTGCTGGCCCTGGCCGGTCTCGCCGGCCAGTACATCGCCTATCACTTCGACGAACTGGCCCGCCAGGACCAGTACCGCCCCTGGTTCGCCCAGGCCTGCCCGGAGCTGGGTTGTACCCTGCCGTCGAAGGTGGATGTGGAACAGATCCGCAGCAGCAACCTGGTGGTGCGCAGCCACCCGGACTTCAGCGGTGCGCTGGTGGTGGACGCGATCATCTACAACCGCGCCAACTTCTCCCAGCCCTTCCCGCTGCTGGAAATGCGCTTCGCCGACCTGAACGGCCAGTTGATCGCCAGCCGCCGCTTCAAGCCCAGCGAATACCTTTCCGGCGAGCTGGCCGGACAGAGCGAGATGCCGCCGCAGACGCCGATCCACATCTCCCTAGACATCCTCGATCCCGGCCCCAAGGCAGTGAACTACAGCCTGAGCTTCCACTCGCCGGAATAACCCGGCGAGTAGCTCAAAGCGCCTGAGAGCGCCAGTTCCACTCGTCTTCCTACCTTGGGTGCTAAGCCCGAAGCTGTTCAGAATTTATCCAAAATCGCCTTTATCCGGTCATCGAGAGCGGGTATCATGCCCTCCCTTTTTTGCTAGCACCGGTGGCAGGCCCCGAAACGCATCCGCGAGTTGTACAGCGCGCGGCGCCTCGGTGTTCCCGCCCCATTGACCATGGAAATCCAGTCGGTGGTACGCATCGGCTCCTACACACTGCCCAACAGACTGATCCTGGCCCCGATGGCCGGCGTCACCGATCGTCCGTTCCGCCAGCTGTGCCGCCGCCTCGGCGCCGGCATGGTGGTTTCCGAGATGGTCACCAGCGACGTCCGCCTGTGGAACAGCCGCAAGTCGCGCCTGCGCCTGCAGCACGACCATGAGGATCAACCCCGTTCGGTGCAGATCGCTGGCGGCGACCCGCAAATGCTCGCGGAAGCTGCACGCTGCAACGTGGAGCTCGGCGCCCAGATCATCGACATCAACATGGGCTGCCCGGCGAAAAAGGTGTGCAACAAGGCCGCGGGTTCCGCGCTGATGAAGGATGAACGGCTGGTGGCCGACATCCTCGAGGCGGTCGTCGCGGCGGTAGAGGTTCCCGTCACCCTGAAGATTCGCACCGGCTGGGACCGGTCGAACAAGAACGGTGTGACGGTGGCGCGGATCGCCGAGCAGTCGGGCATCCAGGCGCTGGCGGTACACGGCAGGACCCGTGCCGACCTCTACACCGGCGAGGCGGAGTACGAAACCATCGCGGCGATCAAGCAGGCGGTTTCGATTCCGGTCTTCGCCAATGGTGATATCGATTCGCCGCGAAAGGCACGGCAGGTTTTCGAGCAGACGGGCGTGGATGCCCTGCTGATCGGCCGCGCCGCCCAGGGCAACCCCTGGATCTTCCGCGAGATCGATCATTACCTCTGCACCGGCGAACTATTGCCGGCGCCGAGTCTGCACGAGGTGCAGAGCATCCTGCTCGAACACCTCGCTGCATTGCATGCGTTTTATGGGGAGGAAATGGGTGTGCGCATTGCCCGCAAGCATGTGGGCTGGTACCTCGCAACCCAACCGGGCGCGGCGGAGTTCCGCGCCCAGTTCAATCGTTTGCAGGACACGGATGCACAGAGCGCCAGCGTCAGGCAGTTCTTCGCCGAGCGCCACAATAACGGAGAAGGGGTGGCCGCATGACAACGATGACCGAGACATTAGTGAGTGGAATGACACCCGTGAGCGACAACGCCAACCTTAAACAGCACCTGACCACTCCGACGCAGGAGGGCCAGACCCTCCGCGACAGCGTGGAAAAGGCACTGCACAACTATTTCGCCCATCTCGAAGGGCAGCCGGTCACGGACGTGTACAACATGGTGCTTTGCGAAGTCGAAGCGCCGCTGCTGGAAACCGTCATGAACCACGTGAAGGGTAACCAGACCAAAGCCTCCGAACTGCTGGGGCTGAACCGCGGGACCCTGCGCAAGAAACTCAAGCAGTACGATCTTCTCTGACAGGTGGCAGGCGCGGGCCCGCGACCTCAAGGTCAGCCGGGCCCACGCCTGACACGCGAAAAGCCCGAAGCCTTTGTGGAAGCCGTTATGACCGACCAAACCACCCGCCTGCCCGTCCGCCGTGCGCTGATCAGCGTTTCCGACAAGACCGGCGTCGTCGATTTCGCCCGTGAGCTGGCTGCCCTCGGCGTGGAGATTCTCTCCACCGGCGGCACCTACAAGCTGCTCAAGGACAACGCCATCGCCGCCGTGGAAGTGGCCGACTACACCGGCTTCCCGGAAATGATGGACGGCCGCGTGAAGACCCTGCATCCGAAGATCCACGGTGGCATCCTCGGCCGTCGTGACCTCGACGGCGCGGTGATGGAGCAGCACGGCATCAAGCCGATCGACCTGGTGGCGGTCAACCTGTACCCGTTCGAAGCGACCGTGGCCAAGGCCGACTGCGACCTGCCGACCGCGATCGAGAACATCGACATCGGCGGCCCGACCATGGTCCGCAGCGCGGCGAAGAACCACAAGGACGTCGCCATCGTGGTCAATGCCAGCGACTACGCCGGCATCGTGGCTGGCCTGAAAGCCGGTGGCCTGACCTACGCCCAGCGCTTCGACCTGGCCCTGAAGGCCTTCGAGCACACCTCGGCGTACGACGGCATGATCGCCAACTACCTGGGCACCATCGACCAGGCGCGCGACACCCTGTCCACCGAAGACCGCGGCGCCTTCCCGCGCACCTTCAACAGCCAGTTCATCAAGGCGCAGGAAATGCGCTACGGCGAGAACCCGCACCAGAGCGCGGCCTTCTACGTCGAGGCGAAGAAGGGCGAGGCCAGCGTCTCTACCGCTATCCAGCTGCAGGGCAAGGAACTGTCCTTCAACAACGTGGCCGACACCGACGCCGCGCTGGAGTGCGTGAAGAGCTTCGTCAAGCCGGCCTGCGTCATCGTCAAGCACGCCAACCCGTGCGGCGTAGCCGTGGTTCCGGAAAACGAAGGCGGCATCCGCAAGGCCTACGACCTGGCCTACGCCACCGACACCGAGTCGGCCTTCGGCGGCATCATCGCCTTCAACCGCGAGCTGGACGGCGACACCGCCCAGGCCATCGTCGAGCGCCAGTTCGTCGAAGTGATCATCGCGCCGAAAATCTCCGAAGCCGCCCGTGCCGTGGTCGCTGCCAAGGCCAATGTGCGCCTGCTCGAATGCGGCGAGTGGCCGGCCGAGCGTGCGCCAGGCTGGGACTTCAAGCGCGTCAACGGCGGCCTGCTGGTACAGAGCCGCGACATCGGCATGATCACCGCCGATGACCTGAAGATCGTCACCCAGCGCGCCCCGAGCGAGCAGGAAATCCATGACCTGATCTTCGCCTGGAAAGTCGCCAAGTTCGTCAAGTCCAACGCCATCGTCTACGCCAAGGCGCGCCAGACTGTCGGCGTCGGCGCCGGCCAGATGAGCCGCGTGAACTCCGCCCGCATCGCTGCCATCAAGGCTGAGCATGCCGGTCTGATCGTTGCGGGTGCGGTCATGGCTTCCGACGCCTTCTTCCCGTTCCGCGACGGCATCGACAACGCCGCCAAGGCCGGTATCACCGCGGTGATCCAGCCGGGTGGCTCGATGCGTGACAACGAAGTGATCGCCGCCGCTGACGAAGCCGGCATTGCCATGGTCTTCACCGGCATGCGCCACTTCCGCCACTAAGCGGTAAGGACGCACTCGGACCCGCATCTGCGGCGTTGCCCGGCCCTTCCCCCACGCTCATTGCCAGAAGGCAACTCCGCTGGGTGAAGGACCGGGCGCCTTGCATCTACGAGCCCGATTGCGCCCCTTGAGATTGGTTCGTGAAGAGCGGACCGGTCATAAAGAATTCGTAGGTTGGGTCGGGCGGCGCTCCGCGAGCGAAGCGATACCCAACGATCCGGCACTGCCGGAACTGTTCAGGAGAACTCCAATGAACGTACTCATCATCGGCAGCGGCGGTCGCGAGCACGCGCTGGCCTGGAAGGTCGCGCAGGATTCGCGCGTGCAGAAGGTCTTCGTTGCGCCGGGCAACGCCGGCACCGCCACTGAAGCCAAGTGCGAGAACGTCGCCATCGACGTACTGGCCCTGGAAGAGCTGGCCGATTTCGCCGCGAAGAACGTGCAACTGACCATCGTCGGCCCCGAGGCTCCGCTGGTCAAAGGCGTGGTCGACCTGTTCCGCTCGCGCGGCCTGGACATCTTCGGCCCCACCGCGGGCGCCGCCCAGCTGGAAGGTTCCAAGGCCTTCACCAAGGACTTCCTCGCGCGCCACCAGATCCCCACCGCCGACTACCAGAACTTCACCGAAGTCGAGCCGGCGCTGGCCTACCTGAAAGAGAAAGGCGCGCCCATCGTGATCAAGGCCGACGGCCTGGCCGCGGGCAAGGGCGTGATCGTCGCCATGACCCTGGCCGAAGCCGAGGAGGCCGTACGCGACATGCTCGCCGGCAATGCCTTCGGTGACGCCGGTTCGCGCGTGGTGATCGAAGAGTTCCTCGACGGCGAGGAGGCCAGCTTCATCGTCATGGTCGACGGCCAGAACGTGCTGCCCATGGCCACCAGCCAGGACCACAAGCGCGTCGGCGACGCCGATACCGGCCCGAACACCGGCGGCATGGGTGCGTACTCTCCTGCTCCGGTCGTCACCCCGGACGTGCACCAGCGTGTGATGGACGAAGTGATCTACCCGACCGTGCGCGGCATGGCCGAGGAAGGCAACGTCTACACCGGCTTCCTCTACGCCGGCCTGATGATCGACAAGAGCGGCAAGCCCAAGGTCATCGAGTTCAACTGCCGCTTCGGCGATCCGGAAACCCAGCCGATCATGGTCCGCCTGGAATCGTCGCTGGTCCTGCTGGTCGAGGCCGCCCTGGCCAAGGCGCTGGACAAGGTCGAAGCCACCTGGGACCCGCGTCCCACCGTGGGCGTGGTGATCGCCGCCGGCGGCTACCCGGGCGACTATGCCAAGGGTGACGCCATCTTCGGTCTCGACGAGGCCGCCAAGCTCGACGGCAAGGTGTTCCACGCCGGCACCGCGCTCAAGGATGGCCAGATCGTCACCGCTGGCGGTCGCGTACTGTGCGCCACCGCCATCGGCCCGACCGTTTCGTCCGCTCAGGAACAGGCCTACCGCCTGGCCGAGAAGATTCGCTGGAACGGCAGCTTCTACCGCAAGGACATCGGTTATCGCGCCATCGCCCGCGAACGCGGCGAGGGCTGATCCGACGGGCGGAGGCGTCCCCCGTCGGACGCCTCCTTCCCGCTGGTCCCGGCGTGCCCGGGTGGATTACGGCCTTCAGCACACTTGGCTATAATCCGCCCACTCACTACCGAAGGGACTTCGCCGTGCGTCGGCTCTGGACTGCCACAGGACTCCTCGTCAGCTTGCTGCTGGCCGCTCTGGTCTGTCTTCCGACCTATGCGGCAAGCCAGGAACCCGGCTGGTCCCAGCTCCACGACAGTGACGCCCGCCTGCAACTGCAGGACGTGATTTCCCCGCGCTACCGCACCCTCTTCAGCCCGCTCGACATCAACGACCTGCACGCCCCCGCCGGCCCCGGCGCGACCTGGCTGCACTTCCGCCTTCCCGCCAATGACGAGCCCCAGCAGCTGCGCCTGTTCGCGCCGAGCCTGGACAGCTTCGAGATGTTCATCCTCGACGGGCAGAAAATCCTCGAGCAGAAGAGTGCCGGCAACCTCTCCCCGGTGCAGCGTCCGCTGCTCAACAGTGATCTGGTGATCCCCCTGCGCACCGCCGCCGAGCCGCTGGACCTCTACCTGCGCCTCGCCTCAGCCATGCCGCTGCGCCCGAACATCAGCATCGAAGCCGCCGGCCAGCCGAGCAACGACCAGCGCCCGCTGCACTTCGGCGTGCTGATCGGCTGCCTGGCCATGCTGCTGCTCTACAACCTCGTACGCTTCGCCTACACCCGCGTCGCGAGCGGCCTGTGGCTGGCCGGCGTGCACGTCAGCCTGCTGCTGGCCTGCCTCAACCTGTTCGGCCTGCTCAGCCCCTGGTACGGCAACAGCCAGTCGCTGCAGCCGATGGCCGCCCTAGCCTGCCTGGTGGTGACGCTGTTCTGCGCGCTGGGCTACACCGCCAGCTTCTTCTCTGGCCTCACCCCGCGCCTGCCGCTCAAGCGTCTGCTGCTGGGCGGCACCGCCGTACTGGTGGTACTGAGCGTCGTCCTCAATCTGGTGCTTGCCCTGTCCATCAGCAGCCTGGTCTACGGGCTGATCACCCTGGTGACCCTGGGCATGCTCGGCGTAGCGGTCTACTACTGGATTCACTCTTACCAACCGGCGCGCCTGTTCGCTATCGGCATGGGCGTCTTCGTGGTGGTCTGGTGCCTGTGCTTGCCGTCGCTGCTGGGCTATGTGGCGACTCGCGCGGAATGGCTCGGCAGCGGCCTGCTCGGTCTCTCGGCGGTGGTCGGCTTCCTGCTCAGCCTCGCCCTCGCCGAGCGCCAGCGGAAAATCCAGAACGACCACTTCGCCGCCAGCCGCCAGCGCGCCGCCAACGTGGCCGAGCTGAAGGCCAAGGGCGACTTCCTGGCGAAGATCAGCCACGAGATTCGCACGCCCATGAACGGTGTGCTGGGCATGACCGAGTTGCTGCTCGGCACCCCGCTCTCGGCCAAGCAACGCGACTACGTGCAGACCATCCATAGCGCGGGCAACGAACTGCTCTCGCTGATCAACGAAATCCTCGACATCTCCAAGCTGGAGTCCGGGCAGATCGAACTGGATGAAGTGCAGTTCGACCTCGGCGCGCTGATCGAGGACTGCCTGGCGATCTTCCGCGCCAAGGCCGAACAGCAGAAGGTCGAGCTGATCAGCTTCACCCAGCCGCAGGTGCCGCGCATCGTCAGCGGCGACCCGACACGCCTGCGCCAGGCCGTGCTGAGCCTGCTGGACAACGCCTTCAAACAGACCGACGAGGGCGAAATCCTTCTCGTCGTCGCCCTCGACGGCTCGGCCGAGCGCCCGCGCCTGCGCATCGCCGTGCAGGACAGTGGTCGCCCGCTGGATGCCGCCGACCGCCAGGCCCTGCTCACCGCCGAACTGCACAGCCGTGACTTCCTCTCCGCTACCCGCATGAGCAGCCGCCTCGGCCTGATCATCGCGCGCCAGTTGATCCGCCTGATGAACGGCGATTTTGGAATAGAGAGCGGGGACAGCGGCGGCGATTCGGGCAACCTGCTGTGGCTCAGCCTGCCGCTGGACCCGCAGCAGATCGACCAGGCCGGCGCCGACCTCGACAGCCCGCTGCAGGGCGCGCGTCTGCTGGTGGTGGACGACAACCAGACCTGCCGCAAGGTGGTGGTGCAGCAGTGCAGCGCCTGGAGCATGAACGTCAGCGCGGTGTCCTCGGGCAAGGAAGCGCTGGCCCAGCTGCGCACCAAGGCGCACCTGCGCGAGTATTTCGATGTGGTCCTGCTGGACCAGGACATGCCCGGCATGACCGGCATGCAACTGGCCACCAAGATCCAGGAAGACCCGAACCTCAATCACGACATCCTGCTGATCATGCTCACCGGCATCAGCAACGCGCCGAGCAAGATCATTGCGCGCAACGCCGGGATCAAACGCATCCTGGCCAAGCCGGTGGCAGGCTATACGCTGAAGGCGACGCTGGCCGAAGAGCTGTCCCAGCGCGGCCCGAGTGGCGTGAGCAACTATCTTGCGCCAACCAGCGAGCCGGCTTCGAACGTGCCGCCCAGCGACTTCCGCATCCTCGTCGCCGAGGACAACAGCATCTCCACCAAGGTCATCCGCGGCATGCTGAGCAAGCTCAACCTGCAGCCCGATACCGCCAGCAACGGTGAAGAAGCGTTGGCCGCGATGAAGTCCACCCAGTACGACCTGGTACTGATGGACTGCGAGATGCCGGTGCTCGACGGCTTCTCCGCCACCGAGCGCCTGCGCGCCTGGGAAGCCAGCGAACACCGCCCGCACACCCCGGTGGTGGCGCTCACCGCGCACATCCTCAGCGAGCACAAGGAGCGCGCACGGCTGGTCGGAATGGACGGCCACATGGCCAAGCCGGTGGAGTTGTCGCAACTGCGCGAGCTGGTGGCCTACTGGGTCGGCGAGCGGGATCGCCGCCTGCGCCAGCAGCAGAGCGACGCGCTGCCATCCTGATACCGCCTTTGCCCATCATCAAATCCCGCGCCGCTCTTTTGTAGGAGCGAGCTTGCTCGCGAACCGAGTCCTGCTCCGGCGCCGCCGGAAAATCCGCTCGCGAGCAAGCTCGCTCCTACAGGTATCTCCGCGTCGCGGTTTTGCCCCGCCGCAATGCCGCCCGCCGTCCCACCCGCTATGCTTTGCCCAGCCGCGCCCTCTCAATCCGGACGAGTCGTTCCCATGCAAGTGATGTTCAGCGTGTACCTGAAGATGCTGGTGCTCTACAGCCCATTCTTCGTGCTGTCCTGCTTCATCAGCCTGAACCGCGGCTTCGCCCCGCGCGACCGCAAGCGCATGGCCTGGCGCGTGGCCCTGGCGGCGTTGATCGCCAGCGTTCTGCTGTACCTGTTCGGCCGCTACATCTTCACCCTGTTCGGCATCACCGCCGATGCCTTCCGCATCGGCGCTGGCTCCGTGCTGTTCATCTCCGCCCTCGGCATGGCGCAAGGGCGCTCGGCGGTGCAGGCGGACAACGTGCAACAGGACGTCACCATCGTCCCGCTGACCATCCCCATCACCGTCGGTCCCGGCACCATCGGTGCGCTGCTGGTGATGGGCGTGAACCAGGACTGGGAGCACAAGCTGCTGGCCCTGGCGGCGATCTTCCTGGCCTGCCTGACCGTGGGTGTAACGCTCTACCTCTCCGACAAGATCGAAAAGGTCCTCGGCGAACAGGGCCTGATGATCGTCAGCCGCCTGATGGGGCTGTTCGTCTGCGCCCTCGCCGCGCAGATCATCATGACCGGCGTGCGCGGCTACTTCCTCCCGCAATGACGCGCTCCTTTGGGGAGCGCCGCGCACCAAAGGGCGTTCGGCGCACCAAAGCTGCGCACTGAAAAACCTCACCATTACGACAGAAAATCGCGTGCAGCCCATCTGCGCCAAGGCTTTTGCCTGTTTGGCACGGATGCTGCGATGGCAGCTTCGATCCCGTCCGGGAATCGCCCCATTTCCGGGGAAGCTGCCGTCCGGCAACTCCCCGCCCCTGGATAGCCAAGGAGGCTGCCGCGATGAAACGTCGTCCGCTGTTGAAAAGTACGCTGGCCGTGAGTGCCCTGCTGCTCACCGGTCTGTTCCCGTTCAGCTCCCAGGCCGCCGAGACCATCAAGGTCGGCATCCTGCATTCGCTGTCCGGCACCATGGCGATCTCCGAGACCTCGCTCAAGGACATGGCGCTGATGACCATCGACGAGATCAACGCCAAGGGCGGGGTGAACGGCAAGAAGCTCGAAGCGGTGGTGGTCGACCCCGCCTCCAACTGGCCGCTGTTCGCCGAGAAGGCGCGCCAGCTGCTGACCCAGGACAAGGTCGCGGTGGTCTTCGGCTGCTGGACCAGCGTGTCGCGCAAATCCGTGCTGCCGGTGTTCGAAGAGCTCAATGGCCTGCTGTTCTACCCGGTGCAGTACGAGGGTGAGGAAATGTCGCCCAACGTCTTCTACACCGGCGCGGCGCCGAACCAGCAGGCGATCCCGGCCGTGGAATACCTGATGAGCGAGGACGGCGGCGCCGCCAAGCGCTTCTTCCTGCTGGGCACCGACTACGTCTACCCGCGCACCACCAACAAGATCCTGCGCGCCTTCCTGCACAGCAAGGGCGTGGCCGACAAGGATATCCAGGAGGTCTACACCCCGTTCGGCCACAGCGACTATCAAACCATCGTCGCCGACATCAAGAAGTTCTCCGCCGGCGGCAAGACCGCGGTGATCTCCACCGTCAACGGCGACTCCAACGTGCCGTTCTACAAGGAACTGGCCAACCAGGGCCTGGAAGCCACCGAAGTACCGGTGGTGGCCTTCTCCGTGGGCGAGGAAGAACTGCGCGGCATCGACACCAAGCCGCTGGTGGGCAACCTCGCGGCGTGGAACTACTTCGAGTCGGTGAAGAACCCGGAAAACACCAAGTTCGTCGCTGACTGGAAGGCCTACGCCAAGGCCAAGAACCTGCCCAACTACAGCACCGCCGTGACCAACGACCCGATGGAGGCCACCTACGTCGGCATCCACATGTGGGCGCAGGCCGTGCAGAAGGCCGGCAGCACCGACGTCGACAAGGTTCGCGAGGCCATGGGCGGGCAGACCTTCAAGGCGCCCTCGGGCTTCACCCTGACCATGGACAAGACCAACCACCACCTGCACAAGCCGGTGATGATCGGCGAGATCGAGGACAACGGTCAGTTCAACGTGGTCTGGAAGACCCCCGAGCCGATACGCGCCCAGCCGTGGAGCCCGTTCATTCCGGGCAACGACAAGAAGCCGGACTACGCGGTGCGCAGCAACTGATCCTCCGGGGAGCCAGAGCCCCTCTCCCTAACCCTCTCCCTGAAGGGAGAGGGAACCGTATGGCGCAAGATCACGCCAAGGCATCAGCCGGCTCGGACGGCTTTCTCCCTGACGGGAGAAAAACAGTCAGACGCAGGATGAAGCCAGAAGTATCTGGCGGCACGGATAACCCCCTCTCTCTTCAGGGAGAGGGCTGGGGAGAGGGGGCATCCGCCCACTCCCGCCTTTCAGGGAACACACCATGCCCACTGCCCTGCTCCACCTGCTTCGCCTCTGCGCCCTCGCGCTGGCCGCGCTGCTGCCGCAGCTCGCCTTCGCCGGCCCCGCGCAGGACTTCGCCAGCGCTGATAACGACGCCCGCGCCAAACTGCTGGAACAATGGGCCGCCGCGCCTGATGCCGACCGCCTGCCGTTGCTGGAAGCCATCCAGTCCGGCCGCCTCGCCATCGATGCGCAGGGTCGTGCCTTCGTCCTCGGTGACGAGGGGCAATACCAGCCCGCCGACGGCGGTGCCGCACCAGTCGGCGAGCCCGACAAGCTACGCCTGAACAACCGCCTGCGCGGCCTGGTGAACACCGCAATGGCCAGCCACCAACTGGTCGCCGACAGCGCCGACGTGCGCCTGGAAGCCGCGCGTCAATTGCAGAAGAGTGCCCGCCCGGCGCAGCGCACGCTGCTCGAATACCGTCTCAACGAAGAATCCGACGACGCCGTCAAAGCCGCCCTGCAACTGGCCCTGGCCAACCTGCAGCTGGCCGACCCGGCTCCCGCCGTGCGCCTCTCCGCCGTGCGCCTGCTGGGCGAATCCGGCGATCCGCAGGCGCGCACCCGCCTGGAAAATCTCCTCGACCCCGCTGTCGAACCCGACGATTCGGTGCGCACCGCCGCCGCCACCAGCCTCGGCCAGGTCAAGCGCCGTCTGTTGATGGGCGATCTGTTCGGCCAGGCTTTCAGCGGCCTGTCGCTGGGCTCGATCCTGCTGCTCGCCGCCCTGGGCCTGGCGATCACCTACGGGCTGCTCGGGGTGATCAACATGGCCCACGGCGAAATGCTGATGCTCGGCGCCTACTCCACCTATGTGGTGCAGTTGCTCTGCCAGCGCTTCGCTCCCGGCCTGCTGGAGCTGTATCCGTTACTCGCGCTGCCGGTGGCCTTCCTGGTCACTGCGTGCATCGGCATGGCACTGGAACGCACGGTGATCCGCCACCTCTACGGCCGCCCATTGGAAACCCTGCTCGCCACCTGGGGCATCAGCCTGGTGCTGATCCAGCTGGTGCGCGTGCTGTTCGGCGCGCAGAACGTCGAAGTGGCCAACCCGGCGTGGCTGTCCGGCGGCATCCAGGTGCTGCCCAACCTCGTACTGCCGTGGAACCGCATCGTCATCATCGGCTTTGCGCTGTTCGTGCTGGCGCTCACCTGGCTGCTGCTCAACCGCACGCGGCTGGGCCTGAACGTCCGCGCGGTGACCCAGAACCGCAACATGGCCGCCTGCTGCGGGGTGCCCACCGGCCGCGTGGATATGCTCGCCTTCGGCCTGGGCTCGGGCATCGCCGGCCTGGGCGGCGTAGCGCTGTCGCAGGTCGGCAACGTCGGCCCGGACCTGGGCCAGAGCTACATCATCGACTCCTTCCTGGTGGTGGTGCTCGGTGGTGTCGGCCAACTCGCCGGCAGCGTGTTCGCCGCCTTTGGCCTGGGCGTGGCGAACAAGATCCTCGAACCGCAGATCGGCGCGGTGCTGGGCAAGATCCTGATCCTCGCGCTGATCATCCTGTTCATCCAGAAACGTCCGCAGGGGCTCTTCGCTCTGAAAGGGAGGGTCATCGATTGATGAAAACGTTCCCCTTCTATCCATCCGCTCTTCGTAGGACCGAGGGGGGCGCCTCAGCCCTTGCTCGCGAACCCGCCCAACTCCGAAGCCAACGGGAAATCTGTTCGCGAGCAAGCTCGCTCCTACAGAAAGCCGGGGAGACTTATTCGTGAACCAGCCACTCACCGTGACGGCCGCGCAGAAGGCCGGCCCGAAACTCACCGCGGGCATCGTCGGCGCCGCGCTCATCGCGCTGCTGATCCTGCCGCTGCTGCACCTGTTGCCGGAAAGCAACGCGCTGCACCTGTCGGCCTACGGGCTGACGCTCACCGGCAAGATCCTCTGCTACGCCATCGTCGCACTGGCGCTGGACCTGGTCTGGGGTTACGCCGGCCTGCTGTCCCTGGGCCACGGGCTGTTCTTCGCCCTGGGCGGCTACGCCATGGGCATGTACCTGATGCGCGAGGCCGCCGGCGACCAGTTGCCAGCCTTCATGACCTTCCTCTCCTGGACGGAGCTGCCCTGGTACTGGGCCGGCACCCAGCACTTCCTCTGGGCGCTGTGCCTGGTGGTGCTGGCGCCCGGATTGCTGGCGCTGGTATTCGGCTTCTTCGCCTTCCGCTCGCGGATCAAGGGTGTGTACTTCTCGATCATGACCCAGGCGCTGACCTTCGCCGGCATGCTGCTGTTCTTCCGCAACGAGACGGGCTTTGGCGGCAACAACGGCTTCACCAACTTCCGCAGCATCCTGGGCTTTTCCATCACCGCACCGGGCACGCGGGTGGCGCTGTTCATCGCCATCGTCGTGCTGCTGGCGGCGAGCCTGGCCATTGGCTTTGCCCTGGCGCGCAGCAAGTTCGGCCGGGTACTGACCGCCCTGCGCGACGCGGAGAACCGCCTGATGTTCTGCGGCTACGACCCGCGCGGCTACAAGCTGTTCGTCTGGACATTGTCCGCGGTGATCTGCGGCCTGGCCGGCGCACTGTTCGTGCCGCTGGTGGGCATCATCAACCCCAGCGAGATGTCGCCGACCAACTCCATCGAAGCTGCCGTGTGGGTTGCCCTCGGCGGGCGCGGCACGCTGATCGGCCCGCTGCTCGGCGCTGGCGTGGTAAACGGCGCGAAGAGTTGGTTCACCGTAGCCTTCCCCGAGTACTGGCTGTTCTTCCTCGGCGCGCTGTTCATCGTGGTCACCCTGTACCTGCCGCGCGGCATCATCGGCCTGAGGAAATCATCATGATCGCTACTGCGCGTCCCGACTGCGGCGTTGCGCCGTGCTCACTCCTCACCGTACCCCATCGTACTGTCTCGTCGCTGTGCGCGGCGCGCCTTGCAGTCGGGATTGCTCGCGACGCGCTCCTGACGATTTCCGCGGAGAAAGAGCAATGAGAGCGGTCCCCCACCTGATGCTGGAACCGGCCTACGATCCCAACCGCGACCCTGGCGCCAGCCGCGATGCCATCGGCATAGGCTCGAGCGCCAGCGGCCAGCTGGACGTGCGCCACGGCACCATCCTGACCCTGGAAGACATCAACGTCAGCTTCGATGGCTTCCGCGCCCTGCGCGACCTCACGCTGTACATCGGTGTCGGCGAGCTGCGCTGCATCATCGGCCCCAACGGCGCGGGCAAGACCACGCTGATGGACGTGATCACCGGCAAGACCCGCCCGGACAACGGCAAGGCGTACTTCGGCGAAACCCTCGACCTCACCCGCATGAGCGAGGTGGAAATCGCCCAGGCCGGCATCGGTCGCAAGTTCCAGAAGCCCACGGTGTTCGAGGCGCTCTCGGTGTTCGAGAACCTGGAGCTTGCGCAGAAGACCGACAAGTCGGTGTGGGCCAGCCTCAAGGCGAAGCTCTCCCGCGAGCAGAAGGACCGTATCGAGGAAGTGCTCACCACCATCCGCCTGCACGAGTCGCGCAATCGCCCCGCAGGATTGCTGTCCCACGGGCAGAAGCAGTTCCTGGAGATCGGCATGCTGCTGGTGCAGGAGCCGCAACTCCTGTTGCTGGATGAGCCGGTGGCGGGCATGACCGACGCCGAGACCGAGTTCACCGCCGAGTTGTTCAAGTCCCTTGCCGGCAAGCATTCGCTGATGGTGGTGGAGCACGACATGGGCTTCGTCGGCAGCATCGCCGACCACGTCAGCGTGCTGCACCAGGGGCATGTACTGGCCGAGGGTTCGCTGGAGGAAGTGCAGGCGAACGAGCAAGTGATCGAGGTTTATCTGGGCCGCTAGTACGACGGTGGATGAAGCGTTCCGCTCCATTCGCCCGACGCCGCAAGCAACCGTAGGGCGCATAACGCGCAGCGTTATCCGCCGCAGCCGAATGCAAAGGAAACACCCATGCTGCAAGTCGACAAACTCCACCAGTATTACGGCGGCAGCCACATCCTCCGTGGCCTGTCGTTCGACGCGAAGATCGGTGAGGTCACCTGCCTGCTCGGCCGCAACGGCGTGGGCAAGACCACCCTGCTGCGCTGCCTGATGGGCCTGGTGCCGGCCAAGGAAGGCAAGGTCAGCTGGGAAGGCAAGCCGATCACCGGGTTCAAGCCACACCAGCGCGTGCACGCCGGCATCGCCTACGTGCCGCAAGGCCGGGAAATCTTTCCGCGGCTGACGGTGGAGGAAAACCTGTTGATGGGCCTGTCACGGTTCAGCGCCAACGAAGCCAGGGCGGTGCCTGAACACATCTACGAACTGTTCCCGGTGCTCAAGGAGATGAAACAGCGCCGCGGTGGTGACCTCTCCGGCGGCCAGCAGCAACAGCTCGCCATCGGCCGCGCACTGGCCAGCAGGCCACGCCTGCTGATTCTCGACGAGCCCACCGAAGGCATCCAGCCGTCGGTGATCAAGGAGATCGGCACGGTGATCCGCAAACTCGCCCAACGCGGCGACATGGCCATCCTGCTGGTGGAGCAGTTCTACGATTTCGCCGCCGAACTGGCCGACCAGTACCTGGTGATGTCCCGTGGCGAGATCGTCCAGCAGGGCCGGGGGGCGGATATGGAAGCCGAGGGCGTACGCGGGCTGGTGACTATCTAGGCCGGACAGTCGGCGGGGTCGCGAGCAAGCTCGCTCCTACAGCTCGGGCCTGCATACCCTTTGTAGGAGCGAGCTTGCTCGCGAACCAAACCCACACCCACGCTCCACGCTGAGACGACCTGTCACTGGCGCATGAGCGCGGCGGATGGCAAGCTGCCAGGCCCCGTACTGGATTTTTCTGGAGTTCGTCATGCCCCTCGTCCTGCGCCCCGCCGTCAATGACGACGCCGGATTCGCCGCAGTCTGCGTGGCAGCCGCCTACGCCCAGTGGATTCCCAAGCTCGGCCGCAAGCCCGGCCCGATGCTGGACGACTACCACGCCATCATCGCCGAGGACCGCGTGCTGATCGCCGAGCAGGACGGCGTGCCCGTCGGCCTGCTGGTGATGCGCGAGACCGACGAAGGCTTCCTGCTCGACAACATCGCCGTGCTGCCCGAGTGCGCCGGCCAGGGCATCGGCCGCGTGCTGCTGATCCACGCCGAGGAAACCGCCGCCCAGTTGGGCTTCAGCTCGCTCTACCTGTACACCAACGAGCGCATGGTGGAGAACATCGAGCTCTACGCGAAGAACGGGTACCAGGAGTACGCGCGCAAAGTCGAGAACGGCTTCCGCCGCGTGTACATGCGCAAGCAGCTAGGCTGAGGCGCGGCTCTTGTAGGAGCGAGCTTGCTCGCGAACCGGCCCAGCTCCGACACCGCAGGGGAAGTCCGTTCGCGAGCAAACTCGCTCCTACCGCCAGCGCACCACCATGGTGCGCATTGATCGAGGACGCACCGCAACCGCGCCCGTACCTGACCGATCGGACAATCACCCTGGGCACCCCATACCCCGCGCCGAACGGGCCCTGCGGCACCTTGTGCAGGCGCCACGCACTATCCTGGCGCATCCCGGCACGCTGATTGCTCTGTCCTGAGCATCCTTCGTTTCGAAGCTGCCCATGAACGCACCGGCCATCCTCTTCCATCCTGCCTGGCACGCCGAGCTGGAGCTTGCCTACGCTCGCTTCGGCGACTGCACGCGGCCGGTCACCCGGCGCCACCTCGGGCCGCTGCGGGTGCAGAAGCACCTCTATGCGGAAGGGCCGCAAGTCTGTCAGCACATCGTCGTGCATCCGCCTGGCGGCATCGCTGGCGGCGACACCCTGAGCCTCGACATCCGCGCCGGCAACGACAGCTGGGCGCAGCTCACCAGCCCCGGCGCGGCCAAGTGGTACCGCGCCAACTGCGTGGCGAAACAGCAACTGGACATCCGCGTCGGCCCCGGCGCGACGCTGGAATGGCTGCCGCAGGAAACCATCGCCTACTCCGGCGCGCAGGCCGAACTCACGACCCGTATCGATCTCGAAGCCGACGCCCGATTGTTCTACTGGGACGTGGTCGCCCTCGGCCGCCCAGCCAGTGGCGAGCGCTTCGACGAAGGCCACTTCGCCGCCGCCCTGGACATCCGCCGCGACGGCCAGCGCCTGTGGCACGAGCGCCAGCGCGTGACGGGTAGCGACCGCCTGCTCGATTCGCCCATCGGCCTCGCCGGCCACCCGGTGATGGCGACGCTGATCGCCAGTGGGCAGATCGATGCGGCGCTGCTCGAAGCCTGCCGCACGGTGCCCTGCCAGGGGCGCGGCAACCTCACCCAACTGCCCGGCCTGGTGGTCGCCCGCTGCCTCGCCCATGAGGCGCTGCACGCCCGCGCCTGGCTCATCGAACTCTGGCGTCGGCTGCGGCCGGCGCTGCTCGGCCGCGAAGCCGTTCTTCCCCGAATCTGGAGCACCTGAGATGGACCTGACGCCCCGCGAAAAAGACAAGCTGCTGATCTTCACCGCCGGCCTGGTCGCCGAACGTCGCCTCGCCCGTGGTGTGAAACTCAACTACCCGGAGGCCGTGGCGCTGATCTCCGCCGCGCTGCTCGAAGGCGCGCGAGATGGCCAGACGGTCGCCGACCTGATGCACTACGGCACCACGCTGCTGAGCCGTGAACAGGTGATGGAAGGCGTGCCGGAAATGATCCCGGAGATCCAGGTGGAAGCCACTTTCCCGGACGGCACCAAGTTGGTCACCGTGCATCAGCCCATCGCCTGATCGCGCGCCATCCAACAAGGGGGCAGCGACAATGGCGGATGAAGCCTTCCGCTTCATTCGCCCTACGTATAGAGGAACCACCATGCTCATCCGCGACGCCAGCCAAGCCGACCTCGGCAGTCTGCGCGACATCTACAACGACGCCGTGCTCAACACCACCGCCATCTGGAACGAGGTCGCCATTGACCTGGAGAACCGCCGCGCCTGGCTGGAACTGCGCGCGCAGCAGGGCTTCCCGGTGCTGGTGGCCGAAGATGGCGGCGAGGTGGTGGGCTACGCCAGCTACGGCCCGTGGCGCGCCTTCGACGGTTTCCGCGAGACGGTCGAGCACTCGGTCTACGTACGCGCCGACCAGCGCGGCAAGGGCCTCGGCCCGATCCTGATGCACGCACTGATCGAGCGCGCCCGCGCCCAGAGCCTGCACGTGATGGTCGCGGCCATCGAAAGCGGCAACGCGGCGTCGATCCGCCTGCACGAGCGCCTGGGCTTCATCATCACAGGGCAGATGCCGCAGGTGGGCCAGAAGTTCGGCCGCTGGCTGGACCTCACCTTCATGCAATTGAACCTCGACTCACGGAGCGTCCCATGATCCCTGGCGAATACGACATCCAGCCCGGCGAGGTCGAACTCAACGCCGGCCGCCGCACGCTCGCCCTGACGGTGGCCAACAGCGGCGACCGGCCGATCCAGGTCGGCTCGCACTACCACTTCTTCGAGACCAACGACGCGCTGCTGTTCGACCGCGACGCGGCTCGCGGCATGCGCCTGAATATCCCGGCCGGCACAGCCGTGCGCTTCGAGCCGGGGCAGAGCCGCGAGGTGGAGCTGGTGGAATTGGCGGGCGAGAGAAAGGTTTACGGATTTGCCGGGCGGGTGATGGGCGCGCTCTGAGCTAAATGCCACATAGAGCCCCTCTCCCCCGCCCTCTCCCTGAAGAGAGAGGGAGAAAGCAGCGCGAGCAGTGAGTCAGCACAGTGCACCGATCAGCCCCCTCTCCCTTCAGGGAGAGGGTTGGGGAGAGGGCAAACCAGCGCAAGGACCGACCAAGGAGCCCCGATGAAGATCAGCAGACAAGCCTACGCCGACATGTTCGGCCCCACCGTCGGCGACCGCGTCCGCCTGGCCGACACCAACCTGTGGGTCGAAGTGGAAAAGGACTTCACCGTCTACGGCGAGGAAGTGAAGTTCGGCGGGGGCAAGGTCATCCGCGACGGCATGGGCCAGGGCCAGCTGTGTGCCGCGCAGGTCGTCGATACCGTGATCACCAACGCGCTGATCATCGACCACTGGGGCATCGTGAAAGCCGACGTCGGCCTCAAGCACGGCCGCATCGCCGCCATCGGCAAGGCCGGCAACCCGGACATCCAGCCCGGCGTCACCATCGCCCTGGGCGCCAGCACCGAAGTGATTGCCGGCGAGGGTATGATCCTCACCGCCGGCGGTATCGACACGCACATCCACTTCATCTGCCCGCAGCAGATCGAAGAGGCGCTGATGAGCGGAGTGACCACCATGATTGGGGGCGGCACCGGGCCGGCCACCGGCACCAACGCCACCACCTGCACCTCCGGCCCCTGGCACATGGCGCGCATGCTCCAGGCCGCCGACGCCTTCCCGATGAACATCGGCTTCACCGGCAAAGGCAACGCCAGCCTGCCGCTGCCACTGGAAGAACAGGTGCGCGCCGGCGCCATCGGCCTGAAGCTGCACGAGGACTGGGGCACCACTCCGGCGGCGATCGATAACTGCCTCTCCGTGGCCGACCGCCTTGACGTGCAGGTGGCGATCCACACCGACACCCTGAACGAGTCCGGCTTCGTCGAAACCACCCTGGCCGCCTTCAAGGGCCGCACCATCCACACCTACCATACCGAGGGCGCCGGCGGCGGCCACGCGCCGGACATCATCAAGGCGTGCGGCTTCGCCAACGTGCTGCCCAGCTCGACCAACCCGACGCGGCCGTTCACCCGCAACACCATCGACGAGCACCTGGACATGCTCATGGTCTGCCATCACCTGGACCCGAGCATCGCCGAGGACGTGGCCTTCGCCGAATCGCGCATCCGCCGCGAGACCATCGCCGCCGAGGACATCCTCCACGACCTCGGCGCCTTCAGCATGATCAGCTCCGACAGCCAGGCCATGGGCCGCGTCGGCGAAGTGATCACGCGCACCTGGCAGACCGCCGACAAGATGAAGCAGCAGCGCGGCGCGCTGGAGGGCGACGGCGCGCGCAACGACAACTTCCGCGCCAAGCGCTACATCGCCAAGTACACCATCAACCCGGCGATCACCCATGGCGTGGCCCATGAAGTGGGCAGCATCGAAGTGGGCAAGCTGGCCGACCTGGTGCTCTGGCGCCCGGCGTTCTTCGGCGTGAAGCCGAGCCTGATCCTCAAGGGCGGCGCCATTGCCGCGAGCCTGATGGGCGACGCCAACGCCTCGATCCCGACGCCGCAGCCGGTGCACTACCGGCCGATGTTCGCCAGCTACGCCGGCAGCCGCCACGCTACCTGCCTGACCTTCATCAGCCAGGCCGCGTTCGACCTCGGCGTGCATCACGAACTGGGCCTGCGCAAGACCATCGGCGTGGTGAAGGGCTGCCGCAGCGTGCAGAAGACCGACCTGATCCACAACGCGTACCTGCCGCACATCGAGGTCGATGCGCAGAACTACCAGGTGCGCGCGGACGGCCAGTTGCTCTGGTGCGAACCGGCGGACGTGCTGCCGATGGCACAGCGGTACTTCCTCTTCTGAGAGAAGCTGCTGTAAGGACAGACTATTCCGAAGACCGACTCCGAAGATTGCGACACATTGCCGGCTTCCGCTATGGCGCAATGATGGCTACCCTGCGGCCCCCTGGGAAAGAGTCCCAGGGGTTTCAATCTCAGGAGAGTCATGTGAAGTTCACCCGTATCGCCGCCACCCTGCTGGCCACCGCCGTTCTCGCCGGCTGCACCGGCACCCCGATGAAGACCCAGAGCTACAGCCCCGACCAGTACACCGTGGTCGGCCACAGCGAAGGCAAGGCCACTGGCATCCTGCTGTTCGGCTTCATCCCGATCCAGCAGAACGACCGCTTCGTCCGCGCGCAGAACGCCGCGGTCAAGACCAAGGGCGGTGATGCGCTGATCAACACCCAGGTGCAGGAAAACTGGTTCTGGGCCTGGGTCCTGACCGGCTACACCACCACCGTATCCGGTGACGTGGTCAAGCTGAACAAGTAAGGCTCCCCCGCTTTTCCGGACCGGCGCGCCATGCCCGGTCCGGCTTCATCCCTTGCCATAAATCAAGCTTTGCGCCATCCCCCGCCTCACCGCCCGCCGATTGAGATTCGTCTTATTCGGCTACCTGAACGCGCGCTGAACAATGTGCCCACTGATCCGGCAAAGCCCTTACCGGCCGCGGATCTGGCGTGGCGCACAAGCTCGCGACCATGCCTCCCCAAAACGTCCAGCGAAACAGGAAATGCTCCGGAAACCTCCCCTCCGGTAGACCCGCCAGGAAAGGCTCAAGGCGCTGGTAATCCGCCCCGCATCGCCCTCTGGCGGCGGGTGCAAGGAGGTTTGCAATGCGCTTTACCAAAACCCTTCTGGCCACGCACGTGGCTCTGGCCATTGCTGTCATTGGACAGGTGGGCCTGGCACAGGCCGATTGCACCAAGGTCAATGACACGACCCTGTCCTGCGACAACACGCTGTACTACACCAGCGGTTTCGACCCTAACAGCTTCCCGACCGTGATCATCGACACCGGCACCAAGATGGGGACTACCGGGATACCAGCACTTGGGATGCCGCTGCAGGGATTTGGCATCTACGGCAACAGCAGCCGCTATACGCTCGATGAATTGTCGATCACGACCAAGGGCGCCATGGCGGACGCCATCCAGGCCAATAACGGGACCAACACCATCACCGTCAACCAACTGACCATCTCTACCACTGGCAGCTCGGCCGATGGTATCAACGTCACCGAAAACGCCTATAACTCCACCGTCACCGTCGGCGACGATGCCATCATCAACACTTCGGGCATGGCTGTACGTGCCAACACATCGAAGAACGGTGGCACCAACCGGATCATCATCGGCAACGGTGCCACTTTGAATACGACCGGCGCCGGAAGCAACGGCTCGGATGGCAACGGCTACGCCGTCTATGCCGGCAACCGCGATTCCGGGTATGCCACCTTCAAGGGCGATGCCGAAGTCACCATCGGCGACGACAGCACTATCTCCACCTCCGGCAAGGCAGCCCATGCTGTCTTCGCGAACCGGGGTGGCGTGATCAACCTGGGCAGTACCCAGATCAAGACCACCGACGCGAATGCTTACGGTATCTACGCGCAGACCCTGGAAGACTTCAACGGCATGCGCGGCGGCAAGGTGCACCTACAAGGCGACACTCAGGTCATCGTCACCGATGGCAACCGCGCCATGGCCGCCAACGGCGCAGACTCCAGCATCGTATCGGACAACCCGGCGATCTACCTGCTCGACAGTAGTGCCGCGGTCGACACAGCCAACCGCAAAGGCGTAGCCCTGTACGCCGAGAACCAGGGCAAGCTGGACCTGAAGATGGCTGCCGGCTCCTATCTCAATGGCACCACCAGCACCGCCACCGATGGCGTGATCGACCTGGCCATGGACGGTGCTTCCAGCCAGTGGTTCATGACCGGCAACTCCAACCTGACCAACCTCACGCTCACCGATGGCGCCCAACTGGTCTATGACCGTCATGACGAACACGGCGCATACACCTACAAGACCCTGACCGTGGACGGCGACTTCACCGGCGGCGGTCACCTGGTGATGAATACCTACCTGGGCGACGACACGTCCGAGACCGACAAGCTCGCCATCAGCGGCAGCACTTCGGGCGATACGCGCGTCACCGTCAACAACACCGACGGCCCCGGTGCCGAAACCCTGGAAGGCATCCAGATGATCACCGTGGGCGGCACCTCCGCTGGCGAGTTCAAGTCCGACCGGGTCACCGAAGGCGGCTACGAATATGTGCTGCGTCGCGGCGGCAGCTTCGTCGGTTCCACTGGCCGGGACAGCGACTGGTACCTGACGTCCTACAAGCCGACCGAGCCGGAGCCGGAAGATCCCGATCCGGTCGACCCCGGCCCTGAGGATCCGGGCCCTGTCGATCCGGGTCCGGAAGACCCCGGTCCCGTCGATCCAGGCCCCGAAGATCCGGGTCCGGTCGACCCAGGTCCTGAAGATCCGGGTCCCGTCGATCCGGGTCCTGAAGAGCCTGGCCCCGAAGAACCAGGTCCGGTTGATCCGGGCCCGACTGACCCGGTGCCGGAAAAACCCGCGCCCAACGACAAGGACCGCGTGCGTCAGCCCGAAGGTGGCAGCTACACCGCCAACATCGCGGCGGCCAACACCATGTTCCTGCATCGCCTGCATGACCGGACCGGCAACCTGACCTACGTCGACCCGGATACCGGCAAGGAAGTGACCTCGATGCTGTGGATGCGCAACGTCGACGGCTCGACCCGCTGGGAAGACAGCACCGGGCAGCTGAAGACCGAGTCCAACCGCTATGTGCTGCAACTGGGCAGCGACCTGTACCGCAAGGAAACCGACAACGGTGACTGGGTATTCGGCGTGATGGCCGGCTACGCCAACGGCAACTCCACCACCAAATCGCGCATCACCGGCTACCGCTCGCGCGGCGAGATCGATGGCTACAGCCTGGGCGTGTACGGCACCTGGTACGAAAACAAGGAGGACGAAAACGGCGCCTATGTCGACAGCTGGGTTCTCTACAACGAGTTCGACGCCGACGTGAAGGGCGATCAACTGGCCAAGGAAAGCTACGACCTCAAGGGCATCACCGCCTCCATCGAGGCCGGCAAGACCTTCGAAGTGGCCAAGACCGAGAGCGCTACCTACTACGTGCAGCCGCAGGCGCAAGTGGTCTACATGGGCGTGAAGGCTGACAGCCACCGCGAGGCCAACGGCACCAAGGTCACCGGCAAGGGCGACGGCAACGTCATGACCCGTCTGGGCGCCCGCGCCGCCGTGCGCAGCAACCAGGAAGGCGGCTTCGCCAACACCTACGGTGTGGAGCCCTACGTGGAAACCAACTGGATCCACAACTCCAAGGACTTCGGCGCGAAGATGGGCAGCACCAAGTTCGAGATGGACGGCGCCAGTGACATCTTCGAAGTGAAGCTCGGAGCCACCAGCAAGGTGAACAGCCGAGTCAACGTCTGGGGTGAAGTGGGCCACCAGTTCGGCGACAACGGCTACCGCGACCAGGCCGTGACCGTGGGCTTCAAGGTCAACTTCTGATCCTGTCGTGAACCAGGGCCGCCGCACGCAACGTGCGGCGGCCCTTTTTCTCATCCCGCTCCTGTAGGAGCGAGCTTGCTCGCGAACCCCGGCACACGGGATGCGGCCCCTTGGCCACATGCCCTCTTCGCAGGAGGGAGCCAAGCGCGGAACCAGACACATCCAGTGAGGCGGTTCGCGAGCTTGCTCGCTCTTACAGGAGTGAAAACCCTGACGACTCAGTCAATTTTCTTCTGTCAGCCCGGTCGTACACCTCTGCTGCTATGCTCTGATGCTCGAAGAAAAAGGTAGACCTGCGATGACGGCGATGACTTCCCAGACGAACGACCGCCCGGGCATCTCGCCCGCGCTGGCCGCGTTGCGCGCCGCCACCCATGCGCTGCATGCCGACCTCGACAGCCGTTCGCCATTCGGCGGCGTGCTGACCCACGCCGACTACCTTGACCACGCCGCCCGCGTACTCGGCTGGATGCGCCCATTGGAGCAGTCGCTCTGGCCCCTCTGGCCGGATCAGCACGATGCCCGCCTGCGGCGCGGCAAGAGCCAGTGGCTGGAAGCCGACCTGCAGGCTGGCGGCCACCCCCTCGACACACTGCCCGAGTGCCCCGTGGCACCAACGCCAACCTGCCTGGCCGAAGCCTTCGGCATCGCCTACGTCGCCGAAGGCGCGACACTGGGCGGGCGCGTGCTCTACAAGCGTCACAAGGCCTCTCTCGAGCCCCTGCCGCTGCACTGGCTGCAAGGCTATGGCGAACACACCGGCGAGCGCTGGACCGCCTTCCAGCGCCAGCTCGCCGAGCAGGTCAGCACACCAGAAGATATCGCCCGCGCCCAGGCTGCGGCGCTGCGCGCGTTCACCTCCTTCCGCGATTGGGTGCTGGACGCCGCGACGAAACGGGCGGTCCCGGCATGAGCGAGCAGACTGTCACCCTCGCCAACTGCGAGGACGAACCCATCCATGTGCCCGGCGCGATCCAGCCTCACGGCGCACTGATCGCTCTCGACGAGCAAGGCCGAGTGCTCGGTTTCAGCGACAACCTCGGCACCCTGCTGGGCATCGCCCCGCAGCGGGGCGAGCCACTGGCGGAGGCCGACGTCGGCCCCGGCGTACTGGCGATGCTCGCCGAGGGACTGAGCGTGGAAGGTCCCTGGGTCAACAGCGTGGAAGCGCGGATCAACCGGCGCTTCTTCGACGTGATCGGCCACAGCCATGACGGCGTGCGCTACCTGGAGTTCGAACGGCGGGCGGCCGGCACCGCGTCCTTCACTACCTTCGCCCTGAATGCCCAGCGCCTGGTCAGCCAGCTACAGCTGCGCAACGACGTCGAGAGCCTGCTCATCAGCGTCACCGAGGAAGTGCGGCGGATGACCGGCTACGACCGCGTCATGGCCTACCGTTTCAACGAGGATGACTCCGGCGAGGTGGTGGCCGAATCCCGCCGCGAGGACCTGGAAAGCTACCTCGGCCAGCGCTATCCGGCGTCGGACATCCCCGCCCAGGCCCGCCGCCTGTACCTGCAGAACCCGGTGCGGCTGATTGGCGATGCGGCCTACCAACCGGTGGCTGTGCACCCGACGCTGAACCCGAGCAGCGGCAAGCCGTTCGACCTGAGCTTCAGCACCCTGCGCAGTGTTTCGCCGATCCACTGCGAGTACCTCGCCAACATGGGCGTGCGCGCCTCGATGAGCATTTCCATCGTGGTCGGCGGGCGGCTGTGGGGACTCTTCTCCTGCCACCACATGAGCCCAAAGGTGGTGCCCTACCCGATCCGCATGTCATTCCAGGTGTTCTCCCAGGTGTGCAGCGCCATGGTCGAGCGCCTGGAACAGGCGCGCACCAGCGAACTGCTGCGCCAGGCCTCCGAACGTCAGCAGGCGCTGCTGCGTCGCACCCGTGACTCCGACGACCTGCTCAGCGCCCTGTCGCGCCCCGGCGCCAGCGTTGCCGACCTGCTGCCATGCGACGGCGCGGTGGTGATGCTCGGCGGACGCGCCAGCAGCATCGGGGGGGATTTCGAGGCGCTGGCGGTGGCCATGGTCGCCGAGCTCCAGCAGCACGACGACCTTGACCTGTTCCACAGCGACCGCCGCCAGGACCTGCCCGACGCCCCACACGACCCGCGTTACTGCGGCGTCATGGCGATTCGTTTCCACCGCCAGGAATCGGGCTGGATCGTCTGGCTGCGCCTGGAGCAGGTGCACCGCATCCGCTGGGGCGGCAAGCCGGAGAAAATCGTCAGCACCGGCCCCTCTGGCCCGCGCCTGACGCCGCGCGGTTCGTTCGAGGCCTGGGAGGAAGTGGTGCGCGGGCGCTCCATGCCCTGGACCGGTATCGACCTGAGCATCGCCGACAAGCTGCGCACTGAGCTGGTGGAGCTGTGCCTGAACCGCGCCGGCGAGATCGACCGCATGCGCCAGCGCCTGATCGCCGTGCTCGGCCACGACTTGCGTAACCCGCTGCAATCGATCTCCATGGCCGCTGCCATGCTCTCCTCCAGCGATGTGCGAAACGCCGAGCTGCGCCAGCACATCACCTATTCCAGCAGTCGCATGGAGCGGCTGATCAGCCAGATTCTGGAGATGAGCCGCTTACAGAGCGGCGCGGGAATGACAGTGAAACCGGTGGCCGCCGACCTCTCGCGACTGGTGCGCGATATCGTCCAGGAAACCGACGTGGCCTATCCGGGCCTGTCCATCGAGACCGCCATCGAAAGCGGCGTCGAAGCCCAGGTCGACCCGGACCGTTACCTGCAGGTGGTGGCCAACCTGCTGAGCAATGCCCGCCACCATGGCCGCCCCGGCCGCCCGGTGCTGGTGGAGCTGTGCCGGCAGAACGACGTCGCCCGGCTGAGTATCCTCAATGAGGCCGAAGCGCTGGATGAAACGCGCATCGCCAATCTGTTCGAGCCGTTCAAGCAGGACGCCGGCGGCCACGGCCGCAACAAGAGCGGGCTGGGCATAGGCCTGTACATCTCCCAGGCCATCGTCAACGCCCATGGCGGCCGCATCGAAGTGGAACAGGCCGACGGCATCATCACCTTCAATGTGCTGGTGCCGCTGCGACCGGCGCCCTGATACCACAAAGCCCTGCAGCAGCGAGCTTGCTCGCGAACCGCCCCGAGCCTCGGTGCCCTGCCAGGGTTCGCGAGCGAGCTCGCTCCTGGAATGCAGAACGGCGCCTCGGGGCGCCGTTTTCATTGGACAAAGAAAGCTCAGCGCAACTGGCTGTCCTTGCTGCCGCGACGGTTGTAGCCGCTGTGCGTGGACTGTTCCTTGTCGTGCTCGGCCTGACAGTTCACGCACAGGCGCACGCCGGGAATGGCCTTGCGGCGCGCCTCGGGAATCGGCACATCGCACTCCTCGCAGTGGGTCAGGCTCTCACCTTTGGGCAACTGGCTGCGCGCCCGGGCGATGGCGTCCTCGATGGTGCTGTCGATCTGTTCCTGAACCGCTCCGTCGTTTGCCCAACCACTGGCCATGACGACCTCCCATACCTTGCTCAGTATTTGTACAGATATGACGGTTGAGATCGCGCTTTGCAAGGGCAGCGTCAGGCAGGAAAGCGAAACTTCGCGCGCGTTATATCGGATTTATCTGACATCCACTCCGGAGACGGACCTCGAAAATGTCGGCACTTTCGATAACTCAAGGACCACGTCATGCGCCGCCTCTCCGCGCTGCTGAGCTGCCTGCTGCTTACAACCACCGCTGCAATCGCGCTGGCGGGCGAGCCGGAAACGTTCACCACCGATCCGTTGATGAAGGACATCGAACGCTATCTGCTGCTGTACAGCGCCACCGGCGATGAGCGGTTCCTGACGCGCCTCGACAATCTGGGCACGGCCTTTGCCGACAAGCTCGCCGCACAACGCAACGCCACCGCCCTGAAGGACATCTGGACGCTCTATCAGCAGACCCTCGCCAAGGTACGGGATGCCTACAACAAGAAGGGGGTAGACCTGCCCACCGCCGTCCGGCAAACCCGCGAGGTCGCCCAATTGTTCGACAGCTTCCTGGAGGCCGGTGCAGACACATCCTCCAAGCTGCACATCGACCTGCGCGAGCTGGCACTGCTGGAGGCGCGCAAGGCCAATGGCAAGCTGTTGGGCGAGCCGGCCGATGAAGAGTCGCAGCAGATCCTGGCATTGCAGCAAGACATCCAGTCCCAGCTCGAGGCCATGCCAGCCGGCAACGAGCGAGATGCGCTGCTGATGCGCTGGACCTATCTGCGCAAAGCCGAAGGCCCCACGGGCACCCTGCTCTACCCGTTCAACGCGCAGATCGAATACCTCACGCGCCATCTCCCCCAGAGCTGATGTGCCGGGGAACTGCGGTGCGACCTTACTCTTTCACTTCCATGTATTCACGAGCCCAGATCTGGTACTCCTCGGGCAGTGTGTACTTCTTCGCCAGCTCCGAAGCGGTGAGGTCGGAGGCATGCACGCCACGCTGCTCGCGCAGGCAGTCGTAGGTAGCCTTGATCGCGGCGAAGTAGGCGGCGTGACCGTCGACCACGATGCGCACTCCCAGCTCGGCCAGGCGCGCGTCATCGCGCAGCTCGGGGTTGCCGTAGGACACCAGCATCAGCGGCACGGACAGGTGGCGGGAGATGGCTTCCAGATGGTCGAAATCACGGATGCCGACCATGCAGATACCGTCGGCGCCGGCAGCCTGGTAGGCCAGGGTGCGGCGGATCACGTCGTCCACTTCCAGCACTTCGGCATTGGTGCGGGCGATGATCGCCATTTCCGAGTCGATGCGCGCTTCCAGTGCCGCGCGGATCTTGCCGACACCTTCCTCGACCGGGATCAGGTCGGTGGACTTGCGCCCGAATTGCGCCGGCAGCAGGGTGTCCTCAATGGTCAGTGCGGCCACGCCGGCGCGTTCCAGCTCGACGATGGTGCGCATGGTGTTCAGCGCGTTGCCGTAGCCGTGGTCGGCGTCGGCGATCACCGGCAGGCGGGCGACACGGCCGATGCGGGTGGCCTGCTCGGTGAATTCGCTCAGGGTAATCAGCGCGAAATCAGGCGCCGCCAAAACTTGTAGTGAAGCTACAGAACCGCCCAGGATGCCTACTTCGAAACCCAGGTCGCCGGCGATGCGCGCCGACATGGGGTCGAACACCGAAGCGGTGTGATAGCAGGCTGAAGAATTCAGTAAGGCGCGGAAATCCTTGCGCAATTCGTGGAAGGAGGCTCTGTGCATGGTGGGATCCAACGGCTAATACGGGGTGGGAGAACGGAAATCAGATAGTGGAAAACTCTTGTAGGAAAACTACAGAAACACAATGTAGCAAAACTACAAGCTACTCCCCAAGCCCTCTTTGCCACCATCGCTTCCCGACGGATACCCTGAATTTCGGCAAACACTCGCGTACACTGCGCGGCCGTTTTTTCTCCGGACACTCGCCCCATGTTCCAGACCACAGCTGCCCGCGCCCTGGGCATCGACTTCGGCACCTCCAACTCCACCGTCGGCTGGTGGCGCCCGGACACCGAACCGCTGATCGCCCTGGAAGACGACAAGATCACCCTGCCCTCGGTGATTTTCTTCAACGTCGAGGAACGCCGTCCGGTGTACGGCCGCCTGGCCCTGCACGAATACCTGGAAGGCTACGAAGGCCGCCTGATGCGCTCGCTGAAAAGCCTGCTGGGCTCCTCGCTGCTGAAAAGCGAGACCACCGTGCTGGGCAGTGCCATGCCCTTCAAGGACCTGCTGGGGCTGTTCATCGGCGAACTGAAGAAGCGCGCCGAAACGGTCGCCGGGCGCGAGTTCGAGTCCGTCGTGCTGGGTCGCCCGGTGTTCTTCGTCGACGACGATCCCAAGGCCGACCAGGAAGCCCAGGACACCCTGGTGGCCGTGGCGCAGAAGCTCGGCTTCAAGGACGTCTCCTTCCAGTACGAACCCCTTGCCGCGGCCTTCGACTACGAGCGCAGCATCCAGCGAGAAGAACTGGTGCTGATCGTCGATATCGGCGGCGGTACCTCGGACTTTTCGCTGGTGCGGCTGTCGCCGGAGCGTCGCGAAGTGGCCGACCGCCAGGGCGACATCCTCGCCACCGGCGGCGTGCACATCGGCGGTACCGACTTCGACAAGCAGCTGAGCATCCAGGGCGTGATGCCGCTGTTCGGCTACGGCAGCAAGATGAAGAGCGACGCTTTCATGCCGACCAGCTACCACCTCAACCTCGCCACCTGGCACACCATCAACGCGGTGTACGCGCAGAAGTCCCAGCTGGCGCTGCAGAACATGCGCTACGACATCGTCGACGCCACCGGCATCGACCGGCTGTTCAAGCTCATCGAGCAGCGCGCCGGCCACTGGCTGGCGATGCAGGTGGAGGCCAGCAAGATCGAGCTATCCGACGCCGAGCGCCGCGACATCGACCTGGCGCGCGTCGAAGCCGGCCTGGTCGCAGAACTCAGCCGCGAACTGTTCGAAGGCGCCATCGGCCCGCTGCTCGAGCGCGTGCGCGGCAGCATCAGCGAGCTGCTCAATAGCGCCGACGTGGACCCGGCGCGGGTCGACACGGTGTTCTTCACCGGCGGCTCCTCCGGTGTGCCGGCGCTGCGCCAGAGCGTGGCAGCCATGTTGCCCAATGCCCGTCATGTGGACGGCGACCGCTTCGGCGGCATCGGCAACGGCCTGGCCATCGAGGCGATGAAGCGCTACGGCTGAGCGACCGCTCACTGACGGGAATGCCGCCATGCGCTAGTGTGGCGGTAATCCCCCTCGCGCCCGGAGCCCGCCATGCGTATCGCCCAACTGACCTGCCTGCTGCTCCTGTCCGCCGCGCTTTCCGCCTGCGGCCTGGGCGAGACCGCCGCCACTGCGGCCACCACCGCCAACCTGCAGGCCCAGCAGGCGCAACAGGCCCAGCAGCAGATGCAGCAGCTCAAGCAGCAGGTCGATGCGGCCAACGCGCAGAACCAGCAGCGCCTGGATGACGCCCTGAAGGACGCCCAGTAAACGCCGTACCGCACAGATTTCTTGAACGCTGGATCATCGCCTAGGCTCCAAGTTGAGCGAGTGAGTTGCTCAACCAAGGAGAACACCATGTACAAGCGATCACTGCTGGCGCTGTTCGTACTGGCCTCGGTGGCGGGCTGTGCCTCCACCAAGGTGCAAAACCCGGTCAACTACATCACCTTCCGCGACCAGCCTCTGGTGCGCAATGTCGAGAAGGGGATGAGCCAGGAAGAAGTCCTGAAGATTGGCGGCACCCCATCTTCCACGCAGAAGCGCCTGATGAAGCCGGGCAGCTGCAACAGCTACATCCTCAGCAAGGACGGGCAGCAACAGCCCTTCTACGTGAGTTTCGACAGCAGCGGCCGGGTTGACGGCTCGGGCTTCATGACCTGCTCCGAGCTCGACCGCCACGAGCGCGACGCCCAGCCGTGACGAACCTCCATTTGTGACGACATTGCCCTCGCCAGCCGGCGGGGGCTTTTTCATTCGGCATGACGCCACAGTCCGGGACACCGGGGATATTCGCGCCGCGCGGTGGCCGTCTATCATCCCAGCAGCCACTTCAGGAGCCGACCATGAAATACCGCATCATCGAACTGCCCGCCTTCGAAGTGGTGGGCATGGACTACCGCGGCAGCGCAGCGGGCGACAGCATCGGCCAGCTGTGGGAACGCTTCCTGCCGCGCGAGGCGGAAGTCGCCGCCAGCGCGAAGGACAAGACCGCCTATGGCATCTGCACCCAGCTGCCGGGCGGTGAGTTCCACTACATCGCGGGGCTGCCGGTGGACGCCGGCGCCGTCGTACCCGACGGCATGATGAGCGTCGAGGTGCCCGCGCAGAAGTACGCGGTGTTCACCCATATCGGCCCGGTCGCCGCTATCGCCGACAGCTTCCAGGCCATCTACTCCAGCCTGCTGACCCGCCACGGCCTGGAGCCGAAGAAAGGCGTGGACCTGGAGCGCTACACCGAGCGCTTCCTCGGCCCGGAAGACCCGGCTTCGGAAACCGACCTGTACGTGCCGATCTACTGACACCACCCGCGCTCACATTTTGCTTCCTGTAGGAGCGAGCTTGCTCGCGCCCCCGGCTGGCATCGAAGCTGAATAGGGCGCATAACGCCTCGAGCGTCATGCGTCCTGCTCACCGAGACGATCCGCGTCCGTTTTTTTGTAGGAGCGAGCTTGCTCGCGAACAAACTCCGCAGTGAGGCGGTTCGCGAGCAAGCTCGCTCCTACAGGATCACCGCCTTTTATTTGCGCGTGGCCGGCGTGGGCGCCTTCGACGGCTGCTTCATCTGCTGCAGCAGCGCAGCACACTGGTTATCGTCCTGCTTGCTCGGGGCGATCAGGGCCAGCAGCGCCGCCGCCGGAGCCACCGCCACGCCGAGGGCGACCATACCCGCGCCCCGCGCCGCCAGCGGCAGCACATGCACGCCGGCTTTCGGGTTCTTGAAGGTGCCTTGTACATAAAGCGGCGAACGCAGGGAGAAGATGCGCACGCCTTTGCTTTGCGGCGTGATGTCCAGGTCCAGCTGCTCGGTGGCGAAGTTGGCGGTACCGTCCACCGTGATGATCGCGTTCTCGGTATCGAAGGCGAACACCCGTGGCTTGGCCAACCCGTTGGTGATGCCCACGTCAGCGGCGGCGCAGTTGATCTTCACTTCGTCATCGCCGAACAGCTTGTTCACCACGTAGTTGCCCACGTTGAGCCCGGCGATCTCCATCAGGCTGCGGCTGATGCGGCCATCGTTGACCAGCAGCTTCATCTCGCCGTTGGCGCCGGCCAGGATGATCGCCACCGAGTTGCCGGTGCCAGTGATGGCCGCATCGCCGTTCAGTTCGCCGAAGCTCGACTGCATCGGCGCGAAGCTGGGGAACAGCTCCTTGAGCTTGAAGCTGCGCGCCTGCAGTTGGACCTTGCTCTGCAGCGGCGTCTTGCCGCCGTCCAGGCGGATGTGCGATTCCAGTGTGCCGCCGGCCACGCCGAAGCGCAGCGGCTCCAGGTTCAGCAGACCGTCGTTGAGCACCAGGTGGGTATAGAGGTCGCTGATCGGCAGCTTGTCGCTGTGCACGATGCGCTTGCCGGTGAACTCGACGTCGGCATCCATGGCGCGCCAGCGATCGGTGCGGAACTCTTCCACCGGCAGCACCTTGTCCGCCGGCTGGCGGGTGCTCTGGCCACGCGCCTGCTTCTGCTTGTTCGAGTCGGCGCCGATCAGCGGCCCGAGGTCGGCCATGCGCAGCTGGTCCGAGCGCAGCTTGCCGGAGAGCTTGGGCCGCGGCTGCCGATTGACGAACACCAGGTCGCCATGCAGATCGCTGTCCCCCACCTTGCCGTTGAAGTTTTCATAGTGGAATTGCGCGCCCGCCGAATCGTGCAGCTCGGCCTTCAGGCGGCCATCGGTCTCGTAGGCCGGGGTGTCGGGCAGAGTCACCCCGGTCAGCGGGAAGAGATTGGCCATGCTGGTGCCGGCCAGCTTCAGGCGCAGGTCCAGCGCGCCAAGATTGAGCGGGTCGGTCAAGGTGCCGACGATGCTGGCGCGGGTGCTGCCGGCAGAGACGTCCGCCTGCACCGGGAAGGGCTTGGCCGCGTCCTGCAGGGCAAGCATGCCGCCGACCTTGCCCGAACCATTCAGGGGCAGGCCCTTGTACTGACCCTTGAGCTTCCAGCCGAACACATAGTCCTGGGTTCCGGCCTTGTCGCCGCCAGCCAGCGCCTTGCCCGCCAACTGGCCGAAGGGCACCGGCTTGCCGAGCGGGTCCACCACCAGCTCCAGGCGCGTCTTCAGGCTCTGGTCATCAAGGGTGACGTTGCCCTTGTCGAAGCCGATCTCGCCGATATCCAGCGTCCACGGCGACTTCTCCGGCATCGCGTTGGGGTCTTCATCCTTCTTCGGCAGCTCGAAGACCCACGTCGCGCGGCCGTCCCCCAGACGCAGGAGGTCCGCGCTGGGGCGGGTGAGGACGATCTGCGGGATGTTCACCGTCTGCCAAAGCAGCGGCAACGGGGCAAGGCGAAACTCGACTTTCTCCAGGCTGGCAAAGTTGGGCGACCGCGTCTTGCCGGCCGCCCAGTCGGGGTTGCCCAAGGTGATATCGGCGGCGCTGAAGTGCGGCCACGGCACGTAGGCGCGCCAGCCGCCTTCCGCAGGTTCCGTGCGCCAGAACACCTGCAGGTCGCCGTTGATGGCGAACGGGCGGCCCAGTTCGGCCGAGACCTTCTCGTTGATGGTCGGCTTCACCCGGTTCCAGTCGAAGGTGGCGATGAACACCACCAGCGCGGTGATCACCGCAATGAAACCCGTGAAGCTCCAGAGGCAGATTCTTTTCCCGCGCGTCATACCTGAACTCCCTGCTTGCCGCGTCGGTGGAAGCAGCAACGTCCCCACGCCGCTGCCGGTATCAATGGCCGCCTGAGCATGCCGGGCCGGCATTCTCCCTTGGCCTGTCGTCTTGGACCAGCATAGCGAGGCGATGGCTCCCGCAATCTGTGCAGCAAATGCTCCCGGCGAACCTGCCGGAGAAAAAAACCAAACTTTCCCACCGGCCCATGACTCACAACCTTGTGACCCGAATCGTGCCGCGCGCCACCGCAGCGCCGGCCCGTCACAAGTCCCGCCGTTAAGGAGAGAGCTGATGAACCAGGCCCAACTGACCGACGTCCAGACCCTGCGCCAGAGGGCGCGCCAGAACATCGAAGAAGGCGCGGTGACCGAGGGCTACCATGCCGACCGCAAGACCGTGCTGCGCCTGCTCAACGAGTCGCTGGCCACCGAACTGGTCTGCTACCTGCGCTACAAGCGCCACTACTTCATGGCCACCGGCCTGAAGGCCAGCGTGGCCGCTGCCGAATTCCTCGAGCATGCCACCCAGGAACTACAGCACGCCGACCAGTTGGCCGAACGCATCATGCAACTGGGCGGCGAGCCGGACTTCAACCCCGAAGGCCTGTCCCAGCGCTCCCACGCCGAATATGTGGCCGGGGCGAACCTGCGCGAGATGATCACCGAGAACCTGGTCGCCGAGCGCATCGCCATCGACAGCTACCGCGAGATCGTGATCTACCTCGGTAATGACGATCCGACCACGCGCCGCCTGTTCGAAGAGATCCTCGCGCAGGAAGAAGAGCATGCCGACGACATGGCGGACCTGCTTCAGGACCTGAAATAGCCTTTCCCCGCATCACCCCAATCGCCCGCATCGATGCCCGGCCCGCGCCGGGCATCCTGCTTTTCCCCCTGCCGCTCAGCGAAAAGCCCCGATCCAGAGCCTCTGCAACCCATCGCACTCACAAACACATCGATTTATCAGATACTAACAATGGCGCCGATACTGCCAATCGAAGGCATTGATAGAAGTCAATTTTTAAAGTCAACTTGTTGATTTTAAATAAATAAATCAACAATCATCCATATCGATAGCGACTATCTTCCAGCATCGTTTTTCAATCGATTATCCAGAACAGATACTGAGCCCGTGTCCAACGAACTCCCCACTCTTTCTGGAGCCGCATCATGAAACGCACCCTCGTACTTGGCTTTGCCCTCTCCGTACTTGCTGCCAATGCCGCTTTCGCCGGCTCCCAGCAGGAATCCCCGGTCATCAACGCCAGCCAGACTCAGATCATTGTTCAGGACGGCGCCGAACGCACCCTGGACCAACAGCAGAAGCAACTGGACGCCGCCAAGGCCCGCATCGCCGAAAACGGTTCCAGCCAGTCGGTTGATCGCCTGATCCAGAAAATGAACGTTGCCGAGAATGGCTCCAGCCAGACCGTCGACCGCCTGCACAAGCAACTGGGCGTGGCTGAAAACGGTTCGAGCAAAACCATCGACCGTCTGCACAGCGACATGAGCGTTGCCGAAAACGGTTCGAGCCAATCGGTTGACCGCCTGCACCAGCAGATGAACGTCGCTGAGAACGGCTCCAGCCAGACCGTCGACCGCCTGCACAAGCAACTGGGCGTGGCTGAAAACGGTTCGAGCAAAACCATCGA
>NZ_JBLUQA010000012.1:0-233734 GCF_048068295.1 Pseudomonas sp. NY15435
TTCTTCCACGGCGATTTCGCAGAAGGGGTTCATGGACATTTTGACGTTGGCGAGATCGACGCCGGAGTTGTCCGCCTTGACGCGGACCTTGACGTTGTAATCGACCACGCGCTTGACGGCTACGAGGACTTTCATGGGGACTCCTGGAAAAAAGCCGGGCCTTTCGGCCCGGAACAAGGGGTGACTCTGTACAGGCTCGGCATGTAGGGCGGATGCGGATAACGCTGGCGCGTCATGTGCCCTGCGTTCTGCGGTTGGGTTCGCGAGCAAGGACTAGGCGTCCCCCTCGCTCCTACGAAGAGCGTACCGGCGCAGGCCTGGACCTGTAGGAGCGAGCTTGCTCGCGAATGGAGTCAGGCCACATCCATCAAATGGGCGAAGGCCTGCAGGTGATGATCGTCGTCACCGAACTGGTGGCTGATCATCACCAGGTGCTTGGCGTAGTGCGAGCCCTGGTATTCGTCGGTGAGGCCAATGCCACCGTGCAGCTGGATGCACTGCTCGGAGATGAATCGCCCGGCGCGAACCGTGATGTACTTGGTGGCCGCCAGGGCGCGGCTGCGTTCGGGGCTGTCGGGCTGGTCAGCGACGCAGGCGGCGAGGATCGCCATGCTGCAGGCCTGGTCCAGCTCGGCGCGCATGTCCACCATGCGGTGCTGCAGTACCTGGAAGGAGCCGATGGCAACGCCGAACTGCTTGCGGGTCTTCAGGTATTCCAAAGTCAGCTCGCAGGTGGCTTCCATGGCGCCGACCGCCTCGGCGCACTGCGCGGCGATGGCTCGGCCTTGCTGGTAGCGCAGCGCAGCGAAGGCCGAGCCCGGTTCGCCCAGCACGCGGTCGCTGGCGACGAATGTGCCGTCCAGGTACAGCTCACAGGCTTTCAGGCCGTTGGCAGTCGGATAGACGCGGCGCTTTACGCCGGCTTCTGCCGGGTCGAGGAGGAACAGGCCTATCCCCTGCTCGTCCTGCTCTGCGCCGGCGACGCGGGCTGAGACCAGGATCAACCCGGCACTGTGCCCGCCAATGACTGCTACCTTGCGCCCGGTCAGACGCCAGCCGCCGTTCACCGGCTCGGCGCGGGTGGCCACACTGTTCAGTTCGTAATGGCTCTGCGGTTCCTCGAAGGCCAGCGCCAGTTGCAGCTCGCCACTGGCGACGCGGGTCAGCAACTGGTCCTTCTGCACGTCGCTGCCCAGTTGGGCCAGCAGGCCGCCGGCGAACACCACCGAGTGCAGGTAAGGCTCCAGGCACAGGCCTCGGCCCAGTTCGGTATGCACCAGCATGCTGTCCACGCCGTCGCCGAATCCGCCGTAGGCTTCGGGCAGGGACACGCCAGTCAGGCCCAGCTCGCCGAGCTGGCGCCAGAAGTCGGCGCTGTATCCCAGCTCGCTGCGGCGATAGGTCTCGCGCTTTTCGAATCCGTAAGCGTCACGCACCAGACGCGCCGCCGTGTCTTGCAGCATCTGCTGCTCTTCGGTGAGTTTGAAGTCCATGGACGGCAGCCTCCTAGAGTCCGAGATTCACTTTGGAAACGATGTTCTTCTGGATTTCGTTGGAGCCGCCGTAGATCGAGAGCTTGCGCATGATGAAGTACTGGCTGGCGGCGGTGGCGCTGTACTCGGTGTGCAACAGATCGCCCGTGCACGCTTCCATTTCCTCTTCGAGGAACGGTAGTGCGTAGGGACCGACGGCCTTGCGCAGCAGGTGGGTAATCGCTTGGCGAATCTCGGTACCGCGCACCTTGAGGATTGAGCTTTCGGCACCACTGCCGCCGCCTTCGCGGGTCGCGGCGAGGATGCGCAGGTTGCTCATTTCAGCGGCCATCAGCTGCATTTCCAGCTCAGCGATCTGCGCACGGAACAGCGGATCATCAAGCAGCGCCCTGCCCCCCTTGCGCTCGCGGCTGGCGATGGCCTTGAGCTGGCGTAACAGTTGCTTGGAGAAGCCGATGCCGGCAAGCCCCGTGCGCTCGTGGGTGAGCAGGTACTTGGCGCAGGTCCAGCCGTCGTTCTCCTGGCCCACCAGATTGGCCACCGGCACCTTCACGTTGTCGAAGAAGACCTCGTTGACCTCGTGCTCGCCATCCAGGGTGATGATCGGGCGCACGCTGATACCGGGAGTCTTCATGTCGATCAGCAGGAAACTGATGCCACGCTGAGCCTTGGCCTGAGGGTCAGTGCGTACCAGGCAGAATATCCAGTCGGCGTGCTGGCCCATGGTGGTCCAGGTCTTCTGGCCGTTGACGACATAATGGTCGCCCTCGCGTACGGCGCGGGTCTTCAGACTTGCCAGGTCGGAGCCAGAGCCGGGCTCGGAATAGCCTTGCGCCCACCAGTCGGTCATGTCGAGGATACGCGGGAGGAAGTGGGCCTTCTGCTCCTCGGTGCCAAAGTTGATGATCACCGGACCAACCATCACTGCGCCGAACGGAAGCACGCGCGGCGCACCGAAGCTCGCGCACTCTTCCTCGAAGATGTACTTCTGTACCACGCTCCAGCCAGTACCGCCGTACTCCACAGGCCACAGTGATGCATGCCAGCCGCGATCGTTCAGAGTGCGCATCCAGAAGACGTTGTCTTCCTTGGTGAGGCGCTTGCCGAGCTTGACCTTGGTGGCCAACTCGACTGGCAGTTTGTCGCGCAGGAAGGCCCGTACTTCCTCACGGAAGGTCAACTCTTCGGGCGTGTAGTGGATGTCCATCGAGGTATTCCTCAGACCTGTTGTTCTTGTACGCCGCTCGGGGGCGGCGGGTTGAGTGCTGTAGTGGAGTATCAGGATGTGGCGCAGGGCTGGATGTAGTTCGTTCGGACCAATTTCGGGGTGGATTTATCGCCCGCCGGAAAAGCAGAAAGCCCGCGCGGCGCGGGCCGAGCGAGCTTTCGTGCTTCGTAGGAGCGAGCTTGCTCGCGAACAGAGGTTACCGGCCAAGCCGACGTTTCCGGGAAAGCTGGTTCGCGAGCAAAGCTCGCTCCTACAGGTGCGTCCTGCAACCCCGACGCGGGGTCAGAGCGCCGCTTCACTCCCCAGGAACGCCGTCACCTGGCTCGACAGCGTTCCCCCATTGCCATGCAGCAGGGCTATATCTGCCTTCTTCAGTTGCCTCGCCCCTGCTTGCCCACGAATTTGTGTCACCGCTTCGAGGATCAGGAACATCCCATACATCCCCGGATGCACGCAGGACAGCCCGCCGCCATTGGTATTGACCGCCAGCTCGCCACCGGGGGCGATACGCCCGCCCTGGACGAAGCGACCGCCCTCGCCCTTCGGACAGAATCCAAGGTCCTCGAGGAACAGAATGGTGTTGATGGTGAAGGCGTCGTAGAGCATCACCAGGTCGATATCGGCGTGGCTTACGCCAGCCATCTGCATGGCCCGCGGTCCGCTTTCCGAAGCGGCGGTGACGGTCAGGTCTGGCATGCAGACTACCGAGCGGTGCCATTGCGCACCGGCCGCGCCGAGGAAATACGCCGGCGCGTTCGGCAAGTCGCGGGCGCGGTCGGCGCGAACCATGACACAGGCACCGGCGCCATCGGTGACCAGACAGCAATCGGCAGCGCTGAGCGGATCACTGACCATGCGCGCGGCAAGAACGTCATCGATGCTCAGCGGACCACGGGCGAACGCCTCGGGATTGAGGTTGGCCCACTGTCGCGCGGACACCGCCACTTCCGCCAGTTGCTCGCGGGTAGTGCCGTACTGGTGCATATGGCGGCTGGCCGCCAGGGCATAAGAGGTGATCGGGTGGCGCGGCTTATAGGCCGTTTCGTGCCACTGAGGTTCGCTCATCGACACCAGCTTGCCGCCGGCGGTGCGCTGGTTGGAGCCGTAGCAGATCAGCGCCACGTCGCACAGCCCGGCCCGCAGCGCCAGGGTCGCCTGCAGCAGATGCCATTCGAAGCTGGATCCGCCGACGTTGGTGCCATCGACGAACCTGGGCTTGATCCCCAGGTATTCGCATACCGAAATCGTCGGGAAAGCATGGGAGCTGGTGGCGGAGAACACCGCATCGACGTCGGAGAGCTTAAGCCCGGCGTCGGCGATGGCTTTCAGCGAGGCCTGGCCGAGTAGTTCCATGGCGCTGAAACCATGTGCTTCGCCGACACCGGCGCTGCCGATGCCAACGATGGCAGTACTGCCGCGAAGGGAAGAATTCATGCCTGCACCTCGTCGATCACGTCGAACACCACGAGCGCCTGCCCGCCCTCCTCCATTACCCGCGCCTGGACGCGGCTGCCGATCGGGGCTGTTTCGCGCGCTTCGATACGCGCCATCATGCGCACGCCCTCGTCGAGATCGATCAGTGCGACGTTGTGACTGGCGTTGCGAGCGCGGTTGACGGTGATCGCATAAAGGGTCCCGGTACCTTTGGCCTCCACCCACTCCAGGTCGGCCTCGCCGGTCCCTGGAATCAGCACCCGAGGGTAGAAGACAAAGCGCCCGGTGGACGCGCTGCGCTGCAGCATGAAGCGGCCCTGTTCGAGGAAGGCCTGGTACTGCGCCTCGGGGCCAAGCGGCCGCTCATTGGCAGACATGGAATGCTCCTGGTCGATTCATGATTTGCGGCTGTTCAGCATCTGCTGATGCACGGCCGTATTGGAAACGAGAATGCCTTTTGCCCGGACCACGAGCCGTTCCCCGTCCAACAGGCTGAGGCTGGCATTGATCAGGGTGCGGCCGAGCTTGTGGATCTCCACCCGGGCAGTGATCCACTGCCCGGGACGCGCCGGGGCGATGTAGTCGATGCTTAGTTCGGCGGTGGCCGGCGGCAGCTCCAGTTTGCCCTGCACGCGAATCCAGGCACCCAGCGCGGTATCGGCCAGGGTCGCCAGGAAGCCGCCATGGGTGATTCCCAGTGGATTGGTATGTTCAGGCAGGATGCGCGCAGCGACTTCGCCGGTCGCATGATTGATGTACAGGCCGCGACAGGTCTGCGCGAAACTCGGCAGGCCGTCCGCACGCCCCATCGGCTGGAAGCCTGGCGGGATGTCGTCGACCGTTTCGGTAAGCGTAGGATCCATCATGTTCATTGGCTCTCCTCGGCAGCATGCGGCCTAGAGGCCGAGCACCTGCTTGGCGATGATGTTGCGCTGGATTTCGCTGGTGCCACCGTAGATCGAAGTCTTGCGGTAGTTGAAGTAGCGCGGCAGCAGTGCGCCGGCATAGTCCGGACCGGGGCGTGGCTCGGTGGCGTGCCCCTGGACTTCTGCCCAGGTATCGCGGATGAATGGCCAGCCCTGCGGCCCCACCGCCTCCACCGCCAGCTCGCTGATCAACTGCTTGGTCTCGGTTCCCGCCAGCTTGATCATGCTCGACGCTGCGCCGATCGACGTACCGGAACTGATGCCGGAAAAGATCCGCAGCTCCGCGGCGTTCACCGCCTCGACCTGGATTTCCAGCTCCAGCAACCGACGGCGGAAATCCGCGTCGTCGAGCAGACGTCCGCCATCGTCTGCCGGCTGCTTGGCGGCGATCTGCCGGACCTTGTCCAACTGGTAGCGCAGCGACGGGCCATAGGCATTGCCACGCTCGAACTCCAGCAGGTACTTGGCGCAGGCCCAGCCTTGCCCCTCCTCGCCAATCAGGTTCTCTATCGGAACGCGTACGTCCTCGAAGAACACCTGGTTGACCTCCTGCTCGCCAGGCATCGGCCCGTCCAGCAGCGGCAGCGAGTCGATGCTGATACCCGGAGTCGTCATGTCCACCAGCAGGAAGGAAATACCGGCCTGCTTGCGGCCGTCGCGGCTGGTACGCACCAGGCAGAACATCCAGTCGGCCCATTGCGCGTGGGTGGTCCAGATCTTCGAGCCGTTGAGCACGTAGTGCTCTCCGTCGCGCTCGGCCTTCATCTGCAGCGACGACAGGTCGGACCCCGAGCCCGGCTCGGAGTAGCCCTGGCACCAGAAGATATCGGATGCCAGCGTCGGCGGCAGGAACCGCGCTTTCTGCGCGTCGCTGCCAAAACGCATGATGACCGGGGCGACCATCTTGATGCCCATCGGCGAGATCGGCGGGCAGCCCGCAGCGGCAATCTCGGCCTGGAACAGGTAGCGCTGGGTCGGCGTCCATCCCGGACCGCCATGTTCGGCCGGCCAGTCCGGAGCGGCCCAGCCACGCGCGTGCAGCTTCTTTTGCCAGCGGCGTTGGCCCTCCTTGTCGAGGAAGCCGTTCTTCGACTGCACCATCATTTCGCGCAGCTCGGTGTCGTAGGCTTCGGCAATCCAGGCGCGCACTTCCTCGCGGAAGCGCTGCTCTTGGGCGCTATAGTCAAGATTCATGGCAAACCTCCCCGGCCAGCGCATCGTAGCGACGCACGTGATGGTCAACGGAACCGAACTGCTGTTCGATCACGGTGGCACGCTTGAAGTAATGCCCCACCGCCAGCTCTTCGGCGATCCCCATGCCGCCATGGATCTGCACCGCGCCCTGGCCGACGGCCCTGAGTGCCTTGCCGATGCGCACCTTGGCAGCGCTGGCGGCCATGCTGCGTTCTCGCGGTGAGGCATCGAGTTTCATCGCCGCCAGCCAGGTCAGCGCCGAGGCCTGTTCGATGTGGAGATGCATGTCGACCATGCGATGCTGCAGGGTCTGGAACGAGGCGATCGGTACGCCGAATTGGGTGCGCTCTTTCGCGTAGGCGACTGTGTCAGCAAGCATCTTGCGCATAACGCCGACCGCCTCGGCACACAACGCCACGACGACCTCGTCGAATACCGGCTCGAGCAGCTCCAGTCCATGGTCCTGCGTGCCCAGCAGCGCGGCCGCTGGAATGCGGACATCATCGAACCAGACTTCCGCCGCCCGTCCACCATCAACGGTCGGGTAGTCCTGGGTACGGATGCCGACCGTGTTCCGGTCGACCAGCAGCAGGCTGATGCCTTCGCGGTCGAGGCGTTCTCCCGCCGTGCGTACGCTCACCAGCAGATGGGTGGCCCAGGGCGCGCCGAGAACCACCGTCTTGTGCCCGCTCAGTACATAGCTGTCGCCATCGCGCCGGGCGCGCGTCTGGATATCATGCAGGCAGTAGCGGCCCTGCGTTTCGCTCTGGGCCCAGGCGATGCGCACGTCGCCGCTCGCGATGCCTGAGACGATCCGCGCGGCGATGTCGCCGCCGACGCGCGCGAGCAGACCGCCACCGAGCACGACGGTGGGCAGGTACGGCTCCAGCACCAGGGCGCGGCCAAAAGCCTCCATGACAATCAGGTGTTCGGTTGCCGACCCGCCAAGTCCGCCCAGCGACTCGGGGAGCGCGGCGGCGAGAATACCCAGCTCGCTGGCGAACGCCTGCCAGCACTCGGGCCGCCAGCCTGGCGCGGAAGCCACTGCCGCCATGCGCTTGTCGAAAGCGTATTGCTCGTCCAGATAGCGCTCGAGCATGTCGCGCAGCATCTGTTGCTCATCACTGAATTGAAAATCCACGACGCTCTCCTCTATTCCGCCACCACTCCTCTCTCGCCAGGAGAGAGGGGCAGGATCACTCGGCCCACGCCTGGGCCACCCGCAGGTGTTGGCGGCATTCGGCGACCATGCGCTCGATCAGTTCGGCGCAGGTCGGCACGTCATCGATCAGGCCGACGCACTGGCCTGCCGTGACGATGCCGTCATGCGGCTGTCCGGCTTCCAGTGCGGCACGGCCACGGGCGCCTGTAACCAGATGGCGAATGTCCTCGAACTGCGCGCCGCCCTTGCGCTCGATGCTCACCACCTCGTCGGAGATCGCGTTCTTCAGCACTCGCGCGGTGTTATGCAGGCTGCGGAAGATCAGATTGGTATCGCGCTCGCTGGCATCGACCAGGGCCCGCTTGATGTTGTCGTGGATCGGCGCTTCCCGCGTCGCGCAGAAGCGCGTGCCCATATTCACCCCCTCGGCACCCAGCGCCAGTGCGGCGGCCAGGCCGCGACCGTCGGCGATACCGCCGGAAGCGATCACGGGAATGTCCAGCCGGCGCGCAGCCAACGGAATCAGCACCAGGCCGGGAACGTCATCCTCGCCCGGATGGCCGGCGCACTCGAAGCCGTCGATGGACACGGCATCGACTCCCAGGCTCTGGGCCTTCAGCGCATGGCGGATGGCTACGCACTTGTGGATGACCTTGAGACCGGCGGCTTTGGCCCGGGCGATATGCTCGCCGGGATTGTTGCCCGCCGTTTCGAGAATCTTCACCCCGCCCTGGATGATCACATCGAGGTACTGATCGTAGGGAGGCGGGTTGATTGACGGCAGCAGGGTCAGGTTGACGCCGAACGGCTTGTCGGTCATCGACCGGCAGCGTTCGATCTCGCGTGCCAAGTCTTCGGGCCTGGGCTGGGTCAGCGCGGTGAGTATGCCCAGGCCGCCGGCGTTGGAAACCGCCGCGGCCATTTCCGCACGCCCGACCCACATCATGCCGCCCTGAATGATCGGGTAACGGATGCCGAGCATTTCCGTAATGCGTGTTTTCATCTGCGTGCTGCCTCTCAATTCGGAAGAAGGCGCGGCTACCGGGCAGCCGCGCGGGGGCGTTACTGGTCGAAAACGATCACCGAGCGCGCCAGCTCACCGCGGCGCAGTTCGTCGAACGCATCGTTGATCTGTTCCAGTTTCAAACGCTGGGAAATCATTTCGTCGAGCTTCAGCCTGCCCTGCAGGTAGAAGTCGACCAGGCGCGGCATGTCTACCGGGAAGCGGTTGGAGCCCATGAAGGAACCCTGGATACGGCGCTCGCCGAGCAGATCGAAGCCATGAAGCTCGACCTTCTGCCCTGGCTTGATCATGCCGATGACCGTAGCGGTGCCGCCACGGGCGAGCATGCCGAAGGCCTGCTCGAAGGTCTGCTTGAGGCCGATGCATTCGAAGGCGTGGTGTACTCCGCCTCGTGTCAGCTCGAGCACCTGTGATACGACATCGCCGGCATTGGCGTCGATCACATCGGTGGCACCGAACTGGCGGGCCAGTTCCAGTTTGGATGCCACTCGATCGATGGCGATGATCCGCCCGGCCCCTGCCAGCGCGGCACCGTTGATCGCCGCCAGGCCGATGCCGCCGCAGCCGATCACCGCAACGGTTTCGCCGGGGCGAACCTTGGCGGTATTGAATACGGCCCCGGTGCCGGTGATCACCGCGCAGCCGAGCAACGCGGCGCGGTCCAGCGGCATATCCTTGCGAATCGAAACGCAGGCGTTTTCATGTACCAGCATCTGTTCGGCGAAGGACGACAGGTTCATGAACTGGTTGACCGGCTTGAGGCTCTGGATCTCGCTCAGCCGGGGATCATCGTCCTTGCCACGCTTGGTATCCGGCGACACGCACAGCGACAGGTGTCCGGTCACGCAATGTGCACAGTGACCGCAGAACGCCGACAGGCAGGTCACTACATGGTCGCCCGGCTTGACCGAGCGAACGTCCGAGCCAACCTGCTCGACGATGCCGGCCGCTTCGTGGCCGAGGATCACGGGCATGGGGAATGGATAGGTGCCATCGACGAAATGCAGGTCGGAGTGGCAGACACCCACGGCCAGGGTGCGGATCAGCACCTCGCGTGGCCCCGGCTTGCTGATGCTGACGTCTTCGATGCTCAGCGGAGTCCCCGGCTGACGCAGTACGGCTGCTTTCATGACTACCTCGGGAAAAGAAGCGCAGGTATGCCGCGACGGGTCTCTCCAGTCGCGGCATCCCCTAGGGATTTAGCGAGTGATCAGCGACGCGACGACCTGCTTCAAAGGTTCTACGTAGGGCGGGCGCATCAGATCCGGGCCCTCGGCTGGCCGGAAGACCGCCTTGGCGTGGCTGAAGGTGCGGAAGCCATCACGGCCGTGATAGGAGCCCATGCCACTGGGGCCGACACCACCAAAAGGCAGGCTTTCGACACCGACATGTTTGATCACGTCGTTGAGGGTGACGCCGCCGGAGGTGGTGCGGTCGAGCACGTACTGCTCCTCCGCCGCGTCGCTCCCGAAGTAATACAGACCAAGCGGCCGCGGGTGGGCATTGATGTAGGCGACCACCTCGGCGATGTCCTTGTACGGCTTGATCGGTAGCAGCGGACCGAAGATCTCGTCCTGCATGACACTCAGATCGTCTGCCGGATTGACCAGCAGCGTCGGCGCGATCTTGTGATGCAGTTGTTCGCTGAAGTCTTCGCCGGCGGGGTTGAGCTCGACCAGTTCGACCCCAGCCTCCCCCGCCTCGCGCAGGTAGCCCAGCAGGCGCTCGAAGTGCCGTGCATTGATCACCGAGGTGTAGTCCGGGTTGTCCTTGAGCGTCGGGTAGTAACCGGCCAGCACTGCCTTGGCGGTGGCGATGAAGTCCTGCAACGACTCCTCGGGCACGAAGACGTAGTCCGGCGCCAGGCAGATCTGCCCGGCGTTGTGCATCTTGCCGGTGATGACCTTGGTCACGGCGGCCTTGAAGTCGGCCGAACGGGAAATGATCGTGGGCGACTTGCCGCCCAGCTCCAGCGTCACCGGGACCAGGTTCTCGGCGGCGGCTCGCATCACGTGCTTGCCGATGCTGGTGGCGCCGGTGAACAGCAGGTGGTCGAGCGGCAGGGAGCTGAACGCCTGGCCGACATCCGCACCACCCGTGACCACCGCGACCTCATCCTCGGCGTACACCGAGCGAATCATCCGGGCTATCAGCGCCGAGGTCTGCGGGGTGAACTCGGAAGGTTTGATCATCACCCGGTTACCCGCCGCCAGCGCGCCGGCCAAGCCGCCGAAGGCCAGGTTGACCGGGAAATTCCACGGGCTGAGGATGCCTACCACGCCCAGCGGCTGGTACTGCACCCAGGCCTCACCACGCTCACTGTGGCGTTGCTCCGTTTTCATCCAGTCGACCAGCTGGGCCTTGGTCTGCTTCAACGTCATCAGCGGCGACAGAACCTCGGCCACACGGCTGAATTCCTTGCTGCGATGGCCGAAATCGGAGGCCACGGCCTCGACAATTTCGTCCTGATGGTCGACCAGCAGGCCGATGGCGCGGTCGATCAGCTCGATACGCTGTTGCGCCGACGACGGCCCCGCCGCGAGGAAGGCGCGGCGCTGGTGGTCGAGGAGCGCACGGATGTCCGTGCTGTTCGGATTGTCATACGCGCTCATTGCGAACCTCTCATTGTTATCGTGTTTTTTCGCTGCTCAGGCGTTGTCGGGCTTGGCCGTCGGCCATTGGTAGAGCGGCGGCTGCTTACGAGCGAAACGCCCGGCGGCTTCCTTGAGATAGGTCGAGGCCATGCACACCGCCTGGTTACTGGCTTCGGCGTCGAGCATCGAGGTCAGGTCGCTTTCCAGCGAGGCTCCCAACAGGCGCTTGGTCATGCTGAAGCCAGTTGGCGACAGGTTGGCCATGGCGCGAGCCAGTTCCTCGGCACGGGCGCGGAAGGTCTCCGCCGGATGCACTTCCAGGGCGATGCCCAATTGCAGAGCCTCCTGCGCGGACACCTCGCGGGCGGAGAAGATGATTTCCCTGGCTTTCTGCAGTCCGACGGCACGCGGCAACGTGTAGGAAGCGCCCAGGTCCGGCCCCAGGCCAAGGCGGGCAAAGGACATGCAGAAACGCGCCCGCTCGGAGGCAATCAGAAAATCCGCAGCTAGAGCAATGCTGAAGCCGGCACCGTAAGCAGCACCGTCAACCGCGGCGATAATCGGTTTGTCAAAGTCGACCATGGCCATCAGGAGGCGATTGTTTTCCTCCATGCGGCGTCGGACAGCCGCAGCTTCGATGTAATCGCCCTGCATATTTCCGATATCGCCGCCAGAACAGAAGTCGCTGCCCGCCCCGGTGAACAGCACCGCCTTGACCTCGGGGTTGCGACGCAGGCCGTTCAGCGCGTCCAGCAGCTCGGCGAACATCTGCTGGGTCAGGGCGTTCTTGCGCTCGGGGCGGGCCATGACCAGAGTGGCGAGGCCGTTGTCGATGGACAGTTCGATGGTCGACGCATTCATGGCAGGTCTCATTCTGTTTCCAGGGGGGCCGCCGCGGGTCGGCGGGTCGGTGATCAAGCGCGCCGGCAGTCCCCCGAGGGGACTGCGGAGAGCGGTTCGCTTACAGGGTGCGGGCGATGATTTCCTTCATGATTTCGTTGGAACCACCGAAGATCTTGCTCACCCGCGAGTTCACGAACTGCCGCGCAATCGGGTACTCGTTCATGTAGCCGTAGCCCCCGTGCAGTTGCAGGCACTCGTCGATCAACTCGCAGTTGCGCTGGGTCGACCACCACTTGGCCATGGCCGCGGTTTCCGCATCCAGTTCGTTGTTCAGCACCTTGACCATGCAGTCGTCGATGAAGGTACGGGCGATGACGTAGTGGGTCTTCAGTTCGGCCAGCTTGAAACGGGTGTTCTGCATATCCAGCAGCGACTGACCGAACACCTTGCGGCTGCGCACGTACTCGACGGTGTCGGTCAGCGCGCGCTCCATGCTGCCCAGCGCGCCGAGGGCGATGATCATGCGTTCCTGCGGCAGTTGCTGCATGAGCTGGATGAAACCCTTGCCCTCCTCCGGACCCAGCAGGTTCTCCTGCGGCACGCGCACATCGTCAAAGAACAGCTCGGCGGTGTCCTGAGCCTTCTGGCCGATCTTCTCGAGGATTCGGCCACGGCGGAAACCGGGCAAGTCCTGGGTCTCGACCACGATGATCGAAGTGCCCTTGGCGCCCTTCTCCGGGTCGGTCTTGGTCACCACCAGGATCAAGTCCGCGTGGTAGCCGTTGGTGATGAAGGTCTTCGAACCGTTGATGACGTAGTCGCTGCCATCCTTCACGGCGCGGCACTTGATGCTCTTGAGGTCGGAGCCGGCGCCCGGCTCGGACATGGCGATAGCGCCGACCAGCTCGCCGCTGGCCATCTTCGGCAGCCACTTGAGCTTCTGCGCCTCACTGGCGTAGCGCAGGATGTAGTGGGCCACGATGCCGCTGTGCACGTTGGTGCCCAGGCTCGCGGTCACCTGGCGGCTCTGCTCCAGGGTCAGGATGGCGTCGTGGGCAAAATTGCCACCCATGCCGCCGTACTCCTCCGGAATGCTCAACAGCAGCATTCCGCACTGGCCGGCGCGCAGCCAGGTTTCACGGTCGACGTGCTGCTGCTTGGCCCAACGCTCTTCGTGGGGCACTTGCTCTTCGGCGACGAAGCGCCGCACGGACTCCTGGAAGATCGTCAGGTCTTCGGTGATCCACGGGGATTTATAGGCACTCATGGGTATTCCTCAAAGGGGCTCGTAAATCGCAGAGGCAAGCGCCAGGCCCGTACGCGCATGCGTCCGGGCCTGGGCAAACTCAGCGACCGCCGTCGACGATCAGCACCTGCCCGCTGATGTAGTTGGATTCCGGGGTACACAGCAGATACACACCGCCGGCAGCCTCTTCGGGGGTGCCGGCGCGTCCCAGGGGGATTACGGCAGCAGCGTTCTTGGCCATCTCCGGACGAATGCCGACCTTGATCTCCTGACCGGCGATATCGATGGTGGCGTTGTCATCAGCGGACGCCTCGGTCAGGCGCGTCTTGATGAAGCCGAAGGCCACGCTATTGACGTTGACCTTGTAGCGTCCCCACTCCTTGGCCAGGGCCTTGGTCAGGCCATTGATGGCCGCCTTGGCGGAGGAGTAGTTGGCCTGGCCGGCGCCACCACGCACACCGGAAACCGAGGAAATGTTGACCACCTTGCGGAACACTTCCTGACCCGCCTCGGCTTCCTTCTTGGACGCTTCGCGGAAGTAGCTGGACGCCGCGCGCAGAATGCGGAACGGAGCCTTGACGTGTACGTCGAGGATGGCGTCCCACTGCTCGTCGGTCATTTTCTGGATCACGTTGTCCCAGGTGTAACCGGCGTTGTTGACGATAATGTCGAGACGGCCGTAGGACTCGAGCGCGGTGTTGACGAAGCGCTCGGCGAAGGCGCTGTCGGTGACGCTACCTGCACAAGCCACCGCTCGGCCACCTTCGCTGACAATCTCGGCAACCACTTCTTCGGCCGGGGCGGCGTCGAGGTCATTGATCACCACAGCAGCGCCATCGCGGTGCAGCTTCAAGGCGATCTCGCGGCCGATGCCACGTCCGGAACCGGTAACGATGGCGACTTTGCCTTCAAGTTTCTTGTTCATTGCGTTCTCCTGTTTCAGGCGTCCAGGGCCACTACGGCTTCGCCGGACAATTTGATTTCACCCGCCTGGTTGCGGGTGGTGATTTCCACTCGTACTGTGCCGGCGGCTTCGTCCTTCTCCAGCACGCGGCCGGAGCAGGTAATGGCATCGCCCAGGTGGGTAATGGCGGCGAAGCGCACGGAGAATCCACGCAGGCGCTCCTGCGGCACCCAGTTGGTCAGCAGCCGGCCGAGATAGGCCATGGACAGCATCCCGTGGGCGAACACGTCGGGCATGCCCGCCTTCTTCGCGAAGTCGATGTCGACATGGATCGGGTTGTGGTCCCCCGAGGCACCGCAGTACAGCGCCAGGGTGGTGCGGTTCACCGGGTCGGTGGTGAAGCTCGGCAGTTCGTCGCCAACGGCAATTGCATTCAGGTTCACGCTCGGCTCCTCGTTAATTGCGTACGACCAGGCTGTTACGCAGTTCCGCCACCAGCTCGCCGGCGCCATTGGTGACGCGGGTCTCGCGCACCACGAACTCCAGGGCGCCGCCCTTCTTTTCGTAGATGTCGACGATCTTCGTCTCGAAGGACAGGCGTTCGCCGGCGAAGGCCATGCGGTGGTAGGTGAAGCCCTGCTCGGCATGCAGAATGCGGCCGAGGTCGATGTTCAGGCGCTTGAGCACCGAACCCGAACCGCCGGCTTCCATGTCCAGGCAGAAAAGGAAAGTCGGCGGCACCGGCAGACCGGGGTAGCCGGCGTCGCTGGCGGCGGTCTCGTCGCTGTAGCGCGGGTCCGCCTGGCCGGTGGCCTTGGCGAAGAAGCGCAGGCGCCCCGCCTCGACCAGTTGTGTGTGGCTGGAAACCACCGCGCCGATATGGCTCTTGTCGATCATGCTCGCGGCTCCCGGCTCACTGGCGCTGGAACAGGGTGACGACGCAGGCGCCGCCCAGGCCCAGGTTGTGCTGGAGGGCGAAACGTGCGCCTTCCACCTGGGTGGCATCGGCGGTACCGCGCAGCTGGCGGGTCAGCTCGAAGCACTGGGCCAGGCCGGTAGCGCCCAGCGGGTGGCCCTTGGAAAGCAGGCCGCCGGAGGGGTTGGTAACGATGCGGCCGCCATAGGTGTTGTCGCCGTCGAGGATGAACTTCTCGGCAGTTCCGTCGGGCGTCAGCATCAGGCCTTCATAGGTGATGAGCTCGTTGGCGGTGAAGCAGTCATGCAGCTCGACCACCTGGATATCCTGCGGGCCCACGCCGGCCTTCTCATATACGGCGGCAGCGGCGCTGCGGGTCATGTCGTAACCGACGACCTTGCGCATGTCACCTTCGTCGAAGGTGCTGTTGCGGTCGGTGGTCATGGCCTGGGCGGCGATGACTACGTCAGTGCGCAGGCCATGCTTCTTGGCGAAGGCCTCGGAGCAGACGATGGCAGCCGCCGCGCCGCAAGTCGGCGGGCAGCACTGCAGACGGGTCAACGGATCGAAGATCATCGGCGAGGCCATGACTTCATCGACGCTCACCACGTTGCGGAATACCGCCAGCGGGTTGCGCGCAGCGTGCTCGCTGGCCTTGACGCGGATGCGGGCGAAGGTCTCGCGGCTGATGCCGTATTCCTTCATATAGGCGCGCCCGGCGCCGCCGAAGAACTGCGCAGCACGCGGAGCCTGCTCATCAAAACCCTGGACCTGAGTCATGGTCTTGACGAAACGGTCCATCGGGCCGGTGCGGTCGGTGTAGGCGCCTTTCAGGGCTCCGGGCACCATCTGCTCAAAGCCCAGAGCAATGGCACACTCCACCACGCCGCTCTCCACGGCCTGGCGCGCCAGGAACAACGCAGTGGAGCCAGTGGCGCAGTTGTTGTTGACGTTGACCACCGGGATGCCGGTCAGGCCCACACCGTACACCGCGGCCTGGCCGCAGGTGGAGTCGCCGTACACATAGCCGACGTAGGCCTGCTGTACCAGGGCATAATCGATGCCGGCATCGACCAGCGCAGCCTTGGCCGCGTTGGCGCCCATGATGTGGTACTCATCACTCTGGCCCGGTTTGGTAAAGGGGATCATGCCGACGCCGGCCACCACTACTTTATTGCTCATGCGTTTCTCCTTGGGGATGGGGGTATCGCACACCGTCAGTTGACGGCGCGGTTCTGGTCTTTCCAGTAAGGGGCGCGCAGGTCGCGCTTGAGTACCTTGCCGGCCGCCGAAAGCGGCAGCGCGGCCACGAACTCGACGGATTTCGGGCATTTGTAGCCGGCAATGTGCTGGGCGCAGTGGGCGCGGATATCGTCCACACAGACGTCGCTGCCGGCATGCAGCACCACCACGGCGTGCACCGCCTCGCCCCAGCACTCGTGGGGAATGCCAATCACCGCGCAGCTCTGCACGGCAGGATGGCGGGCAACGACGTTCTCGACCTCGGCGGAGTACACGTTCTCACCACCGGTGACGATCATGTCCTTGAGGCGATCGACGATGAAGAGGAAACCACGCTCGTCCATGTACGCACCGTCGCCGGTGTACAGCCAACCATTACGCACAGCCTTGGCGGTCTCTTCCGGACGACCCCAGTAACCGAGCATGACGTTCGGACCACAGACGATGATTTCGCCGACCGTTCCGCGCGGCACCTCGTTACCCGCCTCGTCGACAACTTTCACCAGGCCCCCGTAGCCGCCGCGCCCGGCACTGCGCACCAGCCCGCTGGCGATGCCTTGTGCTTCGTGCGTCCAGTCCGGGCTTATCGAAATGACTGGCGAGGATTCGGTCATTCCATAGGCTTGCATGAAGGAAACGCCAGGAAGTTTCGCCAGCGCCTGCTCCAGCACGGGCAGGGAAATCGGCGAGGCGCCATAGGCCATGCGCTTGAGGCAGCTCAGATCATGCCGTTCAAAATCCGGATGGCTGATCACTGCCTGCAGCATGGTCGGCACCAGCAGTATTTCGTTGATGCGCTCGCGCTCGATGGTCTGGATGACCTCCAGCGCATCGAATGCGGGGATGAAGACGTTGACATCACCACTGATGACCTGACTGAGGCTGCGCGCCATTGCCGCGGTGTGGAACATCGGCGCAGCATGCAGGGTTCGAGAGTTCCGCTCCGTGGGAAACTCGGCCAGGCGTGCGACAGCAGACGACCACAGGTTCAGGTGCGACTGCATCACCCCCTTGGGCAGGCCGGTGGTGCCGCCGGTGTACATGATCGATGCCAGGTCGTTGCCACCACGCAGGGCATCAGCAATCGGCTCGTGGCTGGCGATCAGCCCCTCGAAGGAATGCATGCCTTCCGGCGCTGCGCCGTCACCGACATGAACCAGCACGGGAGCACGCTTGGCGCCGCTGCGGATGCCCTCGGCCAAATGCAGGAAGTGGTCGTCGATCAGCAGGATTTCGGTCTGGCAGTCGTCCAGCGAGTAGACGATCTCGGGCACGCTCCAGCGGATGTTCACCGGGTTGAGCACACCGCCGCCCCACCAGGTGGCCAGCATGTACTCCAGGTAGCGGTCCGAATTCAGGGCGAGCATGCCGACCCGATCACCATTCCGCATACCCAGTGCCTGCAGGCCCGCGGCCAGGCGCGAAACGCGCTCACCCTGCTCACTGAAGGTCCGTGTGCGACCGCGGAAGATAGTCGCGACGTGGTCCGGGTCCTGCTGCAGCATGCGCTGCAGGCCTTGAGTCAGGTACATGGCAGGTCTCCAATGGATGTTGTTCTTGTGCGATCGATACTAGGGAGCGCGATCGGGCACGGCGTCGGTCGAAGGGATGAAGCTGCGGTGGTTTTCCGGGTGGTTCGAATGGACTAGAGCGCAGGCGTGCAGGAACAGGAGCGGCGTCGGGCGATTCGCGAGCAAGCTCGCTCCTACGAAGAACGGTCCGGCGCATGCCTGTAGGAGCGAGCTTGCTCGCGAACCCGCCAATGACGCCGGCCTTGCCGGCCGATCGCGGATAAGATTCGCTCCCACGAAGAGCTGCCCGGCGGGTGCCTGTAGGAGCGAGCTTGCTCGCGAACCCGCCAATGACGCCGACCTTGTCGGCGGATCGCGAATAAAATCCGCTCCTACGAAGAGCAGACCGGCGCATGTCTGTAGGAGCGAGCTTGCTCGCGAACCCGCCAATGACGCCGGCCTTGTCGGCGGATCGCGGATAAGATCCGCTCCTACGGGTTCAGCTCTGCGCGGCTCTCGTAGGCGCGGGCGCCCCGGCGGCGCAATAAAAAAGGGCCGGGCGCCTGAAGCTGCCCGACCCTCCCCGTACAACCCTGCTTCAGTTCGCCAGTGCTTCCCCCAGAGAAGCCGCACGGCCCGGCGCCATACCGGCCCGGTCGGCCAGTACCAGGTCGGCGCACTTCTCGCCGATCATGATGGTCGGCGCGTTGGTATTGCCGCCCACTTGCAGGGGAATTACCGATGCATCAGCCACTCGCAGCCCCTGCACACCCCGCACGCGCAGCTGCGGGTCAACCACCGAATGCTCGTCACTGCCCATCCGGCAACTGCCCACCGGGTGGTAAACGTTGTCGCAATGCTCGCGGATCACCTGCTTCACCGCCTCGTCGTCGCTGCCGTCGAACTTCAGATGGCCATGGAACAGCGGCCGCCCGCCGAAGCGCGTGAGCACCGGCTGCTCGAGGATCTCGTGCACCAGCTTGACGCCCTTGAGCATGGTCGCCATGTCGCGCTCGTCCTGCAGGAGATTGAGTTCTATCCGTGGGGCGTCGCGCATGTCCGCGCTGTTCAGAAGAACCTTCCCGCGACTGTGTGGGCGCAATACGCAGACGTGAATGGAGTAGCCACTGCCGTAGTGGAAGGTGCGCCCATGGTTGTCGCCGGATGACATCACGAAGTGCAACTGGATATCCGGCTCGGCCAACGCAGGGTCGGTCTTGAGGAAGGCGCCGGCCTCGGTGAAGGTGCGGGTGAACAGACCGCCACGCTCGCGCTTGTACTTGCGCCATTGCCACAGGTAACTCAGCGCACCGCGGATGGACACGCCGAACAAGTCGGTGCTGAAAATGCGCTTGTGCAGGATCAGGTCCGGGTGCTCCTGCAGGTTCTGCCCCACACCGGGCGCATCGTGCACCGCGTTGATGCCCATTTGCCGCAGGTGCTCGGCAGGCCCGATGCCGGAGACCATCAGCAACTGCGGCGAAACCAGGGAACCGGCGCAAACGATTACCTCCCTCGAGGCATGCAGGGCCATTTCCTGCCCGTCGCGCTCCACCACTACACCAGTCGCCTGCTTCCCCTGGAATAGAATGCGCAGCGCACGTGTGCCGGTGAGCACTTGCAGGTTGGTCCTTCCACCGTTGTACTCCGGGTCCTGGCCGTTGCCGCCGTGCAGGTAGGCACGGGCTGCATTCCAGCGCTCGCCATTGAACTGGGTAACCTGGAAGTAGCCCACGCCTTCCTGTTGCGGCCCGTTGAAGTCATGGTTGTAAGGATGGCCCGCCGCAGCCGACGCTTCGATGAACAGACGAGCCCAGGAACAGGGCGAGCGAGGATCAGTAACGTGCAGCGGGCCCGTACCGCCGTGCAGAGCATCGTCGCGCCCAGCAACACGCTCATTGTTCTCCGCGCGCTTGAAGTACGGCAGCACCTCGCTCCAGCTCCAACCTTCGCAACCCTGGCGCGCCCAACCGTCGTAGTCCGAGGGTGTACCGCGCAGGTAGAGCATTCCGTTGATCGAGGAACTGCCGCCCAGGCCCCGGCCTCGCGGCAGGTAGCTGGCGCGTCCGGCCAGGCTCGGCTGTGCTGTGCTTTCATAGGCGTAGTTGTAGTCGCCCTTGCGCGGAATGGTCAGTGCCAGCCCCACCGGTACCGTGACCTTGCCACTGTGATCGTGGCCACCGGTCTCCAGCAGCGCGACCTCGCAGCCGGCATCTGCGAGCCGACCCGCTACTGCGCATCCCGCCGAGCCTGCGCCGACGACGATGTATTCGTATGTCCGTTCCATCTGTTCACCTTTCTTGTTGTTGAGGACAGGTGCCGGTCAGATGACCCCGGCACTCTTCAAAGCATCGATACGCACCTGCGGGAGCCCCCAGTCGCGCAGCACTGCCGCGCTCTGTGAGTCGCCACTGGCTGTCGTTGGCGTGGCCGCTGGAGTCCGGCTGAAGCGCGGCGCGGGTGCGGGCTGGAGCACGCCGTCAAGTTCGAGGTAGGTGCCGCGTTCGCGGTTGTGCGGATGCTCGGCAGCTTCCGCCCAGTCCAGCACGGGGGCGAAACAGGCGTCGGTGCCTTCCAGCAATTCGCACCATTGCTGGCGATTGCGCTGGCGGAACAGCGCACTGAGCTTTTCCTTCAGAGCCGGCCATTGACGGGGGTCCATCTGCCCCTGGAACTGCGGATCATCGATGCCGCAGCGTTGCAGAAACTCGGCGTAGAACTGGGGCTCGATGGCGCCCAGCGCAATATGGCGGCCGTCAGCGCATTCATAGGTGTCGTAGAAGTGCGCCCCGCCATCAAGCAGGCTGACGCCTCGCTCGTCGCTGAGCCGGCCGGCGGCGCGGAAGCCGTACATCATCGCCGAGAGCAGCGCAGTGCCGTCGGTCATCGCGGCATCGACCACCTGGCCCAGCCCCGACCGCTGCGCCTCCAGCAGCGCACAGAGCACGCCAAAGGCCAGTAGCATGCCGCCACCGCCGAAGTCGCCAATGTAGTTGTGCGGCACCACCGGTTTTTCGCCTGGCCGGCCGATGGCGTTCAGCGCACCGGTCAGGGCGATGTAGTTGATGTCGTGGCCGGCAGCCTGGGCCAGCGGCCCTGTCTGCCCCCAACCCGTCATGCGTCCGTAGACCAGCTTCGGGTTACGCTGCAGGCATTCGCCCGACCCCAGGCCCAGGCGCTCCATGACACCGGGGCGGAAGCCCTCAATCAGAGCGTCTGCGCCTTCCGTCAGCTGCAACAGCGTCTCGACCCCTTCAGGGCGACGCAGGTCCAACGCGATAGCGCGACGGCCACGGCCAAGCACGTCGAAGCGAGCCCGCTCTCCCAGCTCCTGGCCCGGACGCTGTACCCGGATCACCTCGGCGCCCATGTCAGCCAACAGCATGGCGCAGAAAGGCGCAGGCCCCAGTCCGACCATCTCGATTACCTTCATTCCCGTCAGCGGGCCCGCCATCGCATCGCTCCTGTCTGGCTGCGCAAGCGCCGGTTCATCCGGCGGCAAACCAGCCTAACGACGAGGCAACCAGCAACAATGGTTCGAAGGAACGAATTGCGGCCTAGTCCTGCGGGAAGTGGCGTGCCTCAAACCATCGAGTAGTTCGAATGAACGACTGCCAGATTCCCCGCTGCCATGGCAAGATGCCGCGCAACAGAACAACAAATGAGCCGGCGCCACGCCCAGCGCGGGAAATCGACCGGCCTGTGGAGTCAACATGCCTGCCATTCCCGACGCCCAGCCTCGGATCCTATCGAACAAGTTCGCCACGCCGCCGGCGTCGTCCCATCACCTGCAGCGCCAGCACCTGCTCGAGCAGATGGAGAAGTCCAGCGCCCGTCTGATCCTGATTCGCGCTGCGGCGGGTTTTGGCAAGACCACGCTGTTGCAGCAATACCGCGAACGCTGCCTGAGCCTGGGTCGGCAGGTCCTTTGGCTGAACCTTGATGCTGCGGATAACGACCTGCAGCGGTTCGTCGCTCATCTGGCCAATGGATTGCGGCCAATCGGCACGCAACTGGCCCCCGCCTCGCAGAGCCTGACGCAGCAAATGCAGAACCTGCTTGAGGAACTTTCCGAATACGCCCATCCCTTTGCCCTGCTGCTGGATGAGTTCGAAACGATCCAGAACCCTGCGGTACTCAACTTCGTACAACAGTTGATCGACGCCCTGCCATCTTGTGGCGTGCTGGGTCTGGCATCGCGCTCAACGCCGGACATCGGTCTCGGGCGGATTCGCGCTCGCGGCCAGCTCCTGGAGTTCAACCCTGGCGCACTGCGTTTTTCCCTGGAGGAAGCCACTCGCTTTATCCGCGAGAAACGCGCACTGCCGCTGCGCGATCCAGAGATCGCCACCTTGTACCGCTGCACCGAGGGATGGATCACCGCAATCTACCTGGCCAGCCTGTCTCTGCAGGGACGTAGCGACCACGCGGCGTTTGTTTCAAGCTTCTCCGGCAGCAACCTGGAGCTGGCCGAATACCTGACTGAGGACATCCTCGCTCGCCAGAGTGAGCAATGCCGGGAGTTCCTGCTCAAGACCTGCGTACTTGACCAGATCTGCGTCCCGCTTTGCGATGCGGTGACCGGAGCGCACGACGCCGAGGAAATGCTCGCCTACGCGGAACGAGCCAATCTGTTCCTCTTCCCGCTGGACAGCGAGCACCAGTGGTTCCGTTATCACAGCCTGTTCGCGAGCTATCTGCGCGATGCGCTGGAACGCCGCCATCCCGGACTGTCGGCTCAGTTGCATCGACGCGCTGCCAACTGGTACCTCGAACAGCAACGCCCGGTACCGGCAATCGACCACTTTCTGCGTGCTGACGATCGAGAGGAAGCCGCGCGCCACCTGGCCCGGAATGTTGGCGAATTCACCGACGTCGGTCGCTCGCGCCTACTGTTGCGCTGGCTGGATCAGATTCCGGCGGCGACTCTGAAGCAGTACCCCAGCCTGTGCCTGGGGTACTCCTGGACCCTGGCTCTGCACCGACGGTACGAGGATGCCCTGGCCAGCATCGCCCTGATTCACCATGACAGTGACGGTGAACAGCCGGTAGCTCTGGAGGCAGAAACCATACGCTGCCTGCTGCTGGCCCTCACCGACCAGGTTGAGGCTTGCTGCGAGGCAAGCCAGGAACAGATTCGGCGCATCCCGGAAGAGGAACAGTTCCAGTACGGCGTGATCGCCAACAGCCTGGGCTACAGCCTGGTGGCCACCGGCCGCTATGAAGAGGCCCGGCGACTTCTGTCACGGGCAATCCTGCGCTGCTCGCAGAGCCGCACGCAGTCGATGGGGACCGTGGCAAGCTGCATCGAGGGTGTGCTGGACATGATCCAGGGACGCTTGGGCAACGCGGTGGCGCGACTGCAGGCAGCCTCGCAACGGCAGGCCAGTGCAGGCCCGGAACGAATGCTCGCCGGAAGACCATCCCTGGAAATCACCCTTTCCATCGCACTGTACGAAACGGACGCGCTCGACGAAGTCGAGCATCTGCTAAGCGAGGTGTTGCCACACTCCAAGGAGAGCAGCCCTCCGGATTCACTGATTTCCTCTCATGTACTCCTGGCTCGCATCGCGCTGCTGCGCGGGGACCGCGAACACTGGTTGCGCCTACTCGCGGACCTGGAACAGATTGGCCAGCAAGCTGGCTCAGCACGAGTGATCTGCTCGGCCTGGCTGGAGCGCGCCCGCGCGGCCACCCTGGAAAACCGGCTGGAATCGGCCCGGCAGGCGCTGCGCTACGCTGAGCTGCATGGCGACTGGGAACGCCCAGGCATCCTCCTCAATGGCAACGACGTGGATACCCCGAGCATCGCGCGTTGGCGCCTGCGAATCGCCCAGGGTGACTGCGAGGAGCCCGAACGCCAACTGCACATCGCAGTAGCTGACGCTCAGGAGCGACAGTATCACCGTCGGGAACTCAAGTTGCGCCTGCTTCGCGCGTTGGCGCTCAATAGCCTGGAGTGCACCGAAGAAGCGTTCGAGGAACTGACTGAAGCGCTGCGTTTCGCCAGCCACGAAGGCTTCATGCGCACGTTCCTCGACGAAGGTGCGCGCATGGGGAGTTTGCTGCAACGCTGGGCTGTGCCTTACCAGGCACAATCGCGGGCACTGGGCATCGAGCCGCGCTTCCTCACGACGCTCTTGCAGCGCTTCGCCGGCCCCAGCCAGGGCGACGCGCAAAGCAGCGGCGGCACTGTCGGCTCAGTTGCTGAGGGGCTGACCATCCGCGAGATCCAGGTAATTCGGCTGCTCGCCGCCGGTCATCGCAACAAGGTGATTGCAGAGAAGATGTTCCTCTCCGAATTCACCGTTAAATCACACCTGCGCAACATCAACGCCAAGCTCGGCGCCCAAGGGCGTACCGAGGCCGTGGCGATCGCACGGGCACGAGGTTTGCTGGATTGAGCGCCGTTGCTGTGTTGCCGGAGCGCCCTGTTTAACCATCCATGCGGGACAAAAGGTGCCCGCTGCATCCCGACAAAGGGGCATTGGTCAGCTCATCACCAACCTGAGGGCACGTTCTGGGTTATAACCGCTTGCCGATGTACGTGGATGCCGGTGGGACAGCAGTGCAATGGGCCGTACGCCGGTTCAACTCAGCAACCCCAATGACTTGGCGCGAACGATAGCCTGCGTGCGCCGGCACACACCGAGCTTGGTGTTGATCTTCTTGGTGTGGGTCTTCACCGTGTTCAGCGAGATGAACAGGCTATCGCCAATCTCCTGGTTCGACAGCCCCTCGGCCAGCAGCCGCAGCACGGCCACTTCGCGAGGAGTGAGGCCGTGCTCGCAGGCTTGCGCCTCTTTGGCCGCAGCCGTCTGCAACAGACCGGGCAAATGCTCTGCCCCTAGGCCCGCATCGATGCGCTCCAGCGCGTGCCCTGCCTCGCGGGCCAGCCCGCCGAATTCCAGGCGCAGGCATTCGCCCTGCAAGGCGTTCAGGCATTCACGCGCCTCATCGACTTCGCCACAGCCAGCCGTTGCCAGGGCCAGGAGGTAACGCAGCCGCTGCGGCAACGAGGGCGTGTGCAACGGCGGCACGATGAGGTCCGCCAGCAGTCCACTGCCCTCCTCCCGCAAGCGCCGCCAATCGCCCTGCCGGGCAAGCAGGCGCAAACGCAAGCTTTGCAACGGCAGCACGTAGCAGACCGGCTGTATTCGCCATCGATGCATACAGCGCTCGGCAGTCTCTACGAAGCGCTCGGCCCCCATTGGGTCACCAGCGCGGGATGTCACTTCGGCCAGCCCCAGGAAGCCATGCAGGATATAGGGATCACCGCAGGCGCGCGCCTGCGTCAATCCATTCTGCAAGGCAGCCACGGCATGTTCCGGATCACCTTGCAGCAGGAGCAGTTCACCGCGCAGGAAGGCCAGCCGGCCGTTCAACAAGGCATGTTCCGAACCAACTGCTGTCACTCGCTCAAGACAAGCATCCAACAATGCCTGCGCCTGCCCTACTTCGCCTCCGAGCAGTGCCAGGCGGATGCGGTCGCAATCGAGCAGCACCTCGCTGGCCAGGCAGCCCTGGCGGCGAGCCAATTCCAGCGCGCTCTGCAACGTGCGTCGTGCCGCCTGCGGCTGGCCGCCGACCATGTCCAGCCGCGCAAGGGTAGTTTGGCAGAGTATTACCGAGCGCCAGTCCCTCGCCTCCAGGTCTGGCAGCGCAGCGGCGCACCGCTGGCGTGCCAGCTCTGCGCACCCGCGCATGCCATCCAGGGCCCCGCGTAATGCCAGCCAGTTGGCCAGGAGGCGGCGATTGCGCGCGGCCTGCGGCTGGGGCAGGAAATCCCCCAACCGGTCGATACAGGCCTCGGCCTCGTCCAGCCGCCAGCTGAACAGCAACGCGCGGGCGTTCAGGCATATCAGTCGTGGCGTGCTCTCCATCAGCGCGGCGGGCAGCTTTTTGCGCCACTCCAGCAACAAACGCAGGTGACTGCCCGCGAACAACCAGTCCATGTCCAGGCGATCCATGTAGCTGGCGGCGACCTCCGGCTGGCCGGCACTGAGTGCCATTTCGATAGCCTCATCGAGCCAGCCGACCTGACTCAACACGCTGCAGGCGCGCAGGCGTAACCGGTTCAGCGGCGGGCCCTGCAGGTGGCCCTGCAAGGCCTTGGCCACCAAGGGCGGCAAACTGAAGCAACTGGCATCGGAGTCCAGCGCGAGAAAGAATCCCTGGCCGTGCAGCAGGTAATCGAAGATCGCGCCCCCCTGCTCCTCCCAAAGACTGGCGCAAACCTCCCGGTTGAAGCGCGGCAGATGCGCCAGGCCACAGAGCACCGCGCCGGCTTCGCTGCCCAGGCGGCCCAGCACCTCTTGCGTCAGGTACGAGCGCAGCCAGGACGCCACCTCGCCCGGAGCATGCACACCATCACGCGCGCTCAGTAGTAGCCGCCCGCCCGCGCACCAGCCCTGGGTGGCTTCCCACAAGCGATCTCGGCAGTCCTGGTCGTAGCCATGGGCACTGGCAAGCTCATCGCTTTCATCGCGGGTGAAGGCCAGGCGCGCGGTTCCCAGCTCACACAGTCGCTCCTCGAGCAGCAGCCTGGAGAGGTTCCAGGCTGGCCGCTGGCGGCAACTGACCAGCAGGTGCAACGGAGCCTCGATCATGCCGAGAAGTCGTTGAAGCCAGGCATCCAATTCAGGGTCGGGGTCTTGCGGGTAGTCATCCAGCACCAGCCACACCGGCTGCCGGCGCAATTGCAGGGCCAACGACACGCTCAGCGCATCGCTATCCGGCAGGCCCAGCCCGCTGGCGATCAGTGCGCAGGCGGTGGCCAGGTTCAGAGGCTGGCCGGAGAACTCCAGCCATACGCGTGCGCAGCTGGACGGCAGGCGATCCAGCGTGGCGCGGGCCAACGAACTCTTGCCGTATCCGGCCGGGGCGCACAGCAGGCTCAGACGCCGGGGAAACTCCAGCAGGGCTTGCAACAGATGCTCGCGCGGTAACTGCGAGACCGGCATGGGCCTCGGTGTGCCGGTGGCGATGGCGGTCAAACTGGACATGACGACACCCGTTTTCGTTGTTTTTTGTCTTCGTCGGGTGTCAGCAGAACATTCGCGGGCGCGGGGTCACAATCGGTCATTCGGACTAGCCACAGGACTAGCCCGAACGAGGCGCCGCTCACAGGGAGTGGCGCCGATGGGTTTCAGCGGATACCGGCGTTGCGCAGGGCCGCAGGGGTGAAGTCGGTCATGCTCGGCTGCGCGGTGTAATCGATGCCACGCCGCGACTCGTTGATCATCGCCATCGTCAGGTAGCGGCCGGCGATCAGGTCATTCAGGGCATTCACCGCGTAGACCGCCGTGCCTTGCTGGTAGTCGTTCACCGCGAAACCTTCGCCGACGCGCCACAGCTGGCCGCGCCCGTCATAGGCTTCGGATTCGACGGCCTGCCAGGTGTCCTCGTCGAAGTAGAAGCGACGGGTGGCGTAGATGTGCCGCTGGTTCGGTTTCAGGGTGGCGACCACTTCCCAGACACGGTGCAGCTCGTAGCGCGTCAGGTCGGGATTGACGTGGCCGGCCTTGAGTATGTCGGCGTACTTGAGCTTGGGCGACCACAGCCGATAGTTGTTGTAGGGGACGTACATCTCCTTCTTGCCCACCAGCTTCCAGTCGTAGCGGTCCGGCGCGCCGTTGTACATATCCGAGTCATCGGAGGTGCGAAGACCGTCGGCGGCAGTGCCGGGGCCGTCATAGGCCACCTGGGGAGCCCGGCGGACGCGGCGTTGGCCGGCGTTGTAGACCCACGCCAGGCGCGGTTCCTTGACCTGGTCGATGGTCTCGTGGACCAGTAGCACGTTACCCGCCAGGCGGGCCGGAGCAGTGACCCGCTGCTTATAGAAGAAGAGCACGTTCTCGGTCTGCTTCGGATCGGCATCCTTGAGCAGTTGCGGATAGCCCAGGTCCTCCTCGAACTCCACCGCCGTGAACGAACCATTGGTTTGCGGTGTGGCTTGTGCGCTCAGGCGACGCTGGTTGGGGCCGCGGTAGCGCGTCAGGTGGTTCCAGACGACTTCTACGCCATTCTTGGGAATCGGAAAGGCGTAGTTACGCCCCTTGAAATTGGCCAGGCCGTTTCCGCTATCCACTTCCTCGGTATTCAGCGCGCTGACCTTCGCTGCGTCGTAGATCGACTGTGGGCTGGAGGCGGTGCGGCGAGTCACGTACACCGGAATGCGGTAGGTATCCGGATAGCGCTTGAACATGGCCATCTGGCCGTTGCTGAGCTTGTCCTTGTACTTCTCCGCCGTTGCGGCAGTGATCACCAGCAGAGGCTTGTCGTCGGGGAACGGGTCGCCGAGGAAACCATTCTCCACCGCTGCCGCGCCCGGCTTCAGGCCGCCGTTCCAGGCCGGGATGCTGCCGTCGGCGTTGCCGGCTTTCTCGCCGCCCAAGGGCGTCAAGGTGGTACCGAGCTTGGCCGCTTCTTCGGATGAAACAGCGGCGTGTACCGAACTTGCCAGCAAGCTCAGGCCAAGGATCGTACCTTTCATCAAATTCATCATGTACATGCTGTCCACCTGCTCAGAAGTTCATGCCGACGCTGACTGACATGTAGTCGCGGTCGGTCATGGTGTTGTAATCGCCACCGAAGTAGTTGGTGTAACTCAGGCTCGCCGAGTAGGTATTCCGGTAGTCCGCATCCAGCCCCAGGCTGATCGCCTTGGTGCCCTTCTCGAAGCTCGGCCCGGTGCCATTGACGTCCTGCGACCAGGCCATGTTCGGCTTGAAGTTGATGCCCGCGATGACGTTCGGGTAGTCGAGAACACCGCGCACGCGGTAGCCCCACGAACTGGTGGTGTAGAAACCATGGCCGTTGCATTCCTGCTGCGGGTTGCTCGCCGTCGCAGTGCCGGCGGCGGTGCCGACGCAGACCGACTGGTCGACCAGTTCGCCGGCGCCAAAGGTCGGGCTGCGGCCGAAGCGCAGGTCGCCTACCGAATCGCCGATGCCGCTGATGTGGTCGTAGCCCACTTCGCCCACCAGGGTCAGGCGCTCGGCACCCAATACCTGATCGAAGAACTGCGTGGCGCTGATCTGTGCCTGGGTGAACGGCATGCGCTTGTAGCCTTCGATCGCCGCGCCCGGGGCGTTGACCGCCTGGCCGTCGACGAAGACCGGCGATACGGCGGTCGTCACGCCGTTGACTCGCCCCACCTGGTTGACCGCCGCGAGGTTCAGGTCGCCGGTGTTGATCTGCATGGGCATGTTCGGCCGGTAGCTGATCTCGCCGTTGAGCGCCACGCCGCCCAGGTTGGTCTGGAAGCTCAAGCCGTACAGGCGGATGTCTTCGGGGTAGTCGACGAAGTATCTGGCGTTGCGTACTCGACTGGCCGTGGTCAGCGCGTTGGAAGCGCCGGCAAAAGTGGTGCGGGTGAAGCTCAGGAACGGGTTGCGACTGTGATAGTTCATCACATAGGCGCCGACCTCAGTGTCGTTGAAGTCCGGCAGGAACCAGCGCATGGCCAGGCCGAACTGCCCGGAATCGCCCGGCTCGTGATCTTCGCCGCGAGGAATGTAGGCGTTGGCGCGGTTCCCGGCGACATCCAGGATGGTGCCGGCGTTGCCGCGCGGGTCATTGGGTGCAAAGTCAGGGCCGGCGATGACCAGGCGGTCGTCGCAACCCTTGGCCACGGCGTCCACGGAGAAGAAGGTGCCGCAGTTCTCGGTCACCGTCTTGTCCCACTTGATCTGGTAGAAGGCCTCGGCGGTGACGTTTTCGCTCAGGCCCTGGGACAGGTACAACAGCTGCACGGGCACCAGCGCTTCCTTTACTTCGGCGCCGGGGCGGCGCAGGGCCGAGACGTCCACCGGGTTGATCGAGTTGATCGAGTTAGGAATGAAGGTGCTCTCGCCCCAGCTCACCACCTGCTTGCCCAGACGCACGTTGCCCTGCAGGTCGCCCAGTTGGTAGTTGTGGTACACGAATGCGTCGAGGAATTCGCCGCCCGAGGCCTTGGCCGACTGGTCGCGGCCATGGTCGTCGATGTTGTAGTAACGCAGGTCCTCGTCCTTGAGCTTGAAGTCGTACCAGTACTTGCCGCGCAGGAAGGCGCCGGAATCACCGTACTTGAGCTCCAGGTCGTGGGTGCCCTTGAAAATCTTCGAGAACACATCGCCCTTGCTGAAGTTCAATCGCCCGTCATCCGCGGTACGCGAGGCCGCCTTGCCCTTGGCGCCGACCACGTTGTAGTTGGAGATGAACTTCGGGTCCGGGTTGCTCAACGCCCAGCTCATGCCCAGTGACAGCGACGAATCCAGCTGCCCCTCGATCTCCCCGATATTGAAGTTGACGGCGTATGCGCAGGGTGCGCTCGCCAGGGCGATGGCCAGGGCCAGCGCCTGCGGTCGAAAGTGTCCGCGCATTGTTATTGTTGGCATGCGGTACTCCAAGTGAACGGTGTGTTGGAGTGCGCATGCTGGCAGCGCTCAGGAAGAGCAAAAACCGCCCGATCAGGTGATTTTCGTGATCACCCGCGCGGGTGATACGCGCTCTACAGCCTCCATCATGCGGCCTCACTTCGGCACATTGCCGTACGACCATCCCCCTGGGGCGATACCGCCGGTAACGTGCCCTGCCCTTTCCCCCACGCCCTTGCTGGCCGAATTCACCCGGTCAGGTGATTGGCAGCCCCCCGGTCCCCCGCTCAAATGCGTCGCAAGCACAGAGCACCGCCGCCCTATGTCCCTGAGCGGTCATGAGCCTGACGAAAACGACAAGACCAAGGAGTTCCCGTGAAACACCTTTCGCTGCTTCACTTCTGCCTGACCGGTGCACTTGCCGCCGGCCTGAGTCAACCGCTGCTCGCCGCGCCCTCTGCCCAGCCCGCCAGCGCCATCACAGCGGCAAAGAATGCCGATGTCCTCAAGGCCCTGCCGTTCAGCGATCGAGACGACTACGAGTCCGTGACCCGTGGGTTGATCGCGCCTTTCCAGGGGCAGATCAAGAACTCTGCCGGGAGCGTGGTATGGGATACCCAGCCGTATGGCTTCCTCAGCGCGGACAAGGCTCCCGACACGGTCAATCCCAGTCTCTGGCGCCTGGCACAGCTGAATAACCATGCCGGTTTGTTCCAGGTGGCCGAACACATCTACCAGCTGCGTGGCATGGATGTGTCGAACATGACAATCGTGGAAGGTGAAAGCGGCCTGTTCGTCATCGATCCGCTCACCACCGAGGAGACAGCCCGCACGGCGCTGGAGTTGTACTACCAGCACCGCCCTCATAAACCCGTAGTGGCCGTCGCCTACAGCCACAGCCATGCCGACCATTTCGGCGGCGTGCGCGGGGTAGTTGACGAGGCTGACGTGAAGAGCGGCAAGGTAAAGATCTATGCGCCGTCCGGGTTCATGGAGCACGCGGTCAGCGAGAACATCCTGGCCGGCAACGCGATGATGCGTCGCGCGCAATTCCAGTTCGGCACCCTGCTGCCGGCAGGAGATCGCGGGCAGGTCGATGGCGGCATGGGCAAGGTGGTGCCCGCCGGGGGCACCCTGACCCTGATTGCACCGACCGACCTGATCAGAAACACCTTCGAGACTCACGAGATAGCAGGTGTACAGGTGGAGTTTCAGCTGACGCCAGGCACTGAGGCCCCGGCGGAAATGAACTTCTTCTTCCCGCAGATGCGCGCTCTGTGCATGTCCGAGAACACGACACAGATGATGCACAACGTGTTGACCCCGCGCGGAGCACTGGTCCGTGATGCCAAGGCCTGGGCCGAGTACATTGACGACAGCCTGCAGCGTTACGGCGACAAGACCGACGTCATGTTCGTCTCGCACAATTGGCCGACCTGGGGAGCCCAGCGCATCCAGACCTTCCTCGCTGACCAGCGAGACATGTATGCCTTCCTTGACTCACGCGCCCTGCACCTGATGAACCAGGGCCTGACGCCAGCAGAAATCGCCCAGAAGATGGAGCGTCTTCCCGGTAACCTCGAGAACAAGTGGTACACCCGCGGCTACTATGGCTCGCTGAGCCACAACTCCCGCGCGGTCTATCAGCGCTACCTCGGCTACTACGATGGCAACCCGGCGAATCTCAACCCACTGCCGCCCGTTGAACTGGGCCAGCATTATGTCGAAGCGCTCGGCGGCGCCGATGCCGTCCTCAAACTGATGAAAGCCGGCATCGACAAGGGCGACTACCGCTGGGCCGCCACGCTGGGCAACAACCTGGTGTTCGCGCAACCGGAAAACCAGAGCGCCAAGCAACTGCAGGCTGACGCGCTGGAGCAGTTGGGCTACCAGGCCGAGAACGCTCTCTGGCGCAATATGTATCTGACCGCCGCCATGGAACTGCGCAATGGCGTTCCTGCGGCGGGAACAGGCTCGGTTCGCTCGGACCTGGTCAAAGCCATGTCGCCGAGCATGTTCTTCGACTATCTGGCCGTGCGCCTGGACAGCGACCGCGCCCAGGGTCATGACATGGTGATGAACTGGGTGTTCGATGACCTGCACGAGAACTACGCTGTGACCTTGCGCAACGGCGTGCTGACTCACCGTAACAATCAGCTTGCGGCCAAGGCGGATGTGACAGTCAAGCTCAGCAAGGCAACCCTGGACCGCATCAGCCTGCGCCAGCTCGACTTCCCCACTGCCATCAAGCAGGGCGACATCAAGCTCGACGGCGAAGGCGCAAGACTGGGTCAGCTCCTTGGGATGATGGACAGCTTCACCCCGCAGTTCAACGTGGTCACTCCCTGATACCACCTCGCTTCCGGCCGCCCATTGGCGGCTGGAAGCCCCTCCCCGGTTATGCGCTGGCCACCGCCAGCAACTCCACCGCCACATCGCGAAACTGACGCACGACGCGGCTTTCGTTCTCCGGGTTGTAGACCAGGGCGAGCGCAACGGTGCGCTCCTGGTGCGGCGTCTCCAGCTCCAGGAAGCATACCGGCGCCGAAGAGCTCTGCGCGTGCAGCGCCGGCACCAGCGCCACGCCCAAACCGCAGGCCACCAGGCTGATGGCAGCCTGCACCTGCGTGGTGGAATGCACCAACTGCGGCACGAAGCCTGCCGCCTGGCAGAGTTGCAGCAGCACGTAGTGCAGGCCTTCGGTGTGCGGATAGTCGATCAGCGGCTGCTCGGCGACCTCCGCCAGGTGCACGCGACGGCGCCCACTCAGGGCCAGCGGGCTGTCCTGCGGCACGACCAGCATCATCGGCTCCCACACCAGCGGGATCAGCTTGAGCGCCGTCGGCTGCGGCAGCGGGAAGCGCACCAGACCGACATCAGCGCCACCGCTCTCCACCAGCTCCAGCACCCCGCTGGATGGCAGCTCGCGCAGCTCCAGGGCAATGCCCGGATAGCGCCGGCGGAACTCCGGGATCAGCCGTGGAATCAACGAAAGCGTCGCCGACCCCACCGACCCCAGTGTCAGTTGCCCGCGCTCGCCTGCTCCCGCCTCCAGTGCATAGCGCCGCGCCTGCTGCAGATGCAAGAGCGCCTTGCGAAGCTCCGGCAGCACCGCCTGGCCTGCCTCGGTGAGAGCCACCTGGCGCGTAGTGCGCTCGAAGAGCGGCAAACCAATCTCCTCCTCCAGCTTGCGGATCGACACCGACAGCGGCGGCTGGGACATGTGCAGGCGCTCCGCTGCCTCGCGGAAATTCAGGGTCTCCGCAAGGGCGAGGAACTGATGAATCTGGCGCAGCTCCATACTGATACTCCATATGTATCAATCGTTATTCAAATAATATTGGATGAGTACGAACGCTGACCATAGCCTGACCCCACTCGACGACAACAATCCCAACAGGAGAGTGGTGCATGGCACACAACGAAATCGCCCTCGGGCAAGGCTACTACTGGCAGGAAATCGAAGCGGGCCAGCGCTTCCGCACTTACCGCCGGACCGTCACCGAGGCTGACCTGATCGGTTTCGTCGGCGTCACCGGGCAGACCGAAGTCATCTTCATCGACAGCACCTTCAACGGCGCGATCCAGGGTCGCCCGGTGCCGGCTGCGCTGAGCTACAGCCTGATCGAAGGCATCCTCATGCAGACCATGCTGCAAGGCACCGGCCTTGCCCTGCTGGAACTGCACAAGAGCGTGAAAGGCCCGGTGGTCGTAGGCGACACCCTGGAAGCCGTGGTGGAGATCGAGGAAGTCCGCCCGACCTCCAAGCACAATCGCGCTGTGGTCACCTCCCGCGTCTTCATACTCAACCAGCGCGAGGAAACGGTGATGGAGTACCAGGTCAAGCGCCTGCTCGCCGGTCGCCCCGAGCGGAGCGCCGGCTGATGCTTGAAGCCCTCGATTTCCGCGCACTACCGGCGCGGCACGAGGCCTTGCGCGAGGAGCTGCGCAGCTTCCTCGCCGAGCGCCTGCGGGACTATCCGACCGATCTGCGTGCGCGCAGCTGGCAAGGCTTTGATGCCGACTTCAGCCGTGCCCTCGCCGAGCGCGGCTGGGTCGGCCTGACCCTGCCGAGCGAATACGGTGGCGCCGGCCTCGACCCGCTGGCACGTTTCGTCGTGGTGGAAGAATTGCTCTGCGCCGGTGCGCCAGTGGCGGCGCACTGGATTGCCGACCGCCAGAGCGGCCCGCTGCTGCTGCGTTTCGGCAGCGAGGAACAGAAACGCCTGCACCTCCCAGCGATCTGCCGGGGCGAGCAGTTCTTCTGCATCGGCATGAGCGAGCCGAACTCCGGCTCGGACCTGGCCAGCGTGCGCACCCGCGCCGAACCCAATGCCGGCGGCTGGTTGCTCAATGGTCAGAAAATCTGGACTACCTACGCCCAGCACAGTCACTACATGATCGCCCTGGTGCGCACCTCCGGCAGCCCCCAGGATCGCCATCGCGGGCTGTCCCAGGTATTGGTCGACCTGTCACTGCCCGGCGTGAGCATCCGCCCGATTCGCGACCTCACCGGGGCCGAGCATTTCTGCGAGGTGTTCTTCGACAACGTGCAGTTGCCGGCCCAAGCACTGGTCGGTGAAGAAGGCGAAGGCTGGAAGCAGGTCACTGCGGAGCTGGCCTTCGAGCGCAGCGGGCCGGAGCGCATCTACTCCAGCATCGCCCTCCTCGACGCCTGGCTCAGCTGGCTGCGTGACCGGCCGCAAGCGGGCCAGGAGCGCCTGCTGGGACAACTGCTGAGCGAGCTGATGGTGCTGCGTGCACTGTCGGTCAGCCTCGCCGCGCAACTGGCAGACGGCCGCAGCCCGGTGGTGGAAGCCGCGCTGGTCAAGGACCTGGGTACCAGCTTCGAGCAATCCATTCCGACGCTGCTGGGCGACCTGCTCGGCGCCGTGGAAGGCGCGGCCGTCCCGCCGCTGTTGCAACGCACCCTCGCCTACCTGGAATGCATGGCCCCGGTGTTCTCCCTGCGCGGCGGCACCCGCGAAATCCTCCGCGGCGTAGTCGCCCGCGGCCTTGGCTTGCGATAGGAAACCCCATGAGCCTCGACAACCTGATACTCGACGCCTTCGGCCAGTGGCTGGAAGGCGAAGTCACCGCCGAGCGCGTGCGCCGTATTGACCTCGGCGAGCCCGACGACGCGCTGTGGCGCTCCCTGGCCGAACACGGCTTCGCCGACCTGCTGCTGCCTGAAGAGCTCGGCGGCGCGGCGGCAAACGCGGAAACCGCCTGCCATCTGCTCTTCGCCGCTGGGAATGCGGCCCTGCCACTGCCCATTGCCAGCACCTGGTGGGTGCGCCGGGCTCTGGCCGAAGCCGGGCTCGCGCTGCCTGAAGGCCCTATCGCTCTGGCCAGTGGGGAGCGCGATGACCAGGGCCTGCGCTGCCATCGCGTGCCGTTTGCCGCCCAATCGCGCTGGGTCCTCGCGGCGCTGCCAGAAGGTGCCTGGCTACTACCGGTGGACTGCGCACAACGCCGCGCGGACGGCGTCCACGCCAGCGCCACCGAGGAACTCTTCTGGCCCGACGCTGCCGATGCCGCCCAACAGCTTCCTTCAGATCGGGACTGGCGTGCCCTGGGCGCCGCCTTCAGTGCTGCGCTGATTGCCGGTGCGGCCGAACGGGTGCTGCAACTGACCCTGGACTACGCCAATACCCGCCAGCAGTTCGGCAAGCCGGTGGGGACATTCCAGGCCGTCCAGCAGCAGATCAGCGTACTCGCCGAGGAAGTCTTCGCCGCGCGCATGGCCGCGCAACTGGCGCTGCGCGGGCCGAACTGGCCGCAAAGCATCCCGGCGGCCGTGGCCAAGGCCCGTTGCGCGAGCGCCGCGGTACGCATCTGCAGCATTGCCCATGGAGTCTTCGGCGCCATCGGCGTCACCGAGGAATGCGAGCTGCAGCTCTACACCCGGCGCCTCTACGCCTGGCGGTCGGACTTCGGCAGCGAGGCGTACTGGCAGCCGGTGGTTGGCCGTGCAGCGCTCCAGGAAGCCGGCGACAGCCTGGATTTCCTTCGTCGGCACCTGCCCGTCGCCTGATCCGTGCCGCCCACGAGGCGGCGCACCGTGCTTCTCATAACAATGACAATGGAGAACACCGATGGCCCACATCCTCAGCCGGTCGCAGAGCGCCGCACTACCTGCGGCAACCAGCACCCGCCCCATCGCCTGGCGAACCATCATTGCCGGCAGCGTCGGCAACACCGTGGAATGGTTCGACTGGACGGTCTACACCGCCTTCGCGCTCTACTTCAGCCACCAGTTCTTCCCCTCGGACAACGAAACCACCGCCCTGCTCGCCACCTTTGCGGTATTCGCCATCGGCTTCGCCATGCGTCCACTGGGTGGCTGGCTGATCGGCGTCTTCAACGACCGCGCCGGGCGCAAGGCTGCGCTCAACCTGACCATCCTGATGATGGCGCTGCCCTCGCTGCTGATCAGCCTGATGCCCACCTACGCCAGCATCGGCATCGCCGCGCCGGTCCTGATGCTGTTGGCGCGCATGGTCCAGGGCCTGTCGGTCGGCGGCGAGTATGGCGCCGCCGCGACCTTCCTCGCCGAATCGGCGCCGGCCAGTCAGCGCGGCCTGTACTCGGGGTTCTTCTTCGCCAGCATCGCTCTCGGCCTGCTGTTCGCCTCAGGGCTTGCCTGGTCGCTGAGCCAGTGGTTGAGCAAGGAGCAACTGATCGATTACGGCTGGCGCATTCCCTTCTTCATCGGCGGCCTGGGCAGCCTGGCCGGCTTCTGGATCCGCCACGGCGTGGACGAGACAGCAACCTTCCGCAAAAACCATGAACAGCGTCGCGGCCAGCGCGTCGAGCGGCCCCTGCGCACGCTCTGGCGCGAACATCCGCAAGCGGTGAAGCGACTGGTCGGCATCAGCCTGTTGGGCGCCTTTGCCTTCTACTTGTTCGTCAGCTACCTGCCGGTGCACGCCATCCGCACACTCGGCGTGGCGCCGGGTACCGCCTATGCGGCCAGCAGCCTGGCGCTGGTGGTGTTCATGATTTCCCAACCGCTGTTCGGCTGGCTGTCCGACCGTATAGGCCGGCGCCCGCAACTGATCGTCTTCGCCCTGGGCTATGCCGCGCTGCTGTACCCGGTGGTGAATTCGATGAGCGCTTCATTCGCCTCGATCCTTGCCGTCGAACTGTTCGGCCTGTTGCTCTACGGGCTCTATTCAGCCATCGCCCCGGCGATCAAGTCGGAGCTGTTCAGTACCGACATCCGCGCCCTGGGCATCGGCCTGCCCTACAACCTGGTGGTGGCAATCTTCGGCGGTACCACGCCGTATCTGATGACCTGGCTGCAGAGCCGCGGCCAGGAGCAGTGGTTCCTGGTCTATGTCTCGGTCATGGCGGTGATCACCCTGGTGGCCTTCGTGCGCATGCCGGAAACCCGTGGGAAAGACCTGCACTGAAGCCCCGAAATGGATTGGAGACCAACATGAGCAATACCCGAACCTCCCAACAGGGCGCGCTAAGTGGCCTGCGCGTCCTCGACCTGTCGCGGGTCCTTGCCGGGCCCTGGGCTACGCAGGCTCTGGGCGACCTGGGGGCGGACGTGATCAAGGTGGAGCGCCCCAGTCGGCGTGACGACACACGGACCTGGGGCCCGCCCTTCCTCGAAGACAGCAACCCGACCTGGGACGCCGCCTATTACTTCTGCGCCAACCGCAACAAACGCGCCATCGCCGTGGACTTCAGTCATCCCGATGGCGCCGAACTGCTGCGCCGCCTGGCAGCGTCGGCGGACGTTCTGGTGGAGAACTACAAGGTCGGCACCCTGGCTCGCTATGGCCTGGACTATGCCTCCCTGAAGGCAATCAACCCGAAGCTGATCTATTGCTCGGTCACCGGTTTCGGCCAGACAGGTCCCTACGCCGGACGCGGCGGATATGACTTCCTGGTGCAAGGCATGAGCGGATTGATGAGCATCACCGGGCGTCGTGACGACGAGCCGGGCGCCGGGCCATTGAAGGTCGGCCTGCCGGTCAGCGACCTGTTCTGCGGGCTGTACGCGACCATTTCGATCCTCGCTGCGCTGAATCACCGCCACAGCAGTGGCGAAGGCCAGCATATCGACTGCGCGCTGCTCGACAGCCAGCTATCGCTGATGGCCAACCAGGCCATGAACCACCTGGTCGGCGGGCAGGTACCGCAACGACTGGGCAATGCCCATCCCAACGTAGTGCCCTACCGCGACTTCGCCTGCAGCGATGACTACATCCTTGTCGCCTGCGGCTCCGATGGTCAGTTCCAGGCACTGTGCCGCCTGCTGGGTCGCGATGACCTCGGAAGCGATCCGCGTTTCACCCGCAACCCCGGACGCAGCGAACACCGCCGGGAACTGGAGGTGGAACTGGCGAAGACCATCGCCGGGTGGCGCGCCGCTGATCTGCTCGCGGCCATGGAGTCAGCAGGCGTACCGGGCGGCCCGATCAACAACCTGCAGCAGGCCCTGGCCGACCCGCAGGTACAGGCGCGTGGTCTCTTGCAGACCCTGACCCGCCAGGACGGCACAGCGGTCACCCTGCTTGGCTACCCCGCACGGTTTTCCGCCTCGCCGCCCAGTTACCGCCTGGCGCCACCGGTGTTCGCCCAAGATACGGCCGAGGTGCTGCGGGAGAATTTCAACTTCACAGAAAAACAGTTGGCCGACTTGATAACCAATGGCGCAATTGCCGTTGGGCGATTCCGCTCGGAACCGGCATCAAAGGTGTGCGACTAAGCGCCCTCCTCTCACTCTTCACGTCGAGACCCGACGCATCGCTGGCGGGAGGCCGCACCTGGTTCCATCCAAGAAAAAAAGCCCAGGCGCGAGCCTGGGCTTTTCGTTCTGCCAGAGCGTCTCAGCTGTCGAGGCGCTGCACGGCTCCCGGATCGATATCGGCACTGCCGTTGCGGGCTCGCTCCTCGGCGAGGCGGGCGCCTTCGGCGGCTGTGAGCGTGAACAGCCGCTCCGGATCGACGCTGCGCAGGTGCAGGGCGAGCTTCTCCGTGCCCTCTGCGACTTCTATGCTGCGCTGGCCGGCCGCCAGGCCCTCGACGATGCGCCGGGCGGCCTCGTCGGCGGGCATGCCGTTGTCGATATTCACATCGGAGCGGCCGCGCCGAGCACCGTCGCCGCCCAGCGCGTTGAGCGCCACGCCAGTGCGCACCGAGCCGGGCAGGATCACGCTGACGCGGATGCCATGAGCCTGTTCGACTTCGGCACGCAAGGCCTCGAAGTAACCGATCACCGCGTGCTTGGCGCCGCAGTAACCGGTGCGCAGAGGAGCGCCAACCTTGCCGGCCACCGAGCTGACAACCGCCAGTTGTCCGCTGCCCTGGGCAACCAGGCGCGGCAGCAGCAGTTGGGTCAGCGCTACCGGTGCCAGATAGTCGACCTCCATCAGCTCGCGGTAAACCTCGAAGCGGGTATCCAGGGCAAGGCTGCGCTGGCTGACGCCGGCATTGTTGATCAGGCAGTCGATTCGACCGTGCCAGGCCCAGGCTTGCTCGACTACCTGCGGTAGCGCGGCATAGTCAGTGGTTTCGAAGGGCAGTACCAGGGCGCGCTGCGGCGCCTGTTCGGCGACGGACTTCAGCGCGGATTCGCGCCGCCCGGAAAGGATGACGTGGGCGCCCTGTTGCAACAACAGGCGGGCCAGGGCCTCGCCAATACCGGAAGATGCCCCGGTGATCCAGACCACTCGGTGGTTGAAGTCCATGTGCCACTCCTTCTGTTGGGTAGCGGCAGTCTAGTGCGTGCCGTGCAACTCGCCCCATGTCCGCGCGGGCCAAAGCGTTGGCTCTGCGATCATCAACAGGTGGGGCTGAAATCCGCGTAACGCGTTACCGTTATACGTCCTTGATTCTGGTAACGCGTTACGCTTGCGTCCAGTCCAGGCGCCGTAGCGCCTAGGCGAGGCCCGCCAGGACGGTGCGCAGTCGGTCCAGCGTTGCCTGCGTGCACGCCTGCATCGGCTCACGCACTTCGTTGGCGATCAGGCCCTGCAGGGCAAGCGCTCCTTTCACGGCCGATGGATTCGGCTCGGCGAAAGCTGCCTGCATCCACGGCAGCAGTCGATAGAAGGTCTGGCGCGCGGAGATTACATCGCCCTCCTCCATCTGCCGGCATAGCTGCACGTAGAGATCGGCGCGCACGTGGGAGGAAGCCGAGATCGCGCCGGCGCCGCCCAGGCACAGGTTGGCAAATATCTGCAGGTCTTCCCCGGTGAGCACCGCTACCTGCCCGTCGGCGATCAGCGCCATGGTGGTTTCCGGATCGCCGCCGCAGTCCTTGATCGCCGCGATGTTCGGATGGCGCACGATGCGGCGCAGCGTCTCGCGCTCGATCCGCACACCGGTGCGGTAGGGGATGTCGTAAAGGATCACCGGCACGCTGGCGGCATCGGCGACGGTGCGGAAGAAACTCTCCAGCCCGGCCTGCGAGGGACGGATGTAATACGGTGCCGGCACCAGTACGCCGGCAAGCGGGCGACGCTGGATATCCTGCAGGAAGTCGAGCAGCTCGCGCTGGTTATTGCCCGCCAGGCCCATGACCACCTGCTGCGCGGGCACCCACTGCAGCACGGCGTCGAGCACCTCGAGCTGCTCGTCATGGTTGAGCGCAGCGGCCTCGCCGGTGGTGCCGCAGACCACGAAGCCTGCGACGCCTTGCTCCAGTAAGCGGGCTACCAGCGCCTGCAGGGCCGGGTAATCCACTGCGCCATCACGAAAGGGAGTGACCAGCGCCACCCAGATCCCACGAAAATTCGACATGCAAAAACTCCTGTTGGCAGACCGTCGGGTCGCCGTCAGGGAGGGATGCGGGAATCAAGCGGAGAGAGGTTCGACCTTGCGCCTTGTGTCCTGTCAGCCCATCTGACGGGACAGCGCCCCGGTCAAATGAGCGACTGTTTCTTCGATTTCTTGGCAACGACGACGCACGCGCAGGCCCGGGCAAGGAAGCCCGAAGCGGAGAGCGAGTGGTCGTGGATGGAGAACATGGAATGCTCTTGCGAAAAAACGGTTGCGCGAAATGTCTGACGGATACTGCTGAAGTAGCGAGGGGGCTGTCAACTCCCCCGCTTCGCTTCGCGTGTCCGCAGGGAGGCCCGGCTTCAGTCCTTCCCGCAGCGGCTTTCGTCGTGCTGCAAGCTGGCCTGGCTCACTTGACTGCCCGGCGGCACGCTGCGGGTCAGCCAGACGTTGCCGCCGATGGTCGAGCCCTTTCCGATGGTGACACGCCCCAGGATGGTGGCGCCGGCGTAGATCACCACTTCATCTTCGACGATGGGGTGGCGCGGCTCGCCCTTGTGCAACTGGCCGGTTTCGTCAGCGGTGAAACGCTTGGCACCCAGGGTTACGGCCTGGTAAATGCGCACTTGCTTGCCGATGATCGCCGTTTCACCGATCACCACGCCGGTGCCGTGGTCGATGAAGAAGCTGCTGCCGATCTGCGCGCCAGGATGGATGTCGATACCAGTGGCCGAGTGCGCCAGTTCCGAGATGATCCGGGCCAGCAACGGCAGGCCGGCGTTATAGAGGTGGTGTGCCAGGCGGTGGTGGATGATCGCCACCACGCCCGGATAGCACAGCAGCACTTCGTCCACGCTGCGCGCGGCTGGATCACCCTGGTAGGCCGCCAGCACATCGGCGTCGAGCAGCTTGCGCATTTCCGGCAGTGCGCGAGCGAAATCGCGCACCAGCACGACGGCGTGCTCATCGATCCGGCTGTCCACCACATCGCCACGCTGCCGCGCGCTGTAGCGCAGCTCCAGGCGGGCCTGCACCAGCAGCGCATTCAGGGCAGCGTCCAGGGTGTGGCCGACGAAGAAGTCCTCGCTTTCTTCGCGCAGATCATTCGGGCCCAGGCGCATGGGGAACAGCGCACTGGCCAGGCGCTCCACCACTTCTTCGATGGACTGGCGCGAAGGCAGTTCGCGGCCACCCTGCTCGGGGTGCCGGCCGGTGCGGGTGCGCCATTCATTGCGTGCGCCACGCAGGTCCTCGACGATCTGCGCCAGCTGCCAGTTCACCGGGCCATTCTCGTTCAGTCGGTTGGCGTCGTTCATCGCTTGCTCTGTTCCTTGGTATTCAGGGGCTTTCAATCACGATTGCCTATCCTGATCGGTCGCGTCGCGCAGGACAAATCGCCGGAAGGCATAACCTAATGCCTTTTTCGAAGGATGAACTGTTGCTGTAGCAACAGCGAATCAGCAGTCGTGTTGCTCAGTCAACACTGTCGAGACCTCGCGTCCCGCGAAATTCGCGGCCTGCCGCTCTGGCACAGGCCTTGCTGATCAGTCAGACCCACCATGCAGCCGCCCCTCTCCCTTCTGCCTGAACCGAGCGCACGAACCGTGCCGGCTGCCGGGTCCGAATTCCAATAAAGACTTGCCACGCGTGCACCGACGGGGCGACGCCCCATTTCGACGATGGCAACGAGGACACCCCATGAGTCTGGATATTTTCTGGTTCCTGCCGACTTCCGGCGACACCCGCTACCTGGGCCACTCGGGCAGTGGCCGCCCGGCGACCAATGAGTACATGCGGCAGATCGCCGTGGCGGCCGACCAACTCGGCTACGACGGCCTGTTGATCCCCACCGGCAGCAGTTGCCTGGACCCCTGGGTGACCGCCGCCAGCCTGGTGCCGGTCACCCGGCGCATCAAATTGCTGGTGGCGCTGCGCACTTCGCTGGGCAACCCCACCGCCTCCGCACGCCAGGCTGCGACGCTGGATCAGGCCAGCGGTGGCCGCCTGCTACTCAATGTGGTGCCCGGCGGTGACAGCACCGAGCTGGAGGCTGACGGTGTTTTCCTCAGTCACGATGAGCGCTACGCCGCGTCCGACGAGTTCCTGAGTATCTGGCGCCGCCTGCTGCAGGGCGAAACCGTGGACTACGAAGGCAAGCATCTGAAGGTCAATGGCGCGCAAAACTTCTTCCCGCCGGTGCAGCAGCCCTACCCTCCGCTGTACTTCGGCGGTTCCTCCCCTGCCGCCCATGAGCTGGCGGCCAAGCATGTGGATGCCTACCTGACCTGGGGCGAACCTCCCGCCGCGGTAGCCGAGAAGATCGCCGACGTCCGCGAGCGCGCCGCACGCCTGGGCCGTACCGTGCGTTTCGGCGTGCGCCTGCACGTCATCGTCCGCGAGACCAACGAGAAAGCCTGGGCAGCGGCCGAAGAGCTGATCAGCCACCTGGACGACACCATCATCGCTGCCGCGCAAACCAACTACGCGAAGATGGATTCGGTCGGCCAGCAACGCATGGCCGCGCTTCACGGCGGTGATCGCAACAAGCTGGAAGTCGCGCCGAATCTCTGGGCTGGCGTCGGCCTGGTGCGCGGCGGTGCCGGCACTGCGCTGGTGGGTGATCCGGAAACCGTAGCCGCGCGCCTGCTGGAATACGCCACACTGGGTGTCGACAGCTTCGTGCTGTCGGGCTATCCGCACCTGGAAGAAGCCTATCGCTTCGCTGAACTGGTGTTCCCGCTGCTGCCCGGCAAAGGCCGAGTGACCGTGGATGGCGTTCTCACCGGCGGCGCCTTCGATGTGCGCGCCGGCCGGGAGAAGGAAGCGGCCGCCTGACGAACCGCGTCCCGCCCGGTTTCGGGCGGGGCGCCTGGGTTCGCAATGCCCGACATGCGATCGTGCAATCTGCCATTGCTCGTGGCGCCTTCCGGGCGATCTGCATCGCCACCTTTGTCGCTCAATATCTATCTATATGAAATATAACGAATTAATATTTTGAAATATCTGGCATGGGCGCTGCAAAGACTGTTGCAGAACAGACCAAGGAGCCCGCGCCATGATATCCAGCACCGATTCTCCTGCCGCTCTTGCCCTCGATCGCTCCGGCGTTTCCTGGGCTGCAATCTTCGCCGGCGCAGCTGCCGCCGCAGCGTTGTCGCTGATCCTTATTGTCCTCGGCTTCGGCCTGGGCTTCTCCGCCATCTCACCGTGGCCAGGCGACGGCGGCACCTTCAAGCAGATGAGTATTTCCACCTTCATCTGGCTGGCAATCACGCAGATCCTTGCCTCTGGCCTGGGTGGCTACCTGGCCGGGCGCCTGCGGGTGAAGTGGACCAGCCTGCACGGCGACGAGGTCTACTTCCGTGATACCGCCCACGGCTTCCTGGCCTGGGCCATCGCCACGCTGGTCACCGCCACTTTGGTGGTCGGTTCGGTCAGCAGCCTGATCGGTGGCGGCGTACAGGCCAGCGCCACGGTTGCCGCCAGCGCAGCCAGTTCGGCAGGCGCCGGCGCGGCAGTGAAGAGTGGGGACGCCAACTCAGCGTATTTCATCGACACGCTGTTCCGTGACAACCGCCCGATCTCGGTGAGTGACGATGCTGCCCACGCCGTCGCCTCGCGCATCTTCCTGCGCGGCCTGGGCGAAGGTCAGCTCAACGCTGAAGATCGCACTTACCTCGCCCGTGTCATCGCCCAGCGTACCGAGATCAGCCAGGCCGAAGCTGAGCAACGCGTCGACGCGGTATTCGCCAAGGCGCAGCAGGCCAAGCAACAGGCGCTTCAAGCGGCCGATACGGCGCGCAAGGTAGCTGCCGGCTCGGCCTTGTGGATGTTCGCAGCACTGCTCTGCGGCGCCTTCTTCGCCAGCCTCCTGGCCATCCACGGCGGCCGCCGCCGCGATGCTGAGCTGCTGGTGACCCATGGCCTACACGCCACCACCCACGCCCAACCCATCCGCTGACAGGAGACTGACCATGCGCTCGATCCTCCTCTACTTCCTTGGCGTGCCGATCCCGATCATCATCCTGCTCGCCATTTTCTGGCACTGACCCAAACCCGGGGCGGGCCGGTTATCCGGCCTGCCCCAGGACCTTCTCGATGTTTCTGCGGACCATCCTCGCAATACACCCGGCGTATCGTCTTCCAGTTCGGTATCAGCTACCGCGCGCCTGCGCACCAGGTCCGATGAGCCGGGCTTCGGTTGCGCCGCCACACATGGCAACGCGCACGGCACCAGTCACTGAAACCTGGGCTCACTCGTCCGGCGCGTTACGCTCGTAGCGCGCATTGAAAGCCTGGATGAAGGCATTGCGCAGAATGCCGAGAAAAGCCTGGAAGGCGCTGATGTCCTGACGGTGGACGCTGCCACTGAGGTCGACGCGGGTGGCGAATTGGTCCTTGCGCTGGTTCTTGAGTACTGTCTCGCCGCCGCCGACCAGTGCCTCCCAGATGGAACGGAACAGGCTCTTGTCCTTTTCTTCCACGTCCTGCTGCCAGTTGAACACGTCCACATCCCGCAGCAGCGGTTTGAGATAGCCGCTGAGCTGGCCGTCCTTTGCCTTCGCCTCGATGACCAGGGTGCCGCGACCACGATTGAAATCGAACTTGCCGTAGGCCGAGGCGAAGTCGTTCACCCGACGCAGTTCGACGTCGCTGGCGCGCAGGCGCAATTCGAAATCCTCGAAGTTCTCGAATGGGTCGAAGGATGCCTGCACCTCTACCGGCGCCTGGCCGAACAGCTGCGCATGGCCTTCGAAGCGCGCTACTCGCTCACCTTTCTCGTCCGCCACGTTGGTCAGGTTGTACAGGCTTGCCTGCACCTCATTGGCAGTCAGGTGCACCGGCGGCCTGGACTGGTAGTTGCGGAAGTGAATGCGCCCGTCGTCGATGCGGACCTCGTCCAGGGTGATGGGCAACAGTTTGTTCAACTGCTCGCGCCAATCAGTGCCGGCACCGCTCTGGGAATTCTGCTTGTCGCCGCCGTCGACGAAGTTCAGCTCCGGCCGCAGGAAGACCACTCGCGCCACGATGCCGTGGTCATACCACAGCGCATGCCAGCTCACCGACAGATCGATCACCGGCGCATCCAGCAGCGGCACCGGCACCTTGCCGTTGACCTTGACGATTTTCAGGCCATTGATCCGATAGGCGCCGCGCCATAGCGCAAGGTCCACATCGGCGATCTGGCCGTGGTAGTCGCCCATGCGATCCAGCTTGCCGTTGAGGTAGTCGCGGATCACATAGGGCAAGGCGATGTGGGCGACCAGCAACAGCAGCAGGATCGCCAGGATGCTCGCCATGGGCACGCTGTAGCGCTTCTTCATCCCCGCCTCCGAAAGTTCTCTGGCAGTGGACTGATGCGGCAACGCGCGAGTTCAGGGAATTGGTGCTCCGCTCCGTGGCAAGGCGCGTGCGGCGGCAGATGGTCGTCAAATGCCGGCGGCATCGTGCCCAGGCTAGTAACCATGGCAGGCACCGCGCAGTGCCTGCCGGCAAGCGTCAGGTGTCCGGCTCGGCGGCCTCGAAGGACACGTCCTGCACATGGTGCGCCTCCACGTTGCGACGGATCGTGTGGTAGCGCTTCTGGAAGCCACGCAGGTCGTTGATGGGTATCTGCAGGTGCCGCGCAACGTGGCACCAGGCGCGAGCCTCACTCATGGCGTCGTCCTTCGCCTCGAACTCGAATGCCCTTCCTTGTTTCACAAAACGGACGTGGTACCGCTTTGCTACCGACTCGTCCCCCATGGCGCCTCCGGTTCATGCCTGTGCTTCAAGCAATGACTGGCCGGGCACGCATCCGGTTCCGCCTGATTGATCCTCGCTCTGGCTCTCTCAACGCAGCATCAGCTTTCGCCGATAGCCCTTGCGGGAAAGGAAGGAGACGCCGCCGACCCCGCAGGTTACTGAAGCTGGCCGTGCAGAGACGCTCCTGCCTTGCAGGTACGTTCTGCTCGGGGCTGTCCGTTCGACGTCGGAGCGGCACAGGCCAAGGCCGCGTAAAAGGCGCGCAATACCCGCGAGGAAAGCAAGGCAGGGAAAACGGCACCAATCAGTTGCCGGAAGGCTCAGTCCATCACCACCAGTGAAATGCTGCCGCCGTCGGCGGGGACATGGTGCAGGACGAGATCGATCCGGTGGGCGGCGTGCAACAGGGTTTCTGCGTCGTGCTCGAGCAACAGCGCGGCGGCCATCAACGCCGCTGCCGTATCGGCGGCACTCGCTTTGAGGGCGGCTTCCCGCAGCACCTGAACGACGCAGGTTTCATTGAATGCCGAGGCCATCAGTACCTTTCGTAGTCGCTCCATGTCAGATTCCCTTCCGTGTGTGCGCATGTGAGGAATAGCTCCATTTTGCCGCGCGCACTCTTCCGGCCGACGATTGGCGCGGGCTGCAGGAATGCCTTGATTGGGTAACGCGTTACATTAAAATGACCTCGATCACAGTAACGCGTTACCTTGAAGCCAGGAGCTCCGATGAAAGACGCCAAGGACAGAGCCACCCGCGATGCCTTCGAAGCGCCACGCAAGGGGCGCCCCCGCAAGGAAGGCGCAATGACCAACGCCGAGAAACAGGCTGCTTACCGCAAGCGCCGGGCGGAAGCCGGCGGCGGCGCAGTGATGCTCAATAACGAGGAAATCTGGCTGATCTGCCATGCCCTGGACGGCAAGGTCTGGGAGGCTGACGCCGAGCAGCGGCAAAAACTGATCGCGCGGTTGCGCAAGCGGGTGGTTTGAAGCGACTGCCGCGACTCACATCAGGGCGCAGATCAGCTCCATGCCGAGGCTCCTCACCTGTCGGTCCGTGCGCAGCTCGCCGCCGCGGATACCGATCACGTTGGTACGTGGCGTAGAGGTGTAACGACTCTGCAGGCTGATGAGGTAACGGCCGTCGTCCTGACGGTCACAGGTAAAATCGAACAGCGGGTAGCTGCGGTGAAGTAGCTCCGCGACTGAGCGGCAACTTGGCGGATTCATGGGACTCTCCTGCATTGACCGCTTCATCGTGCCCCCTTGCGACAGGAATGGAACCGTGGCCTTGTGCCATTGGTTTTTCCGCCTGTTTCGGCCCGCCCGATATAAATCCCCTTCTATTAGCCGCTTGGGTATCGATCGACTCTCGTTACGCTTGTCTGCCAATTTAATAACCCTGACCAGCGGTTATTTCTTTACTTATAACGGTGATCCGCGAATGCCATGCCTCATCGTTCTAAAAAAGAGTCGAACACCCGTTGGTGAATTCTTTCGGATGAAGTGAATGCCCTGCATTCGCCAATTCATTTCCCAAGGATATTTCCCACGGAGTAAGCACCATGGCCGAACACAGAGGCGGTAAAGGCAATTTCGCGGAAGACCCGCAGCGCGCATCCGAAGCTGGCAGGAAAGGCGGCCAGCAGAGCGGCGGCAACTTCAAGAATGATCCGGCGCGCGCATCCGAGGCGGGCCGCAAGGGAGGTCAGCGCAGCCACAACGGCCACTGATCTCCGGGCCGGCGGGACGTCGCGCCCGCCGGCCCGTTGAATTCGTTATTCCCCGCAACGAAAAGTTCCCCGCAACGAAAACGGCGCCGAAGGATCGGCGCCGTTTTTTATGGGTGGGTGCCGCCCGCTGGTGTTGGCGCAATGGGCTTCGCCTCGATGCGCCTGGCGGCGCCTTTCACTGGGTGCAGAGCACCTCGCTGATCTGGATGTCGGCGCGCGAATCGTGGCCGACCGAGCCATGCAGCGCACGGACGAACTTCTGCGCCTGCTCACGGCTCAGGCTTTCCTGCAGCAACACCGTGCTCATGGGCTGGCCGTCGCGGCGGTAGCGGATCAGGTACGCGTGCATGGCGATCTCTCCTGGTGAACGGGGAAGGAAGTGGGCAGGAGCAACTATAGGCACAGACTGGGAGACCCACCCTGTAGCCTCTGTAGCCTCAGTTGATCAGCCAGGGCTGCACCGGCGGGTTGTTCAGGGTGCGTTGGATGGCGCCTTCCAGTTCGTCAAGGTCCACCGACTTGGGCAGCACCGGATAAGGCGCGCCCTCCTCGCCTTTCTCCGCCCAGGGCGATAGCACCAGCACGCGCATGCGCGGGCGCATTGGCAGGCAGGCTTCGATCAGTGCGGCGCCGGTCAGAGGGCCGGTGAGTTGTTCGTCGATCAGAAACAGGTCGATCACCGAGGATGACACCAGATGCTCGATGGCTTCCTCTTCGCTCAGCGCGCTGAGCACCGCGTGGCCCTGGCCGAGCAGGTGATTTTCCAGGCGCTGGAGCTGCTCGGGCTTTTCCTCGAGGACCAGGACCATCTTGTTGTTGAGCGTCTGCATGTTGTGCATCTCCCTTGTGTAGATCGGGAGTGCAGCAAGTTCCGCGCCCGAACCACCTGTGCCCGCGCGGGCGCATGACAGAGCTGTCGGTGGCCGCACTGATTGCGCCGCGCTATCAGCAGAATGCCCGAAGGGCGCTTTGCAGCGATGCAGAATGCCGGAAGGCAGATCAGTCAATCGCCGTGATTCTGCGCTTGCCCTTCTGCTTTTTCTTCGCGGTCGGCCACCTTCTGCGGTGAGCCATCCCCGGCGTTTTCCTCGCCCATTTCCTCATAGGTCTTGCGCAGTTTCTGCAACTCCTCGCTCCCCATATCATCGAGCCCCATCAGCACCCGGTGGGCATGGTGGGTGGTGCGCAGGAGCTCATCGATCTTGATGTGCAGCGCATCGGTATCGCGGTTCTGGGTGCTCTGGATCAGGAAGACCATGAGGAAGGTGATGATCGTGGTCGAGGTATTGATCACCAGTTGCCAGGTGTCGTTGAAGTGGAAGAACGGCCCGCTCAGTGCCCAGCCCACCAGCAGCACACAGGCCAGGGCGAAGGTGAGCGGGCGCCCGGACCATTGCGAGAGCATTTGGGCGAACCGCGAGAAGCCCTTGTCGCCTTGCTGCTTCTTGGCCCGGCCGTGCCGGCCGGACTTCTCAGGCGTCTGTTTCGCCATGCTGGCACCGTTCGGGAATGGTGATGGTCACGTAGTCGCGGTGCGGCCGGTCGTTACCGGCAGGCCGGCGGCGGGATTTGCCCGGCGCGCCGGGTTTGCCAAGGGCGGGACTCTTCGGGCTGGGCATGCGTGCTCTCCGCAAACCAGGGTGTCTGATAGGTAGAGACGCCTTCGCGATGGGGAGTTCAGAAAACTGCAGTGCCGGTGGCTGTCATGGTGGTTCGAGCCGGTACGGTCGCCCGGTACTTCGGAGACATCATCGCGAACGAAGTCCGCTCCACCCCCAGGCGGATCCTGTCCGACGAATCGAAACACAGCCGTGCCATATGCCCGCAGGCGAAACGGCCTAGTCCGACAAGTTGCTTGGCTATCTGGCTGGGGATGTTAGGGTGGAGGTGGCTCCAAGAGTTTCCCCTGGCCCCTTTCCGATGGGGCCTTCTTTTTGCCCGCACGCTTCACTTTCCTCGCTCAAAACGCTTCGAGCGTCGTTCCCTTCTTGTCGGCAGGTCAGTTGGCTAGTGGCGCAAAGCGCTGAACTCCCCTGCTCCCGCGCGGCCGAACGAAGAAGCCGTTCGCCGAAGGAGCCGCGTCATGCCCGTCACCGCCTCGCCGCCATCCGCGTCCGCCATCCATACGGTCCTGCGCCGCTTCGCCGAGCCCCTCGACGACCCCGGCGCGCCGGAGTTCGCCAGAACCTTTGCACGACTGGCTGACGCCCGCGTGGTACTGATCGGTGAAGCCAGCCACGGTACGGCAGAGTTCTACCAGGCGCGCGCGGCAATCACCCGGTTGCTGGTGGAGCAGCACGGCTTCGAGATAGTCGCCATCGAAGGCGATTGGCCTGATGCGGCGCAGGTGGATCGCCAGTTGCGCGGCAACCCAAGGCCGGCCAACGAGCCGCCCTTCAGCCGCTTCCCGTCCTGGATGTGGCGCAACCGCGAGGTCAAGGACTTCCTCGCCTGGCTGCGCGAGCACAACGAAGGACTGTCGGCGGATCGCCGCGTGGAGTTTCGCGGACTGGACATCTACAGCCTGCGCGGCTCGATCGGCGAAGTGCTGCGCTATCTGGACCGGCATGACCCACAACAGGCTGCAGAGGCACGGCGGCGTTATGCCTGCCTGACGCCCTGGCAGGACAACCCGGTCGACTACGGCCGCGCGGTGTTCGAAGGCGATTCGTCGCCCTGCGAGCAGGCCGTCATCACCCAGCTCAACGAACTGCTGATGGCCCGCCTGGAAGCCCTCGATCCCCACGAGGATTCCTTCGACGCCGCGCAGAATGCGCGGGTGGTGCGCGCCGCCGAGCACTACTACCGGGCCATGTATCGCGGCGGCTCGGCGTCCTGGAATCTGCGCGACAACCACATGTTCGACACCCTGCGCCAGGTGCTGCGTCGCCGAGGGCCGCAAGCGCGGGCGGTGGTCTGGGCGCACAACTCGCACATCGGCGACGCCTCGGCCACCGAGATGGGCTGGAACGGCCAGTTCAACCTGGGCCAGCTGTGCCGCACCCACTGGGGCGACAGCGCGGTGCTGCTGGGCATGGGCACGGGCAGCGGCGTGGTCGCCGCGGCTGATCGCTGGGATGGCGAGATGTGTCTGAAGCCAGTACGCCCTGCGCGGGCGGACAGTTGGGAGCAGCAGTTTGGCGAAACCGGCATCCCCATGTGCCTGGTGGACTGGCGCCAGCGCCAGGCGCTGCGTCAGACACTGGAAGTGCCATTGCTCGAACGCGCCATCGGGGTCATCTACCGCCCCGAGAACGAGCGCCAGAGCCATTACTTTTCCGCGCTGCTGGGTGCTCAGTTCGACGCCTTCCTGTGGTTCGCGCATACCCGCGCCGTTACCCCCCTGGATAACCGAAGCGCGCCCGGCGAAGACCAGACCTACCCCTTCGGACTCTGATCGCCCGCGCCCGGTGCTTCGGCCAGCAGGCGCCGGAGGCGGTGAATTTGCAGATGCGGTGCAATCCGTCCGACGTTCAACCCGAAGGAGCGACGGCGAATTTACTCTGAACCCAGGCGGGGACCTCGCAGTCGGGATGTTTAAGCAACCTCCATCGGGAAAAGCCATGACCCAGGATCGCCTGCATGCCCTGCGCGACCTTCTGCGCGATTTCGAACTGCCGCTGGAAACCGCCCACCAGGGCGCCTTCCTCGGCGCCGCCCTGCGTCAGCTCAGCGACGACGGCCTGGACCGCCTGCCTTTGCCCGGAAGCGGCGACACCTTGCGCCGTTGGCAGGCACTGGCCACGGTGGCGGGCGCGGACCTGTCGCTGCTCAAGCTGTACGAGGGGCATACCGATGCAATGGCGATCCTTGCCGAGCTGGAGGGTGAGGCCATCCCCGGCACCTGGGCGGTGTGGGCCGCCGAACCGCCCGGTGCCAGCGTGCAGATCAGCGCCCGCGAAAACGGCTTCGTCCGCATCAGCGGCAGCAAGCCCTGGTGCTCCGGCGCCGCCGTGGTGGAGCACGCACTGGTCACGGCAAAGGACGAGCAGCAGCGCCCGCAACTGGTCGCGGTGAGCCTGGCGCAGCCGGGCGTACGCATCGGCAGCGATGGCTGGAACGCCGTCGGCATGGCCGCCACCCACAGCGTTGCGGTGGATTTCGACGGCGCCCTGGCGCGTTGTATCGGCGGGCCTGGTGAATACCTGCAACGCCCCGGTTTCTGGCACGGTGGCGCCGGCATCGCCGCCTGCTGGTATGGCGCCGCCAGTCGCCTGGCCAGCTACTTGCGCCACGGCCGCACCGAAGACCCCCATGCCATGGCCCATCTCGGCGCGGTGGACGCCGCCCTGGCCGGCGCGGCGGGGGCATTGCGCGAGTGCGCCGGATGGATCGATGAGAACCCTGCCGCCGCCTCGGAGCTGGCCGCCCGCCGCGTGCGCGCACAAGTCGAAGGCGCGGTGGAGGCCGTGCAGTGGCACGTAGGCCGCGCCCTGGGCGCCACCCCATTCTGCCGCGACCGCCGCTTCGCCCGTCTGGCCGCCGACCTGCCGGTTTTCATGCGGCAGAGCCACGGTGAGCGCGACCTTGCGCACCTCGGTCTGCACCTGGCGGCAGAGGCTGAGGAGGCCTGGGCACTGTGAGCCAGCCGGAAAACCTCATCGCTGGCGCCGCCGGCACGCCAGCCTCGGTCTGGCGCGCCGCGACGCAGCTGCAACGTCTGCCACGCATCCGCAGCGAGGAACTGCTGCCGCCCGGCTGCCGGCTGGTAGTGGTAGCCCCCCACCCGGACGACGAAGTCCTCGCCTGCGGCGGCCTGCTCGCCAGTCTCGTGGAAGGCGCCCATGAGGGACTGCTGATCTCGGTTACCGATGGCGAAGGCAGCCATCCCGGCTCGCTGCGCTGGACGCCGCAGCGCCTGCGCAACACCCGCGAAGTGGAAAGCCTGACCGCCCTCACCCGCCTTGGCCTGGATTTGCAGCGCTGGGACTGGCAGCGCCTGCATTTGCCGGACAGCGGCGTGAAGACGCTCGATCTCGCTGAGCGCCTGCGCGCGTTGATCCGCCCAGGCGACCAGCTCATCAGTACCTGGCGCCAAGACGGTCACTGCGATCATGAAGCTACCGCCCTGGCCTGCGCCCAGGTCGCCGCTGGCTGCGGAGCACGGCACATCGAGGCGCCGGTATGGGCCTGGCACTGGGCCGTACCCGGCGATCTGCGCCTGCCCTGGGCTCGTGCACGGCGCCTGGACCTTGATGAGGCCGCTGTACAGCGCAAGCGCGAAGCCATCCAGGCCCACGCCAGCCAATTGGAAGGCCCCGAACCAGTACTCGGCGAGCGGCTGCTGGAAACCCTGCTGCAACCCTTTGAAATGTTCTTCCTGCCCGCCGGCGGTGCGCCATGAGCCTGCCGGCCGAGCACTTCGATGAGCTCTACAGCGGCGACCCGGACCCCTGGTCCTTTCGTACCCGCTGGTACGAACAGCGCAAGCGCGAGTTGATCCTCGCCTGCCTGCCCCGTCCGCATTTCCGCCACGGCTACGAGCCGGCCTGCGCCAATGGTGAAAGCAGCGCCGCATTAGCCCAGCGGGTCGACTGGCTGCTGTGCAGCGATTACAGCGCCGCCGCCGTGGCGCTGGCCCGCGAACGCCTGGCGGGAATGGAGAACGTGCGTGTCGAGCAGCACCAGTTGCCCCAGGACTGGCCCAGGGCGCGCTTCGATCTGATCGTGCTCGGCGAAGTCGGTTACTACCTCGACCCGAAGGCCTGGCAGCGCACCGCCGAACGGGCGCGGGAAAGCCTCTGCGAAGGCGGTGTGCTGCTTGCCTGCCACTGGCGTCATCCCATCGAGGACTGCACGCTGGCAGGCGATGCGGTGCATGAAGCACTGGCCGATGCCCTGGGCAAACGCCCGGCGGTGCGCCATCTGGAGAGGGATTTCCGACTGGAGCTGTGGTTCGACGAAACCGGCTTCGACAAGGAGGCGTGATGATCGGCGTGCTGGTGCCCGCACATAACGAGGAGCAAGTGCTGGAAAACTGCCTGCGCTCGCTGCAGGAAGCGGCGCGTCATCCTGACCTGGACGGCGAGCCGGTGTGCATCCTGGTGGTGCTGGATGCCTGCACCGATGCCAGCGAAGCGGTGGTCCGCTCGCTGGGCGTAGCGGTGTTGCGGGTCGAGGAACGCAATGTTGGCCATGCCCGGCGCGCCGGCGCCGCGCAATTGCTGGAAGCGGGCGCACGCTGGCTGGCCTGCACCGATGCCGACAGCAGCGTCAGTCGGGACTGGCTGGTGCGCCAACTCGCGTTCAACGCCGAGGCGGTATGCGGCACGGTCCGGGTCGACGACTGGTCCCAGCACGCCGAGCACGTGCGCCTGCAGCATGAACGTCACTACCAGAGCCGGGAGAATCATCGGCACATCCACGGCGCCAATCTCGGCATCTGCGCCCTGGCCTACCAACGCGTCGGCGGCTTCCGGCCGCTCGCCAGCGATGAAGACGTGCACCTGGTTCGTGAGCTGGAACGCAGCGGCGCGCGCATCGTCTGGACCCACCAGACCTGCGTTACCACCAGTGCCCGCCATGATTACCGGGCGCTTGGCGGCTTCGGCGAATTCCTCCAGGGCCTCGACGGGCCGGCGACGCTCTGACCGCTCGCACGGATTTTCCGAACCATCGGCCCGGTGTCCACTCACAGCCCAGGCAAGCCATCCATCTTTCGGAGGCCCCATGCCCGCAATCCGCGAGCCGTCCATGGCGGCACAGAGCATCTGCCTGACCCTCAATGGCGAAGAACGGCAGCTGCAGGTGCTGCCCTGGACCACCACCCTCGACCTGCTGCGCGAGCAGCTTGACCTCACCGGCAGCAAGAAAGGCTGCGGCCACGGCCAATGCGGCGCCTGCACGGTGCTGCTGGATGGCCGCCGGGTGAATGCCTGCCTGCTGCTGGCGGTGATGCGCGACGGTTACGCACTCGGCGGTATCTGTCGGCGTGGCGGCAGCCGTGGCTAACGCGGTCTACCATGCAACCGGTAAACGCATCCGCGAGCTGCCCATCACCCTGGACAAGTTGTTGTAACTCGCGAAAGGAGCCTCTGATGCCCTCAGTGCAGTACACCAACCGTCGCCATGCCGGCGTTGCCCTCGCCATGGCGCTGCGCGACATGCCGCTGGAGGACCCGCTGATCCTCGCCCTGCCCCGTGGCGGCGTGCCGGTGGCCAAGGAGGTCGCCCGCGCCCTCGGTGCTCCGCTGGACGTGCTGCTGGTGCGCAAGATCGGCGCGCCGGGCAACGAGGAATTCGCCCTGGGCGCCATCGTCGACGGGCCCGAGCCGAACTGGGTGGTGGACGAGCAGATGCTCGAGCGCTTCGACCCGCCGCCGGAATGGTTCGAACAGCAGGTGCTGGAGCAGATCCGCGAACTGGAGCGTCGCCGCTTGCTCTATCGCGGCGTGAAGGCGCCGGCGCGCCTGGAAGATCGCGACCTGATCGTGGTCGACGACGGCCTGGCCACCGGCAGCAGCATGCGCGCTGCGCTCAAGTGCCTGCGGGCGCACCACCCACACAAGGTGGTGCTCGCCGTTCCGGTGGGTCCGGCGGAAACCGTAAAGAGCCTGCGCGAAGAGGTCGACGTGCTGGTCTGCCTGGATACTCCGACACCGTTCCGCGCGGTAGGCGACCATTACCGCGACTTCCACCAGCTCAGCGACCAGGAAGTGATCGATCTGCTGGCCAAGTGAGCTTTTCGTAGGAGCGAGCTTGCTCGCGAACCGCTCAACTGCAGAGTCGTCGGGATACTCGTTCGCGAGCAAGCTCGCTCCTACAGTGGACGGACAGGCAGCGCGGTTCAGCCGCTTTCGCGCTCCAGCACCCGGCAGCCGAGCAGGTTCAAGCGCTCCACCTCGCCCTCCAGCGGCAACACGCCGATCGACTGCAACACGCGCAGCGCGGCGATCTCGCCAATTTCCCGCGCCGGCGGCTTGATGGTCGAGAGGCTCGGCAGCAGCATTGGCGCAAAGGGGTAGTCGCCGAAGCCCAGCACCGCGCAATCCTCGGGAATCCTCAGGCCTGCTCGCTGGCCGGCAAGCAGGCCGCCGGCGGCGAGGTTGTCATTGGCGAAGATGATCGCTTCGGGGCGTTCCGAGCCTCGCGCCATCAATGCTTCCATCGCTTGCCGCCCGGCTTCGAAGGGCGCGCTTTCGGTGGGTACGAACATCCATGGCTCGCCGCCCAGCTCGCGCAAGGTGTTGGCGTAGCCGTCGCGGCGGTCGAGCGCACTGAAGTCCCCCGGCGCACTGTTCTGCACGAACGCGATACGCCGGTAGCCCTGCCCGTGCAGGTAGCGCACCGCCTCCACGCCGACCTGGTAGTGGGAGAAGCCCACCTGGATCGGTGCGCGTTCGGGCTGGTAATCCCAGACCTCCACCACCGGAATGTCGGCGCCGGCGATCAGTTTCTCGGTGGCCGGCGTGTGGAAATGGCTGGTCAGCACCAGCGCTGCCGGATTCCAGCCGAGGAAGGCGCGCACGGCGCTTTCCTCCTTGTCTTCGGAGAAGTAGCTGGAGGCCAGCAGCAGTTGGTAGCCATGGGCAGCCAGGGTGTCGCTGACAGCCTGGATGGTGTCGGCGAAGATCGGCCCGGAAATGTTCGGCACCACCATCCCCACTACCCTGCCCCGCGCCGAGGCCAGCCCGCCGGCCACCTGGTTGGGTACGTAGCCCAGCGCATCCACCGCCGCGCCGATGCGCTCGCGCAGGTCATCGGACAGCTGCGCCGGCTGGTTGAAGTAGCGCGACACGCTGATGGCGGAAACGCCGGCACGTTCGGCGACTGCGGTCAGCGTGACGCGTCCTGCGCCACGGCGTTTGCGGGGGGTCTGATTGGCCAAGCCTGCTCTCCTGCCTTCCGCCATTTACCTGGCATAAAAGAATATAAACGTAATTTTTAATTATTTGACGATCTATGTGGCGATTCAGGATACTCGCCAATGTTAGCGCTAACAACACAGACTGTCCGTACCCATGCATGCCACTCGCACGAGCGAGCGCTCGTGACAGTCCCGCAGATAAAAAGGCGCCCCGGAACAAGAGAACCGAGGGCGGACCAGGGCACGAGGAGTGGCTATGCAATCGCAACAACAGGTGGCGCTGGGGCGCCCGCAATTCACTGGCCGGCGCAGTGCGCTGGCCCTGGGCATCGCCGGTGTGATCGGCGCGCTTGCCATCAGTGCTCAGGCCGCGGAGGCTACCAGCCCGCAGAGCCAGAACGCCGACTCGGCGCCGACGCTCAAGGCCGTGACCGTCACTGCGACCCGCCGCGAGGAATCGCTGCAGAAGGTCCCGGTGGCCGTCTCGGTGATCGACGGCGAACAGCTGGAGCGCGACAACCGCAACAACGTGTCGAGCATCGTCCAGCAGGTGCCGACCCTCAACTTCCGCACCGGCGCCTCGAACAAGGACACCTCGCTGTTCATTCGTGGCGTGGGCACTATCTCCACCTCCCCCGGCGTCGAGCCGAGCGTGTCGACGGTGATCGACGGCGTAGTGCTCGGTCGCCCGGGCCAGGCGACCCTGGACCTGCTCGACGTCGAGCGCATCGAAGTCTTGCGCGGCCCGCAGGGCACGCTGTTCGGCAAGAATGCCTCGGCCGGCGTGCTCAACGTGGTGACCCGCGAAGTGCCGGACGAAACCACCGGCTACATCGACTATTCGCACTTCGGCGGCGGCAACGAGAACCGCACCCGCTTCGGCATCGGCGGCACGCTGATCCCCGGCAAGCTCAAGGCCAGCGTCACTGCGTTGCTGGGCAGCTACGACGGCAATGTCGACAACGTCTACAACGGCCACGAAGTCAACGGCTACAACCGTGCCGGCGCACGCACCAAGTTCGAGATCACGCCCAACGACGACCTCAAGGTCACGCTGATCGCCGACTACATGAAGGGCAACGACGACGGCCCCAGCGGCGTCATCACCAGCACCACGAGCCCGGCTTTCGCCAACGCCCTGCGCCCGGTGACGCCGGACAGCGACAACCGCAAGATCAACAGCGACTACCGTACCCACGTCGACGACACCAACAAGGGCCTGTCGGCGCAACTGGACTGGAACCTGGGCGACTACACCCTGACCTCCATCAGCGCCTGGCGCGGCTGGGACAACACCCAGTGGCAGGATGGCGACCGCCTGTCGCAGGTCACCGCGAGCATCCCCAGCTCCCACGACAAAGGCGAGCTGAACTACGACCAGTACTCCCAGGAACTGCGCCTGGCCTCGCCCAAGGGCGAGTTCCTCGAGTACGTCGGCGGCCTGTACTACATGCACGCCGTGGACGACGAGACCTACCGCCGCGTGGTGACCTCCACGACCGCGCAGAACACCGGCGTGGCCGACTACAGCACGCGCAGCGATACCTACGCGGTGTTCGGCGAGAGCACGCTGAACTTCACCGATGACTTCCGCGGTATCGCCGGCCTGCGTTACACCCACGACGACCTGGAATACGACCACCGCCGCCGCTCCACCTCGGCCACGGCGGTGACCGGCATCCAGCCGTCGACCTCCAGCTCCGGTTCCACCGACGAGGACGGCTGGTCCGGCCGCCTGGGGCTGCAGTACGACCTCAGCGAGCAGCTCACCAGCTATGTCACCTACTCGCGCGGCTACAAGGGGCCGGCGTACAACGTGTTCTTCAACATGCAGCCGCGCGACACCGACGCGCTGAAGCCGGAGACTTCCAACTCCTGGGAAGCCGGTCTGAAGGCCACCGCGCTGGATAACCGCCTGACCGCCAACCTCGCGGTCTTCCACACGGTCTACGACAACTACCAGGCGAACTTCTACGACACCGTCGCAGGCCAGGTGGTGACCCGCCTGATCAACGCAGGCAAGGTGAAGACCGAAGGCGCGGAGCTGGACTTCAGCTACCAGGCCACGCGCCAGCTGAAGCTCTCCGGCGCCCTCGCCTACACCAAGGCCCGCGTGGACAGTTTCGCCTGCCCGCCGGGCGCGGCGTCGAGCTGCAATGTCGACGGCAAGCCGCTGCCCTTCACTCCGGACTGGAAGAGTTACGTACGCGCCGACTACGGCATTCCGCTGGACAACGGCCTGGATGTGGAGCTGGGCACCGACTACAGCTGGCAGGACAAGGTGCAGTACGACCTCAGCCAGAACCCCGACACCATCCAGGGCGCCTACGGCCTGTGGAACGCCAGCATCGCCCTGGCCGACTACAACGATGGCTGGCGCGTCGCCCTGCTGGGCAAGAATCTCACCGACAAGTCCTACTCGCCGCTGCTGGCGAGCGGCGGCAGCTACATCTACCGCATGGTGCCGCGCGACGACGGCCGCTACTTCGGCGTGGAACTGCGCAAGGACTTCTGAGCCTTCTGAGGAAGTGCGGCGCCGGCTCGCCCCGGCGCCGCCCATGAGATCGAACCCGCTGCCTTGCGTCCTCCCAACGGACACACAGGAAACCCGACATGACACGAAGCCTTTCCCTCGGTGCCTTTCTCATGGCCACCGGTCACCACGTCGCTGCGTGGCGCCACCCGGATGTGCCGGCTGACGGCGGCCTCGACTTCCGCCTCTACAAACGCCTGGCGCAAGTGGCCGAAGCGGCGAAGTTCGATGCCGTCTTCGTAGCCGACAGCGTCGCCGCGCCCACGGTGGATATCGCAAGCCGCATGGCCCGCTCCGATCACTTCGAGCCGCTGACACTACTCTCGGCGCTGGCAGCGGTGACCGAGCGCATCGGCGTGATCGGCACCGTGACCACCAGCTACAACGAGCCCTACCACGTGGCGCGCAAATTCGCCTCGCTCGACCATATTTCCGCAGGCCGCGCGGGATGGAACCTGGTGACCTCCGACGCCGCCGCCGAGGCACTGAACTTCAACCGCCAGGAACACTTCGGTCATGCCGAGCGCTATGCCCGCGCGCGGGAATTCCATGAAGTGGTCACTGGCCTGTGGGATAGCTGGGAAGACGACGCCTTCACCCGCGACAAGGCCAGCGGCCAGTACTACGACCCGGCCAAGCTGCACGTGCTGAACCACGAAGGCGAACACTTCCGTGTGCAGGGACCACTCAACGTGGCGCGCTCGCCCCAGGGGCGCCCGGTGATCGTCCAGGCCGGCAGCTCAGAGACCGGCCGCGAGCTGGCGGCGCAGACCGCGGAAGTCGTATTCACCGCACAGACATCGTTGGCCGCCGCGCGCGACTTCTACGCCGACCTCAAAGGGCGCATGGACACCTTCGGCCGCAGCCCCGATGAGCTGAAGATCATGCCCGGCGTCTTCGTGGTGGTCGGCCAGAGCCAGGCCGAAGCGCAGGAAAAATTCGAGGAATTCCAGGAGCTGGTAGAGCCGCAGGTGGGTGTTGCGCTGCTGTCGCGCATGCTCGGCAACTTCGACCTCTCCGCCTACCCGCTGGACGGCCCGCTGCCCGAATTGCCGCTCACCGACAGTGGCCAGCGCAGCCGCCAACTACTGCTCACCGACCTGGCCGGGCGCGAGAACCTCACCCTCGCCCAGTTGGGCCGGCGCATCGCCGGCGGGCGCGGGCACTACAGCCTGATCGGCACGCCGACACAGATCGCCGACGAGCTCCAGGCCTGGTTCGAAGGCGGCGCCGCCGACGGCTTCAACGTGCTGGTGCCGCACCTGCCGTGCGGGTTGGAGGATGTGGCCAACTTCGTGGTGCCGGAGCTGCAACGTCGCGGATTGTTCCGCCGGGACTACAGCGGCAGCACCCTGCGTGATCACCTCGGGCTCAAGCGCCCGGCCAACCGCTACACGATCTGACGACTCGCGGGCCGCCCCCGTGCGGCCCGTTTGCCTAGCGGCCCGTATACAAAGGAGCTTCCATGACCTATCTCGCCCACCCCGACCGTTACCAGCGCGTCCCCTACCGCCGCGTCGGCCGCAGCGGCCTGGTACTGCCCGCCCTTTCTCTGGGCCTGTGGCACAACTTCGGCGACAGCGTGCCGCTGGACCGCCAGCGCGCCCTGCTGCGCACCGCCTTCGACCTGGGGATCAACCACTTCGACCTGGCCAATAACTACGGCCCGCCCTACGGCAGCGCCGAGATCAACTTCGGCCGCCTGTTGCGCGAGGACTTCGCCGCCTATCGCGATGAGCTGGTGATCTCCACCAAGGCCGGCTGGGACATGTGGCCCGGCCCTTACGGCCAGGGCGGCAGCTCACGCAAGTACCTGCTCTCCAGCCTCGACCAGAGCCTGCAGCGCCTGGGCTTGGACTACGTGGACATCTTCTATTCGCACCGTTTCGACCCGGACACGCCGCTGGAAGAAACCGCCGGCGCACTGGCCAGCGCCGTGCAGAAGGGCAAGGCGCTGTACGTGGGTATCTCGTCCTATTCCGCCGGCAAGACCGCCGAACTGGCCGCGCTGCTGAAAGAATGGAAAGTACCGCTGCTGATCCACCAGCCGGCCTACAACCTGTTCAACCGTTGGGTAGAAAAGGACCTGCTGGCTACCACCGATGAACTGGGCACCGGCGTCATTGCCTTCACGCCGCTGGCCCAGGGGCTGCTGACCGATCGCTACCTGAACGGCGTGCCGGCGGATGCGCGAGTGAATCAACCCGGCGGCGCCTCGCTGCGGCCGGAGCACCTGTCCGAGGACAACCTGCGCCGCGCCCGCGCGCTGCACGAGATTGCCCAGCGCCGGGGCCAGAGCCTGGCGCAACTTGCGCTGGCCTGGGTGCTGCGTGATGCCCGCGTGACCTCCGCGCTGATCGGCGCGAGCCGCCCCGAACAGATCATCGAGAACGTCGCTGCCCTGGACAATCTCGCCTTCAGCGCAGAAGAACTGGCAGAGATCGATCGCCACGCCGTGGAAGGCGGGATCAACCTCTGGGAGAAACCCTCCCACGACTGGAAGGAATGAGCCTGTGAACCTGCTTCATCGACTGCTCGCCGGATTGCTGCTGCTCGTGGCCGGCGCCGCTCACGCTCAGGACCCGGCGCAACTGCGCATCGGCTACCAGAAGGCCTCGGTCAGCCTGGTGCTGGCCAAGGAACATGGCCTGCTGGAACAGCGCTTCCCGCAGACGCGCATCCAGTGGATCGAATTCCCCGCCGGGCCGCAGATGCTCGAAGCACTGAACGTCGGCAGCCTGGACCTGGGCTCCACCGGCGACATCCCGCCGATCTTCGCCCAGGCCGCCGGCGCCGACCTGCTCTACGTCGGCGTCGAGCCGCCCAAGCCGCAGGCCGAGACCGTGGTGGTGCCCAAGGACAGCCCCATCCGCAGCGTGGCCGAACTGAAGGGCAAGCGCGTGGCTTTCCAGAAAGGCTCCAGCTCGCACAACCTGCTGTTGCGCCTGTTGCAGCAGGCGGGCCTGACCCTGAGCGATATCCAGCCGCTGTACCTGACCCCGGCCGATGCCCGCGCCGCCTTCGAAAGCGGCAAGGTGGACGCCTGGGGGATCTGGGACCCGTGGTACTCCGCGCTGCTGCTGGGCGGCAACGCGCGGCTGTTGGCGGATGGGTCCGAGGTTGGGCTGAGCGGGCCGTTCTACCTGTCCAGCCGTGAGTACGCTGGAGCGAATCCCGCGTTCGTCCAGCAGGTACTGGACAGCCTCAATCAGGCTGAAGCGCTGACCCGCAGCGACGAAGCCGGCAGCGTGGCAATCATGGCGCGAGTCACTGGACTCTCTCCGGCGGTGATCGCGGAGACCTTCAAGCACCGCCCGCCCTCGCCCAACCGCCCGCTTGGCGATGCCGACATTGCTGCGCAGCAACGCACTGCCGACCTGTTCCTTGCCGAGCGCATCCTGCCCCGCGCCGTGGACATCAGCGCGGCGCGCTGGAAGCCCTGACAGCCCCTGCTCTTTGTAGGAGCGAGCTTGCTCGCGAACAATCTTCCAGGTGATTCAAGCGCTGGGCCGTTCGCGAGCAAGCTCGCTCCTACAAGTGAAACAGCGTGGTTTCTACGGACATGGAAATGGTTATCTAACCGGTTACTTTATATTTCTTCCGGTTATTAGATAGACGAATTCATTCCTTCTCCGCCGCCCCGTCGCACTGCCACACTCGGCCTCGCCGGCGGGCGACCCCCGCCGCTCTACAGCGGGCTTCTCCCACCCTCGAGCGCCCGCTCTCGATCATTCCGGGACCCCGTCACACGAGCGTGGCCCGACAAGGAGCTGGATGTTCATGAAGAAACTCACTGCCGTTACCGCCCTCGCCCTGGCCGTTGTCTCGGGCCTGGCCCACGCCGACCGCCTGGACGACATCAAGAAGGCCGGCGTGCTGCGCGTCGCCGCCTTCGACAGCAACCCGCCGTTCGGCTTCGTCGACGCCAAGAGCAAGCAGATCGAAGGCCTCGACGTGGATTACGCCAAGGCGCTGGCCGACAAGCTCGGTGTCAAGCTGCAGGTGCTGCCGACCAACCCGGCCAACCGTATTCCGCTGCTGACCGCGAACAAGGTCGACCTGGTGCTGGCCAACTTCACCATCACGCCGGAGCGTGCCGAGCAGGTCGACTTCAGCATTCCCTACTTCTCCTCGGGCCAGCAGTTCATTGTCAAGAAAGGCACCCTGAGCAGCCCGGACGAGCTGAACAAATGGCGCGTGGGCGTCGACAAGGGGACCGTCAACGAAGGCGTGCTGCGCGAGAAGTTCCCCGGTGCCAAGGTTATCGCCTACGACGACACGCCTTTTGCCTTCACCGCCCTGCGCAACGGCCAGGTCCAGGCCATCACCCAGGACGGCCCGAAGCTGATCGGCCTGCTCGCCAACGTGCCGGACAAGGACAAGTACGAAGTGCCGCCCTTCACCATTTCCAATGATCTGATCGGCGTCGGCATTCCCAAGGGCGAGAAGGCCCTGGCCGAGTTCGTCAACCAGAGCCTGCAGGACCTGGAAGCCCAGGGCCAGGCACAGAAGATCTACGACACCTGGTTCGGGCCGGACACCAAGACCCCGCTCGCCCGCCTGTACAAGATCGGCGACAAGAGCTGATTCGCGCCTGACTCCGCACCATCCCACGCCCCGGCTCGCCGGGGCGTGTCCGTTTCATTCACTGATGGATTCGTGACATGTTCGGCGAACTGCTCGCCCCGACCTACCTGCGCTGGCTGCTCGACGGCTTCCTGCTCACCCTGGGTATCTCCCTGTTCTGCTGCGTTCTGGCCACCGTGCTGGGCGCGCCGCTGGCCATCGCCCGGCAGGCGAACTCGCGCTGGCTGTCCTGGCCGGCGCGGGCCTATCTCGCGCTATTTCGCAATACTCCGCTGCTGGTGCAGCTGTTCTTCTGGTACTTCGGCGTGCCGGCCCTGCTCCCCGAAAACCTGGTGAGTTGGCTGAACATGCCCCACGAACTGGGTGCTTTATCGTGGCCGTCCTTCGAATTTCTGGCTGCCGCGTGGGGATTGACGCTCTACACCACGGCATTCATCGCCGAGGAGTTCCGCGCCGGGATCGCCTCGGTGCGCCCACAGCAACGCGAGGCCGGCATGGCGCTGGGCCTGCGCCCTCTGCAGGTGTGGCGCTGGGTGATCCTGCCGCAGGCGCTGCGCACTGCGCTGCCGCCGTTGATGGGCCAGTACATGAATGCGCTGAAGAACTCCTCGCTGGCCATGGCCATTGGCTTGGCCGAGCTGTCCTACGCCTCGCGCCAGGTGGAGACGCAGACCTTCAAGACCTTCCAGGCGTTCGGCATCGCCACCCTGCTCTACATCGGCGCCATTGCGCTGATCGAGGCGCTGGGCCAGGCGATCCAGCAGACCCGCCGCTATCGCCAGGGGGCCTGAGATGGACTTCTCGGTAATCTCGGACAACCTGTCCTACTTCCTGCTCGGGGCCTACCCGGATGGCCCGCTGGGCGGCGCTGCGCTCACGATCATCCTCGCCCTGGCTTCCGGCGTTGCCTCGGCCATCATCGGGCTGGCGCTGGGAATCGCGCTGTCGGTGCTGGGCGGCAAACCACGCCTGATACTGGTGGCGTTCCTCGGCTTTTTCCGCGCCATCCCGGTGCTGATGCTGATCTTCTGGACCTACTTCCTGCTGCCCATCGTCCTGCATATCGACGTGCCGGCACTGGGCACGGTGGTTTGCGCGCTGTCCCTGATCGGCGGGGCTTACCTTGCCCACTCGGTGCACGCAGGCATCGAAAGCCTGCCCAAGGGCCAGTGGGACGCCGCCCGCGCGCTGGGCCTGCGCCCGTGGCAGGTGCTCACCCTGGTGATCCTGCCGCAGGCGCTGCCGATCATGCTGCCGTCGTTCCTCAACCAGTGGGTCTCACTGATCAAGGACACCTCGCTGGCCTACGTGATCGGCGTCGGCGAACTGTCCTTCGTCGCCACCCAGGTGAGCAACCGGGTGATGGTGCATCCCACCGAGGTGTTCCTGTTCGTCGCCCTGCTCTACTTCCTGCTGTGCTCGGCGCTGGACCTGGTCGCGGCACTGCTCACAAAGCTGCGGCCGGATTACCGCAAGGCGATGTGACATACGGAGCCTGGGGCAATTTGATGCCTGTGAGCCAGCCCCAGAGCTCCCTCTCCCCAGCCCTCTCCCTGAAGGGAGAGGGAGCCGTTCGGCGTTCAGTGTTGTTCCGCAGTCGGCCGGCGAGCGCCTGGCTACCCGAAACCCAGGACAGTCCCCTCTCCCTTCGGAGCCGGGCGCGTAGCCAGGGTCAGGGCTGTATCAAGAACACTCAGAAGGTCCCATCACCCCCGTCGCCGATACAGGCTGCGCGCCACTGCATCCAAGGCGAAGCCCAGCACGCCGATCAGCAACACCATGGCCATCAGCTCCGAGTAGGCCAGGCGATCCCGCGTGTCGAGGATGTAGTAACCCAGTCCCGCGCTGACGCCGAGCATTTCGCAGGGCACCAGCACGATCCAGAGAATGCCGATGGCCAGGCGTACGCCCGTCAGCACATGGCCGAGCACGCCGGGCAGGATGACCTTGCGCAGCGTCTCGAACGGCGTCGCGCTGAGACTCCTCGACAACTGCAGCCAGCGCGGATCGAGCTGGCGCACGCCGGCGGCGGTATTGAGCAGGATCGGCCAGACCGCAGCGAACGCCAGCAGGAAGTAGATCGGCGAGTCGCCCACGCCCATCAGCATTACTGCGATGGGCATCCACGACAACGGCGAAATCATCCGCAGGAACTGGAAAGCCGGCGTGGTCGCCGCCTCCAGGTGACGCGAGGCGCCTACCAGCAAGCCCAGCGGTACGCCGACGGCGAGAGCCAGCAGCAGCCCCAGCAGTACCCGTTTCAGGCTCACCAGCACATGCTCGTACAGCTCCGGCCGGGCGAGCAGCTCGCCCAGGCTGGTGAAGGTCGCCTGGGGCGAGAACAGCTGCCCCAGGCCATCGCCACCGAACTGGCGCACACCGAGCCACCACAAGCCGAGCAGGATGGCGAGCCCGACCAGGCCCAGCGCCCAGTGGCGGCGCGTGGAAAGTACAACGGGTGTCACGTGGTGATCTCCTCGCTGCGCTCGAAGCTATCGGGGAAGCCGAAGGCGCTCAAGCCGCCCACGCTGGCAATGGCATTGCGCACGAAGCGATCGTCCACCAGGTCCTTGGCTACCTGTGTCGGCTCCAGTGCGGCGAGGAAGCCCTTGTCGCCCTGGATCAGTGTGTCCTTCAGGCGGCGCACCAATTCCTCGGTGTAGCTGGGGAACGGATACGGCTGGAAGTCGATGCGCTCCTCGTGCCAGTCGGCATGGCGGATGGCGCCGTCAGCCAGGTACTGCTGGCGTTCGCGGGCGGCCGGCGCCAGTACACGGCCGAGCACCTCCGGCGCGTGGGGCGTGTAGCGGTTCTCGCCGTCCTTGGACAGCAGCTTGGCCGCCTCGGCGCGGTTGTCGCGGGTCCATAGCTGCGCCTTGACGATGGCGTTGACCACTTTCTGCGACCACTCCGGGCGGTTGTTCAGATCGTGCTCATGCATGAACACCACACAGCATGCATGGTTGCGCCAGACATCGCCGGTAAAGCGCTGGATGCGCCCGACCTTGAGGTTCTCCGCGAGGGCGTTGAACGGCTCGGCGACGATGTAGCCGGCGATGCGTTTGGCGGCCAGCGCCGGAGGCATGTCCGACGGCGGCAGCACCACCAGGTTGACCTCATTGGCGGCCAGCGCGGCGTTGGCTGGCTTGCCTACCGCCTGCAGGCCGTTGTCACGCAACAACTGTTGCAGCACCACGTTGTGGATCGAGTACCAGAACGGAATCGCCAGGGTCTTGCCGCCCAGCTGCTTCACGTCGCTGATGTCCGGTGCCACGGTCAGCCCGGAGCCGCCGACGTGGTTCCAGGCCACCACCTTGGCGGGAACCTTGCTGCCGTAGCGCGCCCAGACGGTCATCGGTGACAGCAGGTGGATGACGTTGACCTGCCCGGAAATGAACGCCTCGATCACCTGTGCCCAGCTGCGCAGCAGCACCGGGCGCTCGGCCTTGATGCCTTCTGCGTCGAACAGGCCGTTGGCGTGGGCGACCAGCAGCGGCGTGGCGTCAGTGATCGGCAGGTAGCCGATGCGCACCGGTGCGTCCGGTTCGCTGGCGGCGCGCGCCTGCAGGCTGGTCAGCAGTGGCAACGCACCGGCGGCGGTGAGCAGCGCGCCGAGTTTGAGAATGTCACGTCGGGAGTGTGTGGGGTCGTCCAGGCACATGGGCAGGCTCCTGCGCAGAAGGGTTGTTTGCGTGGGTGCGGCTCGCCCGCCGTAGGGTTTTGAGGATGTCGACCCGCAGGGCGCCCAGTTCCTCGACCAGCTCCGCACGGGGTTGCGGCAGGTCGATGTGCCATTCGCCCAGCGTCCGCGCCGGGGTGTCACCCAGTAGCAGGATGCGGTCGGAAAGCAGCAGCGCTTCATCGATGTCATGGGTGATCAGCACGGCGGCGGTACGCCGCTCGTGGATGACTGTCAGCAGCAATTGCTGCATATCGGCGCGGGTCACCTCGTCCAGCGCGCCGAAGGGTTCGTCGAGCAGCAGCACCTGCGGCTGCCGCGCCAGGCAACGGGCCAGCGCGGTGCGCTGGGCCATGCCGCCGGAGAGTTGTGCTGGCAGGAAGTCGCGGGCATGGCCCAGCCCAACCGAGGCAATTGCCTCGTCCACACGGGCTTGCAGGGTGGCTTTGTCCAGCTTCGGCTGGCGGGCGAAGTCCAGGCCGAAGGCGACGTTCTTCGTCAGGTTCAGCCATGGCAGCAGGCTCGGGTCCTGGAAGGCCACCGCAACGCGCGGGTGCGGGCCGTCGATCGGCTGACCGAGCATTTGCACGACGCCAGCCGCCGGCTTCTGCAAGCCGGCCAGCACCCGCAGCAGGCTGGATTTGCCGACGCCGCTGGGGCCGAGGATGGAGACCACCTCTGCGCGAGCCAGCTCCAGGGCGAAGCCTTCCAGCACGCTGCGCCAACCGTTGTCTCCGGGATAGCCCAGGGCAACGTCGCTGGCCTGCAGGATCGCTCGGTTCATGCCCTGGCCTGCTTCTGCAGTTCAGTGCGCAGTTGCACCAGGCTCGGCGTGACGATGGGCACGAAGGCCGACTCACGCCAGCGCCGGGCAAAGGCCGCGCCGTGCTCGGTCAGGTAGGCCTTGCCGCCGCTGGCCTGCAGTTCCAGCTGAACAGCGGCAGCTGCACCCTCGGCCAGGCCGATGCGGATGCGGAACAACCGCGCCGGCTCGGTCAGAAAGGCGCCATCGAGCAGGCCTTCGCGCAAGCGTGCAACCTTCTCGTCCAGCTCATCGGCCAGACGCTGCTGTTCTTCGCACAGCACCGAACGACGGTCGCTCAGGTGCTCGCGCACGGACTCCAGGGCCTTGCGGGTCAGGCCAATGCTCATGGCGCATTGCAGGCTGAGGAAGGCCGGGCGCACGCGTGGCAGGTATTGGCGGGCATCCTCGTGCAGCAGCCAGTCGCGCGGCAGATCGACCGCTGAGAAATCCAGCGCAGCGGTGTTGCTCGATTGCAGGCCGAGCAGTTGCAGATCGTCAGAGCGGGTCAGGCCCACGCGGTCCGACGGGATCGCCGCCACCAGCGGTGCCGCTCCCTCTCGTTCGATGGCCGCCGCCACCACGAAGCGCCCTTTGCGCAGGTTGGTCACCCAGTGCAGCCGACCATCGAGGCTCCAGCCATCGCCGGTCGAAGTCGCGTTCACTTGCAGGCGTTCAATGCCCGAGAGGAACTTCATGGCGTTGGACAGCCCGGTAGCGCCGGCCAGGCTGCCGTCGAGCAGTTCGCCGAGCAGGCGGTCACCCAGCACGCGATTGGGGCTCTGCAACAGGTATTCGATGAAGGCGCGCTGGCCCCAGAAGACGAAGGCGGCCGTCAGCGAATGGCCGGCCACATCGGCAATGGCGTCGATCGCATCGAGCACGCTGCCGCCATTGCCGCCGCGCTCTTCGGGCACACCGATGGCGAACAGCCCGGCGGCAGCCAGTTGCGGCAGTACGCTCTGCGGGTCGGTATGGCCGAGGTCGAGGCCCTCGGCATGGTCGTCGAGCCAGCGGCTCAGGGTCGGGTCGAGCATTTCGCTCTCCTTGCTTGGGCGGCGGCTGCCGCCCGGTCACACGAAATCAGTGGGTGGCCTTTTCCCAACGGTATTTGCCCAGCTCGGGGTTCAGCGGGGTCTGGGCCAGCACGTTGGCGAAGTTGCACAGGGTCGCCAGACTGATACCCAGCAGCACTTCCAGCGCATTGCCATCGCTGAAGCCGGCAGCACGGAAGGCCGCAAGGCCAGCATCGCTGACCGCGCCGCGGGTGGCGATGGATTCACGGGCGAACGCGGCCAGGGCCTCCAGGCGCGCATCGGGCAGCTCGCGCTGTTCGCGCAGGGCGGCTATGACTTCCTCGGGCAGCTTGGCCTTGTTGAAGGCCACCGCCGTGTGCCCGGCTACGCAGAAGTCGCAGCCGTGGGTGGTGGCGGCGATCAACTGGACCACTTCGCGCTCGGGCAGGCCCAGGTCGGACTTGCCGTTGAGGCCGGAAACGGTGACGTAGGTTTCCAGCGCGGCCGGCGCGTTGGCCAGCACTCCCAGCAGGTTGGGGATGAAGCCGGACCCCTTGAGGGCATTCTCGAGGAACGGCTTGGCAGCTTCCGGGGCGCTGTCGAGGGTCTGGATGGGCAGGCGGGACATGGTTCGACTCCGTTGAAATGGGGTGTCGAAAAAGTCTGTTGGTAATAAGAAATCCATTCAATATTCTAAAGTCGCTATCACTTGCTCATGAGTCTTTCCATTAGATGATTTCGTCCAGCCCCCTCGTTGATTGGTTATTAGACAACCTCGAACTGAGCGCGAGCCTGTTTCACGTGGGACGCTATTGCGGCGGCTGGCACGCATCGACGCATGGCTTGGCGCGGGCCAGTTTCCACCTGGTGGTGCAAGGGCATTGCTGGCTGCACCTGGAAGACGAAGCGCCCTGTCGGCTGGATAGCGGTGACGCGGTGTTCATCCTGCGCGATGTGCCATATCGGCTGTCCAACGAATCCAGTGCCGACGAGGCGGCTTGCCAGCCGCGCCAGAGCATGACCGCGCTGGAGCTGCAGGCCGAGGATGGCGTGGGGCTGGTCTGCGGGTTCTTCCAGTTCGATTCGGGGCTGTCGGCGCTGATCATCGACGCCCTGCCCGCCTTCCTCGTGCTGCGTGCCGAGGAGCCGTCCCAGCGGGCCGCGCGCAGTCTGTTCGAGCTGATCCTGGAGGAATGCCAGCGGCAGCCCGCGCCGTCGCAGCAGATGCTCGAACGGCTGAGCCATCTGCTGTTCCTCTACGTGCTGCGGCAGCAGGTCGTGGCCAACGTATCCCTCGGCGGGCTGGTCGCCCTCGCTCGCCAACCGCAGTTCGCCAGCCTGCTTGAGCGGATGATCCAGCAACCACAGTTGCCCTGGACACTGGAAGACATGGCGGCCTGCGCGGGCCTGTCGCGTTCGGCCTTCTTCAAGCGCTTCAACGAAACCTGCGGGCAATCGCCCGGCCAGGTACTGCTGGCCCTGCGCATGGGCCAGGCGTGCCGGCTGCTCAAGGCCGACCAGAGCGTGGCGGAAGTCGCGGCTGCCGTGGGCTACCAGTCCATCGCGGCGTTCACCCGTGCCTTCCGCAAGGCGACCGGACAGCAGCCAGGCGCATTTCGCCGCGCAGCCAACTGACGTGCTGCCTAGCGTCCGGCCTCGTATTCGTCGTGCCGCCGCCACCACATACCCTGCTCATTGCGCCCCAGCGGCGCGCGGTCGAGCCACTGGAACAGGCCCCACAGTGAGTCCAGGCCGCGGGCGTAGGTGGAGTAGCAGTGATAGAGGTTGCCGCCTTCGCGAACGAAGCTGCTCATGCCCGGCATATCGCGGGTGAAGGTCGCCACATCAGTGCCACAGCAGGCGGCCGTTTCCACCACGGGGGCCGGTGCAGGGCCTGTAATGGGGCCTTCGCGACGGAAGTTGTAGTCGACTTCCCCGCCGCGCTGCTGCGCCTCGGTGAAGGACACGTTGAAGTCATAGTTGAAGCCGCTGCCGTGGGATGACGCCCAGGGGAAACTCCAGCCCATGCGTCGGCGGTAGGCCAGCAGCTTTTCCAGTGGCGCGCGGGACACCGCCACCAGGCTCACGTCATGGTTCGCCAGGTGGGTGGCGTAACCGTCGAAGCCATCGGCGATGTTTGAGCAGGAGGGGCAGCCGGCGCGGTAGTCCGGGCCGAACATGAAGTGGTAGACCAGCAACTGCGAGCGGCCGGCGAACAGGTCCGCGAGACGTGCCGGCCCCTGCTCGGTGTCGAAACGGTAGTCCTTGTCGATCAACACCCAGGGCAGCGCCTGGCGCTTGCGCGCCAGCTCGTCGCTACGCCGGGTCAGGGCCTTTTCCTCAGCCAGCAGTTCCAGGCGCGCGGTGAGCCATTCTTCGCGGGTGGCGGTGGGATGGGCAGTCATGACAGTTCTCCTCCGCCAACGGCGGCTCGATGGGCATGGCATAGACTAGGCAGCGGGCGTCGGGGGACGGGAGTGACAAAGTTGGCAGGATTTCCATGGATTCGCTGATCACGGCGGCGGCCAGCGCCCTGGCGGCGGGCGACCCACTGGGCGCGCTGAACCGCGTGGCGCTGCGCGAGGACCCGCCAGCGCTGGCCTTGCGCGGCATCGCCATGGCCCAGTTGGGCGAATTTCCCCTCGCCCGCACTCTGCTGCGTCGCGCCGCCCGCGCCTTTGGCGCCCACGAACCGATGGAGCGCGCCCGCTGCCGGGTGGCCGAGGCGGAAGTGGCGCTGGCCAGCCGCGAGCTGAACTGGCCGACCGAACCGCTGGAGCAGGCGGCGCAGGTGCTACAGAGCCACGGCGACAGGATCAATGCCGCCCATGCCCGCTACCTGCTGATCCGCCGTGCGCTGCTGATCGGCAAGCTCGATGAAGCCGACACGTTGCTGGGCTCGCTGGAACCGGGTTCGCTACCCGCGCCTCTGCGCACGGTGCATTGGCTGATCGCTGCCGGCCTCGCCGTTCGCCGGCTGCAAGCAGGCGAGGCGCGAACCACATTGCGCCTGGCTGCCGACGCGGCTGCAGCATCGGGCATTCCAGCCCTGTGTGCAGAGGTGGATCAGGCGGTGCACATTCTTGATGCGCCGGCAGCCCGGCGCATCGACCGACAAACCACGCGCCTGCTGTCGCTGGATGAAGTGGAAAGCCTGCTGCGCTCCGATGCCCTGGTGATCGACGCCTGCCGCAATCGTATTGGTGATCTTGCCTTGGGCAGCCGCCCGGTACTTTTCGCCCTCGCCCGCGCGCTGGCCGAAGCCTGGCCCGTTGATGTGTCACGCGTCGAACTGATCGGCCGGGTGTTCCGCACCCGCCAGCCGGATGAAACCCACCGGGCGCGCCTGCGCGTGGAAATGGGCCGTCTGCGGCGTCTGCTACAGCCTTTGGCGGGGATTCAGTCGACTTCGCGTGGCTATGTGCTGGTTGCCGCCAATCCGGTGGTCCTTGCGCCGCCGCTGGAGGACGCCAACGCTGAAGTGCTGGCGCTGCTCAGCGATGGCCAGGCCTGGTCCAGTTCGGCCCTTGCACTGGCGCTGGATACCAGCCAGCGCAGCGTTCAACGCACCCTCGAAGCACTGGCCGAAACTCGTCGGGTACAGGCGCTGGGGCAAGGGCGCGCGCGACGCTGGACACTGCCGCCCGCGCCAGGATTCGCGACGACCTTGTTACTCCCCGCGCCCTTCGGTGCCTGAATAGGCTGAAGGCTCCAATCCACACATGCAGGGCGACACCATGACCACTCACTACAAGCAATCCCCGGCGCAGGTTCTGCAGGAATACGGCCCCTTCCCCGGCGTCAGTACCGTCCACGGCCTGACCTTCGACGGCCAGCGCGTCTGGTTCGCAGTGGGCGAGCGCCTGCAGAGCCTGGACCCGAAGGACGGCCACCTGGAGCGCGCCATCGAAGTTCCCGCCCACGCCGGCACTGCGTTCGACGGTGCGCACCTGTACCAGATCGCCGAAAGCCGCATCCAGAAGATCGACCCGGCGAGCGGCAAGGTGCTCTCGACCATTCCCGCGCCGGGCAACGGCGGCGATTCAGGCATGGCCTGGGCGGAGGGTTCGCTCTGGGTCGGCGAGTACCGCGCACGGAAGATTCATCAGATCGACCCGGAAACCGGTGAAGTCCTACGCACGATTGATTCAAATCGTTTCGTCACCGGCGTGACCTGGGTCGAAGGCCAACTCTGGCACGGTACATGGGAACCAGAAGCGACCTACAGCGAGCTACGCCGCATCGACCCACAATCTGGCGCGGTTCTGGAGCAACTGGACATGCCCGACGGTGTGCATGTATCCGGCCTGGAAGCGGATGGCGGCGAGCGTTTCTACTGCGGCGGCGGCAACAGCGGCAAGGTGCGCGCGGTACGTCGGCCGCGCTGAGGCGCGCTAAGGAAAGCAATCTGGGCTAGTGTTGGCACCTCACTGGAGATGGCCGCACTGGCCCGGAGACCGAGCATGGATTGGCTGGAACACCGTATTCCCCCGCCCCTGGTGGCGTTCATCAGCGGCCTGCTGATGTGGTTGGCGGTTCGCCCGATCACGGCGCCGGGCAGCCGTCTGTGGCTGGCCCTGCTGGTAGCACTGGGTGGCGTCGCGGTCTGTCTGGCGGGCGTGGCGTCCTTCCGCCGCGCCCACACCACGGTCAACCCGCTGAAACCGGAAAGCGCCTCCGCACTGGTGATTGCCGGCATCTACCGGCACACCCGCAACCCCATGTACCTGGGTTTCGCCATCATTCTGCTGGGCTGGTGCGTGTTCCTCGGCTCGGCACTGGCGGTGCTCGGTGTCGCCGCCTTCGTGCTCTACATCGGGCGATTCCAGATCCGCCCCGAGGAAAGAGCGTTGCGCGAACTGTTCGGCGCGGAGTTCGACGCCTTCTGCAGCCGGGTACGACGCTGGGTCTGAGGGCCTCGCGGCAGATTGCCATTGCCTTCCGACCGGGAGAGATGAGATATTTGCAAATGCTAAACATTCGCATCAAAGAAACTCTCATCAAGGTTTACCGTGTCCCCTTCACTTCTGCTGGTGGAGGACGATTCCCGTCTTCGCCTGGACCTCGAACGCCATTTCTGTCAGCGCGGCTTTTCCGTCACCACCTGCGCCAACGGTGACCAGGGCCTCGTAGCCGTTCACCAGAACGACTTCGATCTGGTCCTGCTGGACATCATGCTGCCCGGCGTCGATGGCCTGTCCCTGCTCGACACCCTGCGCAGCCATCGCGCTACGCCGGTGATGCTGATGTCCGCCCTTGGCGCGGAACAGGACCGCATCACCGGTTTCACCCGTGGCGCCGACGATTACCTGCCCAAGCCTTTCAGCCTGGCGGAGCTGGATGCGCGCATCGATGCGCTGTTGCGCCGGGTCGATCTGGATCGCGCGCGATCCGCTCCGCGCCCACAAGGCTCGCTGCAGTTTGACGATGAACTGCAGGACGTCTCCCGCGCCGGTGAACACGCCGGCCTGACAAACTCCGAATACCGCCTTCTGGCCACGCTGAACGCCCACGCCGGCGAGGCGCTGAGCAAGAGTTTCCTCTACCAGAGCGTGCTGCACCGCGCCTACACCCGCCTCGACCGCGGGCTGGACGTGCACGTCTGCAACCTGCGCCGCAAGTTGGCCGCAATCGGCGCGCAACAGGTACAGATCCAGGCTGTGCGCGGCCAGGGCTACATCCTGGTGGACGCGGAACGTCACTGATGCGCCGTCATCCGCTGCTGTGGAAAATCGCCGCACTGCAGGTCGGCTTCTGCCTGTTGCTCACCTGGCTGATCTGGACCTGGGGCCTGTCGCTGGAGCGCAGCACCTACTTCCTGGGCGAAGCCGATCGCGAGTACCTCGCGCGCTACGCTGAGCAGGCGGAGAGGGTCGTTGACCAGCACGGCGCAGAAGGTGTCGAGCGCTTCCGTCGGGAGCTGTCCGCCGCCGAAGACACCTGGGTCGCGGTGATCGGTGAACACCTGCAGAGCCTGGGCACTACGCCGCTGACGGCGGAAGAATCCAGCCACCTGACGTTCATGCGCAAGCTCGACTGGCCGATGAGCCGGCGCCTGCAGGACGAGTTGCCTTACGTCAGCATCGAGTTTGCGCAACACCCCGAGCGCGGCCGACTGGTCATGCAACTGCCCGAACGCCTGCTACCCGGCGGGCTGACGCCCTGGACGCACCTGTTCAGCCACGGCGTGGTTCCGACCCTCCTGGCCGCCCTCCTCGGCCTGTTGATCTATCGGCACCTGGTGCTGCCGCTCAACCGGCTGCGTGCCCGCGCCGATGCCTTGCGCGCGGACGACCTGGACAGCGAAGGACCGGGCACGCCGCTGGCCCACCGCCGTGACGAGCTTGGCGAGCTCGCGCTGGCCTTCGATCACATGGCCGATCGGCTTCGTCACAGCCTGGCGCAGCAGCGACTGCTTCTGCGCACGCTGTCCCATGAATTGCGTACTCCATTGGCCCGCCTGCGCATCGCCCACGACAGCGACCTGCCTGCGCAGCAGTTGCGCGAGCGGCTGGACCGCGAGATCAACGACATGCAGCGCCTGCTGGAAGACACCCTGGACCTGGCCTGGATGGACACCGAGCGTCCGCAGCTGGAGCGCGAACCAGTGCTGGTGCTCTCGGTGTGGGAAGCGCTGTGCGAGGACGCCTGCTTCGAAAGCGGCTGGGAGGCCGCGCGTCTGCCCTGCTCGCTGGGCACCGACTGCGTGGTGCAGGTGCACCTGGACAGCTTTGCCCAGGCCATCGAGAACCTGCTGCGCAATGGCATCCGCCACTCCCCGCGCGGTGGCAGCGTGCGCCTGGACGGCTGGCGCGAGGGCAACTTCTGGCACCTGTGCATCAGCGACGACGGGCCTGGCGTCGCCGAGGCAGACCTCGAACGCATCTTCCAGCCCTACCAGCGGCTGCAGCCCTCCGAGTCCAGCGGATTCGGCCTGGGTCTTGCCATCGCCCGGCGCGGTGTCGAACTGGCCGACGGGCGCATGTGGGCAGAGAACGGCAGCAAAAATGGCAATCGTGGCCTGTGCCTGCACCTTTTGCTCCCAGCGGCACCGACCCACGACTGCGTCGCAAGTGTTTAGAAAGTTAATGCGCTTTACTAGCAAATAGCAGTAATTATCATTTGGCGATCTTTCAGTTGCCGGAGATCACCGATGTCGCCCCGTCCGATGCAGTTCGTTCCGCCCTTCCTGCTGCTTTCCAGTTGCCTGCTGTCCTTCGCCGTACAGGCCGCCAGCGCCGATTCCGAGCCTGTCGAACTCGACAGCGAAACGATCGTCGCCACCGCCGCCGAGGAAGCCAAGCAGATGCCGGGCGTGTCGATCATCACTGCCGAGGACATCAAGAAGCGCCCGCCCGCCAGCGACCTGTCGCAGATCATCCGCACCATGCCGGGCGTCAACCTGACCGGCAACTCCACCAGCGGCCAGCGTGGCAACAACCGCCAGATCGACATTCGCGGCATGGGCCCGGAAAACACCCTGATCCTCGTGGACGGCAAGCCAGTCGCCAGCCGCAACGCCGTGCGCTACGGCTGGCGCGGCGAGCGCGATTCCCGTGGCGACACCAATTGGGTGCCGGCCGACCAGGTAGAGCGCATCGAAGTGCTGCGTGGCCCGGCGGCGGCGCGTTATGGCAATGGCGCGGCGGGCGGCGTGGTGAACATCATCACCAAGCAGGCCGGCAAGGAAACCCACGGTGACGTCACCGTCTACAGCAACTTCCCGCAGCACAGCGACGAAGGCGCCACCCAGCGCATGACCTTCGGCCTCAACGGCCCGCTGACCGATACCCTGAGCTACCGCGTCTACGGCAACGTCGCCAAGACCGACTCGGACGACTGGGACATCAACGCCGGCCACGAATCCAACCGCACCGGCAACCAGGCCGGCACCCTGCCCGCCGGTCGCGAAGGCGTGCGCAACAAGGACGTCAACGGCCTGCTCAGCTGGCACCTGACGCCCGAGCAGACTCTCGACTTCGAAGCCGGTTTCAGCCGCCAGGGCAACATCTACACCGGCGATACCCAGAACACCAACAGCAACGCCAACGTGAAATCCATGCTCGGTCACGAGACCAACCGCATGTACCGCGAGAACTACTCGATCACCCACCGCGGCGAGTGGGACTTCGGCAGTTCCATGGCCTACCTGCAGTACGAGAAGACCCGCAACAGTCGCATCAACGAAGGCCTGGCCGGTGGCACCGAGGGTATCTTCAGCAACACTGATTTCTACACCGCCACCCTGCGCGACCTGACCGCCCACGGCGAAGTGAACCTGCCGTTACACGCCTGGCGCGACCAGACCCTGACCCTGGGCAGCGAGTGGGTGCAGCAGAAGCTCGACGACCCGAGCGCCAATACCCAGACCACCAGCGAAGGCGGCTCGGTGCCGGGCCTCACCAGCACCAACCGCGATACGTCCTCGCAGGCGCAGATCTTCTCGCTGTTCGCCGAGGACAACATCGAACTGCTGCCCGGCACCATGCTCACCCCGGGCCTGCGCTGGGATCACCACAGCATCGTCGGTGACAACTTCAGCCCGTCGCTGAACCTGTCCCACGCGCTGACCGACAGCGTCACCCTCAAGGCCGGCATCGCCCGCGCCTACAAGGCGCCGAACCTGTACCAGCTGAACTCCGACTACCTGCTCTACAGCCGAGGCCAGGGCTGCTACGGCCAGACCACCAGCTGCTACCTGCAGGGCAACGAAGACCTCAAGGCGGAAACCAGCGTCAACAAGGAGCTGGGCATCGAGTTCAACCAGGACGGCCTGATCGCCGGCCTGACCTACTTCCGCAACGACTACAAGAACAAGATCGAATCGGGCCTGTCGCCCATCGATCAGGCTACCGGCGGCACCGGCAGCTACGCCAACGCGGCGATCTACCAGTGGGAGAACGTGCCCAAGGCGCTGGTCGAGGGCCTGGAAGGCACCCTGACCATCCCGCTGATGGAACAGCTGAAGTGGAGCAACAACTTCACCTACATGCTGCAATCCAAGAACAAGGAAACCGGCGACGTGCTCTCGGTAACGCCGAAGTACACCCTGAACTCCATGCTCGACTGGCAGGCCACCGACGCCTTGTCGCTGCAGGCCAGCGTCGCCTGGTACGGCAAGCAGAAGCCGAAGAAGTACGACTACCACGGCGACCGTGTCACCGGCAGCGCCAACAACCAGCTCTCGCCCTACGCTATCGCCGGGCTGAGCGGCACCTACGTGTTCACCAAGAACCTGAGCTTCACCGCCGGGGTGGACAACGTCTTCGACAAGCGCCTGTTCCGTGAAGGCAACGCCCAGGGCGTGGCGAACATCGAAGGCGCCGGCGCCGCCACCTACAACGAGCCGGGCCGCACGCTGTACACCAGCCTCACCGCGTCCTTCTGATTCGTAGAACGAGAAAAAAGCCTGATGAGATTTCGCCTCCTGGCCCTGGCATTGGCACTCGCCGTGCCGGGGCTGGCAGCGCACGCCGCGCCTGCCCCCGATCAGAAAATGGACACCCACCTGCTGCAGCGCAACGACCTGGCCTACCGCTTCAGCGAGCTGAAGCTGGACTCCGCCGACGGCCAGCGCCACTACCAGCTGTGGATCGCCCGCCCGAACCAACCCGCGCCTGCTGCCGGCTATTCGCTGGTATGGATGCTCGACGGCAACGCCGCCATCGGCGCGCTGGACGAAAAGCTGCTGGCCGACCTGAACAACGGCAAGGCCCCATTGCTGGTCGCCGTGGGTTACCAGACACCCCTGCGCCTCGACCGCGCCGGCCGCACCCGCGACTACACCCCGCCACGCCCGGAGCTCGCCGAGCAGAAAGACCCGCTTACCGGCGACCCCAGCGGCGGCGCCGATGCCTTCCTTGACCTGATGCGCGACCGCATGCTCCCGGCGGTAAATGCCCAGGCACCCATCGACCGCTCGCAGCAGACCCTCTGGGGCCATTCCTACGGAGGCCTGCTGACGCTCCATGCGCTGCTAACCCGGCCGCAGCAGTTCAACTTCTACGCCCCGGCAAGCCCTTCGCTGTGGTGGGGCGACGGCGCCATCCTCAAGGAGCAGACTGGCTTCGCCCAGCGCCTGGCCGGACATTCCGCGCAGCTACTGCTGATGCGCGGCGGCGAGGAGCCCTTCAAGCCGCGCGAAGACATCACCCCCAGCGCTCCCCGCGCCGCTCAGCAACTGGTGGACGACGTCGCCAAGGTGCCGGGCATGCAGGCCCGGTTCCATGCCTTCGATGGCATGAGCCATGGGCAGACGCTGGCCGCTTCGCTGCAGTACCTGTTGCGGACGCGGTTTACCCGGTGACCTGACGCGCCGCCTCCCGAAGAGCGCGCGGCACTTCGCCGGAGCTACCTGTAGGAGCGAGCCTGCTCGCGAACACGAACTCCCCGACCACTTCGGTGCTGGGCGGTGGTTCGCGAGCAAGCTCGCTCCTACAAAAGCACCAACGCTCAGACTGATGCCGCAATCTGCTCGCGCAACCACCGATGTGCCGGGTCACGGTGCGAACGCTCGTCCCATAGCATCGACATCTCGTAACCCGGTACCTCCACCGGCGCTTCCACCACGCGCAGCGCCGGGTTATCCCGCACCAGTCGCGCCGGGACCATAGCGACCAGGTCGCTGCTGGCCAGCGCCGAGATGACGAAAAGGAAGTGCGGTACCGACAAGGCTACGCGCCGGCTGAGTCCCACCGCCGCCAGCGCTTCGTCGGTCAGGCCACTGAAACCGCCGCCATCGGGCGAGACCATCACATGCTCCAGCTGGCAGAACTGCGCCAGGGACGGCTTGCGCTTGAGCTTGGGGTGCCCTGCGCGGCCCGCCAGCACATAACGCTCGGTAAAGAGCGTGCGGCGGCGCATGCCCGGCGGGCTGCCTTCGGTGGTGTGGAACGCCAGGTCGATTTCGCCCTGCTCCGCCTGCCGGGCGATGCGCGGCGGCGATAGTTCCAGTAGCGCCAGGCGAGTAGCCGGCGCGCTGCCGCGGATGGCGCTCAAGGCCGGCAACAGAATGGTGGATTCGCCGTAGTCGGTCGCGGCAATGCGCCAGGTGTTGTCTGCCTGGGCCGGATCGAAAGGCGCGGATGGCGCCACTGCCTGCTCCAGCGCCTCCAGGGCGATGCGCAACGGCTCACGCAGGGATTCCGCCCGCGCCGTCGGGCGCATGCCGCGCGGACCGGGTAGCAGCAATGGGTCATCGAAGATGTCGCGCAGCTTGGCCAGGTGCACGCTGACCGAGGGCTGCGAGAAGTTCAGCCGCTCGGCCGTACGGGTGACGTTGTGCTCGGAAAGCAGCACATCCAGGGTCACCAGCAGATTGAGGTCGAGCCTGCGCAGATTATTCATTGATATACCTGGGATACCGGATATTCATTTCTACTATACCCTGGCAATCCGCATCCTGCGTCCATCCCCTCTCACCGGATGACTCACAGGAAGGCATTCATGAACGTACTGATCGTCTACGCCCACCCAGAGCCACGCTCGCTCAATGGCTCGCTGAAGGATTTCGCCGTGCGTCGCCTGCGGGCCGGCGGCCATGAAGTTCAGGTCTCGGACCTCTACGCGATGAACTGGAAAGCCACGCTGGATGCCTCCGACAGCCTCGATCGCGACCCCGAGGCACGCTTTGATCCATCGCTGGACTCCAAGCGCGCCTATGCTGCCGGTCGGCAGAGCAGCGACATCGCCGCTGAGCAGGAAAAGCTGCGCTGGGCCGACACGGTGATCCTGCAGTTCCCGCTGTGGTGGTTCACCATGCCGGCGATCCTCAAGGGCTGGTTCGAGCGGGTCTACGCCTACGGCTTTGCCTATGGCGTCGGCGAGCACTCCGACGCGCGCTGGGGCGACCGCTACGGCGAAGGCAATCTGGCTGGCAAGCGCGCCATGCTGGTGGTTACCACCGGTGGTTGGGAATCGCACTACAGCGCGCGCGGCATCAATGGGCCGATCGATGACCTGTTGTTCCCGATTCACCACGGCGTGCTGCACTACCCCGGTTTTGACGTACTGCCGCCCTACCTGGTCTACCGCACCAGCCGCGTCGACGCCGAACGCTACGCGCAGATCGAACGGGAACTGGGCGAGCGCCTGGATAACCTCCAGGCCACCACGCCCATCCCCTTCCGCCGGCAGAACGGCGGCGACTATGAGATTCCCGCGCTGACCTTGCGGGAAGAGATCAACCAGGGCGCCACTGGCTTCGCTGCGCATCTGGATTGACCTTATGTTCGCGAGCAAGCTCGCTCCTGCAGGGTCATGCACGCGGCTTTCTTGTAGGAGCGAGCTTGCTCGCGAACCACCAAATCCTCAGGGCCTCACCCGAGGCTCCGCGTCGAAGGCACGGCGCAGCAGCTCGACGAACTCCGGCGCCGCCGGGATTTCCACATCACCGATGCGGTTTACCGGCACTGCCGGCGTCCAGGAGTTCATCACCACGGCGCCCGCGAGGCGCGGCAGGTCCTGCTGGTCGATGCTCAGCGACGACTGCCGCGCGCCGAGCTTGTCCAGTTGGCGCTGGAGGATGCCCATGGTGGTGCCCGTGAGCATCTTCGCCCGCGGCCAGATCACCGACTCGCCGTCCCAGAACGCCAGGTTCCAGATGGTTGCCTCGCTGAAACGGCCACGATGGTCGGTGAACACCGCATCATCGAAACCGGCAGCCACTGCTTCGCGCAGGTACCAGGTCTTGGCGATCTCGCCGACGTGCTTGATCTCCGGCAGCACCCGCTCATGCCCGGCGATGGCCAGTGACAGCGGCCCCTGCGGCCCATCGGACGGCGGCGCGCTGCGCACCAGCAGCTCGGGCCGGTGCTCGGGGCCGGCAACAGTGAATTCCCCGGCGGGCGAGTACACCGTAGCCATCAGCGAAGTATCGTCCGGCGCTTGCTCCAGCGCGGCGCGCAGGGCCGCGCGGATTTCCTCGTCGGCATGGCTCTGGCCGAACAACCGCTGCGAAGCATTGCGCAAGCGCTCCAGATGCAGGTCCAGCCCACGGATACCGCCGCCGCGCACCTGCATGGCGGTGAAGTGCGCGTAGCCTGCGAAGGCCAGGGGCGCCAGGTCGTCCGCGCTGGCGGGCTGGGCGTTGCGTTGGGTGATGTAGGGATGGATGGCGGCTGACATGGCGTTGGCTTCCTCTGCTCGGTGATCTTCAAGTTCAGTAACAAGTGAAGCCACTATCGGCCTTTGACGAAGCCAGGAGAAACGAGTATTTCTCGACAGATCATCAAACAGGATTTGAAGATCAATGAGCCGCTCCTTTCCCGGCATCCGCTCCCTGCGCACGTTTGAGGCCGCCGGCCGCCACCTGAATTTCACCCGCGCGGCGGAAGAAGTCGGCCTTACGCCAGCGGCGGTCAGCCACCAGATCAAGGAGCTGGAAGACCAGCTCGGCCTCTGCCTGTTCGTGCGCACCAGCCGCAGCATCCAGCTGACCCCGGCGGGCGCGCTGCTGCTGGAGGCGGCGGCGGAATCCCTCGGCCTGCTGCACCGTGCCACCGTGCGCGCGCGGCGATTGGCGCGCACCTCGGAACAACTGCGGGTTTCGCTCACCGCGCGCTTCGCCACCCACTGGCTACTGCCGCGCCTGCCGCAGTTCCGGGCACTGCATCCGGGGCTGAAACTCAGCTTCGACGTCAGCGACGAGCTGCGCGACTTCGCCGTCGACGATATCGACCTGGCCATTCGTTTCGGCAGCGGGCGCTACCCCGGTCTGCAGGCCGAGCGCCTGTTCGATACCCAGATCGTCCCGGTTTGCTGTCCGAGCCTGCTGGAAGACGGCCCGCCCCTGCGCGAGCCGCGCGACTTGAAGGCCCACACTTTGTGCCACGTGGTGTGCGAAACCGAAGGTGCGTCCTGGCCGGACTGGTCGCGCTGGATGGCGGCGGCCGGCGTGGAAGACTTCGACGCCAGTGGCTGCGTTACCTTCGAAGACACCAGCCACGTGGTGCAGGCAGTTCTGGAGGGCGGCGCTGTCGGGCTGGCCGACCATGCCATGGTTGCCCGGGAACTGGAACAGGGCCTGCTGGTGCAGCCGTTCGCCCTGGGCGTGCGGGTCGCCGAGGACTACGCCTACAACCTGGTGTATCCATTGGCCAGCGCGGACGATCCGCGCGTCAAAGCCTTCCGCGAATGGATTCTCGGGGAAATGGCCACGGGCTGAACGCTCGGGCGGCTTGCAAAGGTCGTGCTTTCCTGCGAAAACGCACGCCCTCGCGGCGTTCCTGCCGCACCTGCCTTACAGGAAAACGCCATGAGCAGCGAACTGCAGATCGAAGATATCGTCGTCGGCGACGGCAAGGCCGTGGTCAAGGGAGCGCTGATTACCACCCAGTACAAGGGCACCCTGGAGGACGGCACCGTCTTCGATTCCTCGTACGACAAGGGCCGCCCGTTCCAGTGCGTGATCGGCACTGGCCGGGTGATAAAGGGCTGGGACCAGGGCCTGATGGGCATGAAGGTCGGCGGCAAGCGCAAGCTCTTCGTGCCGGCGCACCTGGCTTACGGCGAGCGTCAGGTCGGCGCACACATCCAGCCCAACTCCAATCTGCTGTTCGAGATCGAACTGCTGGAAGTCCTCACCCGCGACGATTGAACCTCATGCCGGCGCAGCTTCCACGTTGCGCCGCATCGCCAGGATCGCCGTCGGCCCCTGGGCCTTGCGGGTAAACCAGAACACCCGGCTTACGCCACGGGTGATCGCCACGTAGGCCAGGCGCGATTGTTCGTCCTGCTGGGCCTGGTCGTAGCTGCTGGCGAAGAAGCCCGAGGCGGTGTAGAGCGCGCTGCGCAGCGGGTGTTTCTCCGGCGGCGCACAGTCGTCGACGATGATCGCCACTTCCGCCTGCAGGCCCTTGGCGCGGTGGATGGTCATGCCCTTCACCGGCAGCTTGCGGTCCAGCTCGCCGAGGATCGTCTGCAGGGTTTCATTGCGCCGGCTGAGCAGCAGCACGGCAGTCTTCTCCCGTGACCCGCGCGCGGCGACGTGCTCGCACTGCTTGCGGATCTCCTCCAGCAGGAGCGGCAGGCTGTTGCGCGCATCGAAGCGCTGCACCAGTTTCACCCCGTGGTCACCCGCCTCCGCCGACTTGAAGGCACGACAGGTCTTGGCCTGCTTGCTGGCCACGCCCACCAGTACCCGCTCGCCATCGCGGATCACCGGGTCGATGCTGCGGTAATTGGTTTCCAGCAGCAGCACGCGGCTCTTGCGCCGGCCCTTGCTGGGGAAGTGCCGGTCGAAGTCCATGAACAGTTCCGGCGAACTGCCGCGCCAGGCGTAGATGGACTGCCAGTCGTCACCGATGGCCATCAGGCTGACGGCTTCGCCGCGTTTGGCGAGGTCGCGGTGCAGCGCCTGCAGCCATTGCACGATCTGCGGCGAGACATCCTGGAACTCATCGATCAGCAGATGCTGGAACGGTGCCAGGGCTTCGGCTGGCAGCTTGCCGTCGCCTAGCTGGTCGGTCAGGCGCTGGAAAGCCAGGTTGAAGGTCAGCAGACCCTGCTCCTGCAAGGCAGTGTCGAAGGCCGCCCAGAACAGCTGCAGCGCCTCGATGAACTGGCGCTCGCGCGGCGGGCAGCCGAGCTTCTTCGGCTGCAACTGGTCGATGCGCAGGCCGATGCTTTCGATAAAGCCGGACTGGGCATAGAAAGCCTCGAACAGCGGCAGCGCGATGAATTCTCCAGGCAGTTTGAAAGAATCCAGTGGCGCCTTGCCGATACGGGGCGGCTTGCCGTCTTCCTCTGCCTCGGGCGGTGGCGGCAGCTCCAATAGTTGATGCACCAGCACACGGAATTCGTGCTGCTCGGCGTAGCACTGCTGGTAGACCTGTTTGAGCAGGCGCTGCTGGGCCGGCCGCAGGCGGCCGGCGAGCAGCGGGTTGTCCAGCTCGTCGGCCGGGGTGCGTTCGTCCAGTTGCTCGAACCAGCGCGGACTCTTCAGTGCGATTTTCGCCAGGGTGCCCATGGCCGAATGGAAGGTCCGTACGCACTGCCGCGCCTGGGCCGCATCGAACGGATGGCCCCAGTAGCCGAGCACCTTCACCAGTTGCTCGCGCAGCTGCGCGCAGGAGGCGTTGGTGAAGGAAATCACCGTCACCTTCTCGGCGTCGATGCCCAGGTGGCAGAGCATATAGACGACACGCAGAACCAGCGTCGTCGACTTGCCGGAGCCCGCTCCGGCAAAAATGCGGGTCAGCGGCTCGGGAGCGAGAATCATCGCCCACTGCTCGTCCGACGGCAGGCTGACGATTCCATGGGCGGCGGCCTGGGCCACGCGCTGGCGCATGTCGAGGGCGTGCTGCTCGTCCGGAGCGCTGGCGGTGCCGTAGATGCCAACCGCAGCCGGCGAGCGCGGGCGCTTGGGCGCAGCCGCGTCACCGTCTTTCTTGGCTTTGGCGGTGCGCTTGGCCGGTGCCTTGCTCGCGCCTTTTGCCTTGCCGCGCGCTCGGGGTTGAGGTCGCGCCGCTTCACGCTCGGCGCGCAGGTATTCGGTGGTACGGGGGAAATAACGCGCAAGGGCTTCGGCAAGCAGCCGCTTGTAGCGTTCGACAGCAGACTCCATGGGCCCATCCGTTCAATTACAGCGTTGAATCATAAGCGCTTTCGGTCAGGGACAGGCAATCAATCGGGCGGTTCCGCGAGGCCCTGAAAAATTGATAACCATTAGCGATTGCATTAGAGTCGGGCTCCCGCTTTTTCCGCCCACGCCGCCCATACGGATGACCCCATGTTCGAACTGGAAAATGTCAGTTTCAGCGTCCCCGGTCGCACCCTCCTGCAACCGCTGAGCCTGCAGTTGGCCGACGGCAACATGATCGGCCTGATCGGCCACAACGGCTCGGGCAAATCCACCCTGCTCAAGTTGCTGGCCCGCCAGCAACAGGCCAGCGGCGGCAGCATCCGCCTGGACGGCAAGCCGCTGCAGGACTGGGGCAACCGCGACTTCGCGCGCCAGGTGGCGTACCTGCCGCAGCAGCTGCCGCAGACCGACGGCCTGACCGTGCGCGAACTGGTCGCCTTCGGCCGCTATCCCTGGCACGGCGCCCTGGGCCGCGTCACCGGCGAGGACCGCCAGCAGATCGACCGCGCGCTGGACCTCACCGACACCCTCGCCTTCGCCGACCGCCCGGTGGACCTGCTCTCCGGCGGCGAACGCCAGCGCGTCTGGCTGGCCATGCTGCTGGCGCAGAACAGCCGCTACCTGCTGCTGGACGAGCCGACTTCAGCGCTGGACATCGCCCACCAGGTGGAAGTGCTCTCCCGCGTCCACGAACTCAGCCGCGAGCTGGGCCTGGGCGTGCTGGTGGTACTGCACGACATCAACATGGCGGCGCGCTACTGCGACCACCTGATTGCCCTCCACGGCGGCCGCCTGCTGGCCCAGGGCACACCAGCAGAGTTGATGCGAGGGGAAACGCTGGAAGATATCTACGGCATTCCCATGGGCGTACTGAGCAACCCGGTGGACGGGTCGCCGATCAGTTATCTGCGCTGAGTTGACCGAGTCGTTTTTCGTCGGAGCGGACCTTGTCCGCTGAATCACCTGCGGCGTATTCCGGGCCCATCGCTTACAACGTCGTTCCAACGCAGCGCCTGCGGCTACACCATTGCGTCGGTGCCGTGCGGTTCGCGAGCAAGCTCGCTCCTACAGTCCAGCCCTGGCTTCGGAGCGCTTTTCGTAGGAGCGAGCTTGCTCGCGAACAGAGCGCCCGCAGACTCTGGCTTCAGAGGTCGCTCAGCTCGGGCGGCGGTTCGTCGATCAGCGGGCAGTTGTCGCAATGCCCGATGGTTCCCAGCCGGTAACGAATGCAGCAGGTCCGCCGCTGCCGCCAGAGCCCATCCGGGCGCTGCTCGCAGGACACCTCGACATACTGGATCGGCTTGTACAGCGGGTTGCGCGTGCCGTCCGGACGGCGCTCGATCTCCAGCAGCTCGCGGCCGTGGCCGAGCATAGGGGCCAGCGGCGGCAGCTTGGCCATCTCGCCGATGAACCATTCGAAGTAGTTGCCGGCGTTGCTCCAGAGCACCTTGGGTGACACGCGCGCCTCGGCGGCGAGGGCCTGGATGAAGGGTTGCAGGTGGCCTTCCAGCAGATGGCCGAAGCGCTGGAAAGGATCGCCCGGCGGCGCGGCGAAAGCCCCGCCCTCCCCCGGCAGCTTGAAAGCCTGGGGAATGCCCTGGCCGTCCAGTACCACCTCCACGTCATCGAACGCCAGCGGTAGCGTGCGGCCGAGCACGAGCGCGGCGGCGACTACCGGAGGAATGAGGCGCACCAGGTACCACTTGGACCACTGCGAAGCCAGCGCGCGTCGGTCGCCATCGGCGTGCGGCGGGTCGAAGCGACGCAGCACGCTGTCGAGCATTTCCCGTTCCAGCAGGGCGCGTGCCGGAATCGAAGGACGGCGATCGTCGCGGGTCACCAACACCTCGCGGTAGCTGGCGAACTCGCCGAAATACAGCGGCGCGAGGGCTGCGATCACCGGCAGCCCTCGCTCACGCGGGGAGCCGCCCTCAGCACAGGCCGCAACGCTCGAAGAAGGTTTCCCGGCTCTGCACCATCAGCGCGGCGCGCTTGTGCGGGAAGTTGAATTCCTTCTCGCGCCAGAAGCCCAGGCGCTGCATGTGGCCGATCATCTTCGCGTTGTCGGCGCGCGGCTCGGCGACGATGCGCTGGGTACGCGGATCGTCCAGCAGCAGGTAATGCACCAGGGCAGTCATCCAGCTTTCTACCTTGTGCGGCCCGCGATGGCTTTCCTCGCCCACCAGCATGTGGATGCCACGGTCGTAATCGCCCACTTCGTAGAACGGCGCGATCCGGTCTTCCTTGGCCCAGTAGGCTTCGTAGTAGGCGAAGGGCTCGTCGTCGATGCAGCCGATCAGGGTGGTGGTGTGCGGGTCGGCGGCGGCTTTTTCCAGGTAGGCCCGGTGCTGCTCCAGGGTGCCGCCTTCCTGCCAGAACTCCAGTACGCGCGGGCTGTTCTGCCAGCGGTGGAAGCGTTCGAGGTCCAGGTCGATATCCAGGGTGCGCAGGGAAATCCACTGGCCGAGCTTCGCGTCGAAGCGGCGATAGACCTCGCCCTGTGGCTTGGGTGCGCGCAGCGGATGGCGACGACCACCGCTCATGCGGTAGACCTGCGGGAAGTCCGCACTGGCTATACCCTTGTGCCAGGCACTCCCCAGTTGCCAGAAAGCGGCGCGCTCGATCTGCAGGCGACCGCCGACTTCATCGCGGCTCACCAGGCCTTTTTCGAGCGCCTCGGCGGGCAGGTTGGCGGCGGTGAACTGCACCCGCTCGCTCTGCGCATCGCCAGCGAAGGTCCAGTAGGCCAACGCCCACAGCGCCTCCAGGGATGGCGCGGAACTCAGCTGCCAGCACTCGCCTTCGCGCTGCGCACTCAGCAGCGGTTGGCCGTCGAGCAGTAAGGTCAGGCGTTGGGTTCCGTGGTCGGCGGAGAGCTTGCGGCCGTCAGGCAGCGGCAGCGAGAAACTGGGCGTCATGGTGGGTTCCCTTTCGTGAATGCAACGACCCCGCCCGTATGACGAGCAGGGTCGGCAGAAATTTAGTCGGCCCGGAGATTGAGTCCGGGCCCGCGGGTCAGGCGCTTTCCGCGGTCAGCGGGCGCGCCGGCTTGTGCGCGGTCTCGTGCGGCGGCAGGTGCTCGAACATCGACGCGGCGATTTCCTGCGCGCGCATCGGCAGCACCGACAGCAGCGTGTCGCTCAGCCCGTGGCTGTCCTGGGTGAAGCCCTGCAGGTAGATGCCGGCGTGCAGGCGCTCGTCCGCCAGTACGCGGTAATCGCGGCCCACCTCGAAGTCGCCCAGGTAGTCCTGCAGCGGTGCGAGCAGTTCGCGGTGCGACTTGCGCTCGTAGCCGGTGGCGAGGATCACCGCGTCATAGCGGTGGGTTTCCACCGCGCCGGTGGCGCTGTCGCGCAGGGTCAGCTCAATGCCATCGGCGTCGGCCTTGGCGGCTTCTACATTGCGGCGGCAGAGGAAGGCGTGGCGATCCACGCCGGCCACTTTCTGGCGATAGAAGATGCCGTAGATGCGTTCGATCAGGTCTAGGTCCACCACCGAGTAGTTGGTGTTGTGGAACTCCTGGATCAGCTTCTCGCGCTCGGCCTTGGGCTCGTTGAACACCAGGTCGGTGTACCGCGGGGCGAAGATTTCGTTGACGAAGGGGCTGTCGTCGGCGGGCTTGAGTACTGCTGCGCGCAGAACCATGTCGACCTTCACCGAGGGGAAGCTGTCGTTCAGGTCAATGAAGGCTTCGGCCGCGCTCTGACCGCCGCCGATCACTGCGATGCGCATCGGCTCGTTCTGGTTGCAGCGCTGCTTGGCCATGCACTCCAGATAACGGGCGTGGTGGAACACGCGCGGATCGTCGCGCAGATGGCTGAAGGCGGACGGGAAGCGCGGCGTGCCGCCGGTGCTCACCACGACGCTACGCGCCAGCCGGAAGCGTTCGTGACCACGAGCGTCGGTGGACAGCACCTTGACCAGCTCGATGCCGTCCGGGCCCTGCACCGGCTCTACGCGGCTGACCGTCTCGCCGCAGACGCGCTGCTCGGCGAACTGCTCGCTGACCCAGCGCAGGTAATCGTTGTACTCCATGCGGCACGGGTAGAAGGTGCCCAGGTTGGTGAAGTCGATCAGCCGCCCCATGGCGTGCAGGTAGTTGACGAAGCTGTACGGGCTGGTGGGGTTGCGCAGGGTCACCAGGTCCTTGAGGAAGGAAATCTGCAACTCGCTCTGCGCCACCAGGGTGTTGCCGTGCCAGCGGTAGTCGGCCTGCTTGTCGAGGAACAGGGCGTGGTAGTGGCGGCCCTCGCGTCGCGCCTGCTCCTGCAGGGCGATCGCCAGCGCCAGGTTGGAGGGGCCGAAACCGATGCCGAGCACGTCGTAGGTCGGGGTGATCATCTGGGTCATGGTGCCAATGTCCTGTATCGCGATGGCCGTGGGGCGTGACCACGCGGGAGTCGGCGGCTTACTGCTCAGCCCTGCCAGGAGCACCCCGCCGCTTGGCGGCCGGCACTCGATCCTGCGTGTCGCCCATGATTTGCGCTGTCGATAGCGCGTTATCTGGAGAGACGAGACAGGCTTGGGGAAATTTAGAATGATTCTCACTAAGTCATGAAAATTTCAGAATGACGAGCGGGCACCAGAGACAGAAGTTCGAGCGCAAGCCGCGTGGGACTAAATCCCGACGCAGGCCATGCGTCTGTGTATGTAAATGCGGTTCGCGAGCAAGCTCGCTCCTACAAACAGCAGCCAGGCTCTTCCCGTAGGAGCGAGCTTGCTCGCGAACCAAAGGCGATAGGCAACGACCGGTATCAGCCCTGCCCGCTCCAGGCCCTGAGCCGCGCCCGGCAATGCTTCATTGCGTTGACGATGTGCTTCTCCACCATGTCGCGGGAGATGCCCATGGTTTCGGCGATTTCGACATGGCTGCAGCCTTCGACCTTGCGCAGCACGAAAGCGCGGCGACAAGTCTCGGGCAGTTCGCCCAGGGCACGCTGCAGCAGTTGCAGTTGCTGCTCGCGGCTGGCTTCCTCTTGCGGGCAGCGCTCGTCGAGGCAGCCTTCGCGGTCGAGGGTTTCCAACTCTTCGGTGCGACGCACTCGGCCGCGCCGGTGCAGGTCGATGCTGAGGTTGACTGCCGTGCGATAGAGAAATGCCCGAGGTTGTTCGATATGCTCGTCACCCTTGCGGTCGAGCAGGCGCAGGAAGGCCTCCTGGGTCACATCGGCAGCCGCCTGGCGGTCGCCGAGGCTGCGATTGAGGTACAGGACCAGTTCCTTGTGATACCGGATGAACGCGCTTTCCACCCCGTCGGGCATCCTATGAAAAACAGTCGAGGCTGCAGGCGCCTGCTGACAGTCCGAGTCAGGCTTATTTATAATCACTCGCATCAACGCGAAAAGAAAGTGTGATATCGGCCGCAAACGGCCTTACCGAGATCCCTGATGACCAGCTCCCCCGCCCCGTTCGACGATGACCGTATCAGCGCCGAAGCCGCGCACTGGTGCGCGCGTCTGCACGACGAAGAGTGCAGCGATGCCGAGCGCGCCGAGTTCGCGCAATGGCTCGCGCTCGACCCGCGGCACGAGGTGGAATACCAGGCGATGCTGGATATCTGGCAACTCTCGGAATTGCTGCCGCCGACTCCGCGTAAGTTGCCTGCGCCGACTGCACCCACGCCGCTGGGCGGTATTCGCCCACGCAGCACCCGCCGACCACGCAGCGGCAAGCGCATCGCCGCCGTGGCCGCTGGCGTGCTGGTGGCCATCGGCGCGGTATGGTCGGCAGGTTGGTCCGCCGGCTGGCTACCCTCGAAGGTCGGCTACTACGCGGCGCAGCCTGGAGCACGGGAAGTGGAGTTGGCGGACGGCTCGAAAGTCGAGCTGAACAGCAACTCCCAGCTCTTCTTCGCCGATTTCCGCGACCGCCGCAGTGCCTGGCTGAAAAGCGGCGGCGAGGCGTACTTCCGGGTGGCCCACGACACCCTGCAGCCCTTCTCGGTCTACACCGACAACGGTAACGTGCGGGTAACCGGCACCCGCTTCAATGTCTGGACCGACCAGCACCAGATGCTGGTCACCCTGCTCGAAGGCTCGGTGGTGGTCAGCCCGCCCGACAGCGTCGACGGCAATAGCGCCCAGCTCACTCCGGGCATGCAGGCGCGCTACAGCCAGGGCAGCCAGCGCATCGAGCTCGCCCAGGTCGCCCCCGCCGGCGCCATCGCCTGGATCGAAGGCAAGCTGGTGATCGATGACCTGACGCTGCAGTCGGCCATCCCGCTGATCAACCGCTACCTCAAGCAGCCGGTGTTCCTTGACGATGCCACTGTCGCCGCCATGCGTATCGGCGGCATCTATCGCACCGATGATTTGCAGGCGCTGGTGGATTCGCTGCCCAAGGTTCTGCCGCTGGAGCTGCGCAAGGACAATCAGGGCCGCATGGTTCTCGCCAGCCGTTACGTTCAGCTCTGATACTCGCCATGCGGGCATGACGGGTAGCGGCGTGCCGTGCGGGTTTCGCGAGCAAGCTCGCTCCTACAAGGAGCACCCAGGTCCCGGACTGTAGGAGCGAGCTTGCTCGCGAAACCCTGAGCGACGGAATCTGGCTTTCCCGGCAAACACTACGGGGCAGCGCCCGCGCCTACTGAGTTCGACACTGAAGCGCCCTACTCGGATATATCTTCTTATTTGCGAACTTTTCGCAAATTCTCTTCAGTTTTCTTTCTGCTCATTCGTCTTGATAGCAACGATTCGGATTCGCCGATGATCTGCTGATTCGCGCGCCGTCTCGCCCCGTTGTGCGGGCTGCCCTCCGGCAGGCCGGGTTCAGGAAAAGACGATGCAATCACCCGCCCCAAGCGCCTTGCGCGAGATGCTCAAACTGCTGCGGCCGCACTGGCTGCCGCTGACTGCCGCCACCCTGCTGGGGATTCTCGGCGGCACCGCGATCACGGCGCTGCTCGCCACCATCAACTACAGCCTGCACTCCGACGGCGGCATGCCCGCTGGCCTGCTACTGGGCTTCACCGGGTTGTGCGTGCTGGCGTTGCTGGGCTCGATCATTTCCGACATGGGCACCAACTACGTCGGCCAGCACGTGATCGCGCGGTTGCGCAAGGACCTGGGCAGCAAGATCATTTCCGCACCCATCGAGCAGATCGAGCGCTACCGCAGCCACCGGCTGATCCCGGTGCTGACCCACGACATCGATACCATCAGCGACTTCGCCTTCGCCTTCGCGCCGCTGGCGGTCGCTTTGACCACCACGCTCGGCTGCCTGGGTTACCTGGCCTGGCTGTCGCCGCCGATGTTCCTCGCCACAGCCATCGCCATCGTCATCGGCAGTGCGATCCAGTACGTGGCCCGGGCAAAAGGCATCAAGGGCTTCTTCGAGGCGCGGGACAAGGAAGACGAACTGCAGAAGCACTACCGCGCCATCGCCGAAGGCGCCAAGGAGTTGCGCATCAGCCGCCCTCGCCGCTTCCAGCACTACAGCGAACGCCTGCAGGGCACCGCGGACGAAATCTGCGATATCCAACTGCGCTCGATCAACCTGTTCAATGTCGCCAAGGGCTTTGGCTCGACGCTGTTCTTCATCGTCATCGGCGTGGCGCTGGCCTATCAATCGTTGTGGCCCAGCACCGACCAGGCGACGCTCTCCGGCTTCATCCTGGTCCTGTTGTACATGAAGGGCCCGCTGGAGGGGCTGATCGGCCAATTGCCGGTGGTGACCCGCGCCCAGGTCGCGTTCCGCCGGATTGCCGAGCTGTCGGTACGTTTCTCCTCGCCTGAGCCGAACCTGCTGCTGGCCGAAGATGGCCGAACGTCGCTGGACTTCCAGTCCATCGAGCTGCGCGAGCTGGCCTACCACTACGCCACTGATGACGGGGCGCGAGGCTTCGGTGTCGGCCCGCTGAACCTGAAGGTCAGTCGAGGCGAGATCCTCTTCATCGCCGGTGAGAACGGTTGTGGCAAGACGACCATGATCAAGCTGCTGCTCGGCCTCTACGCCCCGTGTGAGGGCAAGTTGCTGCTCAACGGCGAAGCGGTGGGCGACGCCAACCGCGATGACTACCGGCAACTGTTCACCACCATCTTCGCCGACTACTTCCTCTTCGAGGACCTGCTCAAGGGCAGCCAGGACATCCCGGCCGAAGCCAGCCGTTACCTGGAGCGCCTGGAAATCGCCCACAAGGTCAGCCTGCAGGGCCAGGAGTTCTCCACCACCGATCTCTCCACCGGCCAGCGCAAGCGCCTGGCCCTGGTGCAGGCATGGCTGGAGAAACGCCCGGTGCTGGTGTTTGACGAGTGGGCGGCAGACCAGGACCCGGAGTTCCGCCGGATCTTCTACACCGAGCTGCTGCCCGAGCTGCGCGCCCAGGGCAAGACGCTCATCGTGATCTCCCACGACGACCGCTATTTCGGCGTTGCCGATCGCCTGCTGCGCATGCGCGCCGGGCAGATCGTGGAGATTGCAGACCACCGCGCCACGCCGCCTCGCGGTGGCTCCGGCGTAGCGATGCATTGACGGCTGCGCGGCCCGGATGGCCGCTTTTCACCAGGTCGTCACTCAGCAACAAAAAAGATCGAACGGATTTTTCCGGTTTTTTCCAGCCGGCGCGTCACATCAAGCTGAATCATTCTTATTAGAAACTGCATTAAGATCATAGGAGCTAACAAAGTGAGTCGCACCCGCACTGCGCTGCAATCCCAGCACAAGGTGAAGCCTCTGGCCCGCCTGGTTCGCGCCACAGCCCTGGGGATGGTACTGACTGCCACGACCGTGCATGCCACGCCGGTCCGCATCGACATCCCGGCCCAGTCCCTGGCGTCCGCCCTGACCAGCCTGGGCGCGCAGTCGAACCTGCAGATCGTCTTCAACCAGAGCCAGGTGCAGAACCTGCGCGCCCCTGGCGTGCGCGGCGAGATGGAGCCAGCCCAGGCGCTGGAACGCCTGCTGCAGGGCACCGGCATCAAGTACCAGGTCGAAGGCAGCCGCGTGACCCTGCTGGGCGCCGACTCCGCCAGCGGCGACACCCTGAACATGTCTGCCCAGGTCATCACCGGCGCTGTCGAAGGTGAAGACAGCTACGTGCCGCGCACCTCCAACAGCGGCAGCAAGACCGATACCCCGCTGCTGGAAATCCCCCAGTCGATCTCGGTGATCACCCGCAAGCAGATGGACGCCCAGGGCGCCCAGACCGTGACCGAAGCGCTGCGCTACGTGCCCGGCGTCAAGGTGGAAGCCTATGGCCTCGATCCGAAAGGCTTCGACTGGCTGTACATCCGCGGCTTCAACGCCCAGGCCACCAGCGACTACCTCAACGGCCTGCGTCAGCAGAACAACAGCTACGCCTTCTTTCGCAGCGAGCCCTACGCCTTCGAGCGCATCGACGTGGTCCGCGGCCCGTCTTCCAGCCTGTTCGGCCTGGGCGACGCCGGCGGCATCGTCAACCGCGTGAGCAAGAAGCCCACCGCCAACCACATCAACGAAGTCGAACTCACTGGCGGCAACCATGACCGCAAGCAGGGGCAGTTCGACCTCGGCGGCGCGCTGGACGAGCAGAACCAGTTCCTCTACCGCGTGGTGGGCCTGGCCCGCGACTCGAATACCCAGGCCGAGTACGACGACGGCCACGAGGTCGAGGACAACCGCTACTACATCGCCCCGTCCTTCACCTGGGCGCCGGACGAAGACACCAGCCTGACCATCCTCACCGACTTCCTGCGTGACCGGAACTCCGGCTCGATCTTCGACTACAGCGTCAACGGCCACCCCACCGGCACCTTGCTGGGCGACCACAACTACAACCACTTCGACCAGGACCAGTACACGCTGGGCTACGAGTTTCGCCATCGCCTCAACGACACCTGGGAATTCCGCCAGAACGCGCGTTACGGCCAGGTCGACCTGATCTTCAATAACCTGCTGCCGCAACTGCAGGTGGGCCGGAACATCATCCGTACCGCGGACCGCTTCGACCAGCACATGGACACCTTCAACCTGGACAACCAGTTGCAGGCCAACTTCGACACCGGCGCCTTCAAGCACACCCTGCTGATGGGCGCGGACTACAGCTGGCAGGACGCCAATATCGCCCGCTGGCGTACTCTCGGTCCGTCGCTGAACCTGGATAACCCGGTCTACGGCCAGAGCGTGCCGCGTCCGAGCAAAGGCAACAGCATCCAGTCCATCGACTACGACCAGAACATCGAGCAGATCGGCGCCTACCTGCAGGATCAGGTCAAGTTCGACGATCACTGGATCCTCACTGCCGGCGGCCGCTACGACTACGTGCGCAATGACCTGGACAACCACGTCGGCGCCCACAGCATGCAGAAGGACAACGCCTTCACCGGCCGCGTCGGCCTGACCTACCTGACCGACTTCGGCCTGGCACCCTACGTCAGCTACTCCGAATCCTTCGTGCCCAACACCGGCATCAGCTCCGACGGCAGCGCCTTCAAGGCCAGCGAAGCGCACCAGTACGAAGCGGGCGTGAAGTTCCAGCCGGACGAAACCCTGCTGATCACCCTGGCGGCCTACGAGCTGACCAAGGAAAACATCCTCACCAACCAGCTGAACGCCAACGGCGTTCCGACCGGCTTCAGCGAGGCCACCGGCGAGCAGCGCTCGCGCGGCATCGAGGCCGAGCTGAAAGCAAAGCTGGACCAGAACTGGGACCTGTTGGCCTCGTATACCTACACCAAGGCCAAGATCACCAAGAGCAACGACGCCAACGAAGGCAACCGCCCGGCCAACGTGCCCGAGCACATGGCCAACGGCTGGCTGAATTACACCTTCCACGAAGGTGCGGTCGACGGCCTCTCCATCGGCGGCGGCGTGCGCTACACCGGCTCGCTCTACGGCAACAACGCCAACACCTACCACGTCGACAACTACACCCTGTTCGACGCCGGCGTGAGCTACCCGCTGAACAAGAACGTGACCCTCTCGGTGAACGCTCAGAACCTGCTGGACGAGGAATATGCCGCGACCTGCGACAGTCCGATCTCCTGCTACCCGGGCCTGCGCCGCACCGTCATGACCAGCGTGAAGTACAGCTGGTAAGCCGGTCGATGGCGGCGGCCGCAACCGTCGCCATCCGCTTTGCCGGGCTCCCTGTTCGCAGGGAGCCCTTTGTTGTTTCGGAAGACTGAGGTTTCAGAAGCCTGTTGCTTCAAGAGCCTGTCGCTTCAAGCGAGGAGTAGTGCATGTCCCTCACCCGTCGCCACCTGCTGCAGGGCCTCGCCATCGGCGGGCTGGCTTGCGCATCCGGGCTGCCGGTATTCGCCGGCGAGCGCCTGACGCGAATCGTTGCGCTCAACTGGGTGGCCGCCGAGACACTGCTGACCCTGGGCGTGCCGCCCCTGGCGATCTCCGACGACCGCTACTACCGGGTGCGCATGCCGACCATGGCCTTGCCCGAGAGCGTGCGTGACGTGGGTCCGTACTGGGAACCGAACCTCGAACTGATCCAGCAGTTGCAGCCGCAACTGATCCTCAGCGATCCGATGACCCCGACCTTGCAGCGACGACTCAACGGCATTGCACCCACCGAGAAAGTCGCGATCTACCCCGCTCCCGAGGGCGCCTGGAAAGCCACAACCGACTTCATGAACGACCTGGCACGGCGCCTCGACGTTGTGCAGGTCGCCGCCGATTACATCGCCGCCGGCGAACAGCGCCTGGCCGAACTGCGCGCGAAGCTGGCGAATCGCAGCCTGCCGCCTGTGTGCGTCGCCGTGCTCAACCAGGACGGCCGTCACGCTGCCGTGTACGGCAAGAACAGCATGGTGCAGGACGTGCTCGATCGCCTTGGCGTCGAAAATGCCTGGCAAGGTCCCGTCGGCCCCGTGGGGCTGGCCATGGTCAGCATCCAACGCCTGGCCGAGCGCCCGGATGCGCATCTGGTCTACGTCGACATCCCCACCACCTCGGCGCGCCTGCAGAGCCTGCGGCAACCCAACGATCTCTGGGCCAACCTGCCTGCCGTGCGCCAGGGTCACACCCTGACGCTGCAACGCTTCTACCCCTACGCTGGCGCCGCTTCGGTGCTGGACCTCGCCGAGCGTATCGCCGACTACCTCGATAGCGCCATGGAGACCACCCATGTCTGAATCGACTCTCGGCCTCAGCGCACCCCGCAGCGGCCTGCCGATCGGACCGGCGCTCTGTACGCTGGTGCTGACGATTCTCGCTGGCCTGCTGGTGTTCCATGGCCTGCAAGGCGCCCTGCCCCGCGAACTCTGGTGGCAGGCACTGTGGTCGCCCAATCTGGATGACGTGCGCCAGGTGTTGCTGCACTTCAGCTTCTACCCGCGCCTGGCGGTGAGCCTGATGGCCGGCGCCGCGCTGGCCCTGGCCGGCACGCTGTTCCAGCAGATATTGCGCAATCCCCTGGCGGAACCGGTGACATTGGGTGTTTCGGCCGGCGCCAACCTGGCCCTTTCTGCGGCAACCATTTTTGCCCCGGCGCTGCTGGTGAACGGTCTGGAAGCCGTGACCCTGACAGGCGCTGCGTTGGCGGCGTGCCTGCTGTTCGCTTTCGCCTGGGGTCGCACCCTGTCGCCGCTGCGTTTCATCCTCGCGGGCATGGTCATCAGCCTGTACTGCGTGTCGCTCAATGCGCTGCTGGTGCTGTTCAACCACGACTACCTGATCGACCTGCTGCTCTGGCAGGCCGGCTCGCTGAACCAGAGCGGCTGGGACGGTGCCCTTTACCTCGCCCCGCGCCTGGCAGTGGCCATGGCCATCGCCCTCCTGATGGTACGGCCGCTGGCCGCACTGGGGCTGGAGGATGAAGGCGCGGCGGCAGTCGGCGTGAATCTGCTGCGCACCCGCGTGATGGGCCTGGCCGTGGCCGTAGCGCTCAGCGCGTTCGTCACCAGCGCCGTGGGCATGCTGGCTTTCGTCGGCCTTGCCGCGCCGGCCATTGCCCGGTTGTGTGGCGCACGCACGCTCAGGCAGCGGCTGATCTGGGCGCCGTTGCTGGGCGCTGCGCTGCTCTGCGTGGTGGACCAGATCGCCCGCGAGCTGTCGCGCTTCGCCGGGGAAATTCCCGCCGGCATCCTCACCGGCATCTTCAGCGTGCCGCTGTTGCTGTGGCTGCTCAGCCGCCAGCGCAGCGGCGGCATCGTCCCGCGTCCGGCACCGGCCAAACCGCAGCGCGAGCATCCGTGGCGGCTGATCATCGCCGCAGCGATCCTGCTCGCTCTGCTGCCCTTGCCGGCGATCTACTTCGCGGTGGACGCCAACGGCTGGCACTGGGGTGACGCCGGCCTGAGCGACGCGATCCTGCAATGGCGGCTGCCACGCGTGCTCGGCTCTCTGGCTGCCGGCGCCATGCTTGCCGTCGCCGGCCTGCTGGTGCAGCGCCTGACCGGCAATCCCATGGCCAGCCCGGAGGTGCTGGGTGCAACCTCCGGCTCGGCGATCGCCGTACTGGTGCTGTTCCTGGTGATGCCGCAGCCGCAGGCCTACATGGTCCCGGCCGCCAGCATCGGCGCACTGCTCACCCTCGGCCTGCTGCTGTGGTTCGCCTGGCGCAAGACCTTCAATGCCGAGCGACTGCTGCTGACCGGCGTGTGCCTGACCACCCTGCTGCACTCGCTGAGCACCCTGCTGCTGGCCAGCGGCGATCCGCGCATGACGGTGATGATGAGCTGGATGACCGGCTCGACCTATCAGGTGGATGTGCTGTCGGCGAGCACCGGAATGGTTGTCGGCGCGGTGATGATCGGGGTCAGCGTTCTGCTCGCACGGCCGCTGGACCTGCTGACCCTGGGCAATGGCACCGCCACCGCGCTGGGCCTTCGGCTGCGCCTGAGCCACCTGACCATCCTGCTGACTGCCGCGGTGCTGACCGCCACTGCGACCATCATCGTTGGGCCACTGAGCTTCGTCGGCCTGATCGGCCCGCATATCGCCCGCCATCTGGGCGTGCGCCGCGCCGCGCCGCAGATATTGCTGAGCGCTGTGGCCGGGGCGTTGATCATGGTGGTGGCGGACTGGCTGGGACGGAACATCGCCTATCCCTGGCCGGTGTCGGCAGGCCTGCTGGCGGCGTTCATCGGTTGCCCGTACTTCCTCTGGCTGATGCATCGGGAACGGCGGGGTTAGCAGCTGGATCCAACTCTGCCGGCAAGCCCTGGAGTCCTTTGTAGGAGCGAGCTTGCTCGCGAACTGCACGCGCCGATGCTTCGGCATGAGTGGAAAGTAATCGCGGACGAAGTCCGCTCCTACCCAAGCCAACAGCCCGGCGTAGGAGCGGACTCTGTCCGCGATGTCTTCCTGCCGGCAGCGGGGCGATGGGTATCGCTTCGCTCCATCCCACGGCGGAGATACCAGCAGGATCCAACTCTGCCGGCAATCACCGGAGTCCTCTGTAGGAGCGAGCTTGCTCGCGAACTGCACGCTGCCGATGCTTCGGCATGGGTGGAAAGTAATCGCGGACAAAGTCCGCTCCTACCCAAGCCAACAGCCCGGCGTAGGAGCGGACTCTGTCCGCGATGTCTTCCTGCCGGCAGCGGGGCGATGGGTATCGCTTCGCTCCATCCCACGGCGGAGATACCAGCAGGATCCAACTCTGCCGGCAATCACCGGAGTCCTCTGTAGGAGCGAGCTTGCTCGCGAACCATATTACCCGGCCGCTCTGGTGCCGGGCGGGTTCGCGAGCAAGCTCGCTCCTACAAGGTCGGTACCGTGGGGATCAGGCCTCCTGCAACGCGCGCGGGCGATTGCTGCGGTCTTCGGCGTCGGCGGAAACAGCGTGCTGCAGCTGGAAATCGAACTCGAGCTCGGCGAAGCGCCCTTCCACACTGCGCGCCTTGGCGGCAGCCGCATCCTCGACAAAACGCACCTCGCCGATCAGACCGTCACGGGTCGCATAGGCAAAGTCATCCCACAGGTACTGATCGCCAGCCAGGTTGATCTGGGTGGTCAGGTGGCGGTGCCCCGGTGCGGAAATGAAGAAGTGGATGTGTGCGGGACGCTGCCCGTGGCGGCCGAGCTGGTTCAGCAGTTCCTGCGTCGGGCCATCCGGCGGGCAGCCGTAGCCGCTGGGCACGATGCTGCGCGCTTTGTAGCGGCCCTCAGCGTCGGTGACGATGCGTCGGCGCAGGTTGAACTCGGACTGGCTGCTGTCGAAGTACGAATAGGTGCCCTTGGTGTTCGCGTGCCAAAGATCGACCACGGCGCCGGCCAGCGGCTTGCCCTGCGGGTCGAACACGCGGCCGGAAAGGAACATCACGGTGCCCGCGTCCTGGCCGTCATCCATCCGCGCTTCACCTTCGGACAGCGGCGCACCGGCCACGTACAGCGGCCCTTCGATGGTGCGTGGGGTGCCGCCGCCGATGCCGGCTGCCGCGTCCTGGGCGTCCAGCAGCAGGTCGAGGTAGTGCTCGATGCCCAGGCCGGCCACGACCAGCCCGGCTTCCTGGCGGGCGCCGAGGCGGTTGAGGTAGTCCACCGCGTTCCAGAACTCGTCGGGGGTGACGTTCATGTCTTCGATCAGCCTGGCAGTGTCCTGCAACACTCGCAGAATCAGCTGCTTCACGCGCGGACTGCCGGCGTCGTTGAACGCGCCGCTGGCTTCCTGGAAGAACTTCTGAATATCGGCAGTCTGGGAAATCTTCAGGGTCACGGTCGATCACCTCGTTCTTGTTGTTTTGAAAATCAGTCGGGCATCAGCTGGCGCAGCGCACGGCCTCGCGGTCGACGCGGTGGAACACGCGGTTGAAATACACCAGGCTGTCCTGGCGCTCGCGCACGGCGACCTTTTCCAGCTCTACGAACATCACGGTGTGGGAGCCAACCTCCTTGCAGTCGCTGATGCGCCCTTCCAGGCTGACCAGCGCCTGGCGCAGCACCGGCAGGCCGGCGTAGCCGTCGTCCCAGAGGTCCCAGGCGAAACGCTCCTCCATGGACACCTTGGTCATCCCGGCGAAGTGCTTGGCCAGCTCTTCCTGCTCGCCGCACAGCACGTTGACGCACAGGTGGCCGTTGCTGCGGAACACATCATGGGTAGCGCTGCCGCGATTCACGCACACGAGCACGGTGGGCGGCGAATCGGTGACCGAGCAGACCGCGCTGGCGGTGATGCCGCAGCGTCCTTCCGGGCCGTTGGTGGTGATGATGTTCACCGCCGCCGGCAGCTGCGCCATGGCATTGCGGAAGTCGATCTGGGTCTGGCTGAGGGTATTGGCCATTTCTTCGCCCCTTGTGCTGGAGTGGCCGGCACGCCCGGCCTTTCTTGTATGGGGCCAGCGTAGGGCAGCTCAGAAGGCCGTAATATTCAGACGATCACCACGCCAGAGGGTGATGGCCGCTAGTCATGTAGGTGGTTTCTTTATCGTCAGCATCAGCGACTATGGGTATGCTCCGGGCATGCCATTGCGGCGACCGTGGCAAAAGCCCGGCGCACGCGGCCTACGTGCAGCTTCACAACGATAAGAAAGAAAGTGGCAACGCCTGATGGAAGCTAGAAAACCCGTGGTCTACATCGTCGACGACGACAAGGACCTGCGCACCTCCCTCGCCTGGCTGCTCGAGTCGGTCAGCATCGAATCGCTTTGCTATGGCGGCGCCGAGGAATTCCTGCGCGAATACGACCCCAAGCTCCCCGCCTGTCTGGTGCTCGATGTGCGTATGCCTGAGACCAGCGGCTTCCAGCTGCAGGAGATGCTCAATGACAAGGGCATCAACCTGCCGACCATCTTCGTCACTGCCCACGGCGATATCCCGATGTCGGTGAAGGCGATGAAGAACGGTGCGCTGGACTTCGTCGAGAAGCCCTACAACCCGCAGCAGATGCTCGATCGCATCCAGGCAGCGCTGAAAAGCGCGGTGCAGCTGCACGCGGGGCAGGAGCAGAAGCAGAACCTGCAGCACAAGCTCGACCTGCTGACTGGGCGCGAGCGGGAAATCCTGATGATGGTGGTGGACGGCAAGGCCAGCAAGGTCATCGCCCGTGAGCTGAATATCAGCGTCAAGACGGTCGATGTGCACCGCACCAAGATCAAGGAAAAGATGGGCGTGAGCAGCATTGCCATGCTGGTGCGCGAAGTGCTCAACGTGCCGGTGGAAGAATCACGCCCCTGAGCGGGGCGCGCTTCTTATCGGTAAATCAATCTGTCGATCCGTCGACGCGCTCGCCACACAGGTCGAGGGCGAACAGGCGCTCCACCTCCGCAGCCGGCAGACCGCAACCCAGCAGGCTGAACAGCTTGCCCAGCGCCGCTTCGCGGGTCATCCCGCCACCCGACACCAGACCCGCATCGCGCAGGCGACTACCGGCGGCGTAGACGTCGAAGGCCACATGCCCCTGCGGGCACTGGCTGATCGCCGCCAGCACCACGCCGCGGGCGTGGGCTTCGCGCAGCGCGGCCAGCAGGTCTTCGTTGTCCGACGGGCCCGTGCCGCTACCGAAACACTCCAGTATCAGCGCCTGAACGCCGCTACTCAGCAGTGCTCGCAAATGCTCCGCGCGCAGGCCGGGGAACAGTGGCAGCACCGCCAGATTCACCGGTTGGCGCGGCTGACGGTAACTCAGTTCAGCGGGCAGTGATTGCGCGCGTTCACCTGTGCGCTCGCGCGGCAACACGGCGAAGGCATCAAACGCTTCGCTGCGCAGCTTGGTCACGCGCGCGCCATGCATCAGCTCACCATCGAAGAACAGCCAGACGCCCGGCGCGACGCCGCGCTGCAGCGCCGTCAGCGCACCCAGCAGGTTGCCCGGTGCATCGCTGCCCGGCGCCCCCATGGGTTGCATGGAGCCGGTCAGCACCACCGGAACATCCAGGCCCAGCAGCAGGAAGGACAGCGCGGCGGCGCTGTAAGCCAGGGTGTCGGTGCCGTGCAGCACCAGTATGCCGTCATGGCCGCCCTGCTCTACCGCATGGACGATGGCATCGCGCATGGCCAGCCAGTTGGCCTGGGTCATGTTGGCGCTGTCGAGCAGCGGTTGCAGTTCACTGAAGGACCAGTCGAGGCTTACCTCGTCGTGGCCTTGCAGTTGTTCGCGCATGCGCGCTTCGAAACCGCCAGCCGGCGCCAGGCCCTCGGCGGTCTGCAGCATGCCGATGGTGCCGCCGGTATAGAGGACGAAGAGATTCTTCACGCGACGCATGCCAGTGCTCTTATAGGAAAGTTCACAGGATAAACCGCAAGGCCGGGACAAGTCCCGGCCTTGCATGTCAGACCTTGGTCCGAGGAAGGATCAACCCTGGGCAGGCAGGCTGCCGTGGGCCGGAGCGGTAGCGTTGATCTTGTGGGCATCGCGCCAGGCATCGTGGTCGATGTCCAGGTCGGCGAACTTGCTGGCGTCGAACACCGGGCGCTCGATACCGGCGCGGCGCTGCTCGTCGTAGTCGTGCATCACACGCAGGCCGGTCTTGATCAGCATGGCCAGGGCCACCAGGTTGACGAAGGCCAGGCAGGTCATGGTGATGTCGGCGAAGGCGAACACGGTGCCCAGGTTCTGCATCGAGCCCCAGAGGATCAGGCCCAGCACCAGGATGCGGAAAGCGATCAGCGCGGAACGGCTGCGGCCGACGATGAACTGCAGGGCGTTTTCGCCGAGGTAGTAGTTGTAGGTGATGCAGGTGAACACGAACAGCGACAGCGCGACGCTGACGAAGATCCGGCCCCAGTCACCGACCACGGCGGCCAGCGAGTTCTGGGTCAGGGTGATGCCGTCGCCTTCGAAGCCAGGGGTGTAGAAGCCCGAGAGCAGGATCAGCAGCGCGGTGCAGGTGCAGATGACGAAGGTGTCGAGGAACACGCTGAACGCCTGGACCACACCCTGGGACGCCGGGTGACGCACGGCGGCGACGGCGGCCACGTTCGGCGCACTGCCCAGGCCCGCTTCGTTGGCGAACACGCCACGTTTCACGCCCATCACGATGGCGCTGCCCAGCAGGCCGGCGAAGGCCGGTTCCAGGCCGAAGGCGCTCTTCACGATGGTGGTCAGCATGCCCGGCACCAGCTCGATCTGGGTGACGATCACGTACAGGGTCACGGCGATGTAGGCCAGAGTCTTGACCGGCACCAGCAGGTCGGACACGGCGGCGATGCGCTGGATGCCACCGAAGAACACGATGGCCAGCAGTACGGCCAGGGCGATGCCCGAGTACAGCACCGGGATGTCGAAGGCGTTCTGCAGCGAGTGAGTCACGGTGAAGGCTTGCAGGCCGTTGAACGCGAAGCCATAGGTGACCAGCAGCAGGACCGCGAAGGTCAGCGCCATCCAGCGCAGCTTCAGGCCGTGCTGGATGTAGTAGGCCGGGCCGCCACGGTACAGGCCGTTGCCGTCGCTGCGCTTGTAGACCTGGGCCAGGGTGCACTCGAAGAAGCTGCTGGACATGCCCACCAGCGCGGTCACCCACATCCAGAACACGGCGCCGGGGCCGCCCAGGGTCACGGCGATGCCGACACCGGCAATGTTACCGGCGCCCACGCGGCCGGCGAGGCTCAGCATCAGCGCCTGGAACGAACTCAGCTGGCCGGACTGGCCGCGGATCGACTCCTTGAACACGCCGAACATGTGGCCGAAGTGGCGGAACTGGACGAAACGGGAGCGGATGGTGAAATACGCACCGAGTCCTACGATGAGGACGATGAGGACTTTCCCGGAGAGGAAATCGTTGATCGCGTCGAGCATGTGCTGGGGCCTCGATTGTTATTGTCGGAGCACGGGCCTGGGGCTGGCCCGCTCACTGGGGGCGCATGGTTGCGCCCGAAGCCTCTCGATACAATTTCGCGGCTTGCTACGAATTGATGCTACCTGACGCTATAATTGCGCCAGTCGCATCACCCGGAACTGGCACGAATGTCCGAAAACCTCGGCCCCAACCTCAAGCTACTGTGCGCCCACTACCGCTCTATCTCGGAGGTTTGCCGCAAGCTTTCGATCAACCGTGCACAGTTCAACAAGTACCTGGGCGGGCAGAGCCAGCCCACCGCGTACAACCTCAAAAGGATTGGAGATTTCTTCGGGGTCGAGGACTACGAGCTGCAACTGCCGCCCGAGCAGTTCGCCCGGCTGATCGGCGCGCGCGGCGCCTCGCCCAGCAATGTGCAGCGTAATGACCCGGTGCTGGAGATGCTCCGCCCGCTGCGCGAGCACGCCGGCAACCTGTCGCGCTATTGCGGCTACTACTTCGAATACTCCAACTGCATGTCGGTCCCCGGCTCGATCCTGTTGTCGCTGGTGCACCTGTACGAAGAGGACGGCAATTTCCTCTTCGAACGCCAGGAACGCCAGGAGCGCTCCAGCAGCACCGACGTACAGGCCGAGGACTGGGTGCGCTGCCGCTACCTGGGCGCGGCCTTCCAATTGCAGGACCGGGTTTTTCTGATGGACTATGAGTCGCTCACCGTCAACGAGATGAGCCAGACCATCCTCATCCCCAGCTTCAAGAGCCGCATCACCCGCCTCAACGGCCTGAAGACCGGCGTTTCCAGCGGCGACCGCCGCACCCCGGCCTGCACCCGCGTGGTCTGGGAATACCTGGGCCCGGAGATCAACCGCATCAGCGCCTATCGCCAGGTGAAGCTGTACCAGCCGGACGACCCGCGCATCGACGACGACGTGCGCCAGCGCCTGCAGGTCGGACCGATCCGCCACGGCCTGTTCGAGATCGAGTGAGCCCGCTCGGCGCTATTGCTTTTCTGTAGGAGCGAGCTTGCTCGCGAACAGACCAGCGCCGGAGCGGCCGGATAATCCGTTCGCGAGCAAGCTCGCTCCCACAAGGGCAAAGCTCTCCGGCCCTACTTCTTGCGGCTCTGCAACCACGCCGCGGCCAGCCCGCTGCCACAGATCACCGCGATGCCCAGCAGCGCCGACGGCTCCGGCGTATGGCCGAAGATCACGAAGCCGAGCAACCCGGCGAAGACGATCTGGCAATAGCTGAACGGCGCCAATAGCGCCGGCGCGGCATGCTTGAACGCCTGGGTGAGGAACAGGTGCGCGGTCATCCCGCAGGTGCCCAGGGCCAGCATCATCAAACCGTGCACCAGCCCCGGCCATTGCCAGAAGAACGGCACCAGCGCGCTGACGATCAGGGTGTTGCACAACCCGGCGAAGAAGTTGCTGGTGGTCGGGCTGTCCACCTGGCTGAGCTTGCGGGTCAGCAACTGGTAGAAGCTGAAGCACAGCGCCGAGCCGAACGGCAGCAGCACCGCCGGGGTGAACAGATCGCCACCGGGGTGGACAATGATCAGTACGCCGGCAAATCCCACCAGCACCGCCGCCCACTGCCCGGCACTGACCCGCTCGCCCAGCAACGGTACCGACAACGCCGTCACCAGCAGCGGCGCGAGGAAGTTCACCGAGGTCGCCTCGGCCAGCGGGATGTACTGCAGGCCGGTGGTGAACAGGAAGCTGGTGCCCAGCAGGCACAGCGCGCGGATCGTCTGCAGGAAGGGATGACGGGTGCGCAGCACCGCAAGACCGGCGCGCGGCAGGAAGATGCCCGCCATCAGCAGCGTGTGCACCACATAGCGCGCCCACACGACCATGACGATGGGGTAGATGCTCGCCAGGTACTTCGACAGCGCGTCGTGACTGGAGAACAGGAAGGTCGCCAGGACGATGAGCAGGATGCCCTTGAAGGGCTGGTGGACGCCGGACAACGGCGATTGGCTGGTACTCATCGACTCACGGATTCACTAGGCAGATGCGGCAGGCGCGAGGCCAACAGGAAGAGCAGGACAGCCTAGCAGGACGCACCGGAGAAAGAATCCGCCACGCCGCGCCGGGAGCACCTCGCGGGTCCGCTGGAAGGCCGGGCGATAAGCGTCCCGCACGGCGTTGTGTCACGCATCCTACGCGCAATGCTCGCGTAGGAATGTTCCATTTGGTTAATTGCTGTTCGAACAGCGAACGCTTATGCCTCGGGCGAATTGCGGCGGGCCGTCAGGGAGCACCACTATGGCTCCAGCCGCCACCTCGATGTGGCGCCAACAACTATAAGAAAGGTCCGTTCACATGCTCACGCTCTCCCTGGCACGCCTGCGCGCGTGCATCGCTCGCACATTCCCCGCCCACATTCCTGTCGCCCCAGGCTGATCGCCTGCTCCGAGCGCCCTGATCGCTTCAACCTTCATCCGCCGCTCCAAAAAAGAGCCGCGCGGAAGGACTTCGTTCGCCCCGAACAACGACAAGAATGCCGAGGGAACACCCATGATCCGCCGCCTGCCCCATCTCACCATCACCGCCTGCCTCCTGCCTGCCCTGCCCGTTATGGCCAACGCCGACGATGCCGGCTTCCTCGAAGACGCCAAGGCCAGCCTGCTGCTGCGCAACTTCTACATGAACCGCAATTACGTCGGCGAAGCCCGGCAGAACAAGGCGGAGGAATGGACCCAGAGCTTCATCCTCGATGCCCGTTCCGGCTACACCCAGGGCACCGTCGGACTCGGCCTGGACGTTCTCGGGCTGTACAGCCTGAAGCTCGACGGCGGCAAGGGCACTGCCGGCACCCAGCTGCTGCCAACCCACGACGACGGTCGCCCCGCCGATGATTTCGGCCGCCTGGCGGTGGCCGGCAAGGCCAAGGTGTCGAAGACCGAGCTCAAGGCCGGCGAATGGATGGTGGTGCTGCCGATCCTGCGCTCCGACGACGGCCGCTCGTTGCCACAGACCTTCCAGGGCGCCCAGGTCACCTCAAGGGAAATCGACGGCCTGACCCTCTACGGCGGCCAGTTCCGCCAGAACAGCCCGCGCAATGACGCCAGCATGGAAGACATGTCGCTGTTCAACCGTCCGGCCTTCACCTCCGATCGCTTCAATTTCGTCGGCGGCGAATACCGCTTCAATGGCGACCGCACCCTGCTCGGGCTGTGGAATGCGCAGCTGAAAGACATCTACCAACAGCAGTATCTGCAGCTCCAACACAGCCAGCCACTGGGTGATTGGGTGCTCGGTGCGAATATCGGCTACTTCTGGGGCAAGGAGGACGGCAGCGCCCGCGCCGGTGACCTGGACAACCGCACCTTCTCCGGATTGTTCTCGGCCAAATACGGTGCGAACACCTTCTATCTCGGCCTGCAGAAGGTCATGGGCGAGGACGAATGGTTCCGCGTCAATGGCACCAGTGGCGGCACCCTGGCCAACGACAGCTACAACGCCAGCTACGAAAGTGCCAAAGAACGCTCCTGGCAGTTGCGCCATGACTACGACTTCGCCGCCTTCGGCGTTCCCGGCCTGACGCTGATGAACCGCTACATCCAGGGCCGCAACGTGCACAACACCAGCACCGACGACGGCCGCGAGTGGGGGCGCGAAAGCGAACTGGCGTACACGGTACAGAGTGGCGCCTTCAGGACGCTCAACATCAAATGGCGCAACTCCACCATGCGCCGGGACTGGGGCAGCACCAACAGCTTCGACGAGAACCGGCTGATCATCAGCTACCCGCTGTCATTGCTGTAGACGCAGCGCTCATCATTGAGCGCAGGAGCGGACTCCGTCCGCGATGGGCCGGCATAACACCTGGACTGATCGGAGCGGCGGTGAATCGTTCGTTGGCGGAGTCCGACAGGCGAATCCTGTGTCCAAGAAAAAGCCCCGGCATGCCGGGGCTTTTTATTCGCTCATCTGGCGGCTTACTGCCCGCCCGGCTTCTCCGCGTCTTCCGCCTCGATTTCCTCCAGGGCAAGCTCCAGGCCCCAACTGGAAGCCTCGACCGGTTGGGTGGCAGCTGGCGGAGCAACCGGCGCCGGCGCGGCCGGCTTGGCTGCCGCCGGTGTGGCGGTGCTGCCGACGCTGCCCGGGTTGTCCTTGTAGAGTTTGAGTTTCAGCCGCAGGTTGTTTGCCGAGTCGGCGTTCTTCACCGCCTCTTCCTCGGTGATCGCGCCTTCCACTGCCAGGTCGAACAGCGCCTGGTCGAAGGTCTGCATGCCGAGGGCGCGGGACTTGTCCATGATCTCCTTGATCGAACTGAAGTCACCGCGCTTGATGATGTCGCTGATGGTCGCCGTGCCCAGGAGCACTTCCACCGCCGCGCGACGCTTGCCGTCCTGGGTGCGGACCAGGCGCTGGGAGACGAAGGCCTTGAGGTTGTTGCCCAGGTCGTTGAGCAACTGCGGCCGGCGCTCCTCGGGGAAGAAGTTGATGATGCGGTCCAGCGCCTGGTTGGCGTTGTTGGCGTGCAGCGTGGAGATCGCCAGGTGGCCGGTGTCGGCGAAGGCCAGGGCGTGCTCCATGGTCTCGCGGTCACGGATCTCGCCGATCAGGATCACGTCCGGCGCCTGGCGCAGGGTGTTCTTCAGCGCGGCATGGAAGCTGCGGGTGTCCACGCCCACTTCGCGCTGGTTGATGATCGACTTGCGGTGTCGGTGCACATACTCGATAGGATCTTCGATGGTGATGATGTGGCCACCGCTGTTGCGGTTGCGGTGGTCGATCAACGCCGCCAGGGACGTGGACTTGCCCGAGCCGGTGCCGCCGACGAACAGCACCAGGCCGCGCTTCTCCATGACTACCTTGAGTAGCACTTCGGGCAGCTTCAGGTCGGCGAACAGCGGGATATCCAGCTTGATGTTGCGCGCCACGATGGATACTTCGTTGCGCTGCTTGAAAAGGTTGATCCGGAAACGCCCCACACCGGGCACGGAAATCGCCAGGTTCATCTCCAGTTCACGATCGAACTCCGCACGCTGCTCCTCATCCATCAGCCCATAGCCGATGCGGGCAACGTCGCCGGCCTTCATCGGTTCGTTGGCCAGGGGCTTGAGCACCCCGTTGAACTTGGCGCACGGCGGAGCGCCGGTGGAGAGGTAAAGATCCGAACCATCCTGGGTGGCCAGGATCTTGAGCATCGCTTGGATATCCATTGAACTGCATCCATACGCAAGGTGGCGGCGGACGCCGTCTGTAAGCAGCGTCCTTTAAATAAGAATTTGCTTATTGACTCTATGGAGCGCTCCTGCCCCAGACAATGCAACCCATCGCGAAATGCGACCTGCATCACTGCTGCCGTACAATGCCGCCCCAGACGCTTTCATTTAAGGACACGAACCAATGCCCGTCGCCATGGCCCGCCATATCCTGGTCAAGACCGCCGCCGAAGCCGAGCAGATCAAGCAGCGCCTGGCCAAAGGCGAGGATTTCGCCGCCCTGGCGCGCAAGCATTCAACCTGTGCTTCCGGCAAGCGCGGCGGTGACCTCGGCGAGGTACGCCCCGGCCAGATGGTCCGCAGCATCGACCAGGTGATCTTCAAGAAGCCGGTCGGCGTGGTCCACGGTCCGGTGAAAAGCCAGTTCGGCTACCATCTGGTCGAGGTTTACTTCCGAGACTGATCAAACGCGTGACTGATCGAAGGCGCGACTGACCGAAGGAACGCACGCACATGACGCCGCAACAGATTGCCCGCTTCTGCCTGGAACTCCCCGGCGCCCGCGAAGACATCAAATGGGGTAGCAACCGGGTGTTTTCGGTGGCTGGCAACAAGATGTTCGCCATCCTCGATTTCCTCGACAGCGGCAATGGCGGTCTGGCCTTCAAGGTTGGCCCGGAGCTGTTCCTGGGTTACGTCGACCGCCCCGGCATCCGCCCGGCACCCTATCTGGCGCGGGCCTTCTGGATTTCCATGCAGCGCCCCTACCCCATGGGTGAAGCCGAACTGCGCGAAGCGCTGACGCGCTCTCATCAGCTGGTGGTTGCCCGCCTGCCCAAGCGCCAACGCCTGGGACTCGTACTGGAGACACCCTGATGCGCACACTGGACTGGGAAGGCATCTGGCACGCACCGGCAGCCAGCTGGGAATCACTGCAATTGGGAGAACGTCGCGCCGAGAGCCAGTTGCGCACCATCGATGAGGCGGGTGGGCCGTCCTATCAGCTCGACTACCAGTTGGACTGGGACGCCGAATGGCGCCTCAGTGAAGCGCGCTTCAGCGTGGAAAGCGCCCGCGGTATTCATTGGCTGCACCTGCTGACCGACGGCGTCGGTCATTGGCGGACTGATCAAGGCGAAACGCTTGTGGAGCTGGACGGCTGCCTGGACATCGACATCTGGCCTTCGCCCTTTACCAACACTTTCCCCATTCGCCGCCTGCAACTCGCCGATGGCGAGCGTCGGGAGCTGGCGGTGGTGTATCTGGAAGCGCCGAAGCTCAAGCCGGTACGGATGCGCCAGGGCTATACGCGGATCGACGCCCATCATTACCTCTACGAAAACCTGGAAGGTACGAATTTTCAGGCATTGCTGACGGTGGATGACGACGGTCTGGTGATCGATTACCCCACCCTGTTCCGCCGCGCCTGAAAGACATCCTTGTAGGAGCGAGCGTGCTCGCGAAACGCCCACCTTCGATGCTCACCGAAGAAAAGCGTTCGCGAGCATGCTCGCTCCTACAGGTACTGAGCGGACCGGGGCGTAGGAGCGGACTCCGTCCGCGATGGGTTTGCATCACGCCGGAACTGAAAGGTAGTTCGTTAGCTAGCTTTCCTACACGTGTGTCGCGGTCCATCATGTAAGCCCACTTGCCGTACCGAACTGCTGCACATGTCTGCCGACTCCCGCTCGTCTTCGTCCACCACGCTGCAAGTGGTGTCCGTTGTCCTGTTCACCTTCATCGCCTACCTGACCATCGGCATTCCTCTGGCCGTGCTGCCCGGCTACGTACACAGCGACCTGGGCTTCGGCTCGGTGATGGCGGGACTGGTCATCAGCATCCAGTACCTGGCCACCCTGCTCACCCGTCCCTATGCCGGCAAGGTCATCGACACCCTCGGGCCCAAGCGCGCAGTACTCTACGGCATGGTCGGCTGTGCCGGCAGCGGTGCATTGATGCTCGGTTCCTGGGCGATTCAGGGTCTGCCGTGGGTCAGCCTCGGCATGCTGATGGTCGCGCGCCTGGTGCTGGGCACCTCGGAAAGCCTGGTCGGCAGCGCCTCGATCGCCTGGGGCATCGACCGCGTCGGGGCGGCAAACACCGCGAAAGTCATTTCCTGGAACGGCATCGCCAGCTATGGCGCCCTGGCCGTCGGCGCGCCGCTCGGTGTGCTGATGGTCGGCCAGCTCGGGCTAGCCAGCCTGGGCGGCAGCGTGGTCCTGCTGGCCGCGCTCGGTTTTACCCTGGCCTGGCCCAAGCGTGCGGCGGCGCTGGTGCATGGCGAGCGGATGCCCTTCCACCACGTGCTCGGTCGCGTCGTCCCCCACGGCATGGGCCTCGCGCTGGGAGGCATCGGTTTCGGCACCATCGCCACCTTCATCACCCTGTACTACGCCAGCCTTGGCTGGAAAGACGCGGTCTACTGCCTGACCGCCTTCGGTGGCTGCTTCATTGGTGCACGCCTGCTGTTCGCCAACGCCATCAACCGCCACGGGGGCTTCCGCGTCGCGATTGCCTGCCTGTCGGTGGAAAGCCTCGGCCTGCTCCTGCTGTGGAGCGCCCCTACGCCCTGGATCGCCCTGGCCGGCGCGGCGTTGACCGGTTTCGGATTTTCCCTGGTGTTCCCCGCACTGGGCGTGGAAGCCGTGGGTCTGGTGCCGGCCTCAAACCGGGGCGCGGCCCTGGGCGCCTATTCGCTGTTTATCGATGTGTCACTGGGCGTCACTGGGCCGCTGATGGGCGCTGTCGCCAACGGCTTCGGCTTCGGCTCGATCTTCCTGTGCGCCGCCCTGGCGGCATTCTGCGGGCTGACCCTCAGCCTCTGGCTGTTCCAGCGCTCGTTCTCCCGCTGAGCCATGCGGCGCGGCGATCTGCCGCGACTTCGTCTATCCCCCGCGAGCCGTCACGATCCGGCGGCCAAAACCGTTGATCAGGCAATCATGACGGGAGCGTGACAGAGGCTGGACGAAAAAGTTCGAACCTCTGCTATCATCCCGCGGCGCCGGGGCGACCACGCCCCGAATACAACCAAAAGAATATGCCAGCACAGGACTCCACCTACCCCGATCACGCACTTCGGGGCGGAGAGCTTTTTTCTTCTCGTCGCTGGCGCTGCACCATTAAGGAAATCAAGATGCTGAACCACCGGATCAGTCTGCTCGCACTGGGGATCCTCGCGTCGACCGCCGCCATGGCCGAAGACCAGTCCACCGCCAAGGGCTTCCAGGAAGACAGCCACCTGGACCTGTTCTTCCGCAACGCCTACATGAACCGTGACTACAAGCACGGTCGTGACGACAAGGCCGAGTGGGGCCAGGCTGCCACCGCCACCTTCACCTCCGGCTTCACCCAGGGCACCGTCGGCTTCGGCGTTGACGCGTTCGGCATGTACGCCCTGCGCCTGGACGGTGGCCAGGGCAAGAGCGGCGCCGCCGGCATCGACTTCTTCAAGCAGGGCGACAGCGGCGAAGCCGCCAACGACCTGGCCCGCGCCGGTGGTGCAGTGAAAGCTCGCTTCTCCAACACCGTGATCAAGTACGGTGACCAGATGCCGGCCCTGCCGATCCTGAGCTACGACAACTCCCGCCTGCTGCCGGAAAGCTTCACCGGCACCCTGATCACCTCCAAGGAGATCGAAGGCCTGGAGCTGAACGTCGGCCGCTTCACCTCGGAAACCCGCAAGAGCGCCGAAGGGCGTGACAGCGGCGGCCTGAAGCGCATCGACGTGTTCGGCGGCAGCTACAAGTTCACCGACAACTTCAGTGGCTCGCTGTACGGCTACGAGAGCGAAGACGTCGCTCGCAAGCAGTACATGAACCTGAACTACGTCATCCCGGTGGCCGACAAGCAGTCCCTGACCCTGGACTTCAACGGCTACCGTACCCGCGTCAACGAAGACTTCGCTTCCGACAACGGCATCGACGGCACCAAGAACACCATCTGGAGCCTGTCGGCCGCCTACAACATCGGCGCACACACCTTCATGGTCGCGCACCAGCGCAACAACGGCGATTCCGGCTACAACTACGGCTGGTACCAGAACCAGGGCGGCCTGGGCGACGGCGGCACCACCATCTGGCTGGCCAACTCCTACTGGTCGGACTTCAACGGTGAGGACGAGCGCTCCTGGCAGGGCAGCTACAGCCTGGACTTCTCCGAGTACGGCGTTCCCGGCCTGAGCTACACCGTGGCCTACGTCTACGGCGACAACATCAAGACCGCCGAGACCAGCAACGGCAAAGAGCGCGAAATCTTCAACCAGCTGAAGTACGTCGTACCGAGCGGCCCGGCCAAGGACCTGTCGGTCAAGCTGCGCGGTTCCTGGCTGCGCGTGTCCAACGACGCTCGCTCCTACAACGACGACGGCAACGAAGTGCGCGTCTTCGTCGAGTACCCGGTCAACATCTTCTGATGATCTGATCAGGCTCGAAATAGAACGCCCCGTGGCAGTGATGCCACGGGGCGTTTTTCATTGCGGGGGCTATTCGACGGTGCGCCGCCTGGACAGCCACGGCATCGGTGGCAGCGCCATGCGCAGGATGTGGAAGCACAGCAGCAGGATCAGAGCACCAGCCACGAAGGACCCGAGGCGCTGGGCCGGTTCGAGCGTGTCATTGAGTACATTGAGAAACAGCATCGCGCTGCCGCCCAGCATACAGGCGAGCAGGAATACCGAGAGGATGTAGATCTTCAGCGTCAACAGCCGCCAATGCCAGCGCATACGGCGGCGAACGGGGACTTCATCGGGGGGAAGTTGCGGCATGATCCTTTGCCTCCTGACAGGTTTCTGACGGGCTCACGCAACAGCGGCATGCGACGTCGAGATACTGGCAGGATGCTAGCCATCCGCAGGAGATATGCCAAGGCGCGCAACGCGGGACCGACCGGTCGCAGGAGGCGCGCCGATGAACGGTTGCCGCTTAGCGCACCACGCTATTGATGTCGTGGCGATTGAGCGAAGTCCGCATTTCCTCGTACCACTCCGGAATCACGTCCTTCAGACGCTCCTTGGCGTCCTCCAGCTTGAACGGCTGGGTGTAGCGCTTCTTGCGGTAGGAGTAGATGTAGTAGGTGCCGTCGCGGTAAAGGATGCGGTCGAAGGTATAGAAGCCGATATGCGTGCCGTTGCAGCGCGCGGTCAGCACCATGTCGCCCTCTTCGTAGGGCAGCACGCCTTCGGCGCACTCATAGGTGAAGAACTCGCGTACATCGTCCCAATCCACACCATCGCTGCTGGCGTGCAGGAAGGCCTCGGCCTTCTCTTCGGAATCATCGGAGTGGTCGCTGTACCAGATGAACAGCGGGATGCTCTGGTTGGTCTCGTCGCCCAGCCAGCTCTCGCCGTCCAGATACTGCGCGCTACGCGCCAGGCTGGCCTGCACGCGGCGGTGGCTCTGGCGGTATTCCTCGAGTTTTTCGTCGAAGGCTGGCGAGTCCTCGCCCAGCACGACACCTTCCATGCCCTTGATCTCGCTGACGCGCGCCAGGTAATCGGCATATAGCGCAGCATCCTGAATAACGGTGCAGGTGTCGCGGGTCAGGCTCAGGCCGATCTCGGTGAAGTTGGCGCTGCCGAGGATCACCACGTCCGGTTCGATCAGGATCAGCTTCCAGTGCACGCTGTTCTGCGCGCGGAAGTCCACGTGCAGAGTGACGCTGGTGCCGGCATCGCGGACGCAGTAGTCGATGAAGTCCGGCGAGGTGAAGGAATTGATGCTGCCCACCAGCAGATCCAGGCGATTGCCCTTCTCCACCAGGGTTTCGATCAGTGACTCGGTTTCACTGGCGGAGGCCGAGACGACGGTGATCAGCTTGCCACTGACCTGCTCCAGGTACTGCTTGAGCGAATGTTGAGCGTTTAGGATTTTCATACAGCCCCCACCAGAATTCTGAACACCGAATTCTGATGCAGGACAATGGGGGGTTTCAACTGTCTGATTTCGCCATACGCCCGCATAACGGGCGCTGCAGCGGCAATACATGCAGCCGGGTCCCGGCTGTGGCATAATGAGCGGCTTTGCCAGGCTCCTGTCGGTCTCGTTCGACAGCTATGCCTTCCTCGCCCGCCCGCGCCGTCTGCGCCCGGCGCGCACCATGTCCAGCCAAGGGTCAGTCAGTTGATTTCCACCGCCAATATCACCATGCAGTTTGGCGCCAAGCCGCTGTTCGAAAACGTTTCCGTCAAATTCGGCAACGGCAACCGCTATGGCCTGATCGGCGCCAACGGTTGCGGCAAGTCCACCTTCATGAAGATTCTTGGCGGTGAGCTGGAGCCTTCCGGCGGCCAGGTGATGCTGGAAAACGGCGTGCGCCTGGGCAAGCTGCGCCAGGACCAGTTCGCCTACGAAGATTTCACCGTGATCGACACCGTTATCATGGGCCACGAGGAGCTGTGGAAGGTCAAGGCTGAGCGCGATCGCATCTATTCCCTGCCGGAGATGAGCGAAGAAGACGGCATGGCCGTTGCCGAGCTGGAAGTCCAGTTCGCCGAGTTCGACGGCTACACCGCCGAATCCCGTGCCGGCGAACTGCTGCTGGGCCTGGGCATTCCGCTGGACCAGCACTTCGGCCCGATGAGCGCCGTCGCTCCGGGCTGGAAGCTGCGTGTGCTGCTGGCCCAGGCGCTGTTCTCCGACCCGGACCTGCTGCTGCTCGACGAGCCGACCAACCACCTGGACATCAACACCATCCGCTGGCTGGAAAACATCATCACGGCGCGTAACAGCACCATGATCATCATTTCCCACGACCGTCACTTCCTCAACAGCGTCTGCACCCACATGGCGGACCTGGACTACGGCGAGCTGCGCCTGTTCCCGGGCAACTACGACGAGTACATGACCGCCGCCGAGCAGGCCCGCGAGCGTCTGCTGTCGGACAACGCCAAGAAGAAGGCCCAGATCGCCGAGCTGCAGACTTTCGTCAGCCGCTTCTCGGCCAACGCCTCCAAGGCCAAGCAGGCCACCAGCCGCGCGCGCCAGATCGACAAGATCCAGCTCGAAGAGGTCAAGCCGTCCAGCCGCGTCAGCCCGTTCATCCGCTTCGAGCAGCACAAGAAGCTGCACCGCCAGGCGGTGACCCTGGAGAAAGTCAGCCAGGGCTTCGACGGCACCTCGCTGTTCAAGAACCTGAGCATGCAGGTCGAAGCCGGGGAGCGCATCGCGATCATCGGCCCGAACGGTATCGGCAAGACCACCCTGCTGCGCACCCTGGTCGGTGAAATGGCGCCGACCGCCGGCGAAGTGAAGTGGACCGACAGCGCGGACGTGGGCTACTTCGCCCAGGACCACGCCGAGGACTTCGAGGACGACTACAACCTGTTCGACTGGATGGCCCAGTGGACCCAGGGCGGCGAGCAGCTGGTGCGTGGCACCCTCGGCCGCATGCTGTTCTCCAACGACGACATCAAGAAGTCGGTGAAAGTGATCTCCGGTGGCGAACAGGGCCGCATGCTGTTCGGCAAGCTGATTCTCAAGCGCCCCAACGTGCTGGTGATGGACGAGCCGACCAACCACCTGGACATGGAGTCCATCGAGTCGCTCAACCTGGCGCTGGAAAACTATCCGGGCACCCTGATCTTCGTCAGCCATGACCGCGAGTTCGTTTCCTCCCTGGCCACACGCATCATCGAGCTGTCGGAAAACGGCGTGACCGACTTCAGCGGCACCTACGATGACTACCTGCGCAGCCAGGGCGTGATCGTCTGATCATCTCGCCGTTGCGATAAAAAAAGCCCCGCCTTGTGCGGGGCTTTTTCTTTGCTGTCTGTAGGAGCGAGCTTGCTCGCGAACCACGTTCCGATATTGTTCGGGGCGGCCGGATAGCAATCGCGGACGGCGTCCGCTCCTACAGGCGAATCCGGCGCTCGGGGCGGCCCTCGCCCCAACCCTCTGACGGTGTGGCCAGGATGAAAACCACAGCACCAGCCGGCACGATCTGCTCCCTCTCCCTTAGGGGAGGGTTGGAGTGAGGGGAAAGACAGGCGCAGATGTCCCCCAGAGAAGGCCGTGGCTCCTACGCACGCCGGTGCCTGCGTGCTCAACCGCAGGAGCGGACTCTGTCCGCGATATTTCGGGCGCGCAGGGGGAGTCGGTTCGCGAGCAAGCTAGCTCCTACGGGAGCATCAGCGGCCCGCGGTGTGCATCGTTGCGCTGCCCAGGCTGACGTCGAAGAACTCCGCTGCCGAGGAGGCCAGATCGCGGTGGATGGCCTGGCGGTCCAGCCCCTGGGTGTCGGTGCACAGGTCCGGCGTGGCTTCCTTCTCCTCCTCCGAGCAGGGCGACATGAAGACGAAGTGCCCTGCCCCATCCAGTACGCGCAGGTCCGCCTGTTGCGGCAGCTTGCGCGCCAGGGCGGCGGCATTCTTCTTCCAGTCCAGGATATGGTCCTCGTTGCCGGTGTAGAGCAGCACCGGTACCTGCACGTCTTCCAGTTCATGGGCGCCGTACATGAGGCTCAACGGAGCCAGCAAGAGCAAAGCGCCGACGCGCGGGTCGGCCATGGGTACCAGGTCATTGCGGTCGGCGCGTACCTGGCCCTTCTCGCTGCAAGCGTCACGATCGTCCGGGCGCTGCTGGCAGTATTTGATCAGGCGCTCCAGGCGCGGCTGGGCGCCGGCCAGGATCAGCGCGGTTTCACCGCCGGCGGAATAGCCGATCACCCCGACCTTTCGCGGGTCGACGATAGCCGCGACCTTGGAATCGAGCAGTGCGGCACTGATGGTTTCCGAGACCTGCAGCGGTCGCCCGTAGAGATTGCTCACCGCGCCGAGACGGCTGTGGTCATGGAGGTTATCGCCGGGGTGCAGCAGGGTCACCACCACGAAGCCCTTACGCACCAGCGCCTCGATCAGGTCACGGTGGGCCAGGGGGGTACCGTAGTTGCCGTGGGACATTACCAGCAGCGGGAAGCGACCATTGGCGGTCTGCCCCTCGTAGGCGACATCAAGGATGAAGTTTCCCAGGTGCAAGGGCTGTTCGCTGGCCCGCGTCGGATAGAAGGCGATGGCCTTCATCGGCTGCTGATCAAGCGGATCGCTGACCTGCAGGCGATGGAAACCCACGTTCCAGCCGGGCGAAGCCCAGCCGGCGGTACTGAAAGTAACGAGCAGGAAAAGCCAGAACAGGCGTCTCGCCATGGTGCAGACCGTCCCGATACGTATCCAGATCAGGCGCCACGGGATTCCCCCCCCGCACAAGTTACGGGCTTCGGGCGCCGCCCAGGAGATTCCCTGCATAGTACGCGCCAGACCGGCACCCTCGACATGGGCAGACGAGCGGACCAAGGAGCGACAGAGTCCGATTCGCCGATGAGACCCGCTGCCAGGCACCCTTCTGTAGGAGCAACTGTCTTCTTCCCGGCAGGTTTTTGCCTACGTTCCCCCTCACCCCAGCCCTATCCCAGAGGGAGAGGGAGCAGATTGTGCCGGCTGACGCCGAGGTTTCATCCTGCACCGAATGGTCCCCTCTCCCCCTGGGAGACGGTTAGGGAGAGGGCCAACCCGAGCGCAGAACTTTCACGTAGGAGCGAGCTTGCTCGCGAACCACCCGAGCATCGGAGCCTGAGACTGTTCGCGAGCAAAATCGCTCCTACAAGAGCCGAGCCGGCGGGAGCGGAAATGAAAAAGCCCCGCGATGGCGGGGCTTTTCTCAGAGCAGGTTGGCTCAGGCAGCGGCGAACTGGCTGGCGATGCTCGCTTGGGCGCCGGCGATGGCGTTGCGGCGCGGCTCGTCACCGTAGGCCAGGCCTTCGGCACGGACGACCTCGATGTCGGTGATGCCAAGGAAGTTCAGCACCAGCTCCAGGTAGTTCTCGTGAGCAACACCGGTGGGTTGGCCAGCGTGGATGCCGCCAGCAGTGGAAACGATGACCACTTTCTTACCGCCTGCCAGGCCCTCCGGGCCGTTCTCGGTGTAGCGGAAGGTCTTGCCGGCCACCGCAATGCGATCGATCCAGGCCTTCAACTGGCTGGGGATGGAGAAGTTGTACATCGGCGCGCCGATGACAATGGCGTCGGCGCCGAGGAATTCCTCGATGCTCTTCTCGCCCAGGGCGGCTTCATGCTTCTGCGCTGCATCGCGCAGCTCGGCCGGGGTACCGGCGGCTACCAGGCTGGCGGAGGACAGGTGGCTGATGGCGTCAGCGGCGAGATCGCGATAGGTGACTTCGACGCCCGGCTCGGCGGCGGCCCAGGCAGCGACCAGTTCGGCGCTCAGTTGGCGGGAAGCGGAGTTGTCGCCGAGGATGCTCGAATCGATGTGCAGCAGTTTCATGTGTGTTCTCCAGGAAAGGTGCCAGGTGGGTTGGCGGAGGAATTCGTCGTTGGAGGCAAGACTACGCATGTAGCCAATCTTCGATAAGTCGGCAAAAATGCAATGATTCGTCTCACCAGCAGGACAATCCCATGCAGGACCTCAATGACCTCTTCTATTTCGCCAAGGTGGTGGAAGCCGGCGGATTCGCCGCCGCCGGACGCCTGCTGGGGCTGCCGAAGTCCCGGCTATCGAGGCGCGTAGCAGAACTGGAAGCACGCCTGAATGTGCGCCTGCTGCAGCGCACCACCCGCAAACTGGCACTCACCGACCTGGGCGAGCGCTATTACCGGCACTGCCAGGCGATGCTGGTGGAAGCTGAGATGGCAGACGAAGTGGCCGCTCAACTGAGCGCGGAACCGCGCGGGCGGGTGCGCTTGTCGTGCCCGGTGGCGTTGGCGGAAACCTCGCTCAACGAAATGCTCCCAGGATTTCTGGCTGCCTATCCGCAGGTGAACCTGGAGCTGATGCTGACCAACCGCCGCGTCGACCTGCTCAACGAGAGCATCGATGTCGCATTGCGTGTGCGGGCGCCGGGGGACGAGGACCTGTCATTGATCTCGCGACGTCTGCGTCGGGCCAAGACTGCCCTGGTGGCTGCCCCCGCGTTGCTCAAGGGCGTCAAGCTACGCGCACCGGAAGACCTGGCCGCCCTGCCCGTCCTCGGCGCCATCGACAACGACCGTCGCGTGCACATGAAACTGAGCGGCCCGCAGGGTGAGGTGAAGGAAGTGGCGCTGGAGGCGCGGCTGGCGGTGGAGGATTTCAACCTGCGCAAGAACGTGGCGCTGGCGGGACTGGGGGTCACCCTGCTGCCGCTGCACTACTGCACCGAGGAGTTGGAGGACGGTCGCCTGGTGCGCGTGCTGCCCGCCTGGAGCGAGCCGGAGGCCTACCTGCAGGCGGTATACCCGCACAGGCGCGGCATTCTCCCGGCGGTACGGGCGTTGCTCGACTACCTGGAGGAAGGCTTCTCCAAGGATGATTGGCCGGTCTGACGACTGCGCTTACGCAGAATTCGCAACCAGCCCCATCAGCGCGCCGATCCAACCCAGCAGGCGGCCACCGCTGAGCCAGTCGATCCAGAACAGCTGGTGCAGCAGGACGATGGCCCAGAACACCAGCTGGAACGACAGCTTGCGGGTCTTGTGTCGAAACACCTGCTGGGCGAGGAAGGCTCCGGGCCAGCCGCCGAGCAGCTCCAGCAGGTGCAGGCTCTGTTCGGGGGTGCGCCAGTCATTGCGTTCGGCGCTGCGCTTGTCGCGCCAGTAGGCGAGGAAAGCCAGTGCGCTGAAGGCGGGATAGAGCAGCAGGAACCAGACGAAATAGCCTTCCTTCAGCCAGAGTACCGAGCCGATGATCGGCAGAACCAGGAGCGCCGCGAGAATCGCCAGCGCCTTGCCCGGCGATCGCGCCGGAGCGCTCGGGAAAGCTACTTCGCGACCGCTGCGGACCCGCTCGCGGGTCGCCGCTGGAGCGGGTTTACGGCGAATAGCCGGGGTATCGATGGCCAGCCCGGCAAGGCGGGCATGATCGGCGCGGGGGCGACCATCCTTCCCGGTGCCCTCGACATAGCAGACCTGATCGCCCGCTTCCGGGCGGCGGTCGCCGCGGAAGTCGGAGATATGCAGGAAGACTTCCTTGCCGCCGGCCTGGGGACGGATGAAGCCGAAGCCCTTGTCGTCGTCCCAGCGGCTGATGGTGCCGTTCTTTTCCACGTTCACTCGCTATCGGATCAGGGTCTGGCGCTGCTCCAGTCGATCAGGGCGAACTGCCAGGTCGCCAGGATCAGCAGGCCGAACACGATACGGTACCAGGCGAAAGCCGCATAGCTGTGGTTGGCGATGAACTTGAGCAGGCCGCGCACGGCGATCATGGCGAAGATGAACGAGGTGACGAAGCCGACGGCGAATACCGGCAGGTCCGAGGGCTGGAAGATGTCGCGGTACTTGTAGCCTGAGTAGACCGCAGCACCGACCATGGTGGGCATGGCGAGGAAGAAGGAGAACTCGGTGGCCGCCTTGCGCGACAGGCCGAACAGCAGGCCGCCGATGATGGTGGCGCCGGAGCGCGAAGTGCCCGGGATCAGCGCCAGGCACTGGCAGCAGCCGACTTTCAGGGCTTGCTTCCAGCTCATGTCGTCTACGGTTTCGGCCTGGATCACATGCTGGCGCTTCTCCGCCCAGAGCATGATCACGCCACCTACCACCAGGGCCACGGCCACGGTGATCGGGTTGAACAGGTAGTGGTGGATATAGTCCGCGAAGGCCACTCCCAGCACCACGGCCGGGAAGAAGGCGATCAGCAGATTGACGGTGAAACGCTGCGCCTTGGGTTGGGTGGGCAGGCCGCAGACGATGTCGAGAATCTTGCGGCGGAACTCCCAGACCACCGCCAGGATGGCAGCCAACTGGATGATGATATTGAAGGCTTCGGCACGTTCGCCGCCGAAGCCGATGAGGTCCGCCACGATGATCTGGTGACCGGTGCTGGAGATCGGCAGGAACTCGGTGAGCCCCTCGACCACGCCAAGGATGAAGGCCTGAAAGGCACTCCACAGATCCATACTACTTTCCCCCGCGAGGCACGCTGGCTCGCACACTTCTAATGATTTTGTCCCGCTGCCTGCTCCTGGCGCATGAGCGCCGCAGCGGCGTCGGCATGCTAATGCATTGGCCGCCTGGCGCTACGAAATTCACAAAAATTTCTCTTGTACAGGACCGGCAGTGGAGGCGTTGGCACTTCGGCAAAAAATGTTCTGCGTTCTGTCACCAGGCAGATGCAGACACCCGCGATCCGGCCGGGTTCGCGCCATCATGCAAAATGCCTAATTCGTTGAAAAGACTGCTGTACTGAAGTACCAGAATCTCCACAAATCACGACATTCTGTTAGCTGCGCGAAACACTCCGATCGCCGCAAACGCTTGCTGCCCATACCTCGGGCCTCCCCGACCAAAGTTGTGTATCGGCGATGCAACAGAACTCGCTTCTTCGGTGATACGAGCCCCGTTCTAGGGCTCGCGCGCGGCTTTCGGACGATCGTTCTGTATCAACGCAGAAACACTGGCTCCAGTGTGGCGCACATGGCCTAAAGCCATGTCATTGATTCTCAATCGCTGATTCAAAGCGGCACGCCCCCTGCTCCTTCTTGGTACCGCTGGTTAGGGCTCAGCGCACCAAGAAGGAATCGCCATCATGGGGAACATCGACTCACGGATAGTCGGCATGCTCGTCACGCTCGCTTGCGGCGCGGCCAGCGTCCCACTGTGCCCGGCGGTTCTCGCCGGTGACGGCACCATAGTCCTGCAACGCGTCGTGCAGCCACGCGTCGCTACAAGACCGACCGACATCCCCGACCCGAACCCGGTCACCGTCAATCCGAACATTTCCGAACAGGTCGTGCGCCAGACCGGCAACGCCGAACTGAGCGACAGCGACTTCGCCAGCGTCACCAGCGGCTCCACTCTTGAGCGTCACATTCTTCCCGGCGGCACGCTGGTGGGCATGGACAACGGCAGCAATCAGAGCCTCAACAATGGCAGCCTCGGCGGCGGCATGGGCGCTGGCGGCGGCATCTCCAACTCGGTGAATCGCACGGTACAGCAAGGCCTCTCGCCCCTGCGCATGCTGACGGGAGATCGCTGAGATGAATGCTCACCTGCTCACCCTGCCATTGCTCTTCTGCACCCTTCCCGCCTTCGCCGCCGACCCTTCGACGGTCAACAACGCCAACATCGACAGCGCCGTCCGCCATTACAACGGCGTGGCGAGCGTGAACCAGGCAGCGGGTGATGAACAGCAACAGGCCAACGGTCGAACCATCGCCATCGGCACCAACGCCCAGGCCACCACCCAATTCAGGCAGACGGTCAACGCCTTCGTCGACCCCAGCCAGGCCGCGTCCGCCAGCATTACCGGCAACGCCTTCACCAACGGTAACGGCGCACTGGGCGTGAACCAGGCCGCCGGGGCTGCCAACCAGCAAGTGAACGCCATGCGGATCAGCGTCAGCGCTGTTGCGCAGAGCGTCGACGACAGCGTGCTTTCCCAGCAGAACGTCGCGCTGCCAGTGAACTCAGGCTCAGCTAACTCCACCACGGGGAACCGGCAGGTCGTCACCAGCGACCAGGCCTTTGCCGGCAGTCGCGGTGTGGTCCAGGTGAGCCAGAGCGCCGGGGTCGGCAATCGCATTGCCAACACCCTGAGCATCCGGGTCGCGGATTGACCCAAGCCAACTCCTATAACACTAAACACGCCAAACAAAGCAAAGGAGATACACCATGAAACCGTCAATGGCTCTGAAGCCGCTGGTGTTCGCTGTCGCAGCGATCATGGCTGTAGCTGTGCAAGCGGATAACCGTAATGGTCATGGAAACGGGCATGGCAATGGCCACGGCAATGGTCACGGTCATGAACAACATCAACCCAAGCCTCCGTACGATCCCTACAAGGACCCACGGATCGAAGCAGGCGCCAGCGCTACGGTGGAAGACACCCAGGAGAGCAGCGACAACACCGTCGTCAACATGGGCACCAAGAACACCGCTACGGTCGACAGCTCGCTGGGGACCGCATCGGGTAACGTGGGCGTCAACGTGGCAGCCGGCGACATGAACCAACAGGCCAACGCCGCCGCCCTGGCCACCGCCGATGAGAAATTCATCTTCGGTACCGCCTATGCGTCCACCGAAGTGACCCAGACCAACGAAGCCAACAAGGCGTTGAACCTCTCCACCACCAACAAGGCTTCGCTGAACAACTCCGGCAGCAACTCCTCCGGGAACATTGGCATCAACATCGCCTCGGGCAACTACAACCAACAGAAAAACGACATGGCAGCCGCCGTGTCCGGTGGTCGTAGTGCCGACTCCTACAGCGGCGCCACCCAGACCTCCACGGGCAACACCGTGGGTAACGTTGCCTTCCTGACTTACGAGAAGGAAACCCTGAAGTCCGAGTTCAAGGCCCATGGCACCTACAAGGGCGCCGGCGTTGGCTACGTCGTGGACGAAGGCGGTCGTGGCGGTAATGACAGTCGCAACAGCGGCGGCCACAAGGAAGACAAGGACCCGCTGTTCTTCGTCGAAGCAGGCACTGTTGATCTGAAAGGCCAGGCCACCTACCAGGTGCTGGTCCCCACCGGCTGGAAAGACCCGGTCAGAAACGACGCCACCATCAGCAACTCGCTCAACAATGTGTCGGGCAACCTCGGCGCGAACGTTGCAGCTGGCGTAGGCAACCAGCAGAGCAACTCGCTGTCCATCGCCGCAGGCTGCAAATCCTGCCTGTAAGCGACACGGCGTAGCACCTGGAGGCTCCGGCGACGGAGCCTCCTTTCTCCTGAGCCGCCCCCCAGGCGTCACGATCATGCGTACGTCCGCCCTGCTTTTGCTCGCCCTCTTCAGCCTCACGACGCAGGCCGCGCAACTCCCCTTCGCCATCCTTCCCGGCGGGTCGATGGCCTACAAACACGTCGAGAGCATCCGCGAGCGCAAGTTCAGCAACCTGGTCCAGCAGAAGACCGACTTCAGCTGCGGCGCCGCCGCGCTGGCGACGATCCTCCGCCAGGCCTACGCGCTGGACGTGGACGAGGAGTTCGTGATCAAGGGGATGCTGGTCCGGGCCGACCCGGACCTGGTGCGCACCCAGGGTTTCTCCATGCTCGACATGAAGACCTACCTGGAAGCCATCGGCATGCGCGCCCGCGGGTACCGAATTCCCGCTGCCTCTCTGGAGAAACTGACGATCCCGGTGATAGTGCTGATGGATATCCGTGGCTACAAACACTTCGTCGTGATGCAGCGTGCCTACAAGGGCTACGTCTACATCGGCGACCCGGTACTGGGCCACAAGCGCTTTACCCAGGAAGATTTTCTCAAAGGCTGGAACGGCATCATCTTTGCCGTCATCGGTCCGGGTTACGAACAGGCCAACGCCTTGATGAACCCGCCCGACCCGTTGACGGCCAGGGACCGAATCAATGCGTTCAGCCCGGTCAAGGACGCGGAGCTCATGGAATTCGGCTTCATCCAGAGCGACTTCCTCTGACCGAACCAGAACGGAAGGCAGGAATCCTTCCGGGGAGAACAATATGAAACTGATCCCGCTGCTTGCCGCCACCTGCATAGTGGCCTGCCTGCCGGTCCAGGCGGAAAGCGTCTTCAAGCCGATCGAGCTGAAAGATCAGGAGCTGGCCCAACTTCGCGGCAAGTACGTGATGCCTGGCCGGGTCATCAGCTTCGGCATCGTCATGAGCAGCACCTGGAAGAACGCCGTGGGCGACAACATCGGCGCCAAAGTGAGCATGCAAGTCCAGGAATCGACGATCAAACCGCAGTTCTACGTTTCCACCATCAACGAACCGGCCAGCGGCAATCCCGCTCCGCCGGCCGCAGGCACCGGCACGGTCACCGGCGGCGCCGGCCTCAACCAGACCCAGGGCGTGACACAGAGTGTCCGTGCCGCGGGCGACTACAACACTGTCGCCAACAACGTCAGCATCGACGTGAAGGAAGCCGACCAGGCCCCGCCTGTCGTCGCCCAGCAGGGCACACCGTTGAACAGTACGCCGATCAGCGCCAGCAACGCCGCCGGCACCGTCAGCGTGTCGCCCAGCAATGGCGGCGTGCAGATGGCAATCAACGCCAACGGCCAGGGCGCCGCCATGCAGCAACTGGCTGCCGGCGGGCTGCTCCAGGCTGCGCAGATGGTGGGTGGAAATAATGCCGTCAATAACCTGGCACAGCTCAGCGTGGTGCTCAAAAACAACCTTCCGTCGTCCGGAGCGCTCGACTGCAATCTCGACCAACTCAAAGGGCTTCGCACCATGGGTATGTGATCTACGCTCCAGTGCGACTGTGAGGTCCAACCTATAAGAAGGACAGCGCGCCATGCACCGATCGCTATCGCTAGGAACTGCAATCTGTGTATCCGCATTACTCCCCTCGAGCTTCGCCGCTGCCGCGACGGAAGCCGAGGTGGAGGCGTTGAAACAGGAGCTGCTGGAGCTCAAGCAGCGCTACGAGGCCCAGCAGAAGGCCCTGATGGTGCTTGAACAGCGGGTACGCCAGGTGGAAGAAGCGCCGGCCGCGCCCGCCCAGCCCAAGCGCCTGGTTACCTCCACCGGCAAGCCGACACCGCCTGGCACCGGCAACACCGTTGCTTCCAGCGGCAGCTCCTACGGCGAGTCGCTCAAGGACGACGCCAGTCCGCCCAAGAGCGTGGAGAACCTCTACGACGAGGCCAGCGGCTTCTTCGGCAACGGCACATTCAGTGTCGAGACGGGCCTCACCTACACCCACTACGACACCAAGCAGTTGATCCTCAACGGCTTCCTGGCGCTGGACACCATCTTCCTGGGCAACATCGGCGTGGACAATATCAACGCCGACAACTGGACCCTGGACCTCACCGCCCGCTACAACTGGAACAACCGTTGGCAGTTCGATATCAACGCCCCCGTGGTGTACCGCGAGAGCACCTATGAATCGGCCGGCGCCGGCAACTCTACCGCGCAGTCCACCGACGAGAAGGTAACCCGCGACCCGACACTGGGCGACGTCAACATCGGCATCGCCTACAAGTTCATGGACGAAACCGAGTCCCGCCCCGATGCGGTGGTCAGCCTGCGGGTCAAGGCGCCCACCGGCAAGGAGCCCTACGGCATCAAGCTCAAGCGCGCCTCGGACAACGACAACCTCAACGTGCCCGAATCGCTGCCCACCGGCAACGGCGTGTGGTCGGTCACCCCCGGCATCTCGCTGGTCAAGACCGTGGACCCGGCCGTGCTGTTCGGCAGCCTTTCCTACACCTACAACTTCGAGGAATCCTTCGACGACATCAGCCCCACCCAGGGCGTCAAGCAAGGTGGCAAGGTCGACCTCGGCGACTGGTTCCAGATCGGTGCGGGTGTGGCTTTCGCCCTCAACGAGAAGACCAGTATGTCGTTCTCCTTCTCCGACCTGATCGCCAAGAAGAGCAAGATCAAATCCGATGGCGGCGACTGGACCAGCGTCACCGGCAGCGACGCCAACGCGGCGTACTTCAACTGGGGCCTGACCTATGCATGGAGCCCCAACCTGACCATCGTGCCGAACCTGTCCATCGGCATCTCGCCGGATGCGCCGGATTTCAGCTTCAGCGTGAAATTCCCGTATTACTTCTGACGGCTCGGCTGTCCCAACGCAAAGGCCCCTTTCCGGGGCCTTTGTCATTTCCAGAGAGATTCATATGTACGTAGGAGCGGACTCCGTCCGCGATGGGTTTGCCTTGCTCCCCGACTAATCGGAGCGGCGTCGAGTCAATCGCGGACAGAGTCCGCTCCTACGTGAAGCCAGCGCGAATTGCCCGATCCGGGATTGTTGCGACACCCTCCGAATCGCGGCGAGCAACGGATCCGCGCCCGTTCCCGCCCCGACCGGTATCCCCGCCCTAGCGCAACTGATGCTTGTGCAACAAGCGATAGAAGGTCGGCCGCGAGATGCCCAGCATCCGCGCCGCCACGCTGAGGTTGTCGCCGTGCCGGGCCAGTGCATCGCACATGGCCTGGCGTTCGGCACCGAGCTTGTACTCTTCCAGGGTCACCAGCGGCGAATGCACCGCGCGTCCCTTTTCCCGCTCTAGGCCCAGATCACGCGCCTCGATCTGCCGCCCTTCCGCCAGCACCAGCCCACGCCGCACCCGGTTGGCCAGCTCGCGCACATTGCCCGGCCAGCCATGCTCGGCCATGGCCGCCAGCGCGTCGTCCGAGAAACGCCGCGGACGGCGGCCGGTCTCGACGCTGTAAAGATGCGCGAAATGATTGGCCAGCAGCGCCAGATCGCCATTGCGTTCACGCAGCGGCGACGTGGACACCTGCAGGACATTGAGCCGATAGTAGAGGTCCTCACGGAACTGCCCGGCACGGATCGCCTGCTCCAGATCGACGTGGGTCGCCGCCAGCACCCGCACATCGACTTCGATGGGCTGGCTGCCGCCGACACGTTCGATCTGCTTCTCCTGCAGCACGCGCAACAGGTTGGCCTGCAGCTCCAGCGGCAGGTCACCGACTTCATCAAGGAACAGCGTGCCGCCGTTAGCCTGTTCGAAGCGGCCGATCTTGCGCTGGTGCGCCCCGGTGAAGGCACCCTTCTCGTGGCCGAACAGTTCGGACTGGATCAGCGCCTCGGGCATCGCCCCGCAGTTGATCGCCACGAACGGCCGGATCGCACGGCGCGACTGGCGGTGCAGCGTGCGCGCCACCAGTTCCTTGCCGGTACCGCTTTCGCCGCGGATCAGCACGGGGGATTCGGTCGGCGCGAATTTCGCGAGCAACTTGCGCAGTTCGCGCACATCGCGGCTTTCGCCCAACAGTTCGTGCTCATGCTCATCGATGTGCACGCTGCCGCGCCCGCGCAGGCGCGCCATACCAAAGGCGCGGCCGAGGGTGACCTGCACCCGCGCCACATCGAAGGGTAAGGTATGGAAATCGAAGAACCATTCGCTGACGAAATCGCCCACTTCATTCAGAGGCAATACGTCCGGGCTGAGCACGGCTATCCACTCCGTACCGCTGCGGCTGATGAGTTCCTTGACGGACTCTCGGCGTTCGAGATGCCGGGGTTGCAAACGCAGCAGGCCGACGTCACAACCGCGATTGCTGGCGTTATCCAGCTCGCAGCTGTCTACCTCCCACCCTGCTGCCCGTAGTCCGGGTAATAACCTGCGGCAGTCGTCGCATGGATCGACCACCAGCAGGCGACGAAGATTCGTGGCTGCCTCGAGCATGCTCCCTTCCTTGGCGCCATTATTTTGAAAAACTTTAAAAAACAGACGGTTGGCGCTCCAATTTGTAAAGCTAGCAATATCTTGACGCCACCCATTGACCGATTTCCTATAAGGTCAATGACGAATCGTTCTCACCAGCCCTGCCCGCGCCGCTTGACTTCCAGGCGCCGCACGAATTCTTCCAGCACCAGCTTGTAGAGGTCGTCCCCCAGGTACACATCCTCAACCCCGCAGTCGATGTTCGGGTTGTCGTTCACCTCGATCACCACCACCCGGTCCCCGGCCTGCTTCAAGTCCACGCCGTAGAGCCCGTCGCCGATCAGGTTGGCGGTTCTCACCGCCAGATCCACCACCTTGCGCGGCGCCTCGTGGACGGCCATGGTGCGAAAATCACCGCTGACTTCCTGGGCATCCGGGCTGTGGTCGTAGATCTGCCAGTGTCCCTTGGACATGAAGTACTGGCAGGCGAATATAGGCTTCTGGTTCAAGACGCCGATCCGCCAGTCATATTCGGTATAGAAGAACTCCTGCGCGAGCAGCAGCACCGAGCGTTCGAACAGCTCGGCGCTGGCCTTGAGCAACTCGTCCTGGTTGCCCACCTTGATCACCCCACGGGAGAAGCTGCCGTCGGGAATCTTCAGCACCAGCGGGAAGCCCAGGCGCTGGCCAACCTTCTCCAGCTCTTGCGGGTTGTCCTTGTAGAGGATTTCCGTGGCCGGCATGCCCAGCTTGTGGCTGCGCAACAGATCGGCAAGGTAGACCTTGTTGGTGCAGCGCAGGATCGACACCGGGTCGTCCATCACCACCATGCCTTCGCTCTCGGCCTTTTTGGCGAAGCGGTAGGTATGGTCGCTGACACTGGTCGTCTCACGGATCAGCAAGGCGTCGTACTCGGCCAGGCGCGAGTAATCCTTCTTCTCGATCAGCTCGACGTCGATGCCAAGGCTGCGGCCAATGCGGATGAAATTCTTCAACGCCTTGCGGTCGGACGGCGGGAAGGCCTCCTCCGGGTCATGCAGGATCGCGAGATCGTAGCGGTACTGCTTGCGCGAGCGCGGCTTGCGCCAGACCTGCCGGCTGAAGCCTTCCAGCGCAGCTGCGAACTGGTCCTCCTGGTCCTCGCGCAGCTTGTGGATGTTGCCCGGTTTCACGCCCTCGATATGCCAGCCACGGTTCTTGCGGAACTCCACCAGCAGCATCGGGCACGGCAGCGCCTCGAACAGCTGGCGCGCCAGGTCCTGCAACGGCTCGATATCGGTCCTGCCGAAGTACAGGGTCAGGGTGAAACCGTCAGTGCTGCCGTACGGATGGTCGGCCAGCGCCTTGTCGAGGGTCTTCTCCAGGTCTTCCAGCGCCAGGCTGTACAGCGACTTCTTCGCCAGCTCGCTGATGCTGCGCACCGACGGAATCACTTTGTGCCCGCGCGCCTCGGCCAGTAGCGAGCAGTAATAGCCGTGGCCCAGGTACTTGTAGTTGCGGCACAGGTTGATCACCTGCACGCGCTTGCCGTTGTCGTCGTCGATGGGCATCTCCAGGTATTGCTGGGCGGTGACCACGTCTTCGCTGGGATAGTAGGAGGCCCAGTCTTCCTTGCGTTCCACGATAATGAACAGCTTGCTCACGACACCTCCGAAGCTGGCCCGCGCTTGCCGCGCCGATGGGCCAGGACAATACTGGTTGCTGCTTCGACCGCACGACACAGCGCCCGTTCGCAGCCAGCACCGACACGGTGCTCCCTCGCAGATTAACGAATGCTTACCCTATGAAACTCCAGTTCCGCGCCGCCTCCGCCGACGACCTGCATGCCCTGGTCGAGATGGAAAACCGCTGCTTCGAACATGACCGCCTGTCCCGCCGCAATTTTCAGTGGATGATCACCCGCGCCCATGCCAGCCTCACCGTCGCCGAATCCGACGGCCAACTGCTCGGCTACGCCCTGGTGCTGTTCCACCAGGGCACCTCGCTGGCGCGCCTGTACTCCATCGCCGTGGATGAGCGCGCCCGCGGCATCGGCTTGGGCCAGAAGCTGCTGGACTGCGCCGAGGCTGAGGCGCTGGAGAACGACTGCGCCTACCTGCGCCTGGAAGTGCGCCCGGACAACCGCGGGGCGGTTGCCCTTTACGAACGCAATGGCTACCGCCCGTTCGCCACGGTGCGCGACTACTACGAAGACCATAGCGAAGCCTTGCGCTTCGAGAAGCGCATCCGCCACATCAACGAGCGTACCCACCGCCACGTGCCCTACTACCGGCAGACCACCGAGTTCACCTGCGGGCCTTCGGCCCTGCTGATGGCCATGGGCGCACTGGAGCCCAAGCGCCGCCTGGAACGCCGCGAGGAACTGCGCCTGTGGCGCGAGGCGACCACCATCTACATGACCGCCGGCCACGGCGGCTGCAGCCCGCAGGGGCTGGCGCTGGCGGCGCAGCGCCGGGGATTTCGCGTGCAATTGCAGTTGTCGGAGGATGGCCCGTTGTTCCTCGATGGCGTGCGCAGCGAGGAAAAGCGCGAAGTCATGCGCCTGGTCCACGAGGACTTCGCCGCCGAGCTGGCTCGCAGCGACGTGGAGCAATTGCTGCTCCATCAGTTGGACATCGACAGTGCGCTGGAGGCTGGCGGCCAGCCGCTGGTGCTGATCAGCAGCTACCGGCTGACCCGCTCCAAAGCACCGCACTGGGTGACCGTCACCGATTGCGACGAGGACTTCGTCTACCTGCACGACCCCGACGTCGACCACAGCCAGCACCGCGAGCCGCTGGACTGCCAGCACATTCCGGTGAGCCACGCCGAGTTCGAGCAGATGAGCCGCTTCGGCCGCAGCAAACTGCGCGCGGCGGTGATCCTCTACAAGCGCTGAGGCTAGCCGGCCAGCGCTTCGCCACCCACCCGCAACACGCCGGTATCGATCGCCAGATGCACCAGTTCGGCGTGTGACACCACCTGCAGCTTCTGCTTGAGCAAGGTGACGTGGTTCGACACTGTCTTGGCGCTGATGCACAGGTGCTCCGCCACCTGCCGCACCGGCAGGCCACGGGCGAGCATCACGAAGATCTCGAACTCACGCTGGGTCATGCCCTGCAGGCGCGGGTCCTGATCGTTGCCGCCCTGGGGCTGGCGCGCCAGCTGTGTGGCCAGCGGCTGCTCGATGTAGGCATGGCCGGCCAGGATTCGCCTGACCGCCTCCACCAGCACTGCCGGCGACGCGCTCTTGGTGATGTACCCCGCCGCGCCGGCATCCAGCGCCTGGCGCACCAGCGGCAACTCGTCATGCATGCTGAAGAACAGCACGCGCAGTTGCGGCAGGCGCTGGCGCAACCGGCGGGTCACTTCCAGCCCGCTGATGCCGGGCAGACCGATATCCAGGATGACCAGGCTGGGCACGCTGCGCTGCGCTGCCTCCAGCGCGGCTTCGCCATCGGCGGCCTCGCTCACTTCCACCTCGGGGATGAGCCCGCGCAGCAGCGAGGCGACACCGTCGCGCACCACGAAGTGATCGTCCACCAGCAGAATCTTCACCCGCGCTCTCCTTCCAGCGAGTCTTGCGTCAATGGCATCCACAGGCGCAGCGCCATCCCGCCACCGGGTCGGCGACGCAGGTGCAGTTCACCGCCCAGGCAACGGGCGCGCTCCCGCATCGAGCGCATGCCGATGCCGGCACGCGGCAGGCCGCTGCAGCCTCTGCCGTCGTCGCGCACCCAGAGCAGCAACCGGCTATTGCGCTGGCGCAGGACCACTCGCACATGGCTGGCGCCGGCATGGCGGGCAACATTGGTCAGCGCCTCCTGCAGCAGGCGGTACAGGTGCGCCTTGGCCGATGCCGGCAGCACCGGCAACTCATCCAGCCGCAACCGGCAGGCCACGCCCTGGCTGGCTTGCCATTGTTCGATGTGCAGGCGCAGCGCTTCTTCCAGGCTGACCCGCTCCAGCACCAACGGGTACAGGTCGCGCACCAGCGCGCGGAAGCTTTGGTTGAGCCCCTGGCAGTGCTGCTCCAGGCGGTCGAGGGTAGCGATACCTGAGCCCTCGCGGCTCTCCAGGCTGCGTAGCAGGAATACCTGCGCACGGATGCCGGCGAGGTACTGACCGATGTCGTCGTGCAGTGCCTGGGCCAATCGCTGGCGCTCGCGCTCCTGCACGGCGAGCAGCGCACGGGTCAGCTCGGCGTTCTCCGCGCAGGCACGCTCCAGTGCGGCGGCCATGCCGTTGAAGCCAACGGCCAGGCGCTGCGCCTCGGGTAACGAGTGATCCGGCAGACGCACCTGGAACTGGCCACGGGAGACATCCCCCAGCGCGTCCTGGAGTTGCTCCACCACGTGCAAACCACCTCGTACTGCCCAGCGGATCGCCAGCAGGCTGGCCAGCAGCGACACGCCAAACAGCACCAGCAATTGCATCAGCGAGTCGCGCACCTCATCGATTTCATCGCGCGGGTCGAGGCTCAACTGCACGCGCCGGCCATCGGCGAGGGTCAGCAGGGTCGGCGCCGCCAGGTCGGGATACAGGCGGGCGACCAGCCATTCGTCCAACCCGGAACGCGGCGCTGGCGCCGGGGTGCCCAGCCAGTGCACGCGCACATGACGCAGACCGGCAGTGAGGCCTGGATCGAGGCTTGCCGGGTCACGCAACGCCGCTTCCCCCAGGTAGTCGAGCACGCCTCGGGCAGCGTCCATCTCGCGGCGCACGTCATCGTTGCCCTGGTGCAGCAATACCGCGAGGCAAACGGCCGCCAGCAGACCGAAGAACAGCCCGACCAGCAGATTGATCCGCCACAGCGCAGACATCTACGGCGCGCTGCGACAGGCAGTGACGCAATTGATTGGCGGTGTTGGCGCACGCAGTTCCGCCGCCGGCAGGTAACCGTTGCGGGTGTAGAGAAAATCGAAGCCGAACAGGCTGAGCATCAGCAGGATCGGCAGGACGAGAGTGACGGCGATACGCATGGCGACGCTCCTCTTCTGATTCTTGTAGCGCCATCCTAGGACGCGGGCGCGGCGCGCAACCTACTACCTTGGTACTGCCCCACCGGTACTTTCTGCATATTTGCCGCGCCCCGGGCGATTCCTATGCTGGCCGCACAACAACAAGCCGCATCGACAATGGGAGTCGCCCATGCGCCAGTTCGTCCTGCACGGCGTGGCCTATCTGCTCGCGGTCGCCTGCGCCGCCCTGCTCAGCCTCGGCGTACGCGCAGAGGAATCCGCCGCGCTGGAAATCCGCATTGGCTACCTGGGCTACACGCCCGATCCCGGCCCGCTGCTGTCCAACGTCATCCCCGAGCCCACCGATGCCGGCCTGCGCGGCGCCGAACTGGCGATCACCGACAGCAACAGCACCGGGCGTTTCCTCAAGCATCGCTACAGCCTGGAAGCCGCCAGTACCGACTCGCCGGAAAAGCTGCTGAACGAAGCCAGGCGCCTGCACGACGCCGGCCTGCGCCTGTTTGTGGTCAACGCCCCGGCGGACACGCTGCGCCAACTGGCCGCCGCGCTGCCGGACAGCCTGCTGTTCAACGCCGGTGCCGCCGATGACGAACTGCGCGCCAGCCAGTGCGCGGTGAACGTGCTGCACACCCTGCCCAGCCGGCTGATGCTGACTGACGCCCTCACCCAGTTCCTGGTGCTGCGCAAGTGGACACGCTGGCTGCTGATCGTCGGCCAGCGTCCGGAAGACACCCTCTACGCCAATGCCCTGCGCCGCTCGGCCAAGCGCTTCGGCGCGAAGATCGTCGAGGAAAAGCCCTTCACCTTCGACAACGACCAGCGCCGCAGCGCCCAGGCCGACATGGCGCTGTTCACCCAGTCCAGCGAGGACTATGACGCCGTGCTGGTAGCCGACGAGCACGGCGATTTCGGCGAGTACGTGCCCTACAACACCTGGCTGCCACGCCCTGTCGCCGGTACCCAGGGATTGGTCGCCAGCGGTTGGCACAAGACCGTGGAAACCTACGGCGCCGCGCAGTTGCAGAAGCGCTTCGAGGAGCACGCCGGGCGCTGGATGAACGACCGCGACTTCGCCGCCTGGATCGCCGTGCGCAGCATCGCCAGCGCCGTTACCCGCCTGCGCGACGCCGACGCGATGGCGATTCGCACGCTGTCGCTCTCCCCCGACCTGCCGCTGGACGGATTCAAGGGCTACAAGCTCGGCTTCCGCCCGTGGGACGGCCAGCTACGCCAGCCGATCCCGCTGGTGCAGCCGCGCGCACTGGTCAGCACTTCGCCGCAGGAAGGCTTTCTGCACCCCTCCAGCGAGCTCGACAGCCTCGGTCTCGACGCACCGGAAAGCCAGTGCCACCTGGCCGATGCGAAGCCATAAGAAGAACATTCCATGAGGAACCTGCCCATGCCCCGCCTGCTTGCCCTCTCCTGCCTGAGCCTCGCTCTCGGGCTGATGTCACCCGCCTTCGCCGCCACCGCCTACGTGTCCAACGAAAAGGACAACAACCTCAGCGTCATCGACCTCGACACCCTGACTGTCACCGGCACCATCGACACCGGCAAGCGCCCGCGCGGCCTGGCGCTGTCCCACGACAACAAGCTGCTGTACATCTGCGCCAGCGACTCGGACACCGTGCAGGTGCTCGACCTCGCCACCCGCAAGATCATCAGGCAACTGCCGTCTGGGGCCGATCCCGAGCAGTTCGCCCTGCACCCCAATGACCGCTGGCTGTACGTCTCCAACGAGGACGATGCGCTGGTGACGGTGGTCGACACCCAGACCGCCCAGGTACTCGGGCAGATCGACGTCGGCGTCGAGCCCGAGGGCATGGCGGTGAGCCCGGATGGCAAGTGGGCGGTGAACACCAGCGAGACGACCAACATGCTGCACTGGATCGACACCTCGACGCAGAAGCTGGTGGACAGCACGCTGGTGGACCAGCGCCCGCGCCATGCCGAATTCACCCACGACGGCTCGCAGGTGTGGGTCTCGGCGGAGATCGGCGGCACCGTCAGCGTGGTCGATACCGTCAGCCGCAAGATTCTCAAGACCCTGCGTTTCGCCATCCAGGGCGTGCACCCGGACAAGGTGCAGCCGGTTGGCGTGCAGCTGACCGCCGATGGCAAGCTGGCCTTCGTCGCCCTCGGCCCGGCCAACCATGTCGCGGTAGTGGACGCGAAGACCTTCGAAGTCCTCGACTACCTGCTGGTGGGCCGCCGCGTCTGGCACCTGGCCTTTACGCCGGACGAGAAGACCCTGCTGGCCACCAACGGCGTCAGTGGCGACGTCTCGGTGATCGACGTGGCCTCGCGCAAGGTCACCAAGTCGATCAAGGTGGGCCGCTATCCATGGGGCGTGGTGGTGACGCCATGAACGCAGCCACCATGAATGCGCTGGCGGTTCGCGATCTCGGCTTCTCCTACGGCCCGCGCCGCGCCCTCGACGACCTCGCGTTCGAGCTGCCTGCCGGGCGCTTCACCGCCCTGCTGGGCCCCAACGGCGCCGGCAAGTCGACGCTGGTCGCCCTGCTCACCCGGCTCTACGACCTGCAGCAGGGCGAGATCGACGTGCTCGGCTGCAGCCTGCGCCGCCAGCCGCGCCTCGCGCTGCGGGAACTGGGTGTGGTGTTCCAGCAGAGCACCCTGGACCTGGACCTGAGCGTGGAACAGAACCTGCGCTACCACGCCGCCCTGCACGGCCTGCCGCGCAGCGTGGCGAACCAACGGATCGATGCCGAGCTGGCCCGCCAGCAGTTGCTGGAACGCCGCCGCGACAGGGTGCGTGCCCTCAATGGCGGACACCGTCGCCGGGTGGAGATAGCCCGCGCGTTGCTGCATCGCCCTCGCCTCCTGCTGCTCGACGAGGCCAGTGTCGGCCTCGACCCGGCGGCGCGCCAGGCGCTCAACGAACACGTGCGTCGACTATGCCGCGAAGACGGCCTGGCGGTGCTCTGGACCACCCACCTGCTGGATGAAGTGCGCGCCGAGGATGCGCTCCTGGTGCTCGACCGTGGCCGGCTGGTCGCCCGTGGCGAGACACGGGAAGTCTGTGCGCCCGATGCCGGCAACCTGGAGCGCACCTTCGAGCGTCTGACCCGCCTGGAGGCTTGCGCATGAAGGCCCTGGAAAACCCGCACTTCGGCCCCGGCGCTTACTGGCAATGTCTGCGTGGAATCGTGGTGCGGGAGTGGCTGCGCTTCGTCCTGCAGCGTTCTCGCTTCCTCAGCGCACTGGTGCGCCCGCTGCTCTGGCTGCTGGTGTTCGCCGCCGGCTTCCGCGCCGCGCTGGGTATCTCGATCATCGAGCCGTACGACACCTACGTCACCTACGAGACCTACATCGTACCGGGGCTGTGCTGCATGATCCTGCTGTTCAACGGCATGCAGGGTTCGCTGTCTATGGTCTACGACCGCGAGATGGGCAGCATGCGCGTGCTGCTGACCAGCCCGCTGCCGCGCGCCTTCCTGCTGGCCAGCAAGCTGCTGGCCACCGCGCTGGTGTCGCTGCTGCAGGTCTACGCCTTCCTGCTGATCGCCTGGCTGTATGGGGTACAACCACCGGCCATGGGGCTACTGGCGGCGCTGCCGGCGTTGCTGCTGGCCGCCCTGCTGCTCGGGGCGCTTGGGCTGCTGCTGTCCAACGGCATCCGCCAGCTGGAGAACTTCGCCGGGGTGATGAATTTCGTCATCTTCCCGCTGTTCTTCCTGTCCTCCGCGCTCTACCCGTTGTGGAAAATGCGCGAGGCGAGCCAGTGGCTCTACTGGCTGTGCGCGCTGAACCCGTTCAGCCACGCCGTGGAACTGGTGCGCTTCGCGCTGTACGAGCGCTTCAACCTGCTCGCCACGGGCGTCTGCCTGGGCCTGACGTTGCTCTTCGCCAGCCTCGCCGTAGTGACCTTCAACCCGCAGCACGCCGCCCTGCGCAAGGGGTGAAACCTACTACTTTGGTACCGGTTCGCCCCTCCGGACGTCGAATTTCCAAAGCCGCACAGCCGGCATCTAATGGCCACTACAAGAAGAACGACTAGAGATACCGCCATGCCTCGCCTTGCTTCTGCCCTGTACGGCCACGCGAGCGGCTGCCTCGCCGCGTGCCTGCTCAGCCTTATCCTCGCGCTCCCGACTGCGCAGGCCGAGGACGCGCCGCTGTTTTCCGCCGACGGCTACCGCCAGGCCCAGTACCGCAGCCCCACGCCGCCTTCTGCCGACCACGCCGTCACCCTCGACACCGCCGCCCTGCAGGCGCTGCTCAAGCGCGAGCCGCAGACCCGGCTGGTGGACGTCTACCGTCGCACCTTTCTCAACGGCCGGTTCGTCGAGGACGAAAAGCATCGCAACCTGCCTGGCAGCCTGTGGCTGGCCAACGTCGGTACCGGCACCCTGGAGCCGCAGTGGCAGGCCTACCTGGAGCAGAATCTCGCCCATCTCACCGAGGGCGATGCCACACGCCCGCTGGTGTTCTACTGCCGTTCCGACTGCTGGATGAGCTGGAATGCCATACGCCGCGCACATGCGCTGGGCTATGCCAGCCTCTACTGGTACCGTGACGGTATCGACGCCTGGGAACAGGCAGGACTGCCCCTGCAGGACGCCCAACCGCAACCGCTTCCGTGACACCTGCTTCCGTGACACATGTAGTAGCCTGCGACCGCAAGCCGCTCGCCACCCATAACGACAACAACGAGGTGTAGGCCATGTACAAGATCCTGATCGCGGATGATCACCCGCTGTTCCGCGAGGCCATCCACAACGTCATCGCCGACGGTTTCCCCGGCAGCGAAGTGATGGAGACCGCCGACCTCGACAGCGCCCTGGGCCTGACCCAGGAACACGACGATCTCGACCTCATCCTGCTCGACCTGAACATGCCCGGCATGCATGGCCTGAACGGGCTGATGAGCCTGCGCAACGAAGCGCCGACCATTCCGGTGGTGATCGTCTCCGCCGAGCAGGACAAGCAGGTCGTCCTGCAAGCCATCACCTACGGCGCCGTAGGCTTCATCACCAAGTCCTCGCCGCGCGTGCAGATGACCGAGGCCATCGAGCAGATTCTAAACGGCAACGTCTACCTGCCCTCGGACATCATCCGCACGCAGAAGTCCTCGCCGCGCCGCAGCGGCCAGGAGGACCACAGCATCCCGCCGGAACTGCTGCAGGCGCTGACCCGCAAGCAGTTGCTGGTGCTGGAACGGATGACCAAGGGCGAGTCGAACAAGCAGATCGCCTACAACCTGGAAATCGCCGAAACCACGGTGAAAGCCCACGTCTCTGCGATCCTGCGCAAACTGAAGGTGCACAACCGTGTGCAGGCCATCCTCTGCGCGGGCGATATCGACTTCGCCGCCTACCTTCGGCGTTGAAGCGAGGCCCGCTGATTCATAACGTGCCGTTGCGACCGCTACCGGAAACCACTCGATGCCTTCCACCCGCACCCTGAGCCTCACCGGCCTGGCGATGGTCGCCTTCGCCGGCAACTCCCTTCTCTGCCGCCTGGCCCTGAAGGCCACCAGTATCGACGCGGTGAGCTTTACCGGCATCCGCATCTTCTCGGGCGCGCTGATGCTCACCCTGTTGCTGAAACTGCGCCGCCGCGTCGCCAGCGAAGGCGGTAACTGGCGCGCGGCGGCGGCCCTGTTTGTCTATGCCGCGGCTTTCTCCTATGCCTACGTGCAGTTGGACGCCGGCACCGGCGCACTGCTGTTGTTCGGCGCGGTGCAGGTGACCATGATCCTGGTCGGCCTGCTGCGCGGCGAAAGCCTGCGCGGGCAGGCGCTGCTGGGCTTCCTGCTGGCCCTGGGCGGCTTGCTCGCCCAACTGCTTCCCAGCGCCAACGCTCCGCCACTGGCCGGCGCGCTGCTGATGCTGCTGTCCGGTGTGGCCTGGGGTTTGTACTCGCTGCTCGGGCGCAAGGGCAGCGATCCGCTGGCAATCAGCAGTGGCAACTTCGTCCGTGCTATTGCCTTTGCGGCCTTGCTGGCGGTGTTCTTCCACTCGGATCTGAGGGTGGACGCCCTGGGTGTGGTTTATGCCGTGCTATCCGGCGCGGTGGCGTCGGGAATCGGCTATGCGATCTGGTACAGCGCGCTGCCGGGACTGTCGGCGATCCAGGGCGCGTCAGTGCAATTGAGCGTGCCGATTCTGGCAGCCCTGTCCGGCGCCGTGCTGCTGGGCGAAGCCATCAGCCTGCGCCTGGCGCTGGTGTCGCTGGCGGTGCTGGGCGGGATCGCCCTGATCCTGCTGGCCAAGGTACGCGCACCCGTCGCCCAGCGCGCGTGAAAGAGCGCTTTTCGTAGGAGCGAGCTTGCTCGCGAACGATGTTTCCGCATTGGGCGGTTCGCGAGCAAGCTCGCTCCTACAATTCCTGCTCCCGCCAGCTATTGCCCTCAAGCTCGCCCAGAAGGAGGGAATTGGATGTAACCACCCCCCTCCGACACGATCTGTCCCCTCTGCCTGTGGGAGAGGGTGAGGGCAAGTTCAAACGACGGAGCCTCGTTGCAGGAGCGGACCTTGTCCGCGAATCCGGCCGGCTGAAACTGCTATCAAGGTACGCGCGCCCATCGCCCAGCGCGTCTGAAAGAGCGCTTTTCGTAGGAGCGAGCTTGCTCGCGAACGATGTTTCCGCATTGGGCGGTTCGCGAGCAAGCTCGCTCCTACAATTCCTGCTCCCGCCAGCTATTGCCCTCAAGCTCGCCCAGAGGGAGGGAATCGGATGTAACCAAACCCCCTCCGGCACGATCTGTCCCCTCTCCCTGTGGGAGAGGGTGAGGGCTGATCCGTGCACAGAACTCTCCTCCAGAATGGGACCAGCGCCCGACTCAGTGCGCACCATCGATCAGATGACACAGCGCCGTCTTCAGCTTCATCGGCCGCACCGGCTTGTGCATCAGCGTATGCCCCAGCTCACGGACCTGCTGCTTCAGCTCATTGCTGTAGTTCGCCGTGATCATCAGCGCCGGCAGCGGCGTGCCGCGCCGGGCGTTGATCGAGGCAACGGCATCGACGCCGTTCAACCCGTCGTCGAGGTGGTAATCGACGATCAGCAGATCCGACTCGGCGTGGAAGTTGTCCACCTGGCGCGCCAGGTCCTCTTCCGACAGCGCCGTCACCACCTGGCAGCCCCAGGTTTCCAGCAGCGTGCGCATGCCGGCGCAGATCGAGGCATCGTTATCCAGCACCCACACACGGGAACCGCGCAGGCGCTCCACCAGGTCGTCGGCGGTACGCTCCGGTTCCGGCGCGCTGCGAGCGACGCGGCGAGCCAGCGGGACTTCGATGGCGAAGCGCGAGCCCTTGCCCGGCACCGACTCCACCTGGATGCGATGGCCGAGCATGCGCGCGATCTTCTCGACGATGGCCAGGCCCAGCCCCAGCCCGCGATCCTGATGGAAGCGCTGCACATCGCCACGCTTGAACTCCTGGAATATCTCGCCAAGCTTGTCGGCGGCGATGCCCACGCCGGTGTCCCAGACCTCGATCCACAAGCTGTGTCGGCGTCGCCGGCAGCCCAATAGCACTCTGCCTGAAGGCGTGTAGCGGATGGCATTGGTCAGCAGGTTGCGCAGAATCCGCGCCAGTAGCTGGATATCGCTGCGCACCTGCGCGCCACTGGGCACGAAGTCCAGCGCCAGACCTTCGCTGGCGGCCACCTGACTGTATTCAGCGGCAAGGTTGCCGAGCAGTTCGCTGACATCGAACGAGGCGATGTCCGGCTTGATCACCCCGGCATCCAGCTTGGAGATGTCCACCAGCGTGCCCAGCAACGTCTCCACATCCTCCAGCGACTGGCTGATATTGCGCACCAGCGCCTCGCCACTGCGTTCCTGGAGCGCGCTGGTGAACAGCCGCGCAGCATTCAGCGGCTGCAGCAGGTCGTGGCTGACGGCGGCAAGGAACTTGGTCTTCGACAGGTTGGCCTGCTCCGCCTCGCGCTTGGCTTCGCGCAGGCGGCCCTCGACCTGGCTGCGCTCATCGATCTCGCGCTTGAGCTGGTCGTTCAGGCTGGTCAGCTCGGCAGTGCGCTCACGTACCCGCTGCTCGAGGTTCTGGTAGGCCTGGTGCAGCGCCTCGGCAGTGCGGCGGCGCTCGGTGATATCGCGGATCAGCACGAACAGCCCGCTCACCGTACCGTCAGCCTGGCGGTTGGGCACGTAGGAGCGCTGCATGTAGCGCTCCTGCCCGGCAAGGTTGGTCTCGGCGATCTCGAAGGTCACGCTCTCGCCCGACAGCGCGCGCTCGAAGTACGGCTCCAGGCGCTGGCAGTGCTCGGCGCTGTGCACCTCGCGCAGGTTGCGCCCGAGCATCGAGCCGCTGGGCCAGCGGTACCACTCCTCGTAGACCTTGTTGGTGAAGTCGTAGTCGAGGTCCGCAGTCAGGTAGGCAATCAGCGCCGGAACCTGATCGGTGATCAGGCGGATCCAGCGCTCGCTTTCGCGCAGCGCCTCGGCATGCCGGTAGCGCTCGGTGATGTCGGTGAAGGTGTTGACGAAGCCGCCGGTGGGCAGCGCGTGGGTGCGGATTTCCAGCATGCGCCCGTCGAACAGGCGTTGCTCGATCACGCCCTCCGCCTCGCCCTTGCGCGGCCGGCTGCGCGGGGTCAGCAGCGGCAGTTCGCTGTCGGCCATGACCTCGGCGAAGGGCCGGTGTGCCTCGATCGGCGCCAACCCGCAAAGTTCCAGGAAGCGCCGGTTCCACAGCTCCAGCGCGCCATCGGCGCCAACCATGGCGACGCCCTGGGACAGGTTGTCCACGGCGCGCTGCAGCAGGTGCGACTTCTGCGCCACCGCCTGTTCGCGGCGGGCCATTTCATTCTGCTTGATCTCGGTGATGTCGCTGTAGAGCACGACCAGGCCGCCGTCGCGGGTCGGCCGCTCGGTAACGCGTACCCAGCGGTCATTACGCAGGCGATAGAGGGTGTGTTCGTCGTCGTTGCTGCGTTGTTCCTCGACGATCAGCCCGCTGCTCTGCGCCAGCCGGCGTACTTCGGCGAGCCGCGTTCCTGCACCGACACGGGCGCGGGTCTGCGCCCAGAACGCACGGAAGCGCTCGTTGTACAGGACGATGCGCTGCTGCGGATCGAACAGCACGAAGGCGTCGGAGATGCTCTCGATGGCATCCAGCAGGTGCTGGTGCGCGGTCTCGGCGCGCAGGCGCGCATCGCTGAGCAGTTGGTTGCTGGACTTCAGCTCGACCATAGCCTCGCTCAGCGCGTCGGTGCGTTCGCGCACCTGCTCGGCCAGCACCACCGAATGCTGGAAGGCACCGTAGGCGTTGTCACCCCGCGAGGCAGCCGACTCGACACGCTCGATCAGCGCCGCATTGATCCGCTGCAGCTTGTGATTGTCGCGCTGCAGCTCATCGATGCGCGCGAGCAGCTCAGCATCCGGCGTTGCCCCGAGGACGGCCAATGGCGACACCGGTGAAGGTCTGGTTGATATGCATGCCATTGAATTGTTCCCCGTAGGTGTTGAAGCCGATCACCTGCTGGCTGCGGAGAAACTCGGCGGTGGGTTCGGTATCGCCGGCCACCTCCAGCTCCAGGCGCCGCAGGAAGCAGTCGCAGCCAATGGTCAGCAGTGGCGGCCCGAGGCGTTCGTGCAGGCGCTGAAACTGCGCTTCGAGCCCCGGCAGCAACGGCCCGGTGCTCATGGCGGTGAGGACGATGCCGTTCTCCACTGCGCAGTAGAAGGTCAGGCTGAGGTCGTCGTTGACCTGCTGGATGGAGCGTACGTAGTACTGGTCGCGCACCCGCACCGCCAGCGGATGCGCCGGGAACAGCGAGAAGTCCAGTTGCTCCAGCGGCACCCCGACCAGCCGGGCGAACTCCAGCGCAGCCGGCTCGGCGTTGAGCTCCAGCACACGGCGGCTGTCGCTGTCGGCGCGGGTGACCACCAACTTCTCCTCGCTGGGCAGCACGTGGTGGGTGGTGAACACCTCGAAGTCCAGCCAGGTATTGAACAGCACCACCACCGCCGCGCCCGTGTGGAACTGGCCCTGGTAATAGACGTGGGTGTGGGTCAGGTGATTGTCGTCGCCGGCCGAGCCGCCGAAATGCGGGATGGCACCCAGCGCAGCGCTTAGCGCGGCGAGCACCACCTCCTCGCGGCTGGAAAGCCCGTCGAGCAGGGTCAGGGCGAAACTGTGGTCCTTGATCGGCGCCAGCCCGGCGCTGCGGCAGTCCGCCACCAGCGACTCGACCATCTGTTGCGCGTCGATCAGGCTGAAGCGCTCCATCTCGTCCACCAACGCACAGGAGATGGCGAAGCTGCGCAGATCGAACCCGACGGCAGTCACACAGCCACGTCCATAGCCCTGCGGGGTGATCTCCCCTGCGGTGGTGCAGCCGGCCAGGTCGATGCCGCCGAAGTACTGCTCCAGCGCGGCGGCGAGCGCCGGCAGGTCGTATTCGGCAGAACAGAAGAACAGCACAAAGCCGAGGTTGGGGTGGATCAGCTGGCGCGCCAGGTCCTGGGCCACCGCCTCGACGTCGCGGGCACTGGACATGCCGCGAACGACTCCTTGTGTTTCGTGCATGGCGTACGCCCAGTCAGGATATCGACGAGGGCATTCTACGAAGCGGCCGGGACGGGCCCCATGCTACTTGGGTCGCGGCGGGTCTATCCGAAAGTAGCGGAACGCCGCCGTCACGCCACCTCGCTTTCCACTCCTGCGTCCAGGTCCACGAGCAGCTCGATCATCGCCCGCGCCGCCGCCGAGAGACGGTCGCCGCTGCGAGTGACAATGCCGCAGCGGGCCTGGAGGATATCGACGTTCTGCGGCAGATTGCGGAAGTGCAGGCGCACCAGTTCCCCGCGCGCCATCGGCTCGCTCAACGCCTCTTCCACGGCGATGCCGATGGCGTCGGTCTGACTGACGATGCGCACCAGCGAGGCCATGTCCTCACACTGCACGTTGGTGGTGATGTCGATCTTGCCGCTCAGGTTGGCGAGCATCTTCCGCGCGCTGGGCGGGATCAGGGTGGCCGCCAGCGGGTAGGCGAACATGTCGTTGGTGGAGAGACTTTCCTTGGCCAGCAGCGGGTGCCCCTCGCGGCAGAAGAACAGGCCGCTGCGCGGCTTCAGCGCGCGAGTCTGGAAGTTCGGGTCGGCCTCGAAATGGCGGATGTCGGCGACGAAGAACTCGATCTCCTCGCGGCTCAGGCTACGCGCCAGACGCTCCCAGTTGTCCACGCCGAACTGGATGTGGATGCGCGGGTAGCGCTGGACGAAACGTGACACGGCGTCGGACACCAGTTTCTGGGCCGGCGCCGGGCCGCTGCCGAAGCGCAGTTCGCCCGAGTCCAGCTTGTTCAGCCGGGCCACCGCGTGGCTCAGGTTGTTGGCGCCCTGCACCAGGCTCAGCGCGTGCTGCAGCACCACCTGGCCCTCGGGAGTCGGGCGCAGGTCCTTGCTGCCACGGTCCACCAGACGGCAACCCAGCTCCTGCTCCAGGCCCTGGATGCTGCGGCTGAACGCCGGCTGGGTGATGCCCATGGCATCGGCGGCGCGAACGAAGCTGCGGTGTTCGTTGAGGGCGATGAAGTAGCGGAGTTGGCGCAGATCCATGATGCATTTCCGGCATTGAAAATAGTGGGCAAAGGCATTTGCCGCTCGTTATGCGCTGGTTTTAAATGCAAGCTCTTATTCCGTCAACGAAGAATAAAACAAACATCTATTCTTTTATGAACTAAGAATATAGCTCAGACCAGGAGTCGCCCGATGCCAGCCTTGCACCTCCTTTCCTCGCGAATGTGCCTGTCCCGCTGTCGCTGACAGCCGAAGCCGCACCTACCCACACCAAAAACGTCGTTCGCCACTCCCGCGTGGCGCGGCTCCCTTTTGCCCGCGATTGGCGCGGACAGACAAGGACACAGCATGACTTCGAGACATTCGCCCTTCCCCTTCAAACCGCGCCGGCTGCGCGCTCCGGACTACGCCGTGGTCCTGCTGCTGGCCCTGGGCGGCGCCCTCCCGGTGCTCGCCGAGGAAAGCGAGGACAGCACCACCAGCACCGATTTCGCCAAGCCCGTGAGCGCCGCGCCGGCCAAGGCCGACGCCACCCTGGGCAAGGTCACCGTCACCGCCCGCCGCCGCGAGGAAGACTCGCAGAAGGTGCCCACGCCAATCACCGTGGTCGGTGGCGAAACCCTGGAAACCCAGCGCGTCTACAAGGTGCAGGACCTGCAGCAGATCCTCCCCAGCGTCAACGTCGCCTTCATCCATGCGCGGCAGTCGAGCATCGCGGTGCGTGGCATCGGCAACAACCCGGCCAGCGACGGCCTGGAAGGCAGCGCCGGGGTCTACCTGGACAACGTCTACCTCGGCCGCCCGGGCATGGCGGTATTCGACCTGCTGGACATCGAGCAACTGGAACTGCTGCGCGGCCCGCAGGGCACCCTGTTCGGCAAGAACACCACGGCCGGCGTGCTGAACATCAGCACCCGCGCACCGACCTTCACGCCTGAGCGCAGCGTGGAAGTCTCCGGCGGCCAGGACGGCTACTTCCAGGGCAAGGGCACCGTCTCCGGCGCGCTGACCGACACCCTGGCCGGGCGCGTGTCCGCCTACCGCACCCGCGACGATGGCTATATCAAGAACATCCACGACGACAACACCCTCAACGGCGGCGAGCGCCAGGGCATCCGCGGGCAACTGCTGTTCAAGCCCAACGAGGACTTCGACCTGCGCTGGATCAACGACTACAACGAGGAAGACTCCAGCAACGGCAGCATGGTGGTGTACGGCGCCGCCGACCGCTTCTGGCAGCGTGCCGCCGCGGTGGGAGCCTCGCCCATTCGCGATCCGGACCGCCACAAGGTCAACATCAACAGCCGCCAGCACGTCAGCGTGCACCAGGGTGGCAGCTCGGTGGAGGCCAACTGGAACCTCAACGGCGGCTACAAGCTGACGTCCATCAGCGCCTACCGCTACTGGCACTTCACCCCGGCGAACGACGAACAGCTCAACGTCTCGGCGATCAACAATACCGGCGTGGAAGTGCACGACCGCCAGTTCTCCCAGGAGATTCGCCTGGCCTCGCCCACCGGCGGCTTCTTCGACTACGTGCTGGGGGCCTATGCGTTCAACCAGAACCTGGGCAACAAGACCTTCACGGACTACGGCCCGCTGGCCGACCGCTACCTGCTCGGCACCAACCTGAATGCGCTGAACAACACCTACTCGAAAGCCAACGGCAAGATCGAGACCGACAGCTTCGCGCTGTTCGCCCAGGGCACCTGGCACCTCACCGACAAGCTGGACTTCACCGCCGGCCTGCGCGGTACCTACGAGGAGAAGGACGCCAAGGTCGAACGCTTCGACCCGGTGGGCGGCGCGCCGGTCACCGGCGTCGGCGCAGTGGTGCGGCGCAACCAGCTGGGCGCCTACGACTCGGGCGACCTGAGCCTCTACAGCTTCGCGCCCTCGGCGCTGCTAAGCCTGAGCTACCAGTTCAGCGACGACCTGCTGGGCTATGCCTCGCTGTCCCACGGCGAGAAATCCGGCGGCGTCAACCTCGCCGTGGCCAGTGCGCCGACGGCAGGCGCGGACTCCCTGCTGGTCGGCCCGGAACGCGCCAACGACGCCGAACTGGGGATCAAGACCACCCTGTTCGACAACCGCCTGCAGCTCAACACCAACATTTTCTGGACCGGCATCCACGGCTACCAGGCGACCACCCTGTACCAGCCGCCGGGCTCGACCCAGCTGGTCTCGGTGCTCTCCAACGCCGGCAGCGTGCGCTCGCGCGGCCTGGAGTTCGAAGCCACCGCCCTGCCGATCCGTGGCCTGACGCTGAACTTCAACGGTTCCTACAACGACGTCACCTACCTGTCGTTCAAGGACGCCCCGTGCCCGGCGGAAATCTCCACCCAGCCGGGCGCACCGGCCACCTGCGACCTCACCGGCGACAGGGTTGTCGGTGCCTCGAAGTGGATCGCCAACCTCAACGGCGAATACGCCTGGAACCTCGACGACGGCATCCGCCCCTACGTGACCGGCAGCTACTCCTACCGCTCCGAAGCCGAGGGCACGCTGGACAACTCCGACCTCTCGAAGATCGACGGCTACGGCCTGGCGAACTTCTCCGTCGGCCTGCGCAAGGACCTCGGCGACGGCCAACTGGACGCCTCGGTCTGGCTGAAGAACGCCTTCGACAAGGACTACTACCTGGCCGCCTTCGCCAGCATCAACGGCTCCTACACCGCCTCGGTGGGGCAGCCACGCACCCTGGGCGCCTCGGTTCGATACGACTTCTGATCCCCATCCGCCGCGCCCGAGCGCGGCTCTATTGCCACAGCAAGAGGACGATGAGATGAGCAACGCAGCACACGCTATCAAACAGCACGCAGTAAGCCTCGACATCCACCCGGTGGCCGGCCGCATCGGCGCCGAGATTCGCGGCGTGACCCTTTCCGGCAATCTCGATGGCGCCACCATCGACGCCATCCAGGCCGCACTGGTGAAGCACAAGGTGATCTTCTTCCGTGGCCAGACCCAGCTCGACGACCAGGGCCAGGAAGCCTTCGCCAAGCTGCTCGGTGAGCCGGTGGCACACCCCACCGTGCCGGTACAGGAAGGTACCCATTACCTGCTGGAACTCGACGGCGCCCAGGGCCGCCGCGCCAACTCCTGGCACACCGACGTGACCTTCGTCGACGCCTATCCCAAGGCCTCGATCCTGCGCAACGTGGTGGCACCGGAGTCTGGCGGCGATACCGTCTGGGCCAACACCGCCACCGCCTACGACGACCTGACGCCGGAGCTGAAGGCACTGGCCGACTCGCTCTGGGCCGTGCACAGCAACGAATACGACTACGCCAGCGTGCGCCCGAACGTCGATCCGGCGCGCCTGGAGGAATACCGCAAGGTGTTCACCTCCACCGTCTACGAGACCGAGCACCCGGTGTGCGCGTACACCCCATCAGCGGCGAGAAGACGCTGCTGCTGGGGCATTTCGTCAAGCGCCTGAAGGGCCTTTCGCAGCATGACTCGGCGCATCTCTTCGCCGTGCTGCAGGGCCATGTCACCCGCCTGGAGAACACCGTGCGCTGGCGTTGGCAGCCGGGCGACGTGGCCATCTGGGACAACCGCGCGACCCAGCACTATGCGGTGGACGACTACGGCACCCAGCCGCGCATCGTGCGCCGCGTGACGCTCCACGGCGAAGTGCCGGTGGGCATCGACGGACAGCGCAGCCGGACGATCAAGAAGGTTTGAAGGTCCTCTGCCGCTTAACCCTCTCCCCAGCCCTCTCCCTGAAGGGAGAGGGAGTATCCGATTGAAGCGTACTTCACGTGCAGTCCTGGCACCTCTGGTGCAGGGCTGCCGCCTGGTTTTGCCTGGCACCGATCCTGTCCCCTCTCCCTTCAGGGAGAGGGTTAGGAAGAGGGCCGCCCATGCCTGAACGGAGCACTGAAACATGACCCAATCCGCCCTAAAACAAACCACCGCCAAAGCCTTCGCCATCATCCCCCTCGACGCCCCGCTGGGGGCCGAAGTACGTGGCCTCGACGCCCGCGAGCCACTGACGCCTGAACAGATCCTGGCGATCAAGCAGGCCCACCGCGAGCACCACATCCTGATCTTCAAGGACCAGCAACTCGACGATCAGCAATACCTGCGCTTCGCCACCCTGTTCGGTGCAGTGTTCCAGCCGCCGGCGGACGTGCCGGTGCTGTCTTCGGGCGCCGACGGCAAGGCCCCCGACATCGTCAAGGTGGCCAACACCGAGGACGGCGAACTGGGCAACTTCGCCCTGCCGGCCCACGTCGACCACCAATGGACGCCGGTGCCCTCTTCCGGCTCCTTCCTCTATGCGCTGGAGGTGCCCAGGACTGGCGGCGAAACCCAGTTCACCAACCTCGCACGCGCTTACGAGACACTGGACGAGGCAACCCGCACCGAGATCGATCCTCTGCGCCTGATCAACTACAACCCGTTCATCCGCCTGAAGAACGGCGGCTACAACGGCACGTTCGTGCGCTACCGCACGCCCGAGATCGCGCCCATCCAGGGCACCGAGCACCCGCTGGTGCGGACCCACCCGGAGAACGGCAAGCGTGTGCTGTTCCTCTCGGTGCACACCGAGGTGGAGATCCCCGGCGCCGATCCGCAACAGGGCGCTGCGCTGGTGGAAAAACTGCGTGAGCACCTGCAGAAGCCCGAGCTGATCTACAGCCACAAATGGTCGGTCGGCGACATCGTCTGGTGGGACAACCAGGCCGTGCTGCACGGTCGCAACGCTTTCCCGGCCAGCGAGAAGCGCCGCTTGAAGCGCATCAGCCTGTCCGGTAGCCGGCCGTTCTGAGGCATTCGCAAGCGCACTGGTCGCCTTGTAGGAGCGAGCTTGCTCGCGAACGGGTCATCCGAGCATCCCGGCATGAAGCGGTTCGCGAGCAAGCTCGCTCCTACAAAAAACCTGTCGAAGATGACGCTTTCTATGCTTATGCGAAATCGTTTCTTGTCCTGAATCAATTATTCCTTTTATAGTTTCGGCAACTCGTCATAACAAGTTATGAACTATGGCCGAACTACTCCCCCTCTCGCCCGTTCCTCTCTACAGCCAGCTCAAGGAAATCCTGCGCACGCGCATCCTCGACGGCACCTACCCACCGCTCAGCCGCATGCCGTCAGAGGCTGAGCTGGGCAAGGCCTTCGACGTCAGCCGCATCACCGTGCGCCAGGCGCTCGGCGACCTGCAGAAGGAAGGGCTGATCTTCAAGATTCACGGCAAGGGCACCTTCGTCGCCAAGCCCAAGGCCTTCCAGAACGTCAGCACGCTGCAGGGCCTGGGTGAATCCATGACCCAGCGCGGCTACGAGGTGATCAACCGCCTGCGCAGCTTCAAGACCGTGCCGGCCAACGCCCAGGTCGCCGCGCGCCTGCAGGTGGCCGAAGGCGAAAACGTGGTGCAGATCAAGCGCGCCCGCCTGGTCAATCGTGAGCTGGTATCGCTGGAGATCACCTGGCTGCCCGAGCACGTCGGCAAGCGTCTGGAAAAGGCCGATCTGGTCAGCCGCGACATCTTCCTGATCCTGGAGAACGACTGCGCCCTGCCCCTGGGCCACGCCGATCTCGCCATCGACGCCATCCTCGCCGACGCCGAGCTGGCCCGTGCGCTGGAGGTGCAGGAAGGCTCGCCGGTGATGCGCATCGAGCGCCTGACCCATACCGCCGACGGCGCGCCGCTGGACTACGAACACCTCTACTACCGCGGCGACGCCTTCCAGTACCGCCTGCGCATCGACCGCCACAAGGGACAGCAGCAATGAGCCAGTTCGACCTTTCCCAGATTCCCGAGGACAAGGAGCTCGCCTACGACATCGTGGTGATCGGCGGTGGCACCGCCGGCCCGATGGCCGCGATCAAGGCCAAGGAAGCCAACCGTGATCTGCGCGTGCTGCTGGTGGACAAGACCAACGTCAAGCGCAGCGGCGCCATCAGCATGGGCATGGACGGGCTGAACAACGCCATCATTCCCGGCCACGCCACGCCCGAGCAGTACACCAAGGAGATCACCGTCGCCAACGACGGCATCGTCAACCAGGCAGCGGTCTACGCCTACGCCACCCACAGTTTCGAAACCCTGCAGCAGCTGGACCGCTGGGGCGTGAAGTTCGAGAAAGACGAAGTCGGCGACTACGCGGTGAAGAAGGTCCACCACATGGGTGCCTACGTGCTGCCCATGCCCGAGGGCCATGACATCAAGAAGGTGCTGTATCGCCAGCTCAAGCGTGCACGCATCGAGATCACCAACCGCCTGGTGGTCACGCGCCTGCTCACCGACGCCAACGGCGCGGTCAACGGCCTGCTCGGCTTCGACTGCCGCACCGCGCAGTTCCAGGTGATCCGCGCCAAGGCCGTGGTCCTCGCCTGTGGCGCCGCCGGCCGCCTGGGCCTGCCCTCGTCCGGCTACCTGATGGGCACCTACGAGAACCCCACCAACGCCGGCGACGGCTATGCCATGGCCTACCACGCGGGCGCGGAACTCTCGAACCTGGAGTGTTTCCAGATAAACCCGCTGATCAAGGACTACAACGGCCCGGCCTGTGCCTACGTCACCGGCCCGCTAGGCGGCTACACCGCCAACAGCAAGGGCGAGCGCTTCATCGAGTGCGACTACTGGAGCGGCCAGATGATGTGGGAGTTTCACCAGGAGCTCGAAGGCGGCAACGGCCCGGTGTTCCTCAAGCTGGACCACCTGGCCGAGGAAACCATCCAGACCATCGAGGACATCCTCCACAGCAACGAGCGCCCCAGCCGCGGCCAGTTCCACGCCAACCGCGGCACCGACTATCGCCAGCAGATGGTGGAGATGCACATCTCCGAGATCGGTTTCTGCTCCGGCCACTCGGCTTCGGGCGTGTGGGTCAACGAGAAGGCCGAAACCAGCGTGAAAGGACTGTACTCGGCCGGCGACATGGCGGCCGTGCCGCACAACTACATGCTCGGCGCCTTCACCTACGGCTGGTTCGCCGGCGCCAATGCCGCGCAGTACGTGGCCGGCCGCGAGTTCAGCGAAGTCGATAGTGCCCAGGTGGAGCGCGAGCGTGAACGCGTCTTCGCGCCTTTGAAGCGCGAACACGGCCTGCCGCCAGCACAGGTCGAGTACAAGCTGCGGCGCATGGTCAACGACTACCTGCAGCCGCCCAAGGTGACCAGGAAGATGGAGATCGGCCTGGAGCGCTTCGCCGAGATCGCCCGCGACCTCGACCAGCTCAAGGCCAACAACCCCCACGAGCTGATGCGCGCCATGGAAGTCAGCGTGATCCGCGACTGCGCCGAGATGGCCGCCCGCGCCTCGCTGTTCCGCACCGAAAGCCGCTGGGGCCTGTACCACCACCGCGTGGACTACCCGCTGCGCAACGATACCGACTGGTTCTGTCATGCGCACCTGAAGAAGGGCGACGACGGCGAGATGACCAGCTTCAAGAAGCCCATCGAGCCCTATGTGATCGCGCTGGATGAGGACGAGCAGCAGGCTTACGAGAAGCTGCGGGTGAAGAGCGAGGCGGCTTGAGGCATTTCGGCTGATCGAAGAGCGCCTCTCCCCCCGCCCTCTCCCGCACGCGGTAGAGGGAGCTCGATCGGCGCCAGCAATGAACACGGAGCCAGCCGACGAACACAGAAACATCCACGACTCCGAACGGCCCCCTCTCCCTTCAGGGAGAGGGCTGGGGAGAGGGGCTCGAGCCGCCGCGCCGAACCCTCGACCTGAACAACCAGCCCGCCGCCACGACGGCCGGCAAAGCAACACGATGAGGACCGCGTGCCATGGCCTACCAACCCCAGGAAATCTTCTTCCGCTCCAGCGCACCGGTGACGGTGGACGAGGACAAGTGCATCGCCGACAAGGGCTGCACCGTCTGCGTCGAGGTCTGCCCGATGGACCTGCTGGCGATCAACCCCGCCACCCAGAAGGCCTACATGGCCTTCGACGAATGCTGGTACTGCATGCCCTGCGAGAAGGACTGCCCGACCGGCGCGGTGCGCGTGGAGATTCCGTACCTCCTGCGTTGAACCAGCAGCCGCTCTTGCTCTTGTAGGAGCGAGCTTGCTCGCGAATCAGAGCCAGCAGAGGGGCTGTTCGCGAGCAAGCTCGCTCCTACGAAAAGCCCGAACAACCCATAAGAAACGCCATCCGGCCCCACCGCCGGACGCCTGATGCACCGCCCCTCGTTTCCCACCGCAAGGCCTGCGGCGGAGACGATTCCAACACTCACGATTCGAGGGGAACACCCATGACCTTGCGCACCACCCTGGCCGGCCTCGCGCTCGCCATTGCCAGTATCACCGCACACGGCGAGACCATCCGCGTCGCCATCGGCACCCAGGACACCACCATCAACTGCGCCGCTGGCGGCCTGTTGATCCGCGAACTCGGCCTGCTCGACAAGTACCTGCCGCACGACGGCAAGTACCAGGACGCGCAGTACGACGTGCAGTGGAAGAACTTCACCAGCGGCGCACCGCTGACCAACGAGATGGTCGCCGGCAAGCTCGACTTCGGCGCCATGGCCGACTTCCCCGGCTCGCTCAACGGCGTCGCCCATGAAGCCGCCGGCAAGCGCAGCCTGTTCATCAGCGTGCTCTCGGGCAGCATCGAGGGCAGCGGCAACGGCATAGTCGTGCCCGCCTCCTCCAAGGTGCAGTCGCTGGCCGAACTCAAGGGCCAGACCATCTCCGTACCTTTCGCCTCCACAGCCCACGGCCTGCTGCTGCGGGCCATCGCCGCGCAGGGCTGGGACCCGGAGAAAGACGTCACCATCATCGCGCAGCCGCCGGAGGTCGCCGGTTCTGCGCTGCAAGCCAACAAGATCGCCGCCCACGCCGACTTCGTGCCCTTCGCCGAGCTGTTCGAAAGCCGTGGCATCGCCCGCAAAATCTACGACGGCTCGCAGGCCAAGGCACCGACCTTCCACGGCGCGCTGGTCGAAGCCGACTACGCGCAGCAGTACCCGGAAATCGTCGAGGCCTACCTGCGCGCGACCTACGAGGCCAACCAACTGCTGGCCAAGGAGCCGGAGAAATACAGCGAGCTGATCGAAAAGGTCGCCGGCATCCCCGCCGAGGTGAACTACCTGTTCCACGGCCCGCTCGGCCTGCAGACGCGCGACCTGACCTGGAAGCCGGAGTACCGCCAGGCCGTGGCCACCGCCATCGACACGCTGAAGCTGCTGAAGAAGGCCGACCGTGGCCTGAACGTCGAGCAGTTCGTCGACGACCGCTACATCCGCGCCGCGTTCAAGGCTTCCGGTGCCGACTACGACGCCGCGCTGAAGAACTACGCCCAGCAGCCACTGCTGGGTAACGATGTGCTCACCAACAAGCCGATCAGCGATACCCGCAAGGTCGCGCAGATCTGGGTTCGTGGCGAGCCGAAGGTGCGCAGCTACGCGACCGCCAGGGAAGCCCTCGGCCAGCTCGCCGAGCTCAAGCAACAGGGCAAGGACATCCGCGCGGTATACGCCCAGGCCAGCGACAGCGGCATCAAGCTGCTGGCCAGCCAGGCATGGTTCGTTCGTGGCAAGGACGGTGCGCTGGACGCCTTCCTGCTGCGCGAACAGGCCGACGCCTTCGCCCACCAGCACGGTGGTGATGTTGCCGACTTCGCCGCTGCCAGCCAGCAGGCCGTGGCCAGTCGCTGAGGTGAAACCCCGGTGCCGCGCGCCCCGGGGTTCGACGGAGATCGATGATGAACACCACCACCCTCACCCGCTGGAGCCTGCGCCTGGCCTCGCTGCTGGCCTGCCTCGCGCTCTGGCAGATGCTTAGCGCGCGCCACGTGAACCTCGGTCTGGTCACCTTCGCCAACGTGCCCGGCCCGCGTGACGTACTCGACGCCGCCTGGAACCTCGCGCAATCGAGCAAGCTCGGCCGCCACCTGGGCAGCAGCCTGCTGCGCGTGCTGGCCGGCTACCTGCTGGCGGCTTTCGCCGGCATCCTCCTCGGGCTGGTCATCGGCCGCGGTCGCTGGGCCCGCGACAGCCTGCTGCCGCCGCTGGAAGTGCTGCGACCGATTCCGGCGGTGGCGTGGATTCCGCTGGCGATCCTGATGTTCCCCAGCTCCGAGCTGTCGATGATCTTCATCACCTTCACCGGCGCGCTGTTCCCCATCCTGCTCAACACCATTCACGGCGTGGAAGCGGTGGACCCACGCCTGCTCGCCTCCGCCCGCAGCCTCGGCGCCGGCCGCCTGGCGTTGCTGCGCGAAGTGGTGCTGCCCGGCGCCGCGCCGAGCATCGTCACCGGCCTGGCGATCGGCATGGGCACCTCGTGGTTCTGCCTGGTCACCGCCGAGATGATCTCCGGGCAATGGGGCATCGGCTACTACACCTGGGAGTCCTACACCTTGCAGAACTATCCCGACATCGTTGTCGGCATGCTGCTGATCGGCGTCCTCGGCATGGCCAGCAGCCTGCTGGTGCGCCAGCTCGGCGCCCTGGCCACACCCTGGCAGCGCCAGGCGGGAGGCAAGCCATGACCCTGCCCGCCAGCGCGCCGGGGCGCGTGCGCGTCGATGGCCTGTCGATCCACCTGGGTAGCGGCCGCGACGCCTTCGAAGCCGTGCAGTCCCTGAGTTTCTCCGTCGAGCCGGGCGAATTCGTCTGCGTGCTCGGCCCGTCCGGCTGCGGCAAGTCCACCCTGCTTGGCGCACTGGCCGGGCATCTGGCGCCCAGCGCTGGCAAGCTGGAGGTGGACGGCAGCTCTGTCGCCGGCCCATCGCCGGAACGCGGCATGGTCTTCCAGCACCACACCCTGCTGCCCTGGCGGCGGGTGCGTGACAACGTCGCCTTCGGCCTGAAGATGCGCGGCGTGCCCCGCGCAGAGCGCCATCGCCAGGCCGACGAGATGCTCCAGCTGGTGGGCCTGAGCGGCTTCGCGGAGCGCTGGCCAGCGCAGCTCTCCGGCGGCATGCAGCAACGCGTGGAAATCGCCCGGGTGCTGATCAACCAGCCGCGCCTGCTGCTGATGGACGAACCCTTCGGCGCCCTCGATGCGCAGACACGGATGATGATGCAGGAACTGCTGCTGGAGATCTGGACGCGCCTGCGCACCAGCGTGCTGTTCATCACCCACGACATCGACGAGGCGCTGTTCCTCGCCGACCGCATCCTGGTCATGAGCCCGCGCCCCGGACGCATCCTCGAAGACATCCGCCTCGACTTCCCGCGCCCGCGCCACGCCGACCTGCTCACCACGCCTGAATTCTCCCGGCTCAAGCGCCACTGCCTGGAACTGCTGCGCCACGAAGACGGCCGCCAGCTGCCGCGCCTGACGCCCCTGGGCCTGCCCACTCCTCAACGGATACCGCGATTCGCCATATGACTGCCTTCAACCCCTCTTACCACATCAGCACCGACAACCCCGACATTCTCGACCTGCAACCGCGCCTGCAGGATGCCGACGCCGGCGTGCGCCGCATCGCCCTGATCGAACTGGCCGACCTGGAAGATCCCGATGGCCTGCCCTGGCTCGCTGCGGCCCTGACCGGTGACGAAGCCGCCAACGTCCGCGCCGAAGCCGCACGCCTGCTGGAAGCCTGGGAAGAACCCGAGGTGGTGGACGCCCTCTGCCAGGCCCTGGCCGACAGCGACGACGACGTTCGCGCAGCCGCCGCCCAGAGCCTGAGCGAGCTGAAGACCGCCGAAGCTGGGGTGCGCCTGCTTCCCTGGGCAACTCACGCCGATACCTTCGTGCGCCGTAGCGCCTTGCGGGCCCTGCGCGAGCTGCGCCTGGAAGAGGCTGCCGAGCCTGCGCTCAACGCACTGGTAGACACCGACGCCGGCGTACGCCGTGAAGCCGTGGGCATCCTCGGCTGGCTCAAGCGCAGCGACGCCCTGCCGCACCTGGCGCGCCTGACCCGCGACGACCCGGACGCCGAAGTCCGCCGCGCCGCCGCCGGCGCGCTCGGCCTGGCCATCGACGCCAGCGTGCTGCCGGCCCTGCAGGCCGCACTGGCCGATTCCGCCTGGCAGGTCCGCGAGGAAGCGGCCGGCACTCTCGGCAAGCTCGCCCTGCCCGAAGCCGGCGAGGCGCTGGTGCAGGCGCTGGAGGACGACTTCTGGCAGGTGCGCCTGCGTGCCGCCCGCTCGCTGGGCAAGCTGCGCTATCTGCCGGCGCTGGAAGGCCTGAAGGTCGTGCTCAGCCATAGCATCAGCAACCTGCGCAAGGAGGCGGCGCTGGCACTGGGTGAGCTCGGTAATGGCGACGCCATCGAAGCCCTGCGCAATGCCGAGCACGACGGCGACCCGGAAGTCCGCAAGGCCGTGCGCATCGCCCTCGCTCAACTCGGGCAGAACACATGAACACGCCGGTCGCGCTGCATCGCTCCAGCACAGAGGGTCAGCTGCGCATCCGCTGGGACGACGGCGTCGAGCAGTGCATCGCCTTCGCCCGCCTGCGCGGCGCCTGCCCTTGCTCGCAGTGCCGGGCCGCGCGTCTTCAGGGACGTATCGACCTGGTCGCGGCCGGAGTCGCCCTGCAGGAACTCAACCTGCAGGGCTATGGCGTGCAACTGGTGTTCGACGATGGCCACGACCGCGGCATCTACCCCTGGTCGTATCTGCGTGAACTAGGGCGGCAGGCGCTCAGTTGATCGCGCGGGACAGGTGCTCCAGCACGCGTTCCACGGCACGCTCCAGGCAACCCTTGAAGAAGTGGTCGGCGCCGGCGTAAAGCAGCACTTCGCGCTGCTGCGGGCGCGCCCAAGCCAGCAGATTGGCCAGCGGCGCCATCTCATCCGCCTCGCCATGCAGCAGCAGGCACTCGGCCGGCACCGCTTGCGCCTGGTAGTCGCGGCCGCCGGGAACCGTGCCCACCGGCAAGCCCATCAGCACCAGGGCATCTGCCGGCGGTGACAACTCGCTGGCCACACGGGCGAACACATAGGCGCCGAAGGAAAAGCCCACCAGCGCCAACGGCAGGCAGGGATACTCGTTACGCAGGTGCGCGATCACCGCCAGCATGTCCTGCGCCTCGCCGATGCCTTCGGCGTACTCGCCCTCGCTGCCCTCCACGCCACGGAAGCTCGGCCGCACGGTCAGCCAGCCGGCACTGCACAGCTTGCGCGACAGGGTCAGCGGCACGCGGTGCTTCGGGCTGCCGCCGAGCAGCGGCTGCGGATGACTGATCAGGGCGATGCCCTTGGGCGGCACGCCTGGCCGGTCGATCAGCAATTGCAGCTTGCCCACCGGGCCATCGATCAGTTGCGTGCGGCGCTCTTCTTCGGACATCGACTCTTCTCGCGGGACGGGGACGGAGCGCCGATTGTAGCGCCCCGCCCGCGCTCCAGGTTCGCAGAAGACCGCCCTGCAAACCGGGAATATCTGCGCGTGACGTCGAATCCTGTAGGAGCGAGCTTGCTCGCGAACCGCTTGACGCCGGAGCGGCCGGGCAATCCATTCGCGAGCAAGCTCGCTCCTACGAAGAGCCCCCAGGGCAGCACCCAGCCAGGTGCTGCGTTGGCGTTAGAGGATGGACAACGGGTAGTCGACGATCAGGCGGAACTCGTTGACGTCACCCTCGACCTGGTCGGCATTGCCACGGTGGATCGCCTCGCGCAGACGGAAGGACAGGTCCTTCGCCGGCCCGGACTGCACCACGTACTTGGCTTCCAGGTTGGTTTCATGGTGCTTGCCGTCCTCACCGTAGCCATAGCCGCGGTACTGGCTGTCGGCAGCCATTTTCGTTCCGTCGATGCCGTGACCATTGACGTAGCGGGCCATGAAGCTCAGGCCGGGAATGCCATAGGTCGCCATCGCCAGGTCATAGCGCAGTTGCCAGGACTTCTCTTCCGGGCCGTTGAAGTCCGAGTACTGGATGGAGTTGGCGAGGAAGATCGAGTCGCCGGTGTCGCCGGGGCCGTTGACGCCGAACGCCACGTAGTCGAATGGCGTGTCGCCGTGGACCTTCTGATAAGCCAGCGTCAGGGTGTGGGCGGTGAGGAAGGTGTACGCGGCGGCGGCGGACCAGGTGGTGTTGCTGATCTCGCCGGCCTTGGCGCTTCCGTCGTCGTTGGTGCGGTAAATGTTGAAGTCGAAGTTCAGCGACTGGTCGTCCGCCAGCGGCAGCGTGTAGTTGGCGTTGCCGTAGTACTGGCGCCACACGTCCTCGAGCTTGGAGGCATAGAGCGAGAAGTTCAGTGTGTCGTTCACCGCGTACTTGCCGCCCACGTAGTCGATGCTGCTGGCCTCGACGTTGGCGTAGGAGGCCCAGATGCCATGATCGCCATTGGTGGTCACCGGGCCATTGCCGCCGGTGAAGTGGCCGCCGTCCAGGTCCAGCCCCTCGATCTCGCTGCTGAGCACGTTGAAGCCGGTGGCCGTCTGCGGGAACAGGCGGGTGCCGCCGGCGGCGAACACCGGAGCGGTGGGCTGCAGATCGCCCCAGCGCAGCTCGGTTTTGGAGACGCGCAGCTTCACGGCGCCCCCGGCCCGGCCGTATTCGCTTTCCGGCGAATCATCGTCACGCACTGGCAGGTTGCCGGTGCCGGAGGTGCCAGCGCCGCCATCCAGGCGAATCCCCCAGTTGCCGAAGGCCTCCACGCCGAAACCGACGGTGCCCTGAGTGAAGCCGGAGCTGTAGTTCAGCGTGAAACCCTGAGTCCAGTCCTTGCGGTCACGGTCTCCGGACTTGCGGTCGCTGTTGTAGTAGTAGTTGCGCAGCAGCAGCGAAGCGGTGCTGCCTTCGATGAAGCCGGTGGCTTCGGACTGATCGGAAACGACGGCGGCGTGCGCCAGTTGGAACGGCATACCGATGATCGATGCACTGACACAGGCACCGAGCCATGAGAGTCGGAACGTGGACATCTGCTACCCCTTTGTTGGTCTTGTCTTGGCAGGTCTATCGTTTGTAATGCGAATAAATTTCTTATGTTTCCCCGCCACTGACGGAGCCCGCGAAGAAATAACAATCCGCCGCTTTGCCCTCCAACCAGCCTTGTCGATAGTTGATATCGAGACGAATGATTCAGCATTTGCCGCTATCGCCATTAAGCTTGCGCCCCGATGAAGAACATGAGTCCCGGATGCCCGCTCCAGAGCGTCCGGAGGATTGCTCCACTTCATCATCCTTTGGTTTGGCCGCCTCCCCAGGCGGCCTTTTTTTTGCGCGCGCAAATGTTGTGGAACAAACGTTCCAGACCACTTCCAGATAATTTACCTACCCACTTTCCAGTTCATGGAAAGTTATTGCCACGACAACTTTTCCCGAACTTGCCCAGCAACTTTCGCAGGATCGGGCAACCCCTGCCGGCTTTGGAAAATCTCCCCGCCACGCCGTTTATCCCCTCCGCGTTTTCCCTCTCGACGAGTCACTTGCGCAAAGCAAGCGACCGCATTAGATTACAACCGTAATCTTTTCGGTCGCCCTTGCCTGTTGCTCCCTCAGGCCCGTGGCAAGGCGGCCTTATTAGATGATGACGCTAATCCAAAGAGGGGCAGCCATGCGCAGATCCACCTTCGAACACTTGCCCTGCCCCGTGGCTCAGGCGCTGGACCTGATCGGCGACAGCTGGAACGTGCTGATCCTGCGCGAAGCCTTTTACGGCTCCACCCGCTTCGACCAGTTCCTCGCACGATTGGGCATCGCCAGCAACGTGCTCACCCGCCGTCTGCGCGCGCTGGTGGAAAGCGGCCTGCTGCAGCGCAGCCAGTACAACGACCACCCGCCGCGCTACGAATACCTGCTTACCGAGCGTGGCCGTGACCTGCGCCCGGTGCTGCTGACCCTGCTGCAGTGGGGCAAGCGCCACGCCGCCATGGCCAGTGCCGCTGAGCTGGTGGACACCCGTAGCGGCCGCGCGGTGCGCATCGCGCTGGTGGACGCCGACAGCGGCGAAGCCATCGGCCCACACCACCAGATCCATCGTCGCGAGGGCGACCACCTCGTCCCCGTCCACATGCCCCAAGTCGATCACGCCTGAGCGAGGCCGCCATGAACCAGTCCGTCACCCTCCCCGCCACGCCAGCCGTCGACACGGCCAAACCGAAATCGCGCAAGGGCCTCAAGCTGGCCGTCGCCGCTACAGCCATCCTCGGCGCCGGCGCCTACGCCGGGCACTGGTGGCTCGACGGGCGCTTCCTGGAAAAGACCGACGACGCCTACGTCGGCGGAGACGTGACGGTGATCAGCCCGCGCGTAGCCGGCTATATCGCCGAGCTGAAGGTGAGCGACAACCAACTGGTACGCGCCGGCGACCTGCTGGCGCGCATCGACGACCGCGACTACCGCGCTGCGCTGGCCAAGGCCGAAGGCGCGGTGCACGCCGAAGAAGCGGCGCTGACCAACGTCGATGCCCAGGCTTCGTTGCAGGATGCGCTGATACGCCAGAGCCAGGCAGAGATCGACGCCACGGCCGCCGAGGAAGTACGCACCCGCGATGACCAGCACCGCTACGCCACGCTGGTGCGCACCAATGCCGTGTCGGTGGAGGCCGCGCAACGTGCCGACGCCAGCTTCAAATCCGCCCGCGCCAACAGTGACAAGGCCCGCGCCAGCCTGCTGGCCGCGCGCCGCCAGCTCGATGTAATCCAGAGCCAGCGTCAGCAGGCCGAGGCCGCGCTGGAGCAGGCCGTGGCCGCCCGCGACCTGGCACGCCTTGACCTGAGCTACACCGAGCTGCGCGCCCCGGTGGACGGCTATATCGGCAATCGCCGCGCCCGCGTCGGCAGCTATGTGGCCGCCGGCACCCAGCTGCTGGCCGTGGTCCCCGCACAGGGCCTGTGGGTGGACGCCAACTTCAAGGAGGATCAACTGGCGCGCATGCAGCCTGGCCAGGCCGTGACCATCGAGGCCGACATCCTCCCCGGCAAGGTCTTCCACGGCCACCTGGACAGCCTGGCACCGGCCACCGGCGCGCAATTCAGCATCCTCCCGCCGGAGAACGCCACCGGCAACTTCACCAAGATCGTCCAGCGCGTACCGGTGCGCGTGCACCTGGACGACGCCGACGGTCGTCTCGGCAACCTTCGCCCCGGCCTTTCCGTGCTGGTGGAGGTGGACACTCGTGCCCATGACCACGGCGACGCCGATCAACGTGTCGCTCAGAGCAGCCGGCCGTGAGCTTCTGGAGCAGCGAGGTGGTGGCGGTGGAGAGCCTCTCCACCGGCCGCAAGGTCATCTCCTTCGCCTGCATGTGCCTGGGGATGTTCATCGCCCTGCTGGACATCCAGATCGTCTCCGCCTCGCTGCGCGACATCGGCGGCGGGCTGTCCGCCGGCGCAGATGAACTGGCGTGGGTGCAGACCAGCTACCTGATCGCCGAGATCATCGTCATCCCGCTTTCCGGCTGGCTGTCCAAGGTCATGTCCACGCGCTGGCTGTTCGCCGCCTCGGCGCTGGGCTTCACCCTCACCAGCCTGCTCTGCGCGATGGCCTGGAACATCCAGAGCATGATTGCCTTTCGTGCGCTGCAGGGCTTCCTGGGCGGTTCGATGATTCCCATGGTGTTCACCACCGGCTTCCTCTACTTCGACGGCAAGCAACGGGTGATCGTCGCCGCCACCATCGGCGCCATTGCCTCCCTGGCACCGACGCTCGGGCCGGTGGTCGGCGGCTGGATCACCGACATCTCCTCCTGGCCCTGGCTGTTCTACATCAATCTGGTACCGGGGCTGTTCGTCGCCATCGTGGTGCCGATCATGGTGCGCATCGACAAGCCCGACCTGTCGCTGCTCAAGGGCGCGGACTACCCGGCCATTCTCCTGATGGCGCTGTTCCTCGGCTGCCTGGAATACACCATGGAAGAAGGCCCGCGCTGGAACTGGTTCAGCGACGACACCATCGTCGCCACTGCATGGATTTCCGGCCTGTGCGGCGTCGCCTTCATCTACCGCAGCCTGACCGCCACGCACCCCATCGTCGACCTGCGCGCACTGAAGGAGCGTAACTTCGCCCTCGGCTGCCTGTTCAGCTTCGTCACCGGCATCGGCATCTTCGCCACCATCTACCTGACCCCGCTGTTTCTTGGCCGCGTGCGGGGCTACGGCGCGCTGGACATTGGCCTGGCGATTTTCTCCACCGGCATCTTCCAGATCATGAGCATCCCGCTCTATGCCGCCCTCGCCCGTCGCGTCGACCTGCGCTGGATCCTGCTGCTGGGCATGGTGATGTTCACCCTGTCGATGTATGAGTTCGCCCCGCTGACCCACGACTGGGGCGCAGCACAGCTGATGTTCCCGCAGGCCCTGCGCGGCATGGCCCAGCAGTTCTGTGTGGCACCCACGGTGACGCTCGCCCTCGGCTCATTGCCGCCGGATCGCCTGAAGCTGGCTTCCGGGCTGTTCAACCTGATGCGCAATCTGGGTGGCGCCATCGGCATCGCCGCCTGCGCCACGGTAGTCAACGACCGCGCCAACCTGCACTTTTTGCGCCTGGCGGAGCACCTGAACAGCAGCAACGAAGCGCTCAACCAATGGCTCGCACCGTCCATGGCTTTCAACGGCGAGCCGAGCCAGCAGGCGCTCAAGCACCTGTGGGACCTGACCTGGCGCGAGGCCCAGACGCTGACCTTTGCCGACGCCTTCCTGCTGGTGGGCGCTTGCTTTGCGGTGACACTGCTGCTGGTGCCGCTGATGCGCAAGATCGCTCCGCCCACGCAGCCCAGTGCGGACGCTCACTGAGCCGCGAGGATTTCCTCGAGGAACGCAACGAACACGCGGATGCGGCTGGAGTCGCGCAGGCTCGGCGGGTACAGCGCGTTGATGCTGCTCACCGTGCTGCCGGGGTAGGTCTTGTAGTCCGGCAGCAGCCGCATCAGCCGGCCACTGCGCACGTCCTCGGCGACCAGCCAGTCGGATAGCAATGCGATACCGCCGCCGGCCAGGGCAGTTTCCCGGAGAACGTCGGCATTGTTGCTCTGCAGCCGCCCCTGCACATTCAAAGCCCAGGTTTCCTCGCCGTCACTGCAGGACCAGGTCGCGTGCGGGCCGCCGTAGTCGAAGCGCAGGCACGAATGCTCCATGAGTTCCAGCGGATGCCGGGGCGTGCCCGCAACCCGCAGGTAGTCGGGGCTCGCCACCAGCCAGCGATCGAACTGGCCGATGGGCCGGCTGATGATGTCATCGCTGATCAGCGTCGTTCCCAGGCGCACGGACAGGTCAATCTGCTGTTTGGGGAGGTCGACGAGCTGGTCGTTCAGCGACAGGCTGATCTCCAGTTCCGGGCACCGCGCCAGCAGGCGCCCCAGGTGCGGGGCGATAACACGCCGGCCGAACTCCACCGGTACGCTCACCCGCAGCCGCCCTTTTGCCTCGCTGCCGCGATCACTGACCAGGCCGTCGGCCTCCACCAGCGCCTCGATGATTGCCACGGCCTTGTCATAGTAGGCCTGCCCGGCCAGGGTCGGGCTGCTGTGACGGGTCGTGCGATTGAGCAGCGTGGCACCCAGTTCCGCTTCCAGCGCCGCCACCTGGCGGGTCACCGAGGATGTCGCCACACCCAGCTTGCGGGCCGCGGCCGAGTAGCCGCCGCAACGGACGGTCTCGACGAACATCGACAGGGCCTGCAGTTTGTCCATGGCGGGACTCCGGGAGCGGGAAATCCCGGAGTTTACCCAATCGCCCCCGCCTTCGCCTTGCACGCCTGTGCTCTCAGGCGTGGCTCTCGCCGCGGAGCAGGAAGAGCAAGGTGGCGACCGCCGGAACGACGGCCATGCCAATGGCGAACGGCGTCCAGCTGATGGTTTCGTACAGCGGGCTGGAGACCAGCGAACCGAGCGCGCCACCGACGAAGATGCTGGTCATGTACACCGCATTCAGGCGTGCACGGCTATGCGGGTCGAGGGCGTACACCTCGCGCTGGCCGAGCACCATGTTCAGCTGCACGGCGAAATCCAGCAGCACAGCACAGACCACGAGCCAGAAGAATCCGGCACCGGGCAGCGCCCCAAGCAACAAGGCGAATGGCGCCAGCAGCAACGCCACCAGAGTGCCCTTGAACGTGTGACCTGCATCCGCCAGCCGCCCGGCGATGGGCGCGGCCACGGCGCCCACGGCACCAACCAGGGCAAATAGCGCGACCTGGGTCTGGCTGAAGCCGTGGTGACGAATCAGCTCGATGGGCGCGATGGTCCAGAACGCGCTGAACGCGGCGAACAGCAACCCCTGATAGAGCGCGCGTTCGCGCAGCACGGCGTAGCGCCGGGCCAGCGAGAACACCGAACCGATCAGTTGCGGATAGGTGGCGCTGTGCGCCGGCAGGCGGCGCGGCAGCGCTATCGCCATCACCAGGGCGATCAACAGCATCAGTACCGACGCAGCAAGGAACACCCCGCGCCAGCCGAAGACCTCTGCCACCAGGCTCGACACCGGTCGCGACAGCAGGATGCCCAGCAGCAGGCCGCCCATGATGTTGCCCACCACCCGACCCCGGGCCTCCTCCGGCGCCAGGTGCGCGGCCAGCGGCACGAGAATCTGCACCGCCACGGAGGTCAGGCCGATCAGCAGGGCGCAGGCCAGCAGCACTGATGGCGCATTCGCCAGCCCGGCGCCGGCCAGGCACAGAGCCACAGCCAGGGTGAAACCGATCACCAGCTTGCGGTTCTCCAGCAAGTCCGCCAACGGCACCAGGAACAGCAGGCCGATGGCGTAGCCGAACTGGGTCAGCGAGACGATCAGGCTGGCGTGCTGGGTGGAGAGGCCGATAGCCGGGGCGATCAGCTCGACGATGGGTTGCGCGTAGTAGAGGTTGGCGACCACGGCGCCACAGCAGAACGCGAGCAGCGCGACCATGGCCGAGGAGAGGGTCGACTGCGCGGGCGCGGTCGTGTGAGTAGTCGAAGCGGAGTTCATGACCAATCCTTGAGCGGGAAAACAGTGGCGCCAGACTAAGCCGGCAACCTTCCGGGCAGAATCGGTCGGGCCGGCAACACAGCGATGCGCAATACGCAACGCTGTCCGCCGACGGGGGGCTTCAGGCCATATCGCTGTTGCTGAATTCCTCGGCGAGGAAGTCGATCAGTGTGCGCACCGACGGCAACAAGCCGCGGCGCGACGGGAAGATCGCATGGACGATGCCGCATTTGGGCGACCAGCCTGGTAGCAACTCCACCACCCTGCCCGCAGCGAGGTCCTCGCGCACCGCCACGCGGGGCACGTGGGCGATACCGACACCGGCCAGCACAGCGTTGCGCAGGGCCAGCAGGTCATCGGTGACCATGCGCGGCTTGTGCGAGATCAGCAGGCGCTCGCCCTCCTCGTTGAACAGCTCCCACTGATACTCCCGCTGCATGCCGCCCCAGTGCAGGCTGGGCAGTTGCGCCAGGCCCATGGGCGAGCTGCCGCCCGCCATGCGCTCGAGCAGCGCCGGGCTGCCCACCAGGCACTGGGTACTGTTGGCCAGCACCTTCATCACCATGTCGGTGTTTTCCAGCGGCGGGAAACGCACCCGCAGGGCGATGTCGAAGCCCTCGTGGAGCAGGTCGATGCGGCGGTTGGTGCTTTCGATGAACAGCTCCACCAGCGGGTACTTGAGCATGTAGCGCGTCAGCATCGGTCCGACCCAGGAGTTGAGCAGCGTCGTCGGACACGCCAGCCGCACCAGTCCGCGCGGCTCGGCGCGGTTGCGTTCAATCACCTCGGAAGCCCCTTCCGCCTCGATGCGCATCGCCACGCAGCGCTGGTAGTACTCCTGGCCGATCTCGGTCAGCGAGCAGTGCCGGCTGGTGCGATGCAGCAGACGCACCCCCAGGCGCTCCTCCAACTGGGCGATGCGCCGGCTGAGCTTGGACTTGGGGATGTCCAACGCACGGCCGGCCGCGGCAAAGCCACCCTGCTCCACCACCTGGGTGAAGTAATAGAGGGTGTTGAGGTCTTCCATGGATCGTTCTCCGGGTGGAACGCTGGGAAAGCCTCGGATCTTAACGTATCGGCTGCATCGACAGGCCGACTCCGGCGTTTTCCCTCGCCTGGGAGCGAACTTCGTCCGTGATGGGCTCGTCTCGCTCCCTGCTCCTCCGCGGCGGCGGTCACCGCACGTGCCAGCGCTTTGTAGGACCGAGGGGGACGCCTGGTCCTTGCTCGCGAACCGCACGGCACGGCACGGCGACCATTCGCGAGCAAGCTCGCTCCTACTGGGAACGTGCTGCTCGGGGATCTGCACGAGCGGACGTTATCCGCGAAAGCCCTCCGCGCAGGCAGGTACGTGCAGTTCCGCGGCCACCCCAGTTTCGTCAGTGGCGAACATGAGGCGCGCCTGCAGGACGCTGGGCCTCAGCCTTTGGTTTTCTTCGGCGCGAGGCCCGGTTTGGCGAATTTCACGATCAGCCAGTTCTCGGACTTGCCGTGCTTGACCGTGACCTCGGCCACTCGAATGTTCGCCGGTACGGTCGCCAGCACCTGACGCGCATCCAGGCCGGGCTTGATGTACTTGTCGAGCTGCTCGTAGAGACGGTAGGTGATCATGCCGCTGCGCAGCGCATGGGTCTCGAAGTCGCCGATGGCCTTGGCGTCGGCCTGGGTACGGTTGGGGTTCAGTGTGTGCGCCAGCACGTCGACCACACTCTTGTCGTCGGCGATGGCGACCAGCATGAAGCGCTTGGCCACTTCCTGCAGCACTCGGCGGTACGCGGCGTCGTCATACGCGCTGTACAGCACCGCTTCGACCAGTTTCTGCTTGTCGAAGGTCAGCGCCAGGCGGAAGCGAGTACCGGCGTAGTCCACGTTGCCCTTGCAACGAGCGGTAACGCCCATGGGCTGCAGGCATTCCTCGAAGCCCTGCGGCTTGCCGAAACCTTTCTGCGCCGCACCGTAGTTGTACTTGCCGAACAGCGGGTCAGCCGCCGAGGCCATGCCCGCCACACACATCAACAATGCGCCAATTGCCCATTTGCCCATCACACGCACGTCCCGCTCGATTAAAAACTCGCGAGGATAGAGGATTCGGAGCGGTTATGGTGCCCCGCGGGCGATGACCGGCGTTGGCAGTGACCGGTTCGCGAGCAAGCTCGCTCCTACGGTGGGCTTGTAGTTCTTCGTAGGAGCGAGCTTGCTCGCGAACCGCCCTCACCACCGGATCACTCGAACCGGTATTCCAGCCCCGCCCCCGCATACCACGAACGCCCCGGCGCCGCCTCGTAGTAGCGCCCGTTGCTGTCGCCGACGATCACCGAGCCGACATACTGGCGGTCCAGCAGATTGTCCAGGCGCACCAGTTGGTGGAAGGTCCAGGGCCCCAGGTGCTGCTCGAACCGAGTGCGCCAGTTGAACACCGCGTAGCTGGGCGCCGGTTTGTCCTCGTTGCTGTCCTCGACATAGACCTTGCTGCGGTACTGGCCTTCGAAGCCCATGCTGATGCCATCCTGCGGCTTCCACACCAGTTCGCCGAACAGGCTGCTGCCGGGCACGCCGGGCAGGTGGTTGCCCTTCTCGATGGTACTGCCGCTCTCGACGAAGTCCTCGTCGTAGGTGGCGTCCAGGCGGGTGTAGGCCAGGTTGGCCTGCCAGTGTTCGGACAGGTCGCTCTGCACGCCCAGCTCGAAGCCCCGGCGCAGGGTCTTGCCGGCGTTCTGATAGCTGGTGCGACCGCCGCTGGAGCTGGCGACGACGATCTCGTCGTCGGTGCGGATCTCGAAGATCGCTGCATTGACCCGCGTGTTGCCGGCGACCTTGGCCTTCAGGCCAACTTCGTATTGCGTGCTGGTGGCGGGATCAAGACCGAAGTTGAAGCTTTCCGTCAGGCCCGGCGCGTAGGCCATCTCGGCCTGGGTCGGGGTTTCGAAACCCTTTCCGGCGCTGACGTAGCCGTGCAGGTTTGGGGTGAAGGCATACATCACCGAGAGCGACGGGTTGTTCTGTCGGTACGTCTTCGAGCCGCTGGAGTCGCCGTTGCTCAGGTAGTGGTCGTCGACTTCCATCTTCATGCTGCTGTGCCGCAGGCCGGCGTCGAAAGTCCAGTTGCCCAGCGCCCAGCGCGCCTGCACGTAAGGGTCGAGGCTGGTGGCGATGTCGTTCTCGTTGCGCCGCATCTCACCCTTCACACCGAGCTGGTCGCCGCTGAAGTTCTGGAAGCCCTTGCGGTCATCCTCGCTGCGGTCGTAATCCACCCCGGTGGTGACGGTCAGCTCACCCGGCACGCCGTGCACCGGCTGGATCCAGCGCAGGGTGCCACCGTGAAATTCACGGTCGAAGTCCACCACACCACCGCCGCGCTGGGAGTTGGAGGCAACGGTCCTGGGGATCGACAGGTACTGCACCACGCTGCGCTGGCCGGCGTAGAGGTTGAACTGCAAGGTCGCATCGCCGAAGTAGCGCTCGTAGTTCATGCCCAATTGCTGGTGGTCGATGCTCTTGCGCGTGTTGTAGGTCTCGGCGACGGAGGCCACGGAGCGCGGGTCATGCTGGTAGGCGTCCCAGGTCTGGCCGAGCGGGTCCTGCGTGCCATTCTGCTCCAGGCTGCTGTAGATCAGCGCCAGGCGGCTGTCTTCGTCGGGCTTGAAGTTGAGCTTGGCGAAGGTCTGGTCGCGGCGCGCGGCGCTGTGGTCGCGGTAGCCGTCGGTGTCCATGCGCGAGGCGTCGAGCAGGAAGCCTGCCTGGTCGGTGCCGCCCTCGGCATAGAGGTGGTTCTTGTTGAAGCCGTCGCTGCCGAAGGTAGTTTCCGCGCCGACCTTCGGCGGGCCGTAGCCGTCGCGGGAGAACATCTGGATCACCCCGCCGCTGTTGCTGCCATAAAGCGTCGAGGCCGGGCCGCGCAGCACTTCGATGCGGTCCGCGACGTCGAGGTTCAGCGTGGCTGCCTGGCCCTGGCCGTCCGGTGTGCTGGCCGGTATGCCGTCACTGAGCAGCTTCAGCCCACGAATGCCGAAGGCCGAGCGCGCGCCGTAGCCACGGGAGGATATCTGCAGGTCCTGGGCATAGTTCTGGCGGTTCTGCACCACCAGGCCGGGTACGCGCTGCAGTACTTCCGAAGCATTGACGCCGAGTTGGCCATCGCTGAGCTGCGGTTGCTGCACGGTGTCGATGGAGAACGGCAGGTCGAAGCTCGACACCGGCGCATAGGCGCCCGTCACCACCATGGGCGCAAGCAGCGCCTCACTGTCTGTTTCCGTGGCTTCAGCACGAGCCAGTTGGCCGTGGGCGACACCGCAGATCAGCAACGGCAGCAATTTGAATTGGGCAGGTACGACAGAACGATTGGCAGGCACGGCGACTAGGATTCTTCTGTAGGACCGAGCAGCGATGCTGCCAGTCTCGGCAGCCGCTGCACAGGGCTTTCGTGGGTCGGAATATTGCAAGTGATCGAGCATGCAAAAGGCTATTTCATTCGTCCTGGCTTTTTGACCAAAGGCGCATCTTCGACGATTGTACTATCTAGTTAATTAGCATGCTAAGCGTATAATCACCGAATTCCACAGCGAGAACCCTCTGTATGAAATCGGTACAGCGCGCCTCCGGCGCGAGCACTTTCATCCTCACCGGCCTGGGCGTGATCATCTCCCTCCTCGGCCTTGCCCTGGCCGCCGGCGGCATCCGCCTGGTCAGCCTTGGCGGCTCCTGGTATTTCCTCATCGGCGGCCTTGCGATGGCCGTTTCCGGCCTGCTGATCGCGCTGCGAAAGCCCGCCGGCGCCTGGCTGTTTGCCGTCTTCCTGGTCGCTACGGCGATATGGGCCGTGGCCGACACCGGCCTGGTGTTCTGGCCGCTGTTCTCGCGGCTGTTCATGTTCAGCGCCATCGGCGTGGTCGTCGCGATGGTCTATCCGCTGCTGGCGCGCTCCGCCGGGCGCGAGGCTGGCCGCGGTGCGTACGGCATCGCCGGCGTACTGGCGGTGCTGGTGGCGATTGCCGCCGGTAACATGTTCGTCGCCCACCCCAGTGTTGCCCCCACCGGCAGCGGTCCCGGGCTGACGCCGGTTGACCCGGCCCATGCGCAGAAGGACTGGGCCCACTACGGCAACACCGAAGGCGGCAGCCGCTTCGCCGCGCTGGACCAGATCAACCGCAGCAACGTCGACAAGCTCAAGGTGGCCTGGACCTATCGCACCGGCGACGTCGCGATCAGCGACGGCAACGGCGCGGAAGACCAGCTGACACCGTTGCAGGTCGGCGACAAGGTGTTCATCTGCACCCCGCACAACAACCTGATCGCTCTCGACGCGGACACCGGCAAGGAGTTGTGGAAGAACGCGATCAACGCCCAGTCCAAGGTCTGGCAGCGTTGCCGTGGCATGGCCTATTTCGATGCCACCAAAGAACTCGCCCAGCCGACCCAACCCAACAGCTCGCAGGTCATCGCCGCCAGCGTGCCGGCCGGCGCCAACTGCCAGCGTCGCTTGCTGACCAACACCATCGACGCGCGCCTGATCGCCGTCGACGCCGACACCGGCGAGTTCTGCCAGGGCTTCGGCAACAACGGCCAGGTGGACCTGAAGGCGGGTCTGGGTGATGTGCCCGATTCCTACTACCAGCTCTCCTCCGCCCCGCTCATGGCCGGCACCACCGTGGTGGTGGGCGGCCGTGTCGCGGACAACGTCCAGACCGACATGCCCGGCGGCGTGATCCGTGGCTTCGACGTGATCACTGGCGCCATGCGCTGGGCCTTCGACCCAGGCAACCCGGAAGACAAGCAGGCCCCGGCGGACGGCAAGACCTACGTGCGCAGCACCCCCAACAGCTGGGCGCCGATGTCCTACGACCCGGCGATGAACACCGTCTTCCTGCCCATGGGCAGCTCCTCCACCGACATCTATGGTGTGGAGCGCACCAGGCTCGATCACACCTATGGCGCTTCCGTCCTCGCACTGGACGCCACCACCGGTGCGCAGAAGTGGGTCTACCAGACCGTGCACAACGACCTCTGGGACTTCGACCTGCCGATGCAGCCGAGCCTGGTGGACTTCCCCATGGCCGACGGCAAGAGCGTGCCCGCCGTGGTGATCGGCACCAAGGCCGGGCAGATCTACGTGCTCGACCGCGCCACCGGCAAACCGCTCACCGAGGTGAAGGATGTACCGGTCAAGCCGGGCAACATCCCCAATGAGCCCTACTCGCCGACCCAGCCGAAATCCGTCGGCATGCCGCAGATTGGCGCGCAAACCCTCACCGAGTCGGACATGTGGGGCGCCACGCCCTATGACCAACTGCTGTGCCGTATCGACTTCAAGAAGATGCGCTACGACGGCTTGTACACCGCGCCGGGCACCGACCTTTCGCTGAGCTTCCCAGGCTCCCTGGGCGGCATGAACTGGGGCAGCCTCTCCACCGACCCGGTGCACGGCTTCATCTTCGTCAACGACATGCGCCTGGGCCTGTGGATCCAGATGATCCCCTCGGCCAACAAGGGCGCGGCAGCAGGCGGCGGCGAAGCACTGAACACCGGCATGGGCGCCGTACCGCTCAAGGGCACGCCCTACGCGGTGAACAAGAACCGCTTCCTCTCGGTAGCCGGCATTCCCTGCCAGGCGCCGCCGTTCGGCACACTTACCGCCATCGACATGAAGACCCGCCAGGTCGCCTGGCAGGTACCGGTGGGCACCGTGGAAGACACCGGCCCGCTGGGCATCCGCATGCACCTGCCGATCCCCATCGGCCTGCCGACCCTCGGCGGCACCCTGTCCACCCAGGGCGGCCTGGTATTCATCGCCGGCACCCAGGACTTCTACCTGCGCGCCTACGACAGCGGTAACGGCGAGGAAATCTGGAAGGCCCGCCTGCCCGTCGGCAGCCAGGGCGGCCCGATGACCTACGTGTCACCGAAGACCGGCAGGCAGTTCATCGTCATCACCGCCGGCGGCGCACGCCAGTCCACCGACCGCGGCGACTACGTGATGGCCTACGCACTGCCTGACAACGCAAAAGCCGCCGGCCAGTAACGATCCCATCGCGCCCGCCCGCGCGGGCGCCTCCTTCCGGCGCGGCACTACCACCGCGCCTTTTTTTATTCGCTTCACGTTCAGGATTTCCATGCGCAACTCCCTCCGCATCACGCCCGGCCTTCTGCTGTGCGTCGCGTCCCTGCCTGTGCTGGCCGAAGAAGGCCTGCTTGAACGATCCACCATGACCGGCGACTGGGGCGGCCTGCGCCACGAGCTGGAAGACCGCGGCGTCAAGTTCACCGGCGACTACAGCGGCGAGACCGCCTACAACGCCCACGGCGGCCTGCACCGCTCTGCGCGTTATTCGCAGAACATCAAGCTGGGCGTGCAGTTCGACCTGTCGAAACTCTATGGCCTGGACAACGGCGGCAAAGTCCAGCTGACGGTCAATGACCGTCGCGGCAACAGCGCCTCGGAAGACCTGGTGGGCAACCGTCTGCCGATCCAGGAAAACTACGGCGGCCTCTACACTCGCCTGACTGAGCTGAGCTACGAGCGCGACCTGAGCCAGGCAGTGAATCTCAAGCTCGGCTACATGGCCATGGGCAACGACGTCGGCGGGCTGGACAGCGGTATCCTCTGCAATTTCATGAACGCCGGTTTCTGCGGCCACCCGCTGAACATGTCCGGCGGCAGCGGCTGGACCAACTACCCCAACGCGCACCTGGGCGCGCGGGTGAAATACAGCTTCGCGCCGGACTGGCAGCTGCGCATCGCCGCCTTCAATGTCGACCCGGAAAGCAACGGCAACTCCAGCCGCGCCTGGCACCTCACGCCCAAGCACAGCACCGGCACCGTGGTGCCCATCGAGCTGATCTACAAGCCCCAGGGCGAGCTGCCCGGCGAGTACAAACTGGGCTGGTACTACGACAGCTCCGACGCGCAGCGCATCGGCAGCGACAAGGAAGTATCCGGCCGCAGCGGCCACTATCTGCTGGTGGACCAGGCCGTGTGGAACGACCCGGCCTCCAAGGGGCGCAGCCTGCACGTCTTCGGCCAGGCCTCGGCTGCCAGTAGCGCCGCCTCGCCTTTCACCAAGTGGTATGGCGCTGGCGTGGTGCTCTACAAACCCTTCGAAGACCGCCCGAAGGACAGCCTGGCGTTGGGTTACGGCCGCGCCGTGCCCAACCCGCGCAGCCGCGAAGTGCAGGAAGGCAACGCCCTTGCCAACGGCCAGGACTACCCGAACCTGGACAGCGGCGAACAGTTGATCGAGCTGAGCTACGGCTATCAGGCCACGCCCTGGCTGACCCTGCGCCCGGACCTGCAATACGTCATCGAGCCTGGAGCCTTCTCCGGCCAGGACATCGACAACGCCCTGCTGCTGGGCCTGCAAGTCAAAGCGACCTTCTGAGACAGGCCGGCCTTGAGACAAATTGATACAGTAACCTTATGATTCATAGGACTTTTCTTATACAAACAAAGCGCCCGTACTCCTAAACTGGCCTGTCACCCTGCGGGAACACCCGCAGGACGTTGACACCGGTTATATGGAGCTACACATGCCCGGTTGGTATGAAATCAAGGAACTCAGCAGCGGCAACCGTCGCGTTCTGCTCAAGAACTCTGCCCACGGTACTCTGCTGGAAACTCTGGCCTACCCGACACAGGAGGCAGCCGAGCAGGCCATCAACAGCCTCCGCAGCTCCTGTGCGGCCGTCGAGCGCTACAAGCGCCAGATGTCCCCCGGCGGCAAGAATTTCTTCGTGATCCGCGATAACACCGGTGCAGAACTGCTGACCAGCAAGCTGTACGACTCCGAGGCCGCACGCGAACAGGCAATCGCAACGATCGCCCAGGCCGGCCTCAGCACCGAGCTGCGTTCGCACGCTTGAGTGAAGAGTGACTGAAAGAGCCCCGCGCAATGCGGGGCTTTTTTGTGGGGCGCAGAAAGGCCGGGGCACTGCAGCTGGCAACGCACTCGCGCAAGCAATGCGGCAGCAACGCCTCAAGCCATCGGCCAGAACATCAGCGTCAGGATGAACATCCCAGCATAGAACCCCGTCTCCAGCGTCTCCGTCCACGGCTGGATGCGTCGCAGCGCGCCGTAGATGTGGACCACGACCATGAGCGCCGCCACCGCCGCAAGCACCTCGAAGGTGGTCACCAGCGCCTCTGCGGTGAGGGCCGCGCGCAGCATGAGTCCTTCGACGATGAGGATGAACGCCCCCAGGCAGCGACCGAAATACACCGCAAGATCCGTGTGTTCCGGCAGTTTCCACTGCATCACCCGTGCCCACAGCAACGGCACCAGGAAGATGGGCAAGGCGAACACCAGGGTGGTGGCGATGGACAGAACCAACAGGTATGTCTGCGCGTGCGCGCTCCACAATCCGATCATGACGAGCCTTCCTTGAGTAAAAAAAGGCGGGCGACACGCTGTGCCGACCCGCCGAGCTGGAGCCAAAGGAGTTTGCGGAGTTACCAGTTGAGGACGGCGCCCACCGCGAAGGTGTCGGTGTCCTCGCTGACGGTGGAGCCCTTGCGGCCGTCGATCTCGTAGACGTTGTATTCGGCCACCAGCTTCAGGTTGTCGTTGATGGTGCGGAAGTAGGCGATGCCCTTGGTGGAATAGTCCGCCGCGCTGCCCAGGCCGTTGCCGTCGTCGCGGGTTTCGCCGGTGGACAGGGCCACGCGGTTCTTGCCCCAGCTGTAGGAGCCCTGCAGCAGCACGCCACGGCTGTCCACTTCACGCAGCGCGGCTTCGCCGGCGTTGTTGGTGAAGAACGGGTTGATGCCCTTGGCGGTGAAGCCCGAGCCAGTCAGCGAGAGGCCGCCCATCTTTGCCTGGATGCCGTAGCCCAGGCCCTTGGAGGTCACGCTGTCGACCTCGTCATTGGTGTTCTTCGACGTCTGGTAGGCGCCGTTGACCCAGCTGTAGATCTGCGCGCCACCCACATCGAACTGGTAGCTGATCTCGCTCTCGTAGCGCGGATTATCCTGGTAGGCCTTGTCGTCGAGGCCGTCGCTGGCATCCTTGTCGATCTGGTTGGTGTCGATCGGGTCCATGATGCCGACTGCCACGCGCAGGCCATCCACCAGATTGTTGTTGCGGTAGGTGATCTGCGAGGTCGGGAAGGGGTACGGGTAGCCGGTGCCGATGTTGCCGAAGGACACGCCCTTGCCGTCCACCAGGCCTAGGGTGTCGCTGGCGTTGCCGAAGCCGGCGAGCAGTTCGTCGAGGAAGATGTTGGAGCGCGAGAACAGGCCGAAGTCCTTGCCGATCAGCACTTCGCCCCAATCGCCGGCGACGTTGCCGTAGAACTGGCGGACGTCGATGGCGGTATCGGTGCCGTCCTGTTCGCTGTCGTTGATGGTCACCCAGAACGAGGAGCGCCCGGTGAGGGTCAGGTCGTCGATCTTCTTGCCGAAATTGAAGCCGATGTAGTTGGGCAGGAAGCCCATCTTCACCCGCGACTGGCGCCGGTCGTAGGTATCGCCGTTGCGGTCGACATCGCTGTTCACATAGAAGGCGTTGAAGTAGCCGTCGGTGGAAAAGGTCGTGTCGTCCTTGTCGTACAGCAGGATGTCGGCACGTACTCCGCTCGACAGTGAAGACATGGCCAGGGTGGCCAGGGCCAGCGGCAGCAGCTGGTGGCGGACGGCGATCTTGTTCTTGTTCATGGCGCTCTCCGGGTGGGGGGCGACTGTGGGTCAGTCGTGTCGGAGGCGATTATCGAAACGCTCGATGCCGCGCCATACGCTGCTTTGGCGCAGGTTCCACGGGCCTTGCGGGTGTCTCGCGGGAGTGCTGCGCAAGGCTCTGCGACTGCCGGCACTTAGGACGCGCCGCGATGGTCGCGGGTGATCGCGACCGCCGGCCCACTACTGCGGACCGCTACTGAGGACCAGTACCTTGGGCAAGCCGCTGGGCGTAAGGCAAAAGTCGCCCGGGGCACCCTCTTGCGGACGGCACCCTCGGTCGAAAGTACGAGGCTCAGGCGTGGCTGAGCAGCAGCCAGTGACCGCCCTGGGCGGAGGTCAGCGCCGAATGCGCAGCACGAAGCTCGGAGGCGCCGAGGCTGTCCAGAGCCTCGGCCATGAGCACCCGGTGAGACGGCGCGACGCCGGCCAACTGGTCGCTCCAGGCCTGCTGCAACCGCTCGGCGAAGTCGCCCGGCGTGCGCGCCAGTTCGGCAGCCAGTGGAGCACGCAGACTGTCAACGCGCTGCGGGTCCATGCGCTGCAGGGCCTCACCCTGACGGAAGAGAAAGCTGTCCACCTCTGCCTGCAATTCCACCGCCGACAGTAGCGGCGACTGCACGGCGAAAAGGATGCCACGCCGCATACCCACCTGACGGAATCCGCAGTAAAGCGCGTAGGCCAGTTGCCGCTCGCCGCGCAGCCAATGGAAGAAGGCCGGCTCCAGTACGCGGGCCAGCAGGCGCCAGGCGGCTTCGTCGGCCGCCGAACGGGATGCCAACGGGCAGAACAGCAGCAGCGCGGCCTCACCCGGCATCTCCAGCACCTGGCGATGACGGCCGGGCGGACCATTGCGTGGCGGCAACGCGCTGGTGGTCGAGTAGCCAGCCAGGGTGTCCGGCAGCTCAATACCCAGGGCCAGGGCATCCCAATGAGCCGCCGACCAGTCCGGCAACGCGTCGCTTTCTCCCGCCAGCATCGGTGGCAGCAGGTCGAGCAACTGGCGGATAGGCATTTCCCCTTCACGACGCCGGCGCTCAGTTGCCAGTAGCCGAGCGCCCTGCCCCAATACCCTGGCGGAGGGCTTCCGCAGGGCTTCGATCGCCGATTCCGCCAACTCCGCGAGATGGTTCTTCGCACCGGACAGCAGCAGCGCCCAGTCGCTTTCCATGGCCTCCAGACGCAGCGTGACGCCTTCGTGCCGCGCTGCCCCAGCCAGCGGGCGCAGGGCCTGCCGCGCGGCAAGAAAGGCTTGCCGACCCGGCGCCTGCGCAAAGCGCCAGCGCAGGTGCAGAGCCGCAGGCTCCACACCCGCGAGGTGCTGCGTCGGGGTGAAGGACCACGGCTCACCACGCAAGGGTTCAACAGTACGCTGCGGGCTACGTGCAACGTCCAGGGTGAAGCCGGCCGAGGTCAGCGACTCGCCGATCACGGACTCGCAGGCAAGCAGGCGGATCACGCGGGGGGCCACCAACTGATCCAGCCATGCCGATGACCCGGCGCTACTCGCGCAACGTTGCAGTTGCTCCAGCACTCCCGTTGACTCATCGGCGGGAGCGGCGGCGAGAAGCTCCGCCGGCAACTTGCGCAAGGCATCCAGCCAGGCGAAGAAAGCTGCCTCAACAAGGTCGGCGGCGGAGGCTTCGGCCAGCTCGAAATCGAAACGCAGTAACGCCTGGCCATTGGCGAAACGGCTCAGCCGTGCACGGGCGCTGTCGCCCAGGCCGTTCTGCCCCAGACAGGCCAACAGCGAGCCGGGCGCCTCGTCGGCCAGCCAGCCTTGCAGTTGCCGCAGCAGCACACAGCCCTCGCCCGCCATACCGTCCAGGGCAAACGCCAGGACCAGTCGCGGCGCACCGGGCAAACGAAGCTTGAGCTCCTGGCCGCTCAGCGGCAGGAGGGACTCGACGCTGGAGGGATCAACCAGCCCGCCCGACGGAAATACACCCGCCTCGCGCCGGGCCAGGGCTTCCAGTTCCTCCAGCGATTGCGGCCCCTGCAGCCAAAGCTCCAGCCCCCGGCCAGCCTGAGAGGCGCGGATGAAATCACGCAGGGCCTTCTGGAATCCGACGCTTTCCACCTTCAGGCTGTCGCGTCGGCCGGCCACGAAGCGCCCCAGTGGGTGCCCCGGCGCCACGGCCAGCGCCAGGGCAGCGTCGATCAGGGTATCGGGGTCGCGGCCACGGGCAAGATACTCCGCTTCCAGCACCTCGCGTTCGGCGACCTGCACGGCTTCATCCAGAACCGGCCGCGCGAGCATATCCACCAGCCGCGCCAATCCATCCCCCAGTGCCATGTCGGGCACTTCGAAGAAGTAGTCGGTGTACCGCGCACGGGTACTGGCGTTGACCCGCCCGCCTCGGGCCTGTACCCACGGCATCAGGCGCTCGCCCTCGACGAAGCGTTCGCCACAGAGGAACAACAGGTGCTCGATGAAATGCGCGAGGCCGGGGAAGTCTTGTGGCTCGTCATGGCTGCCGCGAGCGATGCGCAGCAGCGCGCCGGCGCGGCTGGCACCGGGAGCGTGGATCAGCGTGGCGCGCAGGCCGTTGGCGAGGGTCAGGGTCTTGGCGGGAAGGCTGTTCATCGGCATCCGGTCCGGTTCATGGCCGCCACCATCGCCGAAGGCACGGCAAAGGGAAATACGGCTTTGGCAGCAAACGCTTGCCGGCATTGGCCCACGCCATCAGGCCGGCTACCATTCCCGGCTCCACTCGACTTTCGGAAGTCTCTCGCCATGAGCACCGCCCTGCTGATCATCGACGTCCAGTCCGACCTGTGTACCGGCGACTACGCCTGTTTCGACATCGACAACGTGCTGCAGCGCATCAACGCCATGAGCCGCGAAGCGCGTGAGGCCGGCGTGCCGGTGGTGCTGGTGCAGCACGAGGACGATGACCTGCAGTATGGCAGCGCCGGCTGGCAGCTGGAAACGCGCTTGCTCACCGATGGCGCCGACCTCAAGGTACGCAAGACCACCCCGGACTCATTCCTGCGCACCGACCTGGCCGAGCATCTGGACGCGCACGGCATCGATCACCTGGTGATCTGCGGCCTGCAAAGCGACTATTGCGTCGACACCACCACTCGCCGCGCCCTCGCTCAGGGCTATAGCGTGACGCTGGTGGGCGATGCCCATTCCACGGTCGACAATGCCGTGCTCAGCGCCGCGCAGATCAGCGCGCACCACAACGCCGTACTGGGTAGCATCAGCAGCTTCGGCCCGCGCGCGAAGGTCATCCCGGCCGCCGACGTGCACTTCTGAGGCCCGCCAGGAAATCGCCATGAACTTCGACTGGAACGATATCCCGATCCTGCTCGCCCTCGCCCGCCATGGCAGCATGAGTGCCGCCGGCCGCGCGCTGGGCGTCGATCCCTCGACCATGAGCCGGCGCCTGGTGGCGGCGGAGAGCGCGCTGCAGACCCGTCTGTTCATCCGCGATAACTCGGGGTACAAGGCCACCGATGCCGGCGAGGCTTTCCTCAGCCATGCCGAGCGCATCCTCGGCGATGTGCAGAGCATGCTGCTGGAGACCCGCGACGAGGCCAGCGCCATCAGCGGCAGCGTGCGCATCACCGCGGTGGACTTCCTCTTCAGCCACTGGCTGGTGCAGCACATGCCGCAACTGGCGCGCGCCTATCCGAGCCTGCAGCTGCAACTGATTCCGGCGAACCGTTCGCTGTCCTTCACCCGTCGCGAGGCCGACTTCGCGCTACGCCTGGCGCGCCCGGCGGAAGACGCCGCCCTGGTGATGCGCAAGGTCGCCGACATCGGCTTCGCGGTGTACGCCGCGACCTCCTTCTCCCGCGTGCCGGTGGAACTCTGGCCGCAACAGGCCTGGCTCGGCTATGGCGAGGAGCTCGACGATACGCCGGAGATGGCCTGGGTGCGTGGCTTCGCCCCCGATGCCGGCTTCGCCCTGCGGGCCAGTAGCGTGACCACGCTGATCCATGCCTGCCAGAGCGGCCTGGGCATGGCCCTGCTGCCCTGCATTCTCGGCGATCGCGAGGGCCTGGTGCGTCTTTCCGGGCCGGTGGTGGTGCGCGAGATCTGGCTGCTCAGTCACCGCGATGCCGGCCGCATCGGCCGTTTCCAGGCGGTCAGCGATTGGCTGCGCGAGGTGTTCGACCAGGACGCCGCGCAGCTCAGCGGCGAACACCTGGATGCACGCGTGCTGGGGCCGGTGGAGATCAGCCGGGGCTGATTCCCGTGCAGAAAAAAGCCCGGATGTCTCTCGACCTCCGGGCTTGCTGCTGCAGGGGCCGAATGCGTGGTTACGGCTGGACCGGCGGCAGGTATTGCAGGGTCGTACCCAGCGCCCAGAGCAGGAACAGCACCAGCGGGATGTGCACCAGCAACTGGACGAAGCTGAAGCCGATCAGGTCGCGGGCCTTGAGGCCCAGCACGCCCAGCAGCGGCAACATGTAGAACGGGTTGATCAGGTTCGGCAGCGCCTCGGCGGCGTTGTAGATCTGCACCGCCCAGCCCAGGTGGTACTGCAGCTCATTGGCCACCTGCATCACGTACGGCGCCTCGATGATCCACTTGCCGCCGCCGGACGGGATGAAGAAGCCCAGCACCGCCGAGTACACGCCCATCAGCAGCGCGTAGGTGTCATGGGAGGCGATCTGCACGAAGAAGGTGGAGATGTGGTGGGCGATGGTCGAACCGTCGCCACCCTTCACCGTGGTCATGATCGCCGCGATGGAGCCGTACAGCGGGAACTGGATCAGCACGCCGGTGGTGGTCGGCACGGCGCGGGCCACGGCGTCGAGGAAGTTGCGCGGACGCCAGTGCAGTAGCGCACCGACCATGATGAACAGCAGGTTGTAGGTGTTCAGCCCGGAAATCGCGGTGATCGCAGGCTTGGTGCTGAACTCGTGGAACAGCCAGCCTCCGGCCAGGGCCACCAGCATGAGGATCAGCAGCGGGCTGTGCTCCAGCCATTCGCCGGGACGCGTCGCCTTGGGTGCGCTGGGCGGGGTGAAGCTGACGTCCACGCCGCAGGCCTTGGCATCGCGGGCGCTGCCGGCGCCGGGCGCGGTCATGTAGGCAATCACCAGCGACACCAGCACCAGGGCCAACAGCATCACACCGGACTGCCAGAGGAAGATGGTTTCGGTAAACGGGATGACACCAGTGATCGCCAGGATCGACGGCGGCAGGCTGGCCGGGTTGGCCTGCAGCTGCGCGGCGGACGACGACAGGCCCAGCGCCCATACGGCACCCAGGCCCAGGTAGGCGGCAGCGCCGGCGGCGCGGTAGTCCATCTTCAGGTCTTCGCGGCGCGCCAGTGCGCGCACCAGCAGGCCACCGAACACCAGAGACAGGCCCCAGTTGAGCAGCGAAGCGAGCATGGAGATCAGCGCGACCCAGGCCACTGCCGAGCGGCCGTTCTTCGGCACGCGGGCAAACAGGTCGATGAGTCGGGAAGCCGGGCCCGAGCTGGCGACGACATAACCACCGATGACCACGAAGGCCATCTGCATGGTGAAGGGAATCAGGCTCCAGAAGCCGTCACCGAAAGCCTTGGCGGTCTCGGTGGCGGGTGCGCCGATGGCCAGGGCAGCGAGGGTGACGATCAACACCGCGAGTGCGGCGAAGACCCAGGAGTCGGGGAACCAGCGTTCGGCCCAGTTGGAACAAGCCATGGCGAAGCGCGCCGAACGGCTGTCCTGCAGGGCTGTGCCGGGGGTGTGCACGTGGGAAGTCATAATGGTCTACCTCGTTGTTCTTGTAATGGTTCATCGTCGAACGGGGCTTGTGGCAATTCCCGTTCTGGAATGAAAAACCGCCCGGCCTGCGTGGGGCCGAGCGGTGACGCAAGGGCTTGCCGGCGCCGGGGGACGCCGAAAACCGTGGAGGGATGTCGTCTGTCGGTGTGCCCACCTCCCATCCCGCCTGCCGGAACGGCATGGATAGATGCCGCCCGGCGCTCGCCAATTGGTCGTTGTTCGCGTGTTCCCCGATCAGTCGCGCACGAGGGCCATTGCAACACCTTGGCCACCGCCGATGCACAGGGTCGCCAGACCCTTCTTCGCATCGCGGCGGAGCATCTCGTGGAGCAGCGTCACCAACACGCGGGCGCCCGATGCGCCAATCGGATGGCCAAGGGCAACGGCGCCGCCGTTGACGTTGACCTTCTCGGCGTTCCAGCCCAGCTCCTTGCCGACCGAGAGTGCCTGCGCGGCGAACGCTTCGTTGGCCTCGATCAGCTCGACGTCATCCAGGCTCCAGCCTGCCTTCTCCAGGCAGCGACGGGTGGCGGTCACGGGGGCGATGCCCATGATCGACGGATCGACGCCACTGCTGGCATAGGCTTGGATGCGCGCCAGAACCGGCAGGTTCAGACTCTTCGCACGCTCGGCACTCATCAGCAGCACGGCGGCGGCGCCATCGTTGAGGGTGGATGCGTTGCCGGCGGTGACGGTGCCGTCCTTCTTGAAAGCCGGCTTGAGCTTGCCCAGGGACTCGGCGGTGGTGCCGGCGCGCGGCTGTTCGTCGGTGTCGAAGGACAGCGGATCGCCCTTGCGCTGCGGGATCAGCACCGGGGTGATCTCGTCCTTGAAGCGGCCCGCCTCGATGGCCGAGGCGGCCTTCAGCTGGGATTGCGCGGCGAAGGCGTCCTGCGCCTCGCGGCTGATGTCGAACTTCTGGGCCAGGTTCTCGGCGGTGATGCCCATGTGGTAGTCGTTGAAGGCATCGATCAGGCCGTCACGCAGCAGGGTGTCCTGCAGTTCTGCGTGGCCCATGCGCAGGCCGGTGCGCGCCTTGGGCAGCAAGTAGGGCGCGAGGCTCATACTCTCCTGGCCGCCGGCGATGATGGCCTCGGCATCGCCACAACGGATCGCCTGGACGCCGAGGAACAGTGACTTCAGGCCGGAGCCGCAGAGCTTGTTGATGGTCATCGACGGCACTTCCACCGGCAGGCCCGCGCCGATAGCAGCCTGGCGTGCGGGGTTCTGTCCGGCGCCGGCGGTGAGCACCTGGCCGAGGATGACTTCGTCGATCTGCTCTGGCTTGACGCCGCTGCGCTCAAGCAGCGAGCGGATGACCAGGCTGCCCAGTTCGTGGGCGGGAATGTTCGCCAGGCTGCCCTGGAAGGCGCCGATGGCGGTACGGGTGGCGGCGACAATGACTACGTCTTGCATGGGTTTCACTCCAAAGCTGGCCTTATCTGTAGGAGCGAGCTTGCTCGCGAACGTGTCCGGGCGGGTTCGCGAGCAAGCTCGCTCCTACAAAGGATCACTGGGTCAGAAGGTCATTTCCTTCACATCGTCCGGCACGATGAGGCGGCCGGCGGTCTTCTCGGCGATCTCGGCTACGCTCACGCCCGGCGCAGTCTCGCGCAGGATGAAAGCGCCGTCCTCGATCTCCAGATACGCCAGGTCGGTGAGCACCTTGCGGATACAGCCGGCGCCGGTCAGCGGCAGCGAGCAGCGCTCCAGCAGCTTGGACTCGCCATCCTTGGAGGCGTGGGTCATGGTGACGATGATGTTGTCCGCGCCGGCCACCAGGTCCATGGCGCCGCCCATGCCCTTCACCAACTTGCCGGGGATCATCCAGGAGGCGATGTTGCCCTGGACGTCCACTTCGAAGGCGCCCAGCACGGTGAGGTCGACGTGGCCGCCGCGGATCATCGCGAAGGATTCGGCGGAGGAGAAAATCGACGCGCCTTTCACGGCGGTCACGGTCTGCTTGCCGGCGTTGATCATGTCGGCGTCGACGCTGTCTTCGGTGGGGAACGCACCCATGCCGAGCAGGCCGTTCTCCGATTGCAGCATCACTTCCATGCCCTCGGGCACGTAGTTGGCAACCAGGGTCGGAATGCCGATACCCAGGTTCACGTAGAAGCCATCCTGCAGCTCGCGCGCCACGCGCTGAGCCATTTGTTCGCGGGTAAGTGCCATGGCTGAATCTCTTCTCTTGTTCAATGCGGTTGAAGATCGAGCGAGCTAGCGACTGGCTAGGCGGATTTGAAACGAGTGCGCGGAGTTCAGATGCCCTAAATGAGCAGGCCTCGTTTCCCGCCGCCAGGCCGACGCGCAGCCGATCCTTAGCGAGTCGTGCGTTTCTCGATGCGCTTTTCGAAGGAGCCCTGGATGATGCGGTCGACGTAGATACCGGGGGTGTGGATCTGGGTGGGATCCAGCTCGCCCGGTTCGACGATCTCTTCCACCTCGACGACGGTGATGCGGCCCGCGGTAGCGACTACCGGATTGAAGTTCTGCGCGGTGTGGCGATAGATGACGTTGCCGTAGTGGTCGGCCTTCCAGCCCTTGACGATGGCGAAGTCGCCGGTGATGGCGCGCTCCATCACGTAATGGCGGCCGTCGAACTCGCGCACTTCCTTGCCGTCGGCGACCGGGGTGCCGTAACCGGTGGCGGTGAAGAAGGCCGGGATGCCGGCGCCGCCAGCACGAAGTTTTTCCGCCAGGGTGCCCTGCGGGGTCAGTTCGACCTCCAGTTCGCCGGACAGCAGCTGTTGCTCGAACAGGGCGTTCTCGCCAACGTAGGACGCGATCATCTTGCGGATCTGGCGGTCCTCCAGCAGTACGCCGAGGCCGAAGCCGTCGATGCCGCAGTTGTTGGAGACCACGGTCAGGCCCTTCACGCCCATCTTGCGAATCTGCGCGATGAGGTTTTCCGGGATGCCGCAGATGCCGAAACCGCCCGCCAGTACCGTCATGTCGTCGGTAAGCCCGGCGAGGGCTTCCTCGTAACTGCCTACACGCTTGTCGAGTCCTGCCATGTTGCTGCTGCCTCTTTCTTATTTGGGGTATCCGACCAGCCGGTCAGAGAGCGAATGCAGCTTCACCGGCAACGACTGATTTGTTAAGTTTGTTTTTCCAATTTATTGATTTGGAATCCTAATCAATATGACCGTGAAGCAGTTGCGCGCCTTCCTCGCCGTGGCCCAGAGCCTGAGCTTCGCCCAGGCCTGCGAGCGCTTGCACCTGTCGCAACCGGCGCTGAGCCTGGCGATCAAGAGCCTCGAAGACTCCCTCGGCGGCCAGTTGCTGGTGCGCACCACCCGCAGCGTGGCGCTGACTCCCGAGGGCGAGACACTGCTGCCCCTGGCTCGCCGCCTGCTGGCGGACTGGGACAATGCGGAGGAAGTGATGCACCAGCACTTCACCCTGCAACTGGGCAAGGTCTCCATCGCCGCCATGCCCTCCTTTGCCGGCAACCTGCTACCCGCCGTGCTGCGCACTTTCCGCGACCGCCACCCGAAAGTGAACGTGGCCGTGCACGACGTGATCAACGAGCAGGTGCTGGAGATGGTGCGCAACCGCCGTGTAGAGCTGGGCATCGCCCTGGAGCCGGACAGCCTCGATGGGCTTACCTTCACGCCCTTCTACACCGACCGTTTCGTCGCGGTGCTGCCGGCGGATTCAGCGCTGGTGAACCAAGCTCGGATCACCTGGGAGCAGTTGCTGGAAGACCATTTCATTACCTTGCAGCGCCCGTCGGCCGTGCGTCTGCTACTGGAGGACCAGCTCCTGTCACGACACGGAAGGCTGCCGGTGGCCTTTGAAAGCCACCAGTTGGTAACCGTGGGCCGGATGGTGGCCGAAGGGCTGGGCGTCAGCGCCGTGCCGCGCCTGTGCCGGCAGCAGATGGAGGAGTTGGGTGCGCGCTGCGTGGCGCTGGAAGAACCCCGCATCGAACGCCGCGTTGGCCTGTTCTGCCTGGCGGAGCACAAGCTCTCCAGCGCCGCGCAGGCGCTGAGCGATGTGCTGGTGAACGCAACGGATTGGGCGGGATTAGAACGGGAATGAAATTTACCTGTAGGAGCGAGCTTGCTCGCGAACAGCTTCACGGCGAGGCTGGTTCGCGAGCAAGCTCGCTCCTACGACTGCCCTCTCCCTGGAGGTATTGCACTCGGCCCATTGCCCTCTCCCTAACCCTCTCCCTGAAGGGAGAGGGGACTGTCTGGCGTGCGCTGATAACACCGCGCTCGCCGGCTGACTCTGAGTCAACGCCTCGCGCCGAACGGCTCCCTCTCCCTTCAGGGAGAGGGCTGGGGAGAGGGCACGCCCGAGCACCGAAACCTTAGACAGTCAAACCTCTCCCCCCATCCGCAAACTGACCTCTCGCGCCGTCTCCAGCAGTGCCTGCGCTGCCTCACCCTGGAGCTCGGCAGCAAAGCTCGCCTGCGAACCCACCAGGGTAATCACCCCCGCCAACTCCTGGCCGGTCTTGAACAGCGGCACCGACAGCGCGTTCACCCCTGGCATCAATAGCCCGTGGATCGCACAAAGCCCTTCCGAACGGATGCCATCCAGAATGCTCTGATCCGCCCCCTCCTCCAGCCCGGCCTTGTAGGCTGCGAACACCAGCCCAGTGGACGAGCCGTGCAGCGGTAGCACCGAGCCGACCTGGGTCACCAGCGTGACCATGCCCTGGGCCGGCTCGACCTGTACCACGGTCGGCCCGTGGCTGCCCCAGATGGCCAGGAAGCAGGTCTGCCCCAGCTGATCGCGCAGATCGGCCAGCGCCGGGCTGGCCAGCTTCACCACATCCAGCCGACGAATCGCCGCGAGGCCGACATACAGAGCCTCACGGCCCAGCCCGTAATGATTGGTCAGCGGGTCCTGCTCGGCGAAGCCGCTGGCGATCAGCGCCTGCAGGTAGCGGTGGACCTTGGCCGCCGGCATGCCCAGGTACTCACCCAGGCGCTTGAGCGAGGTGCTCGGCGCGAGGTCCGCCAGGGCCTTGAGAATCTGCGTGCCGACCTCGGCGGACTGCACCTTGGTGCCCTTCGTCGGGACGGAGTCTTCTGCGTCGTTCATGGTCTTCAACTTAAAGGAACTCCCGGACGGACTTGACGGCCCGCCGACACGAAATTACGTTAATCGTAATTCAATTACGATAACAAGAGTAAACCATCATGATCGCCTCACCTGCCTACCAATCCGGGTTCGGCAACGAATTCGCCAGCGAGGCCCTGCCGGGAGCCCTGCCCGTGGGCATGAACTCGCCGCAGCAAGTGCCCTTCGGCCTCTACGCCGAGCAGTTCTCCGGCACCGCCTTCACCGTTCCGCGCAGCGAGGCCCGGCGCACCTGGCTGTACCGCATACGCCCGTCCGCCGCGCACCCGCGATTCGAACGCCTGGAGCGGCAGATCACCGGCAGCGCCCTCGGCGCGGTCACGCCCAACCGCTTGCGCTGGAACAGCTTCGCGACGCCCGAGGAGCCTACCGACTTCGTCGACGGCCTGCTATGCATGGCCGCCAACGCCGAGGCGGAGGCCTGCAGCGGCGTCAGCCTGTACGCCTACCGCGCCAATATTTCCATGCGCCGGGTGTTCTTCAACGCCGATGGCGAGCTGCTGATCGTGCCCCAGGCCGGCCGCCTGCGCCTGGTAACCGAGCTGGGCGTGCTGGAACTGGAGCCGCTGGAGATCGCCGTGATTCCGCGCGGCATGCGTCTGCGCATCGAGCTGCTGGGAGCCGAAGCAGCCGGCTATGTAGCGGAAAACCATGGCGCCGCGCTGCGCCTGCCCGACCTGGGCCCCATCGGCAGCAATGGCCTGGCCAATGCCCGCGACTTCCTCGCCCCGGTGGCGCACTACGAAGATGTGGAAGGCCCGGTGCAACTGGTGCAGAAGTTCCTCGGCGAACTCTGGGGCACCACCCTCGATCATTCGCCGCTGGACGTCGTCGCCTGGCACGGTAACAACGTGCCCTACAAGTACGACCTGCGCCGTTTCAATACCATCGGCACGGTGAGCTACGACCATCCGGACCCGTCCATCTTCACCGTGCTGACCTCACCCAGCGACACCCACGGCATGGCCAACATGGACTTCGTGATCTTCCCGCCGCGCTGGATGGTGGCCGAAAGCACCTTCCGCCCGCCGTGGTTCCACCGCAACCTGATGAACGAGTTCATGGGCCTGATCCAGGGCGTGTACGACGCCAAGGCAGATGGTTTTGTCCCCGGTGGCGCTTCGCTGCACAACTGCATGAGCGCCCACGGCCCGGACAACGCTACCACCGTGCAGGCGATCGCCGCCGACCTCAAACCCCACAAGATCGACCAGACCATGGCCTTCATGTTCGAGACCGGCCGCGTGCTGCGCCCCAGCCGCTTCGCCCTCGACTGCCCGCAACTGCAGCGTGACTACGACAGTTGCTGGAGCGGCATGCAGAAGACCTTCGACCCTTCCCAGGAGCAGTAACATGAGCGGCGCCCACAACACCCAGAGCTGGATCGAATCGGCCAACGGCCATCCGGACTTCCCCCTGCAGAACCTGCCCCTGGGCGTGTTCAGCCCGCCGGGTGACTCGCCCCGTGGCGGCGTCGCCATCGGCGACTACATCTTCGACCTGAAGACCGCCTGCGAGACCGGTCTCTTCCACGGCGCCGCGCATCAGGCAGCGCTGATTGCCAGCGGCGACAGCCTGAATGCCTTCTTCGCCGCCGGCCCCACCGCCCGTCGCACCCTGCGTGAGGCGCTGACCCACCTGCTCAGCGAAGGCAGCGGTGAACAGAAGCGCATGGAGCAACTCGGCGCCGCGCTGCTCAAACCCCAAGCCGCGTGCCGTATGCACCTGCCGGCCAAAGTGGGCGACTACACCGACTTCTACGTCGGCATCCATCACGCTAAGAACGTCGGCAAACTGTTCCGCCCGGACAACCCATTGCTGCCCAACTACAAGTACGTGCCCATCGGCTACCACGGCCGCGCGTCCACCATCGTGCCCTCCGGCACCGAAGTGCGCCGCCCCAACGGCCAGACCCTGCCCGCCGGCCTGGACGTACCGGTGTTCGGCCCTTGCGCGCGGATGGACCTTGAGCTGGAACTGGGCATCTGGATCGGCCAGGGCAACGACCAGGGCAAGGCAATCCCGATCAATGCCGCGTCGGGGCACATCGCCGGCTTCTGCCTGCTCAACGACTGGTCCGCGCGTGACGTGCAGGCCTGGGAATACCAGCCACTGGGGCCGTTCCTGTCGAAAAGCTTCGCCACCACCGTATCGCCCTGGGTGGTCACCGCGGAGGCGCTGGAGCCCTTCCGCGTCGCCCAGCCGGCCCGCCCGGAAGGCGATCCGCAGCCGCTGCCGTACCTGTACGACCAGGGCGACCAGCAGCACGGCGCGCTGGATATCGAACTCGAAGTCCTGCTGCACACCGCGCGCATGCGCCGCGAACACCAGAGCGCGGAACGCATCGCCCTGAGCAACACGCTGAACATGTACTGGACCGTCGCGCAGATGGTGGCGCACCACAGCGTCAACGGCTGCCGCCTGCAAGCGGGCGACCTGTTCGGCTCCGGCACCCTCTCCGGGGAAACCCCGGACAGCTTCGGCAGCCTGCTGGAACTCACCGGCGGCGGCAAGCAGCCCGTGGTACTGAGCAATGGCGAGGAACGGCGCTTCCTCGAAGACGGCGACGAGATCATCCTGCGCGCCCGCTGCCGCCGCGACGGATATGCCTCCATCGGCTTTGGCGAGTGCCGTGGGCGGATCCTGCCGGCGCATTGAGGCCGCCGCGCCAGCCTTATCCGCCGGATCGCCGGCGCGCGTTGCGCGTTCGCGGGCATGCCCCGCCCCTACAAGGAGCACCTGCTCTTCGTAGGAGCGAGCTTGCTCGCGAACCGTCCCAGCTGCGTTGCCGTCGGTTGTTCGCGAGCAAGCTCGCTCCTACAGAGCCCCACCGAATTGCGCGCAAGAACGGCGGTTCGCGAGCAAGCTCGCTCCTACAGAGCCCCCCGAATTGCGCGCAAGAACGGCGGTTCGCGAGCAAGCTCGCTCCTGCAAGTCCAATCTTGTCTACTTCCCGCGCAAAAAAAACGGGCCCGAAGGCCCGCTGCTAAACGAGGGTGTTGCTCTCTCACTATCAATCAGTGTGCGATGCACACCGATTTGATCTCGGTGTAGGCCTCGACCACGGCACGGCCGAACTCGCGGCCCATGCCCGACTGCTTCACGCCGCCAAAAGGCATGCTCGGATCGAGCAGGACGTGGGCGTTGACCCACACGGTACCGGACTCGATGCGCGGCACCAGGTTCATCGCCTTGGACAGGTCGTTGGTCCACAGGCTCGCACCCAGGCCGTATTCGCTGTCATTGGCCATCTCGATGGCCTGGTCTTCGTCGTCGAAAGGCAGGACTGCCAGCACCGGGCCGAAGACTTCGTCGCGGGCCACGGCCATCTGCATGGTCACGTCAGCCAGCACGGTGGGCTGCACGTAGAAACCGCTGCCAGCGATCTGCTCGCCGCCGCAGACGATGCGCGCGCCCTGCTCGCCGGCACGGGCGATGTGGTCGAGTACGCTGCGCTGCTGCTTGGCGGATACCAGCGGGTTGATCTGCGCGCTCGGGTCCATGCCCTCGCCCAGGCTCATGCCGGCTACTGCGGCGGCCAGCTTTTCGACGAACTCGTCATAGCGCGAACGGTGCACGTAGAAGCGCGAGGCCGCAGCGCAGACCTGGCCGTTGTTCAGCAGGCCGCCCAGCAGTGCGCCCTGCACGGCGTTGTCGATGTTGGCGTCGGCCAGCACGATCATCGGGTTCTTGCCGCCCAGTTCCAGGGCAAAGCGGGTCATGTTCTGCACAGCGGCCAGGCCGACGCTACGACCCACGGCGGTGGAGCCGGTGAAGGAGACCTTGTTGATCAGCTTGTGGCTGGCCAGGCCGCCACCGATGCGCGGGCCGTCGCCGGTCACCAGGTTGAACACGCCCGCCGGTACGCCGGCTTCGAAGGCCAGTTCGGCCAGGCGCAGGGCAGTCAGCGGAGTTTCCGAAGCGGGCTTGATCACCACGCTGTTGCCGGTGGCCAGCGCCGGGATCAGCTTCCACACGGCGATCATCAGCGGGAAGTTCCACGGCACGATGCCGGCCACCACGCCCACCGGCTCGCGGCGGGTGTAGGCGGTGAACTTGGCGCCGGGCGGCAGCGGGATGGAGACATTCAGCGACTGGCCTTCGATCTTGGTCGCCCAGCCGGCCATGTAGCGCATGAATTCGACAGTGGCGCCCACGTCCAGCATGCGCGCAATGTTGATCGACTTGCCCTGGCTGAGGGTTTCCAGCTGGGCCAGTTCTTCGCCGTTGGCTTCCACCAGGTCGGCGAAGCGCAGCAGGATGCGCTCGCGGTCGGCCGGGCGCAGGTCGGCCCAGACGCGGGACTTGAACGAAGCCTGGGCGGATTTCACCGCACGGTCGAGCAGGTCGGTGTCGATGTCGGCGACGCTGGAGATTGCCTCGCCGGTGGCCGGGTTGAGCACGTCGGTGCGGGCGCCTTCGGGCACCACCCAGGCGCCGTCGATGAAGCAGCCGTGCTTGCGTGCGAGGAAGGCAGCGACCTGAGGCAGGGTCTGTGTGACGTTCATGGTCTCTCCTGAAAGATCAGTGCTGCTGGCTCAGCCAGCAGGTGAGCGCCCGCCGCTCGGCCGCGTCGGCCAGTCCTGCGAAGGGCATGTAGGTTCCCGGCACGGCGGCCTGGGGCTGGCTGACGAATGCGTCGAGGTTGTCGCGCGACCAGGTCGCGCCCTTGCCCTTCATCGCCTGGGAATAGCTGAAGCCGGCGAGCGAGCCGGCCATGCGACCGACCACGCCATGCAGGTTGGGCCCCATCATGCCGGGGCCGTCGGCCTTGGCGGTGTGGCAGATCGAGCAGTCGCGAGCGAAGACGGTCTCGCCCTGCTGGGCATCGCTTGCCGGGCAGTCGCCGGCGAACGCCAGGACCGGTTGCAGCAGTGCGCCGGCCAGCATCAGGCCAAGGGCGCCGAATCGGAGCTTGTTGCGGGACATCGGGAAATCACCTTCGAGTACAGCTTGCGGCCGGATGGCGCGCGTCATCGAAGGTGATTGTTGCCAGCGGCGCTGGGGAGAGTCTTTTCCTCTGTGCCAGTCGTGTTGGCGGGAGTGCCAGGATGGCGCTCAGGTGATGAGGGTCATTGTCCGAAAACGTTCGCGAGCAAGCTCGCTCCTACGAATAACACCCGCTCACGCCCTGTAGGAGCGAGCTTGCTCGCGAACCCGCACGGCACGGTGCAACCTGGCAGAACACTGCGCTCCAGATATCCCCCAGAAGGTCAGTCGAGCGAAATGCTGCAGACGCGCATCAACGCAGGATGGCGTGGTGCGCAGCGATACCCATCATTGGAGGCAAGCAGCCGCTTGGGTACCGCTGTCCACCGTCAGAGTCAATTCGCGTAACGCTTGCGGTACTCGCCCGGCGAAACCCCGAACCGGCCCTTGAACGCCGTGGAGAAGTAGCTCGAATCGGAGAAGCCCCAGGCATAGCCGAGCGCCGACAGCTTCTGCTCGAACTGGGCGTTGCGCAGGGTTTCGGCGCAGAAGTCCAGGCGGCGGTTCTTGATGTACTGCGCCACCACCAGGCCCTTCTTGGCGAACATGCGGTACAGGCCGCGCACCGAGATGCCCACCTCACGGGCGATCAGCTCCGGACAGAGCTCTTCGGCACCGATGTGCTGGTCGATGAAGGCCGTGGCCTTGCGGAACATGCGTTCGTGGTTGTCCTGCTCGGCGTCCTGGCTGGCCAGCGCGGGGCGCAGCAGGGTCACCAGCGCGTCCAGGGTCGCCTCGCTTTCCAGCATGCCGAGGCTTTCCTGCTGGCTGGTCTCGACGATCAGGCGGTTGGCGAGCACGGCGATCGGCGAGCTGGCCGGGATCTTCGACGCGCAGGTCACTTCCGACATGCGCAGGCCGCGCTCGATCACCTGGCGCGGCAGGATCAGCGAGAGCTGCCGGGATTCCTCCAGGTAGGTCATGTCGCTGGGGCGGCTGGCGTCGATCAGGCTGATGTCGCCACGCGACAGCTCCACGCGGTTGTCGCCCTGCTCCAGGCGCGAGCGCCCTTCGAGCTGGAACACCGCGTAATAGTGCCCGCCGGCACTGGAGCCGACTTCCTTGCTGGTCCGGTACAGATGCACCTGGGCCATGTCGACCACGGAAAGCTTGATCGCACCGCCCTGGTATTCGCGCAACCGTCCATGGAACTGGGGGCCGAGGGTGCGCGCATCGAAACGACCGCACGCCCGGTTGACCTGTCCCAGCCACGCCTCGAAAGCGTCATCCCTCAATGTCGATGAAGAATTCATGACCTGCAAAGCCTCACACGCATTGTTTGTTGTTATTCAGCGACGGCCTCCAGGGCCTGTCGTCATCGTTCGCGGCGCCCCTCTAAACGCAAGGTCGCACCGCGCTGTCTCCACCCTGCAACCGCAGCGTTGCAGAGCGGGAGGCATTTTTCACGCCAACTCCTGTCAGTTCAATCCGCCGAAACGCTTATAGAAGCTTTCCCCGACGTCCGGCAGCGGGCCGTCGGCGGTCTCCAGGTTGCGGTTCAGCCAGTCCTCGGCCTTGGCGTGGATCAGTCGGTAGATGTTGCGGCACAGCTGACGCGCCGCACGGCCTTCCCAATCACCCGGGAGCAGCTCATCGGGCAGTTGTGGGTCGCGCAGCAGCAGCCGGCGGTATTCGTGGATCAAAAGGGTGCGTGCCAGGAAGCAGTCTTCCGGGCGTAGCTGGTCCTGCTCGCGCAGTGCCTGCCAGAGCGGGCGGAACAGCTGGATGAATTCGCTGTAGTGCTGGCCGAGTTCGTCGATTTTCCAGCTCTCGCGCACCTGCATGCGCATGGCGCGGGAGGCCAGCACATCCTGGGCGCGGGTTTCGAAGACGATGCTGTCGTCGGCCACATCCAGGTCCTGCAGGGTTGCCATGACATCGCTGCGGTCGGCCCGCGGGCAGGCCATGACAGTCGGCGAGATGGCACCGAAGCCTTGCCACTCCAACTCCTCGCGTACCTGCTTGCGCTTGTCGGCGGCGATCTGCGAGAGCATCACCAGGGTCCAGGAGCCGTCCCAGGCCGGCAGGCTGGAGCTGTAGACGCGCTTGAAGGCCTTTTCGAACCGCCGCCGGCCGGTGCCGGTCAGGCTGTAGTAGCTGCGCCGGCCGACCTTCTCGGCGGTCAGCCAGTCTTCCTTGGTCAGGCGGAAGATCGACGTACGGATCAGCCGCTCATTGATGCCAAAGGGTTCCAGCAAATTGATCAGGCTGCCCAGCCAGACGGTGCCGCCATGGGGCTCGATGGCATCGCCATACAGGGTGATGATCAGCGAACTGGCGCGGATCGGCGTCTGTTCCTGGAAGCGATTGATCAGCTGATTCAGCGGTGCTAGAGCGGTCATGGCACGTTGCGCAGTCGAAGGAGCGGCGACTATACCTGCCCGTCGCACCGCCTGGCCATTGGAGCGAACCCCAGTACTCATGCGCCCTTCCCTACCCCGGCCCCGACTTTGGGGCGGAACCCGGAGTCGCCCAGGCGCGGGCGCTCTTCTTCTACCTCCGCCAGCGGCTGGCATTCCACGAGGCTTTCGATGCAACGCTTGGCCAGGGCCTGGTACTCCTCGGTGCCACGGCGCTTCCAGGCGATCTCTTCGTCGCTCAGGCTTCGCTTGACGCTGGCCGGTGCGCCCATCACCAGACTTTGCGCGACGCATTCGAACTTCGCTTTGACGAACGCGGCAGCTGAAACGATGGAGCGCGCGCCAATCTGCGCGTAATCCATCACCACGGCGTTCATTCCCACCAGGGCGTCCTCGCCGATGCGGCAACCGTGCAGCACGGCGCCATGGCCGATGTGGCCGTTGCGCTCGACCACGGTGTCACTGTCCGGGAAGCCGTGCATGACGCAGGTGTCCTGAAGGTTCGCGCCTTCTTCGAGGACGATCCGCCCGAAATCACCGCGCAGAGCCGCCAACGGGCCGACATAGCAGCCAGGGCCGATGATGACGTCGCCGATCAGCACGGCAGTGGGATGGACATAGGCGGTCGGGTGAACGACCGGGCGCACGCCTTCGAGGCTGTAGCAGGGCATCAGTTTCTCCTGCGGTACTGCCGGCACTCCGGCATCACCGCACAAAGCGATTTGTTCTTTTGCAAATCTTGTATCACATCAAAGCTGAAGCCTCCAATCGAAATCTGCCGTATCACGTTCACCAGGTACCAACGGGACGCAAGAATGGCTTACAAGACCAGCAAATACGCGTCAAAAGCGTAGGAACTCGATGGGGCTCCGTACTCGCTCAGTGGCACCCGCAGAAATACTTTAGACACGCGATTCAACTTTCGTAGTTGTTTTTCCGTATCACTTTAAGCCTATACTGCGAGAAGGCCGGAGACGGGCCATGCCTGCCTCCCACAATTCCAATACAGCCGGCCATGAAGCCGTGCGTGCAGCCTGAGGACGATGTCATGCCTCGCACCCTTGCCGTTCAGATGCCTGAAGCGGGCGTCCGCCTGATTACCCTGCAGCGTCCCGAGGCGCTGAATGCACTGAACACCGAACTGCTCGGCGAACTCGCCGCCGAACTCGAGGCCGCCGAGCTGGACAGCGAAACCCGCGCCGTGGTCATTACCGGCAGCCGCAAGGCCTTCGCCGCCGGGGCCGACATCAAGGAGATGGCCGAGCGCGACCTGATCGGCATCCTCAATGATCCGCGTGTCGGTTACTGGCAACGCATCGCCGCCTTCTCCAAACCACTGATCGCCGCTGTCAACGGCTTTGCCCTGGGCGGCGGCTGCGAGCTGGCGATGCACGCCGACATCCTCGTTGCCGGCGAAGACGCTCGCTTCGGCCAGCCGGAAATCAACCTCGGCATCATGCCCGGCGCTGGCGGCACCCAACGCCTGCTGCGCGCCGTGGGCAAGCCGCTGGCGATGCAGATGGTCCTTACCGGCGAGGCCATCGACGCCCGCCACGCCCAGCGCGCCGGCCTGGTCAGCGAAGTCACCCAACCCGAATTCACCGTCGAGCGCGCCCTGCAGATCGCCCGCAGCATCGCCGCCAAGGCGCCGCTGGCCGTGCGCCTGGCCAAGGAAGCGCTGCTCAAGGCCCAGGACACCGACCTGGCCAGCGGTCTGCGCTTCGAACGCCACGCCTTCACCCTGCTGGCCGGCACCGCCGACCGAAACGAAGGCATCCGCGCCTTCCAGGAAAAGCGCAAACCGGTCTACGAAGGCCGCTGAGCGCCAGCCCCCTTTCTCTTCTGGCAAAAGCCTGCCCATTGATGGAGCGAGTCCGCCCATGAACTTCGAGCACATCCTGTTTTCCATCGAGGACGGCGTCGCCCTCCTCAGCCTGAACCGCCCGGAGCAGCTGAACAGCTTCAACACCGCCATGCACGGCGAAGTGCGCGAAGCACTCAAGCAGGTCCGGCAGAACCCGGAAGCCCGCGTCCTGCTGCTGACTGGCGAAGGTCGCGGCTTCTGTGCAGGTCAGGACCTGTCCGACCGCAACGTTGCGCCCGGCGCAGAGGTGCCCGACCTGGGCCAGTCCATCGAGCAGTTCTACAACCCGCTGATCCGCATCCTGCGCGACCTGCCGCTGCCGGTCATCTGTGCGGTCAACGGCGTGGCGGCCGGCGCCGGCGCGAACATCCCGCTGGCCTGCGACCTGGTGCTGGCGGCGCGTTCGGCCAGCTTCATCCAGGCGTTCTGCAAGATCGGCCTGATCCCAGACTCCGGCGGTACCTGGACCCTGCCCCGCCTGGTCGGCATGGCCCGCGCCAAGGCACTTGCCCTGCTGGGCAATCGTCTGACCGCCGAGCAGGCCGAGCAGTGGGGCCTGATCTACCAGGTGGTGGATGACGCCAACCTGCGCGAGGAAGCGCTCAAGCTCGCTCGCCATCTGGCCACCCAGCCGACCTACGGCCTGGCGCTGATCAAGCGCAGCCTCAACGCCAGCCTGAACAACAGTTTCGACGAGCAGCTGGAACTGGAGCGCGACCTGCAGCGCCTGGCCGGCCGCAGCGAGGACTACCGCGAGGGCGTGTCCGCCTTCATGGAAAAACGCACCCCCAGCTTCAAGGGCCGCTGATCGATGAGCGCACTTTCGAACGACGCAAAAGTCGCGGTGATTGGCGCCGGCGCCATGGGCGCGGGTATCGCCCAGGTCGCCGCCCAGGCCGGCCATTCGGTGAAGCTCTACGACAACCGCCCCGGCGCTGCCGCCCAGGCGATCGATGGCATCGATCGCCAGCTCGGCCGGCTGGTGGAAAAAGGCAAACTGGACGCCGAAGCCCGCAGCGCCATCGTCGCGCGCCTGCAACCGGTGGAAGCCATCGAGGCGCTGGCCGACTCGAAGCTGGTAATCGAAGCCATCGTCGAGAACCTGGAGGTCAAGCGCAGCCTGTTCCAGCAGCTGGAAGCGCTGTGCGGCGACGACTGCATCCTCGCCAGCAACACCTCCTCACTGTCCATCACCAGCCTTGCTGCCAGCCTCAAACGCCCGCAGCAGGTGGTCGGCATGCACTTCTTCAACCCGGCGCCGCTGATGGCGCTGGTAGAGATCGTCTCCGGTCTCGCCACCGATCCGGCTCTGGCCGACAGCCTGTATGCCACCTCGCTGGCCTGGGGCAAGAAACCGGTCCACACCAGGTCGACCCCCGGCTTCATCGTCAACCGCGTGGCGCGCCCGTTCTACGCCGAAAGCCTGCGCCTGCTGCAGGAAGGCGCTGCCGACTGCGCCACGCTGGATGCGTTGATGCGCGATGCCGGCGGCTTCCGCATGGGCGCCTTCGAGCTGACTGACCTCATCGGCCATGACGTCAACTACGCCGTGACCTGCTCGGTGTTCGCGGCCTACTACGGCGACTTCCGCTTCCAGCCTTCGCTGATCCAGAAGGAGCTGGTGGATGCCGGCCGCTTCGGTCGCAAGAGCGGCCGTGGCTTCTACGACTACGCCGAAGGCGCCGAGCGCCCGCAGCCGGCCAGCCTGAGCAGCAGCACCAGCGTCACTTCCTGCGTACTGGAAGGTGATCTGGGCGTCGCCCAGCCGTTGATCCAGCGCCTGAAAGAAGCCGGCATCGAGATTATCCAGCGCGCCGGCAATGGCCTGCTGCGCGTCGGTGATGCAGTGATCGCCCTATCCGACGGCCGCCTCGCCAGCCAGCGCGCCCGGGAGGACGGCCTGCGCAACCTGGTGCTGATCGACCTCGCGCTGGATTACACCAAAGCTTCGCGGCTCGGCATCTCCTGCTCGGTGGACACCACGCCCGATGCGCTGGACCAGGCTGTCGCCCTGCTGGCCAAGGCCGGAATCGCCGCCAGCCGCCTGAGCGACACTCCCGGTCTCGCCGTGCTGCGCACCGTCGCCATGCTCGCCAACGAGGGCGCGGATGCCGTGCTGCAAGGCGTCGGTAGCGCCGGCGACATCGACCTCGCCATGCGCGCCGGCGTGAACTACCCGCAAGGCCCGCTGGCCTGGGCCGGGCAGATCGGCATTGGCAACGTGCTGCACGTGCTGGACAACCTGCAGGCCGCCTACGGCGAGGATCGCTATCGCCCTTCCCTGCTGCTCCGCCGTCTGCACGCCGAAGGGAGAGCTTTCCATGACTGACGCCAGCCAACTGGCTCGCGCCTGCGCCGAAGCCATGTACGAGCGCGACCAGGCCACCCGGCGCATGGGCATCCAGCTGCTGGATGCCGGCCCCGGCAGTTCGAAACTGTCGATGCGCGTGCGTGAAGACATGATCCAGGGCCACGGCACCTGCCACGGCGGCTATCTGTTCGCCCTGGCCGACTCGGCCTTCGCCTTCGCCTGCAACAGCTACAACGACGCCACCGTCGCCATCGGTTGCAGCATCGATTACGTGGCGCCGGCGCGCGAGGGCGACGAGCTGATCGCCAGCGCCTGCGAGCAGAGCCGCAGCGGCCGCACCGGCAACTACGACGTGCGCATCGAGAATTCCCAGGGGCAACTGATCGCCCTGTTCCACGGCAAATCCTACAAAGTGCGCGGCACCGTGCTGGCGCAGGAGACCTCCGAATGACCGACCTCACTGACGCCCTGATCATCGACGCCGTGCGCACGCCGATTGGCCGCTACGCCGGTGCCCTGTCCGGCGTGCGTGCCGACGACCTCGCGGCGATCCCGATGAAGGCCCTGATGCAGCGCCACCCGGAGCTGGACTGGAGCGCCATCGACGATGTGATCTTTGGCTGTGCCAACCAGGCTGGCGAAGACAACCGCAACGTCGCCCACATGGCCTCGCTGCTGGCCGGCCTGCCGGTCACCGTACCGGGCACTACGCTGAACCGCCTGTGCGGCTCCGGCCTTGACGCCGTGGGCAGCGCCGCACGCGCCCTGCGCTGCGGCGAAGCGGGCCTGATGCTGGCCGGCGGCGTGGAATCCATGTCGCGCGCGCCGTTCGTGATGGGCAAGTCCGAGCAGGCCTTTGGCCGCAGCGCGGAAATCTTCGACACCACCATCGGCTGGCGCTTCGTCAACAAGCTGATGAAAAAGCAGTTCGGCATCGACTCCATGCCGGAAACCGCCGAGAACGTCGCCGAGCAGTTCAACATCAGTCGCGAAGACCAGGACGCCTTCGCCCTGCGCAGCCAGCACAAGGCCGCCGCCGCCCAGGCCAATGGCCGCCTGGCGAAGGAAATCGTCCCGGTGGAAATACCCCAGCGCAAAGGCCCGGCCAAGGTGGTCGAGCAGGACGAACACCCGCGCGGCGACACCACCCTGGAGCAACTGGCCAAGCTCGGCACGCCGTTCCGCGAAGACGGCAGCGTCACCGCCGGCAATGCCTCGGGCGTCAACGACGGCGCCTGCGCGCTGCTGATGGCCTCCCCGGCCGCCGCCGCGCGTCATGGCCTGAAGGCCCGCGCCCGCGTGGTCGCCATGGCCACTGCAGGCGTCGAGCCGCGGATCATGGGCATCGGCCCGGTACCGGCGACCCGCAAGGTGCTGGAGCTGGCCGGCCTGTCGCTGAACGACATGGACGTGATCGAGCTCAACGAAGCCTTCGCCGCCCAGGGCCTCGCCGTGCTGCGCGAGCTGGGCCTGAAGGACGACGACGCGCGAGTGAACCCCAACGGCGGCGCCATCGCCCTCGGCCACCCGCTGGGCATGAGCGGTGCGCGCCTGGTCACCACCGCCCTGCATGAGCTAGAGGAGCGCGGCGGCCGCTACGCCCTGTGCACCATGTGCATCGGCGTCGGCCAGGGTATTGCCCTGATCATCGAACGAATCTGATCCATCGGCGGGATCGAACCCCGCGCCGCCAGTCGCCTTTCAGTACCGACTGACACGCAGAGCAAAGTCTCTGGCAGGGGTTCGAATCCTTCCGCGAACGGGGGCGCTATGCTGCTCCCATGACACTCGCAGCCCTTACCGGCTGGCGTACAAGAACAAATCGAGTGAACCCATGAACATGTACCATGATGCCGAACGTGCCCTGCTTGACCCGATGGAGACCGCCAGTGTCGACGAGCTGCGCCAGCACCAGCTGGAGCGCCTGCGCTGGAGCCTCAAGCATGCCCACGACAACGTCCCGCTGTACCAGAAGCGCTTCGCCGAGGCTGGCGTACACCCGGACGACCTGACCTCCCTCGACGATCTCGCCAAGTTCCCCTTCACCGGCAAGAACGACCTGCGCGACAACTACCCCTACGGCATGTTCGCCGTGCCGCAGAACGAGATCGTGCGTCTGCACGCGTCCAGCGGCACCACCGGCAAACCCACGGTGGTCGGCTACACGCAGAACGACATCGACACCTGGGCCAACGTGGTCGCGCGCTCCATCCGCGCCGCCGGCGGCCGCAAGGGTGACAAGGTGCACGTATCCTACGGCTACGGCCTGTTCACCGGCGGCCTCGGCGCGCACTACGGCGCCGAGCGTCTGGGCTGCACCGTGATCCCGATGTCCGGCGGCCAGACCGAGAAGCAGGTCCAGCTGATCCGCGACTTCCAGCCAGACATCATCATGGTCACCCCGTCCTACATGCTCAATATCGCCGACGAGATCGAGCGCCAGGGCGTCGACCCGCACAGCCTCAAGCTGCGCCTGGGCATCTTCGGCGCCGAGCCGTGGACCGCCGAGCTGCGCCGCGCCGTGGAAGAGCGCATGGGCATCACCGCCCTGGACATCTACGGCCTCTCGGAAATCATGGGCCCGGGCGTGGCCATGGAGTGCGCCGAGACCAAGGACGGCCCGACCGTCTGGGAAGACCACTTCTACCCCGAGATCATCGACCCAGCCACCGGCGCCGTACTACCCGACGGCGAATACGGCGAGCTGGTGTTCACCTCGCTGTCCAAAGAAGCGCTGCCGATGATCCGCTACCGCACCCGCGACCTGACCCGCCTGCTGCCGGGCACTGCGCGACCGATGCGGCGGATCGACAAGATCACCGGGCGCAGTGACGACATGCTGATCATCCGCGGCGTCAACGTCTTCCCGACCCAGGTCGAGGAGCAGGTGCTGAAGATCAAGCAGCTTGCCGAGTGTTACGAGATCCACCTGCACCGCAACGGCAACCTCGACTGCATCGACATCCACGTCGAACTGCGCCACGACCTGCAGGGCCTGTCGGCGGACGAGCAGAAGGCCATCGGCAACGAACTGGGCAAGCAGATCAAGACCCACATCGGCATCAGCGCCCGCGTGCTGGTGCAACCTTCCCACAGCCTCAAGCGCTCGGAAGGCAAGGCCTGCCACGTGTACGACAACCAGCCCAAGGGCTGATTGGTCCGCGTCGTCAAAAGGCCCCGCTTCGGTGGGGCTTTTTGCTTTTTCGCTTTTTCGCTTTTTGTAGGAGCGAGCTTGCTCGCGAACCCGCCCAACACCCACGCCACCGACAAGACCGTTCGCGAGCAAGCTCGCTCCTACAGGTCTCATGACACACCGGCGCGAGAATCCCCAGCCCAGGAATCACTCGCCACACCGACCACCCGTCGCCTCACCACCGGTCGCTGTCGATTTCCCGCCGCACCCTTCGACTATCCCTCAAAGGCAGGCGGCATCCGGCCGTCCACCCACCCGCAGGAGATGAACGATGAACTATGTCGATGGCTTCCTCGTACCGGTGCCCACCGCCAGTCGCGAGCGCTACATAGAGGTCGCACGCAAGGCGGCGGCGATGTTCAAGGAATATGGCGCGCTCAGCATCGTCGAGTGCTGGGGTAACGACGTGCCCGAGGGCAAGGTGACCTCCTTCCCCATGGCGGTGAAACTCAAGGAAGACGAAACCGTGGTGTTCTCCTGGATCACCTGGCCCAGCAAGGAGGCGCGGGACACGGGCATGAAGAAGTTCATGGAAGACCCGCGGATGAAGACCGAATTCAGCGACATGCCCTTCGACGGGCAGCGCATGATCTTTGGTGGATTCGAGGTGATCGTCCAGGCCTGACGCCCTCCGGCTCTTCGTAGGAGCGAGCTTGCTCGCGAACCATGCTTTCCGGCAGCTAAGGAATCAGGGTTCGCGAGCAAGCTCGCTCCTACTACCCCGCCATAAACCCTGCTTTAACCATCGCCAAAATTAAATTTACGTATCATTTCATCGATTTCCTAGCTACTCCGCGCGCCCTAAAATTCGCCCCACTCAGCTCTCAGCATTCCAACACAATTACTGCTTTTCCCCGATTTTAATCGCGTAAATCTGAGATTTCTCGATTTATTCCGCTCGACCACGCCCTTCAGAAGCCCGCGATCCGATACAAAAATCATTTACGACACATCATTTATTGTTAGACATCCATTTCTGTATCATTTAAAAATACAGCCATGGCCAAGGCCGTCCCACGAACAAGACAAAAGGCTGGAGACACAGCATGTACGCACAACTGGTTGAGACCGGCGTGAAGCGCATCAAGGCGCTGGAGGAGATGTCCCCCGAGGAACGCGCCTTCCAGGAAAAGATCGATGCCGAGATCAAGATCGAAGCGAAGAACTGGATGCCCGACGCCTACCGTCAAACCCTGATCCGGCAGATTTCCCAGCATGCGCACTCCGAGATTGTCGGCATGCTGCCCGAGGGCAACTGGGTGACCCGCGCACCGACCTTGAAGCGCAAGCTGCAACTGATGGCGAAGATCCAGGACGAAGCCGGCCACGGCCTCTACCTCTACAGCGCCATGGAAACCCTGGGCGCCGACCGTGACACCGAGATCGCCAAGCTGCACGCTGGCCGCGCCAAGTACTCGAGCATCTTCAACTATCCGACGCTGAACTGGGCCGACATGGGCGCGGTGGGCTGGCTGGTGGATGGCGCGGCGATCGTCAACCAGGTGGTGCTCCAGCGCACCTCCTACGGCCCCTACTCGCGCGCCATGATCCGTATCTGCAAGGAAGAGAGCTTCCACCAGCGCCAGGGCTACGAAATCCTCCTGACCATGATGCGCCACGGCAACCAGGCGCAGAAGGACATGGTCCAGGACGCCATCAACCGCCTCTGGTGGCCGGCCCTGATGATGTTCGGCCCGAGCGACACCGACTCACCCAACAGCGCCCAGTCCATGGCCTGGAAGATCAAGCGGCAGAGCAACGACGAACTGCGCCAGCGCTTCGTCGACCAGACCGTGCCGCAGCTCGAACTGCTCGGCTGCACCGCGCCGGACCCGGACCTGAAGTGGAACGAGGAACGCGGCCACTACGACTTCGGCGACATCCAGTGGGAAGAGTTCTACGAAGTGCTCAAGGGCAACGGCCCGTGCAACACCGAGCGCGTCGCCACCCGCCGCAAAGCCATCGAAGACGGCGCCTGGGTCCGCGAAGCCGCGGTCGCCTACGCCCGCAAACAACAACAGAAAAAAGACGCCGCCTAATTCCGCCTCTGAGCTAGCGAGCTAGAGCAGAACTAGGCGGAAACAGGCACGGGCCTGTTTCCAACGACGTTATGCCGACGCGCAGCGGCTCATGCCTGATAAGCAGGAGAACACCATGAGTGAGTGGACTTTGTTCGAAGTATTTGTCCGTAGCAAACACGGCCTGAACCACAAGCATGTCGGCAGCGTTCATGCCGCCGACGCCGCCATGGCCATCGAGAATGCCCGCGAGCTGTACACCCGCCGCAACGAAGGCGTGAGCCTGTGGGTCGTGCCCTCCGCGCTGATCACCGCCTCTTCCCCCGACGAGAAGGACCCGCTGTTCGATCCATCGCAGGACAAGGTCTACCGCCACGCCAGCTTCTACGAGCTGCCGCCCGAAGTCGGCCACATGTGAGATGCGTGTAATGAACAACGACAAGATCGAATACCTGCTGCGCCTCGCCGACAGCGCCCTGATCCAGGGCCAGCGCCTGTGCGAATGGTGCGGCCACGCTCCGGCGCTGGAAGAAGAACTGGCACTGATGAACGTCGGCCTCGACCTGGTGGGCCAGGCGCGCAACTGGTACGAGTACGCCGTGGAACTGCTGGACGACGGCCGTGACGCCGATGCCCTGGCCTTCCGCCGTGACGAGCGCGCCTTCCGCAACCTGCTGCTGGTGGAACAACCCAACGGCGACTTCGCCGTCACCATCACCAAGCAGTTTCTCTATGACGCCTGGCACTTCCACGTGCTGCACGCCCTGAGCAGCTCCAGCGACGAGCGCATCGCCGCCATCGCCGCCAAGGGCCTGAAGGAAGTCACCTACCACCTGCGCCGCTCCTCCGAATGGGTGCAGCGCCTGGGTGACGGTACCGAGCAGAGCCATGCACGCATGCTCGCGGCCATCCCGCAGGTTTGGCGCTTTACCGTCGAGCTGTGCAATGCCGATGACGTCGAGCAGCGCCTGTTCGAAACCGGCGTCGCAGCAAATCCGACCGAGCTGGCCAGCGCCTGGAAGTCCAAGGTCGCCGACATCTTTGCCGCCGCAACCCTGCCGCTGCCCGAGCCTGCGGTGAATTTCTACCTCAGCGGCCGCCGCGGCCTGCACACCGAGCACCTGGGCATTCTCCTCGCCGAAATGCAGTTCCTCCAGCGGGCCTACCCCGATGCAACCTGGTGAGCTGATTACCAGCGATCGCGGCGCACGTGCCGGCACGGCTGACGACCTCAGCCGCGCCTGGAACGTGCTCGGCGCGGTGATGGACCCGGAAGTGCCGGTGGTCAGCGTGGTCGATCTGGGCATCGTGCGCGGGCTCGACTGGCAGGACGGGCACCTGCACGTGGTGGTCACCCCCACCTACTCCGGCTGCCCGGCCACCGAGATCATCGAGCAGGACATCCAGCACGCCCTGGAACACGCAGGCTTCGCCGCGCCGCAACTGGAGCGCCGGCTGAGCCCGGCCTGGACCACCGACTGGATCAGCGACGAGGGCCGCCAAGCGCTGCGCGACTACGGCATCGCCCCGCCGGCCGGCAGCACCAGCAAGCGCAGCCTGCTCGGCGAGACCCCGGAAGTGCGCTGCCCGCAGTGCGGCAGCCTGCACACCGAGCAGCTCAGCCAGTTCGGCTCCACGGCCTGCAAGGCGCTTTACCGCTGCGTCGATTGCCGTGAGCCCTTCGATTACTTCAAGTGCATCTGAGCGGCGGCGCCGCCGGAGAAGAATAATGAGCAAGTTCCACAGCCTGAAAATCAAGGAAGTGCGCGCCGAAACCCGCGACGCCGTGTCCATCGCCTTCGACGTCCCGGCGGACCTGGCCGACAGCTTCCGCTTCCAGCACGGCCAGCACCTGGTCATGCGCACCCAGCTGGACGGCGAGGAAGTGCGCCGCTCCTATTCCATCTGCAGCGGCGTGAATGACGGCGAACTGCGCGTGGCCATCAAGCGCGTACCGGGTGGACGTTTCTCTGCCTACGCAAACGAGGGGCTGAAAGTCGGCGCCAGCCTGGAAGTCATGCCGCCGGCTGGCCACTTCAATGTCGAACTGGACCCGGCGCGCCATGGCAACTACCTGGCGGTCGCCGCCGGCAGCGGCATCACGCCGATCCTGTCGATCATCAAGACGACCCTGGAAACCGAGCCGAACAGCCGCGTCACCCTGCTCTACGGCAACCGCTCCAGCAACGCCGCAATGTTCCGCGAACAGCTCGAGGACCTGAAGAACCGCTACCTGCAGCGCCTCAACCTGATCTTCGTGTTCAGCCGCGAGCAGCAGGACGTCGACCTGTACAACGGCCGCATCGACGCCGACAAGTGCGGCCAGCTGTTCAGCCGCTGGCTCGACGTCAAGAGCCTGGATGCCGCCTTCATCTGCGGCCCGCAGGCGATGACCGAGACCGTCCGCGACCAGCTCAAGGGCAATGGCATGCCCGCCGAGCGCATCCACTTCGAACTGTTCGCCGCCGCTGGCAGCAACGAGAAACGCGAAGCCCGCCAGGCCGCCGCCGCGACCGACAGCGCGAAGAGCCAGATCACCGTGATCAGCGATGGCCGCGAGCTGTCCTTCGAGCTGGCCCGCAACAGCGTCAGCGTGCTTGACGCCGGCAACGAGCACGGCGCCGAACTGCCCTACTCCTGCAAGGCCGGTGTGTGCTCGACCTGCAAGTGCAAGGTGGTTTCCGGGGAGGTGGAGATGGACAGCAACTTCGCCCTGGAGGATTACGAAGTCGCGGCCGGCTACGTGCTGAGCTGCCAGGCGTACCCGATCAGCGACAGCGTGGTGCTCGATTTCGACCAGCTCTGATCCAGAGCCTGCAGGAGCGAGCTTGCTCGCGAACCGATCGACGCCGGCGTTGAGGTGAAATCGATCGCGGACAGAGTCCGCTCCTACCCAAAGCCGATCCCCGCGTAGGAGCGGACTCGTCCGCGATCGCTCCCCCGGGACACTGAAACAACAGAATGCGGTTCGCGAGCAAGCTCGCTCCTACAAGAAAGAAGGCTCCACCGCCAGCGGCCCACAAGGCCCCTGGCGGACCTAATCCGGCGGCCTCGTACCGCCAATTGGCTTGCGCCGCCGACGCCCACCCGGCACGGCGGTCACCGGCAGAAGCCGGCCCCCTTGCGTAGCAATTCGGAGGAAAACAACATGGCCCAAGCGCCAATCCTGCAAAGTTTCATCGGTGGCCGCTGGGTCGGCCAGCATGGCGCCCAGGCGCTGCGTAGCGCGCTCAACGGCCAGACCGTCGCGCGTACTCACGAGGAGGCACTGGACTTCGCCGAAGCCGTCGCCCACGCCCGTGAGCAGGGTCTCAAGGAACTGATGTCCATGGACTTCCAGCAGCGCGCCCAGCGCCTGAAGGCCCTGGCGCTGTACCTGACCGAGCGCAAGGAACAGCTCTACGAGATTTCCCGCCACAGCGGCGCCACCCGTGCCGACAGCTGGATCGATATCGAAGGCGGCGCCGGTACGCTGTTCGCCTACGCCGGCGTCGGCGGCCGCGAGCTGCCCTCGGGCAACGTGGTCCACGAAGGTCCGGCCATGCCGCTGGGCAAGACCGGCAAGTTCGCCGGCAGCCACATCCTGGTGCCGCGCGGCGGCATTGCCGTGCATATCAACGCCTTCAACTTCCCGATCTGGGGAATGCTGGAGAAGTTCGCACCGAGCTTCCTCGCCGGCATGCCCTGCATCGTCAAACCGGCCACCGCCACCAGCTACATCACCGAGGCCGCCGTGCGCGTGATGCATGAGTCCGGCCTGCTGCCGGCTGGCAGCCTGCAGCTGATCATCGGCGGCACCGGCGACCTGCTGGACCGCCTGCAGGGCCAGGACGTGGTGACTTTCACCGGATCGGCCGACACCGCCGCCAAGCTGCGCGTGAATCCCAACCTGATCCGCAACTCGGTGCCGTTCAACGCCGAGGCCGACTCGCTGAACTGCGCCATCCTCGCGCCGGACGTCACCCCGGACGACGAAGAGTTCGACCTCTTCGTCAAGGAAGTGGCCCGCGAGATGACCGTCAAGGCCGGGCAGAAATGCACTGCCATCCGCCGCGCCATCGTCCCCGCCAAGCATGCCGACGCCGTGGCCGAACGCCTGCGTGACCGCCTGGCCAAGGTCGTGGTCGGTGATCCCTCGGTGGAAGGCGTGAAGATGGGCGCCCTGGCCTCCCACGCGCAGCAGGCCGACGTCGCCGAGCGCGTCGAAGCCCTGCTGAAATCCAGCGAACTGGTCTTCGGCGCCAAGGATGGCTTCGCCCCGCGCGGCGACGGCGTCAACGAGGGCGCTTTCTTCGCCCCGACCCTGCTGCGCAGCCGCGACCCGCACGCCGAAGGCGGCGCCCACGACATCGAGGCTTTCGGCCCGGTAACCACCCTGATGGCCTACGACGACATCGACGAAGCCGTCGCACTGGCCGCGCGCGGCAAGGGCAGCCTGGTGGCGAGCCTGATCACCCGTGATCCGCAAGTCGCCGCCAAGGTCGTTCCGGTGATGGGCGCCCTGCACGGCCGCCTGCATATCCTCGATCGCGAATCCGCCGCCGAATCCACCGGCCACGGCTCGCCGCTGCCAGTGCTCAAGCACGGCGGCCCGGGTCGCGCCGGCGGCGGTGAAGAACTGGGCGGCCTGCGCGCGGTGAAGCACTACCTGCAGCGCACCGCCGTACAGGGCTCGCCGACGATGCTGATGGCCGTCACCGGCGAATACGTGCGCGGCGCCAAGGTCTACGAGACCGAAGTACACCCGTTCCGCCGCTACTTCGACGACCTGAAGATCGGCGAGTCGCTGCTGACCCATCGCCGCACCGTCACCGAGGCCGACCTCGTCAACTTCGGCTGCCTGTCGGGCGACCACTTCTACATGCACTTCGACGAGCTGGCCGCCAAGGACTCGCAGTTCGGCAAGCGCATCGCCCACGGCTACTTCGTGCTCTCGGCGGCCGCCGGCCTGTTCGTTTCCCCCGGTGTCGGCCCGGTGCTGGCCAACTACGGCCTGGACACCCTGCGCTTCATCAACCCGGTGGGCATCGGTGACACCATCCAGGCGCGCCTGACCTGCAAGCGCAAGATCGACCAGGGCAAGAAGAGCCCCAAGGGCGAACCGCAAGGCGTGGTGGCCTGGGACGTGGAAGTCACCAACCAGCTCGGCGAGCTGGTGGCCAGCTACGACATCCTGACCCTGGTGCTCAAGCGCGCGTGATGCGCTGAGCGCAGCGACTCCAGTGTCCCTCAACCGGCCTTCGGGCCGGTTTTTTTATGCCCCCGCTCCTTGTAGGAGCGAGCTCGCTCGCGGACCGCACTCAAGGCAGAGCCCGTCACCAGCGCGCCGCGAGAAACTCCGCCACGCGCCGGTAATACCCCTCCACCTCCGGCACCAGGTTGCCCATGCGCAGGAAATCGTGGGTCATGCCGCAGCAACGCTCGGCCTCCACTTCCACGCCCTGGACCACCAGCGCGTGGGCATAGGCCAGGCCCTCGTCCAGCAGTGGATCGAACTGCGCCGCGAACAGCAGTGCCGGGGCGCTACCTTGCAGAGCTACCCCCGCATGAACTGGCGAGCAACGCCAATCAGCACGCTGAGTCACTTCAGGCACATACTGCTGGTAGAACCAGTCCAGGCTGGCCGTCTCCAGCAGATAGCCTTCGGCGAACAGTTCCTGGGATTCGCTGCGCGCGCTGGCATCCGCCGCCGGATAGAACAGCAACTGGGCGCAAGGTTGCTCGGCGGCCTCGCCGGCCAGCTCGGCGCAGAGCACAGTCGCCAGCGTGGCGCCCGCGCTGTCACCGCCAACGGCAAGGCGGCGCCGATCCAGGCCAAGACTGGCGGCCGAATCCAGCAGCCAGTTCCAGGCGTCGCGAGCATCGAAGGTCGCCGCAGGGAACGGCGCTTCCGGCGCCAACCGGTAGCCCACCGAAATCACCGCACAAGCACAGTGCCTGGCCAATAACCGGCACAGCCCATCGTGGGAATCGAGACTGCCGACCGTGTAGCCGCCACCGTGGAAATACAGGATCGCCCCGTCGCCAGCCTCAAGCGGGCGGTACAGGCGAACCGGTAGTTGCCGGCCTTCGCGTGCCGGGATCAGCAGTTCCTCCACCGGCATCGACGGCGCGCCGGCCTTGAGCGATTCCGAGGACGCCTCGAAGTCCTGCCGCGCCTGCTCCACCGGCAGTTCGTGCAACGCCGGGCGGCCCATGCGGCGGCCGTCGTCGACCATGTCCAGGAAGGCGGAAATCTCCGGGTGCAGCATGCCAACCTCTTTCATCAATGCGTTCATACCGTGGCCTGCTCCTTGCGCGCGCCGCTTTCCACCTGGGCGCAGCAATGGCCGATCACCCCTTCCAGTTCCATGCGCAGCTGCGCCATCAGCGCCTCGATGCGCGACGGGCGGAACACCCGGCGGCTGAACATGCAGCGCAGGGTCAGCTCGCCGTCGTAAACCTGGCCGACGATCTCCAGCCAGTTGTTCATCGGCGTGCTAGCGGCATAGGCGTCGCCGGGCTTCTCCTGCAGCGGCACGAACAGCGCTTGTTCATCGAAGCTCTGGTCGAACTGGCCGAGGTAGTTGAAGGTGACCCGTGGTTCGGCACGGGCGGCGAGCTGGCGGCGCAGCGCGCTGTCGCCCAGATAGCGCAAGGCGCCGTAGCCGATACCCTTGTCCGGCACCGCTCGCAGCTGCTGGCGGATCGCCGGGATGGCCTGGGCGTAGTCGCCCTGCCCCGGCGTCAGGCGCAGCGGGAACAGGCTGGTGAACCAGCCCAGGGTGCGGCTGTGATCGACCGCATCAAGGATGTCCTCGCGGCCGTGGCCTTCCAGGCCGATCAGCACCGACTCGCTGTCGCACCATTGGCAGAGCGTGCGGCCCAGGGCGGTCAGCAGCAGGTCATTGATCTGCGTGCGATAAGCCTCCGGAGCTACCTTCAGCAGGCGCTGGGTCTGCTCGCGGTCCAGGCGCAGGAACAGTTGCTCCAGGTGCGCCATGCGCTCCGCGCCGCGCGGGTTGTCGCGCTGCGGCTCGCCGAGGCCCTCGGTCTCGGTCTGCTCCAGCCAGTACGGCAGGTCGCCTTGCGCCAGTTGGCTGTCGGCGTACTCGCGCAGCCCTTCGGCCCAGGCCCGGTAGGCGCTGGTGCGTTCCAAGCGTGGCTCCGGCTCGCCGGTGACCTGCGCGGTGTAGCGCTGTTGCAGCTCCTCCAGCAGGATGCGCCAGGACACGCCGTCCACCCCCAGGTGGTGGATCACCAGCAACAGGCGCTGGGTGCCGTCAGCCATGTCGGTGAGCACGCCGCGCAGCAGCCGGCCTTCGCTCAGTTCCAGGCTGCGCTGCGCCTGGTTGGCGATCAGCAGCGCTTCCTCGGCGTTCGCCGCCTGACGCTGCCAGAGCAGCGTGCCGGTAACCTCGCTGGCCTCAAGAGTGCGCTGGCGCCACACGCCGTCCGCGCCACGGGCGAAGGACAGACGCAGGCTGCCGTGTTCGGCCAGCAAGCCTTGCAAGGATGCCTCCAGCGCATCAGCGTCGAGACGCTGGCGGCACTCCAGCAGCACCGCCTGGTTGAAGTGGTTGGGCTCCTCCAGCTGCTGCTCGAACATCCATTGCTGGATCGGCACCAGGCCGAAGGACTCGCCGTCATCAGCGACCTCCACGGTCGCTGTCGGCGCTAACTCAGCCACGTTCTCGGCGCGCTCCAGCAGCCCGGCGATGGTCTGGTACTGCAGCAGGTCGCGCAGGCGGATCTCCACGCCCTCGCCGAGCGCCTGGCGGGCACGGGAGACGATCTGCAGGCTGAGGATGGAGTCGCCGCCGAGATCGAAGAAGTTGTCGCGGATGCCCACGCGTTCCACCTGCAGCACGTCCTGCCAGATGTCGGCCAGGGCGCGCTCGCGCTCGTTGCGCGGCGCCTCGTAGGCTTCGCCCTGCCAGGTCGGTTCGGGCAGCGCCTTGCGGTCGATCTTGCCGTTGGGCGACAGCGGGAAGCGCTCAAGCTTGAGAATCTGCGCCGGCACCATGTAGTCCGGCACCTGCTCGCGGAGGAAGCTGCGCAGCGCGTCGCCTTCCGCTTCACCCACCACGTAGCCGACCAGTTGCTTGCCGCTGATGCCGTCGCGTGCAACCACCAGCGCCTCGCTGACCTGCGGGTGATCCTGCAGGCGCGCTTCGATCTCACCCAGCTCGATGCGGAAGCCGCGAATCTTCACCTGGTGGTCGATCCGCCCGACGTAGTCGATCACGCCATCGGCGCGGCCGCGCACCAGGTCGCCGGATCGATACAGGCGGCCCCCGCTCGCATCGAACGGATCGGCGACAAAGCGTTCGGCAGTCAGGCCGGCGCGCTCATGGTAACCGCGCGCCAGGCCGTCGCCGCCGATGTACAACTCGCCAGCCACGCCCAGCGGAACCTGGCGCAATTGTTCGTCGAGGATGTAGAGCCTGCGCGCACCGACGCCCTTGCCGATGGGTGCATAGGCGGCATCGCAGGCCGTCGCGCGATCGGCCTTCCACAGCAGCGGCGTGACCACGGTTTCCGTGGGGCCGTAGCCATTGATCAGGTGCTCCGCGCGCAGTGCGCGCTTGGCCAGTTCGAAGCTGGCATTGGGCACCGCGTCGCCACCGAAGCAATAGATGCGCACCGGCGGCGGGTTGCCGTCACGCAGGGCATGCTCGGCCAGTTGTTGCAGGTAGACCGGCGGGAAGGCCGCCACGCTGACCTGCTTGTCGTGCAGCACGCGGTAGGTCTGCTCCGGAGTCCACAGCTCATCGCCGCGCAGTACCAGGCTGCCGCCGTGAACCAGGGTGGTCAGCCAGCGCTCGTGGGCGCCGTCGAAGGCGAAGGACATGAAGTGCAGCTCGCGGGTCGCTGCATCCATCTGGTACAGCTCGCCGATGGCCGCGCAGTGCATGGCCAGCGGGCCGTGGCTCACCGCCACGCCCTTGGGCTTGCCGGTGGAGCCGGAGGTGTAGATCAGGTAGGCGAGGTTTTCCGGCTCCAGGGCCACCACCGGCAGATCGCTGTCTTCGCCCGACAGATCGAGGCCGTCCAGCTCCAGCAATTGCACGCCTTCAGGCAACGGCAGGCGCTTACGCAGGCGGCTGTCGGTGATCAGCAACGCGATACCGGCGTCACTCATCTGGAATTCCAGGCGCTCGCGCGGGTACTCGGCGTCCAGCGGCACGTAGGCGCCGCCGGCCTTGAGCACCGCCAGCAGCGCCAACGGAATGCGCACGCTGCGCGGCAATGCCACGCCGACACGGACTTCCGGGCCGACACCCAGCGCCATCAGGCGATGGGCCAGGCGGTTGGAGTCGCGCTCCAGCGCCGCGTAGTCGATTGCCTCGTCGCCACAGATCAGCGCCACGTCATCGCCACGCAGAGCCGCCTGACGCGCAATCGCCAGGTGTACCGGCTCGGCGGGCGGCAGCGACTGGTGCGGGCCACGGCAGGCGGCCAGGGCCGCGCGGTCATTGGCCGACAGGCATTGCAGCGCGCCGACGCGCTTGCCCGCGCCGTGCAGCAGGCTGTCGAGCACCTGTTCCATATTGCCGCGCAGCCGTGCCACGGCCGGTGCGCTGAAGTGTGCGCGCAGGTACTGGTATTCGATCTCCAGCCGGTCGCCGACGCGCACCGCGAGGTCCATCGGGATGCTGGTCTCGTCCTTCGACTTCAGCTCGCCGAAGCGCGGGCCCTGGGCGCTGCGCAGTACCGCGTCGACCGGGTAGTTCTCGAACACGATGATGCTGTCGAACAGTGCCTGCCCGGCCTGGCCGGCCCAGCGCTGGATGTCGTACAGCGGCGTGTGCTCGAACTCGCGCACCTCCAGGTTGTAGGCCTGCAGCTCGCGCAGCCAGTCACCCAGGTCAGCCTGCTCGGTCGGCGCCTGAACGATGGGCAGGGTGTTGATGAACAGGCCCAGCAGGCTGTCGGCGCCGGCCAGTTGTGCGGGGCGGCCGGCCACGGTGGCGCCGAAAGCGACGCGCTGCTGCCCGGTGTAGCGTTGCAGCAAGAGAACCCACGCCGCCTGCACCAGGGTATTGAGCGTCACCCGCTGGCTGCGGGCGAAGGCTTTCAGGCGTTCGGTGGCCGCCGCGTCGTAGCGGCTGTACTCCAGGCCGTGACCGCTGCCTTCGGCCGGGCGCGCCAGGCTGTCGGCCAGCACGGTGGGCTGGGCGAAGCCTTGCAGGCGCGCGCTCCAGAAATCCTGCGCCTGCTGCTGATCCTGGGCTTGCAGCCAGTGGATGTAGTCGCGGTAGCGGCCCTGCTCGGCGATGCTTTCGCCGTTGTAGCGACGCAGTGCCTCGGCGAACAGCTGGGCATTGCTCCAGCCATCGAGCAGGATGTGGTGATGGGTGTAGACCAACTGGTGGCTGACCTCGTCGCTGCGCACCAGTACCAGGCGCAGCAGCGGCGGACGCTCCAGGTCGAAGCTGCGGCTGCGTTCGGCGGCGGCCAGTTCGTCCAGTGCCGCGCTCAGGTCTTCGCGGCCACGCCAGTCGAGCACCTCCAGCGGCAGCTCGACGTGTCTGTGCACGGCCTGCACCGGCTTGTCGAGACCTTGCCAGTGCACGCCGGCGCGCAGGTTGTCGTGGGCATCCAGCGCGGCCTGCCAGGCAGCGCGGAAGCGCTCGACGTCCAGCCCCTGCACTTCCACGCGCAACTGGTTGACGTAGACGCCACCTTCGCTGCCGTCCACGCCATGGAACAGCATGCCCTGCTGCATGGGCGACAGCGGATAGATGTCTTCGATTCCGGCCGGGTTCAGGCCGAGGGCGGCGAGCTGCACCGCGTCCGGCGCGTCGATGGCCGCCGGAGTTGCCGGGGTTTCGACGGCAATGTAGTCACCGGCCACACGGGCCAGTGCCTGCAGCGTCTGGTGCTGGAACAGGTCCTTCGGGCTCAGCTGCAACCCGGCGGCGCGGGCGCGGCTGACCACCTGGATGGAGACGATGGAGTCGCCGCCCAGCTCGAAGAAGTTGTCGTCCAGGCCGACCCGCTCCAGGCCCAGCACGGCGCGCCAGATAGCCGCCAGGGTCTGTTCGCGCTGGCTTTGCGGCGCGCGATAGCTCTTCTGCAGCAGGCTGAAGTCCGGCTCCGGCAGCGCCTTGCGGTCGAGCTTGCCGTTGGGCGTCAGCGGCATGCGCTCGAGCAGGACGATCTGCGCGGGGACCATGTAGTCCGGCAGCTCTTCCAGCAGCGCGGCACGCAGGTCGGTATCGATCTGCCCCGTCACGTAGCCGACCAGTTGCTTGACCGCTCCGGCGTCGCGGGCGATCACCACCGCCTCGCGCACGCCGGGCTGGCCGAGCAGGCGCGATTCGATCTCGCCCAGCTCGATACGGAAACCGCGAATCTTCACCTGATGGTCGAGGCGGCCGAGGTACTCCAGCACGCCGTCGGCACGCCAGCGCGCCAGATCACCGGTGCGATACATGCGCGCATTGGCATCCCGGCTGTAGGGATCGGCGACGAAGCGCTCGCTGGTCAGTTCCGGGCGCCCGTGGTAGCCGCGTGCCAGGCCGTCGCCGGCAATGTACAGCTCGCCGGCCACACCGATGGGCGCCGGTTGCAGCTCGCCATCGAGGATGTACAACTGGGTGTTGGCGATGGGCTTGCCGAGCAGCGCGCGGGCGCCCTTGTCGATCTTCCAGGCCGCCGACCAGATGGTGGTTTCGGTGGGGCCGTAGAGATTCCACAGTGCATCCGTTTGGGCTGTCAGCTTGTCCGCCAGTTCGGCGGACAGCGCCTCGCCGCCGCAGAAGAAGCGGCAGCCGGTCAGGCGCGGGAAGTCCTCGTGACCACTGAGCAGGGTCCAGGTGCTCGGGGTCGCCTGGATCACCGTCACGCCCTGCTCCAGCGCCACGCCGAGCAGGCGCGACGGGTCGCGGGCAATATCGCGGTCCACCAGTACCACACGCCCGCCCACCAGCAGCGGCAGGTACAGCTCCAGCGCGGAGATGTCGAAGGACAGCGAAGTCAGCGCGAGGACGCGGTCCCGCGCCTCCAGGCCCGGCTCGCGGGCCATGCTGAGCATGAAGTTGACCACCCCGCCATGGCGCACCGCGACGCCCTTGGGCTTGCCGGTGGAGCCGGAGGTGTAGATGACGTAGGCCAGATCATCCGGCGTCGCGAGGTTGTGCAGGTCGCTGTCGGCGTAGCCATCCAACTGCGCCCAGTCGCGGTCCAGGCAGAACGCGCGGGCGCCTGTCTGCGGCAACTCGCCGAGCAGGTGCTGCTGGGTCAGCAGCAGGCGTACGTCGCCGTCCTCTAGCATGTGCGCCAGGCGTTCGGCGGGGAATTCCGGGTCCAGCGGCACGTAGGCGCCGCCGGCCTTGAGCACGGCGAGCAAAGCCACCGGCAGTTCGACGGAGCGCTCCAGGGCGACGCCGACGCGGCTGTCCGAGCCGACGCCCTGCTCGCGTAGCCAGCGCGCGAGGCGGTTGGCGCGGCCGTTCAATTCCGCGTAAGTGAAACTGCGCTGGCCGTCGGTGAGCGCCACGTCAGCCGGCGAGCGCTGCACCTGCTGTTCGATCAGCTGGTGCAGGCAGGCCTCGCGCGGGTAGTCCATCGCGGTGTCGTTCCAGCCGTAGAGCAACTGCTCACGCTCGCTGCCATCGAGCAGCGGCAGACGTGCCACCGGGCAGTGCGGGTCGGCCACCAGGCCGCGCAGCAGGTTGAGGAAATGCCCGGCGAGGCGCGAGAGGGTCGTCGCGTCGAACTGGTCGGTGGCGTACATGAACTGCCCGCGGACCTGGCCGTCGCGGCTTTCCTCGGTGTTCAGGGTCAGGTCGAACTTGGCGATACCGCTGTCCAGCTCCAGGCTTTCCAGCTGCAGGCCGCCAGGCAGCTCGCGCAGGGCATCGCGGCGGCTCGGCTGGTGGTTGCAGGCTACCTGGAACAGCGGGTTGTAGCTCAGGCTGCGCTCGGGTTGCAGCGCATCCACCAGTTGCTCGAACGGCAGGTCCGGGTTGGCCTGGGCGCCCAGCACGGCTTCTCGGGTGCGGGCCAGGAACGCGCTGAAGGATTCGTCGCCGTCGATGCGCGCGTGCAGCACCTGGGTATTGACGAAGAAGCCGATCAGCCTTTCGCTCTCGGCGCGGCCACGGCCGGCGATGGGCACGCCGACGCGCAGCTCGCGCTGGCCGCTGTAGCGCGACAGCAGCAATTGATAGGCGGCGAGGATCAGCATGAACAGCGTGGCGCCCTGCCCGCGCGCCAGGTCGCGCAGCGCGTCGCTCAGCTCGCGCGGCAACTCGAAGTCGAAGGTGGCGCCGCGGTAGCTCTGCACCAGCGGCCGCGGCCGGTCGCCCGGCAGGGTCAGCAACAGGGATTCGTCGCCCAGCTGCTCCCTCCAGTAGGCAAGCTGCCGCTCGCCCTCTCCGGCCGCCAACCACAGGCGCTGCCAGCGGGCCATGTCGCTGTACTGGATCGGCAGCTCAGCCAGGTCGGTTTTTGAGCCCTGCGCCTCGGCGCTGTACAGCACCGCGAACTCATCGATCAGCACACCGATGGACCAGCCATCGGCAATGATGTGGTGCAGGTTCACCAGCAACAACGCTTCACCCGGCAGGCGCGCCAAATGCAGGCGCAGCAGCGGGCCTTCGGCGAGGTCGAAGGAACGTTGCGCGCAGTGGTTCAGCCATTGGCGAGCTTCTGCTTCGTGCTGGAAATCCTGCCGCTCCAGGTATGCCGGCCCAGGCAGCAGGATGCACTGCATGACTTCGTCACCCGGCGCTGGTAGGGCGTATAACGCGTCAGCGTTATACGCCCTACGGAAGACGGTGCGCAGGCTTTCATGGCGCGCGATCAGTGCAGTGAAGGCGCGCTCCAGCGCGCCCTCGTCCAGCGCGCCCCGCAGGCGCACGGCGGCCGGGATGTTGTAGGCGGCGCTATGCGGCTCCATCTGCCAGAGGAACCACAGGCGCGCCTGGGCCGCCGAGAGCGGCGCATGCTCGCGTCCTTCGCGGAGGATCGGCAGGCGCGAGAGGCTCACGCCCTTCTCGCGAAGCTGACGCAGGAAGACGATCTGCTTGTCCTCAGGCAGCGCGCCAAGGCGCTCCGCGACCTGTTTCAGCTGGGCGTCCATCGGTTGAGTCATTACAGATTCTCCAGCTCGCCGAGCAGTTCATCCATCAGGTCCAGTTCCTCTTCTGCGCTGGCCGAGCTTGCCCGCTGCGACTCGATCCAGGCGGCCAACGCTTCGATGTTGCTCAGCTCGAACAGGCGATGCAGCGGCAGCTCAAGGCCCAGGCGCTGACGCAGAGTCAGGCCGACCTGGGTGAGCAGCAGTGAATGGCCGCCCAGTTCGAAGAAGTCGTCGTGCAGGCCGACGCGATCCACCTGCAACACGTGCTGCCAGATACCGGCCAGCTCGACTTCCAGGTCGCTGCGTGGCGCCACGTATTCGCGCAGGCGCTCGCCCAGTTGCGGGTCCGGCAGGGCCTTGCGGTCCAGCTTGCCGTTGGGCGACAGCGGCATGGCGTCGAGGGCGATGATCCGCGACGGCACCATGTAGTCCGGCAGATCGCCTTGCAGCGCCTGGCGCAGGGCTTCGGGTTCGGCGCTGGCGACGACGTAGGCCAGCAGCACGCCGTCCTTCGCCACCACCACCGCTTCGCTGACCTCAGGCTGCGCTTGCAGGCGGGCCTCGATCTCGCCCAGCTCGATGCGCAGGCCGCGAATCTTCACCTGGTGGTCGAGGCGTCCCAGGTACTCGATGGCGCCGTCTTCACGCTGGCGAGCCAGGTCGCCGGTGCGGTACAGCCGCTCAGCGCTGCCAAACGGATCGGCAATGAAGCGTTCAGCCGTCAGCCCGGGGCGCGCGTGGTAGCCGCGCGCCAGACCCACGCCGCCGATGTACAGCTCGCCGGCCACACCCTGCGGCACCGGCTCCAGGCGCTCGTCCAGCAGTACTAGGCGCAGGTTGTCGATGGGCCGGCCGATGGGCACGACGTGCCGCGCGTTGTCCTCGTCGCAGGCCCAGAAGCTGACGTCGATCGCCGCCTCCGTCGGGCCGTAGAGGTTGTGCAGCTTCGCGCTGCTGCGCTGGCGGAACTGCTGTTGCAGCTCGTAAGGCAGCGCCTCGCCGGAACACATCACCTGCAACAGCGACGGGCAGCGCTCCAGTTCGCCGGAAGCGACGAAGGCCTGCAGCATCGACGGCACGAAGTGCAGCGTAGTGACCTGCCCCGCCTCGATCACCTGGCGCAGCGCTGCCGGATCGCGGTGCGCGCCGGGCGCAGCCACTACCAGTGCCGCTCCGGTCATCAGCGGCCAGAAGAACTCCCACACCGACACGTCGAAGCTGAACGGAGTCTTCTGCAGCACGCGGTCGGAGGCATCCAGCGCGTAGGCTTTCTGCATCCAGTGCAAGCGGTTGACCAGTGCGCGATGGCTGTTGCCGGCGCCCTTGGGTTTGCCCGTAGAGCCAGAGGTGTAGATGAGGTACGCAAGATTCTGCGGGCTGCCGGCGCTGGCCGGGTTCTGTTCGCCGGCCGTGGCGATTTCGCTCCACTGGCTGTCCAGGCAGACCCGTCGGGCGCCACTCGCCGGCAAGCGATCGAGCAGGTGTCGCTGGGTCAGCAGCAGCCCCACGCCGCTGTCGCTGAGCATGTGTTGCAGGCGGTCCTGCGGGTAGTCCGGGTCCATCGGCACGTAGGCACCGCCGGCCTTGACGATGCCCAGCAGGGCCACCACCAGTTCCAGCGAACGCTCGGCGGCCACGCCGACCAGCACATCCGGGCCGACACCCTGGCCGCGCAGCCAGTGCGCGAGCTGGTTGGCGCGGGCGTTGAGCTGGGCGTAGCTCAGGCGCTGGTCAGCGAATTGCAGGGCCAGCGCATCCGGGGTCGCGGCAACCTGGCGCTCGATCAGCTCCTGCAGCTGCACATCGGCCGGGAACCTCGCCGCGGTGTCGTTGAAGCGTTGCAGCAGCGAGTGGCGCTCGGCGTCGGCCAGTTGGCAGACCCGGCCCAGGGGGCGTTCGGCGTCTTCCACCAGGGTCAGCAGCAGGTGCTCGAAGTGGCCACGTAGTTGCTCGACCTGGCTCGCGCTCAGGCGGTCGGCGCGGTAGGTGTAGCGCACGTCCAGCTGCTCGCCGGCGCTGGCCACCAGGGCCAGGGCGTAGTTGGTGCCGTCCACCGGGTGGTGGCCGAGGATACGCAGATCATCGTTGCCCGAAGACGCCAGCGCCGCGTCCATGGGGAAGTTCTCGAACACGATGATACTGTCGAACAGCGCCTGCCCGCCGCGGCCGGCCCAGCGCTGGATGTCGTACAGCGGCGTGTGCTCGAACTCGCGCACGTCGAGGTTGAAGGCCTGCAGCTGGCGCAGCCAGTCGCCGACGCGCTGGGCGTCGTCCGGGCATTGCAGGATCGGCAACGTGTTGATGAACAGGCCGAGGCTCTCCTCCGCCCCCGGCAAGGTGGCCGGTCGCCCGGCCACGGTGGCGCCGAAGGTGACGCTGCGCTGGCCGCAGTAACGTTGCAGCAGCAGCGCCCAGGCGCCCTGCACCAGGGTGTTGAGGGTGATGCGCTGGGCCTGGGCAAAGCGTTGCAGCGGCGCGCAGTCGAGGCGGCTGTGCAGTTCGCGCAGCGGCTCGTCACGGAACCCGGCGTTGCAGGCGGTGGCCAGCAGGGTCGGCTCATCGAACTCTTTCAGGCGTTCGCGCCAGAAGGTCTCACCGGCGGCGCCGTCCTGGGCGTGCAGCCAGGCGATGTAATCGCCGTACTGCGCGGCGGGCACCGGCAGGGTTTCACCACGGTAGAGCGCGAGCACTTCGCCGATCAGCCGCGCACTGCTCCAGCCGTCCAGCAGCAGGTGGTGGCAGGTCCAGATCAGGTGGTAGCGACGCTCGCCCAGCCTCACCAGCGCCAGGCGCTGCAGCGGTGGCTTGGCCAAGTCAAAGGCGAGGTTGCGCTGGGCATCTGCGACGCTTTCCAACTGCTGCGCGCTGACCGGCTGATCGCGCCAGTCGAAGGACTGTAGCGGCAGTTGCACGTCGTGCAGGACTAACTGCAGCGGCGCCGCATCCGCGCTGGCGAGGAAGCCGGTGCGCAGGTTGGCGTGGCGGGCGATGACCGCGCGCCAGGCGTCGAGGAAGCGGGCTTCATCGAGGCCATCGAGATCGACGCGCAGCTGGTTGACGTAGAGCGAGGAACCCGGCACGTCGAGGGCGTGGAACAGCATGCCCTGCTGCATCGGCGACAGCGGATAGAGATCGTCCACGCCGGCCGGCAGCGGCAGTGCATCGAGCTGTTGCTGGTCGAGCCCGAGCATCGGCAGTTCGCTGGCTTGCAGCGGGCGTGGCGTATTCAGGCAATAAGCGACCAGCGCCTGCAATTCGGCGCGCAGCAGCGCTTGCAGCTCGTCGATGTCGGCAGCGTCGAACATGAAGCGGCTGTAGGTGACTTCCAGGCTCAGCTCACCGCCGAGCACACGGCCGGCGTAGACCAGCGCATTGCCTAGCGCGGCATTCAGCGGTTGGCTACGGCCTACACCTTCGAAGGCCGGCAGGAAGTCGGCGTCGGCAAACGCCTGGTCGAGCTGGCCGAGGTAGTTGAAGGTCACCTGCGGCGCCGGCAGGTCACGCAGGCTGGCCGCGTGCTGGCTGAGATAGCGCAGTTGGCCGTAACCCATGCCGGCGCGCGGCAGGTTGCGCAGGTGTTCGCGGGTGGCGCGCAGGTCCGCGCCCGGCTCGCCGCCGGCATGCAGGCGGACAGGGTAAAGCGCGGTGAACCAGCCCACGGAACGGCTCAGGTCCAGCGCCGCTTCGCCATCGACGGCATCCCGGCCGTGACCTTCCATCTCCACCAGCGCGGAGGTTTCGCCAGTCCAGGCACACAGGGCGCGGGCCAGCGCGGTCAGCAGCAGGTCGTTGATCTGCACGCGCTGCGCCTTCAGTGCCGGGCCAAGCAGTTGGCGGGTGGTGTCGGCGTCGAGGCTGAAACGCGCATTGGCGGCTTCTTTCCAGGTGCCCGGAACATCGGTGCGGGCACGCTTGAGCGACGGCGCACCGCGCAGTTCGCCTTGCCAGTAAGCCAGCTCGGCAGCGACTTCGGCGCTGTTGGCGGCCGCCTGCTGGCGGGCGCTCCAGGCCTGGTAGCTGTCGCTGCGCGGCAGCGCTGCCGGAGTGCGGCCGGCGCGCAGTTCGCGGTAGGCGTACTGCAGGTCCTCCAGCAGGATGCGCCAGGACACGCCATCCACCGCCAGGTGGTGGATGACCAGCAGCAGGCGTTCGCCGCCGCTTTCCAGCGTGACGTGCATGGCACGCAGCAGCGGGCCGTTGGCGATATCCAGGCTGGCCTGGGCGTCGTCGCACAGGCGCTCCAGGGTGCGAGCGTCGGCGGCGCGACGGCGCCACAGGAGGGTCATGTCCAGCGGCCCCTGTTCCGCGTAGCGCTGGCGGCTGCCGTCGAAGCGCAGTCGTAGTGCGTCGTGCTGGCCGACCAGCCAGTGCAGGCCACGAGCCAGGGCATCGCCATCCAGTGCTTCACGCGGTTGCAACAGCAGTGCCTGGTTCCAGTGGTGACGCTGGGGGCTCGGTACACGCTCGAAGAAGCGCGCCTGCACCGGCGACAAGACGACTTCGCCAGTGATGGCGGTAACCGGCGCCGGAGCAGCAGCGGCGGACGGCGCGCGGCTTTCCAGCCACTGCGCGAGCTGGCGGACGCTCTGCCGCTCGAACAGCTGTTTCGGACTGAGCTTGTAACCCAGCTTACGGATACGCGCGATGATCTGCAGGCTGAGGATGGAGTCGCCGCCCAGTTCGAAGAAGTTGTCCTCGGCACCGACGCGCTCGACCTTCAGCACCGCCTGCCAGATGTCGGCGATGCGCTGCTCCAGCTCGGAGAGCGGTGCGCTGTCCAACGGTTTGGCCGCCATCTCGACACGCGGCAGCGCCTTGCGGTCCACCTTGCCGTTGGCGTTCAGCGGCAGGCACTCCAGCAGCATCAGCTGCGCCGGCAGCAGGTATTCGGGGACTTCGGCGGCCAGGCTTTCACGCAGACTTTCAACGCTCTTCCCTTCGGCCACGACCCAGGCCAGCAGCTTCATCGGGCCGTCGCCTTCACGCTCGGCCAGGGCCACGGCATCGCGCACGCCAGGCAGGCGCTTGAGTGCTTGCGCCAGTTCGCCCGGCTCGACGCGATAGCCGCGAATCTTCACCTGATCATCCACGCGGCCGAGGAATTCCACGGCGCCGCGACGATTCAGGCGCACGCGGTCACCGCTGCGGTACAGGCGCTCGCCTTCGATCTCTACGAAGCGCTCCGCCGTCATTTCCGGTAGGCCGAGGTAGCCCAGCGCCAAACCGGCGCCGCCGATGTACAGCTCGCCCGCTACGCCCGGCAGCAGGTCACGACCCTTCTCGTCGAGCACGCGGATGGCGGTGTTGGCCAACGGCGTACCGATGGGCAGGCTGGCCGCCGGCAGATCATCCACCAGCGACCATTCGTGGGTCAGCACGCCAACGGTGGATTCGCTGGGGCCGTAGTGGTTGACGATGCGCAGCTTGGGCGCGAGTTCGCGGATGGGTTGCAGCAGCGCGCGGTCACAGGCTTCACCGCCCAGCACCAGCAGGCGGCGTGGCAGCACAGCGGCAGCATTCGGTGCGGCCGCCAGCAATCCGGCGAGATGGCTGGGGACGATCTTCAGCACGTCCACGTCCTGCATGAACGCGGCGAAGCGTTCGGCATCCGCCACCACCTTGGCATCCGCCAGGTGCAGGCGGCCACCGCCGCACAGCGCGCCGAACAGCGTGGTGTGGCCGAGGTCGGCGGCCACCGAGGAAACCATCGCCATGCCAAGACCCCGGGCACGGCACTGGTCCAGTTGCAGGCGCTCGAGCACGGCTTGCACGTAGTTGGCCAGCGCTGCGTGGCTGACGCGCACGCCCTTGGGCTGGCCAGTGGAGCCGGAGGTGAAGATGACGTAGGCGGCCTGCTGCGGATCGACGCTCCGAGCAGGCGCGGCGGCACTGCCCTGCTCCGGGCCACCGGCCGGGATCAGCATGGCTGCCTCTGCGAAGGTTTCCAGCAGAGCCGGTTCGGTCACCAGTACGCGGCCGATACCGTTGTCCTGGATCAGCCGACGCAGGCGTTCGGCAGGCTGCGCCGGGTCCAGTGGCACATAGGTGGCACCAGCCTTGAGCACACCCAGCAGCAGGAGCACCCACTGCGCGCTGCGTTGCTGGCAAATGGCGATGCACTCAACCGGCTCCACACCGCTGTCGATCAGCGCGTTGGCCAGGCGATTGCTGCGGGCATCCAGCTCGGCATAGCTGTAGCGCACGCCCTCATCCTGTACCGCAATGGCATCCGGTTGCGCGGCAACTTGCGCGGTGAACAGGCCGAGCACGTCCTGCTGCGGCCACTGCCGGGCTTCGCCACGACGACGCGAGGCCACCGGGCGCGGCAGCTCGCCCAGCGCACGCTGCGGCTCGGCGCACAGCTGGCGCAGCAGGGCTTCGAACTGGCCGGCGATGGCAGCGACGCTGTCCTCGTCGAACAGGTCGCGGGCATAGACGAAGCTGCCGCGCAGTTCATCGCCCGGCTGGCCGCTGGCGTCCAGCGCCTCGGCCATGTCCAGGGCCAGGTCGAAGCGTGCGCCGTACTGTTCCTCGCTGAACAGTTCCAGCTTCAGCGCGCCGGCGTCGGGCAGGCGGCTGACGTCGAAGCCGAAGTTGAATTTCACCTGCACCAGCGGGTTGTAGGCCAGGCTGCGTTCGGGTTGCAGCGCTTCCACCAGCTGTTCGAACGGCAGGTCCTGGTTCACTTGCGCGCCCAGCGCCAGAGGCTTGAGGCGGGCCAGCAACGCGGCGAAGGACTCGTCGTCGGCAAGCTGGCACGGCATGACCTGGGTGTTGACGAAGAAGCCGATCAGCCCTTCGGTTTCCAGCTGCTGGCGGTTGGCGATGGGCACCGCGACGCGCAGGTCGCGCTGGCCGCTGTAGCGTTGCATCAGCACGGCGTAGGCACCGAGCAGCAGCATGAACAGGGTGACGTCCTGCTCGCGGGCCAGTTGTTTCAGGCGTGCACCAAGCCCAGCGTCAAGACTGAAGCCGAGGCTGCCGCCGCGGTAGCTCTGCACGGCCGGGCGCGGGCGGTCGGCTGCCAGCTCCAGTACAGGCGTATCGCTATTGAGCTGCTCGGTCCACCAGCCCAGCTGACGCTGGCCCTCCTCGCCCGACAGCAGCTCGCGCTGCCACTGGGCGTAGTCGGCGTACTGCACCGGCAGCGCAGGCAGCTGCAGCGCTTCGCCAGCGGCGAAGGCGCCGTAGAGACGGCTGAATTCGTCCACCAGCACGCGGATCGACCAGCCATCGGAGACGATGTGGTGCATCGTCAGCAGCAGCACGTGGTCGGCGTCGGAAAGCTTGATGAGGGTCAGGCGCAGCAACGGGCCGTTGCGCAGGTCGAACGGGCGCTGTGCTTCTTCCTCCGCCAGGCGGCGGGTGGCGCTTTCGGGGTCTTTTTCAGCGGACAGATCGACCCTCGCGAGATCCAGGGGTTGCGCCGGCTGGATACGCTGGAAAGCCTGACCATCCACTTCGTCGAAGGTGGTACGCAGGGTTTCATGGCGCGCCACCAGGGCATCGAAGGCACGACGCAGCGCGGACTCATCCAGCTCGCCGCGCAGGCGCAGAGCGCCCGGCACGTTGTAGGCGGCGCTGGCCGGCTCCATCTGCCAGAAGAACCACAGGCGGCTCTGGGCGGCGGACAGCGGCAGGTCGCCGTCACGGGCCACGGCGCGCAACGGCGGGCGAGTACTGGAATTCGCAGCGCCCAGGCGGGCAGCGAACTCGTCCAGGCGGCTGGCTTCGAACAGGTCGCGCAGGGGGACTTCGCAGCCCAGGTCACGGCGCAGGCGGGAGATGACCTGCGTGGCCAGCAGCGAATGGCCGCCCAGCTCGAAGAAGTCGTCCACGCGACCTACGGCCGGCACGCCGAGCACTTCGGCCCAGACAGCAGCCACTCGGCTTTCCAGGCCGTCGCGCGGGGCTTCGGCGGTGCTGGCGGCATCCTGCGGATCGGGCAACACCTTGCGGTCGATCTTGCCGTTGGCATTGAGCGGCATCTGGTCGAGCACGAGGAGGCGCGACGGCACCATGTAGTCCGGCAGTTGTGCGCGCAGCGCAGCTTTCAAGGCGTCTTCGGCAAGCGCTTCGCCGACGACATAGCCCAGCAGGCGCTTGCCACGCTCGCTGTCACGGGCGATCACTGCCGCTTCGCGCACGCCGGGCAGCGCACGCAGGCGGGACTCGATCTCGCCCGGCTCGATGCGGAAGCCGCGGATCTTCACCTGCTGGTCGACGCGGCCGAGGTAGTCCAGCGCGCCGTCTTCACGCCAGCGCACGCGGTCACCGCTGCGGTACAGGCGAAGGCCGTCGGCATACGGGTCGGCCACGAAGCGCTCAGCGGTCATACCGGCGCGCTGGTGGTAGCCGCGAGCCAGGCCATGCCCGCCGATGTACAGCTCCCCAGCCACGCCGCGCGGCAGCGGTTGCAGGCGGTCGTCGAGGATGTACAGGCTGCGTTCGCCGACCACCTCGCCGATGGGCGCGTAAGCGGCGCCGCACGTGGTACGCGCGTCGGCCTTCCAGAGCATCGGGGTGACCACGGTTTCAGTCGGGCCGTAGCCGTTGATCAGGTGCTGTGGCTTCAGCGCCTGGTGCGCCAACTGGTAGGCCGCTTCGGGCACCGCGTCGCCACCGAAGCAGTAGATGCGCATGCTCGGCGCGTGGCCGTGGATCATGGCCTGCTCGGCCAACTGTTGCAGGTAGGCCGGCGGGAAGGCTGCCACCGTGACTTCGTGGCGGCGCAGCTGGTCGAGAGTTTGTTCGGCGGTCCACAGCGCATCATTGCGGATCAGCAGGCTGCCCCCGTGGGACAGCGCCGTAAGCCAGCGCTCGTGGGCACCGTCGAAGGCGAAGGACATGAAGATCAGTTCGCGATCTTCGCTGGTCATCGCGTAGCGCTGGCCGATGGCGCGGCAGTGCGCGGCGATCTCGCCGTGGGCCACGGCAACGCCCTTGGGCTGGCCAGTGGAGCCGGAGGTGTAGATCAGGTAGGCAAGATTCTGCGCCTGGATGCGCACCAGCGGGCGCACAGCCAGGGCGTTGGCGAGGTCGGCCTCTTCCAGCACCAGGCGCTCGACGCCCTCGGGCAGTGGCAGGCGCTCGGCCAGTGCAGCATTGGTCAGCAGCAGGTCGACGCCGGCGTCCTGCATCAGCCAGGCCAGGCGCTCCTCGGGGTAGTCGACGTCCAGCGGCAGGTAGGCGCCGCCGGCCTTCATGATGGCCAGCAGGGCCAGCGGGATGTCCACGCCGCGCGGCAGCGCCACGGCAACCCGGCGTTCCGGGCCGATACCGCGCTGGATCAGGCGCTGCGCCAGGCGGTTGGAGCGATCCTCCAGTTCGGCGAAGTTCACTTCGCGCTGCTCGTCGATCAGCGCGACCTTGGCCGGATGACGGCGGGCCTGGGCGGCGATTGTCTCGCTCAGCGCCTCGAACACCGGCGCATCACCGGCGACGGCGATGCTCCAGTCGCTGGCGGGCAACCAGTCGCGGGCGTCCAGTACGGCGTCGGCATTCATCTGCGGCAAGGCGCGCAGCAGGTCGAGGAAGTGCCCGACCAGGCGCTGCATGCCCGCGGCGGCATAACGCTCGCGGGCATAGCAGAAGCTCAGACGCAGGGTCTGCTCACCCTCGCGGACGCGCAGCACCAGGTCGAACGGGGTTTCCAGGTCGAGCTGCTCCAGGGCCTCCACGCTGACGCCCGGCAGGCCGTTGCCGGCGCGCGGCTGCCACTGGTGGTCGAAGGCCACCTGGCACAGCGGATGGCGGCCGTGGCCACGTTCGGGCTGCAGGGCTTCCACCAGTTGTTCGAACGGCAGACCCTGGTGCGCCTGGGCTTGCAGCAGGTCGTCGCGCAGTTGGCGGAGAACGCCGCGCAGGCTGGCGCCTTCGGGCAGCTCGCTGCGCAGCACCAGCAGGTTGACGAAGAAGCCGACCAGTCGCTCGCTGTCGAGCTGTTCGCGACCAGCCTGGGTCAGGCCGATGCGCAGATCGTGCTGGCCGCTGTAGCGTTGCAACAGCAGGTTGTAGGCGCTGAGCAGGAGCATCGGCAGGGTCGCGCCATGGGCCTGGGCCACGGCACGCAGTTTGCCGGTCAGGTCTGCATCGACTTCCTGTTCGATCAGTGCGGCGCTCTGGCCTTTTTCACCGGTCGTGAACGGCAATTCCAGCGGTGCATGGGCGCTGCCCAGGCGCTCGCTCCACCAGTCCAGCAGACGGGCACCCTCGCCCGCCTCCAGCCTGGCCTGCTGGGCGGCGGCGAGATCGAGGTACTGGCGCGACAGCGCCGGCAGCACCGGCTCGCGCTGCTCGACAATGGCGCGGTAGCACTCGGCAAATTCGTCCAGCAGCAGGTTCAGCGACCAGCCGTCGGCGATGATGTGGTGCACGCAGAGCAGCAGCGCCTGGCGGCCACCGCCGAGGTTCTGCAGGCGCAGGCGCAGCAGCGGGCCGGCGGCCAGGTCGAACGGCTGCGCAGCAAAGGCATCGGCGTCCTCGCGGGCAGCGATGTCACGGCGGGCGTTGCCCAGGGAGCTGAAGTCGCTCTCGGTCAGCTCGACCTGGCTGGCGTCGGACAGGCTCAGCGCCACCTCGCCATCGGCCTGCTCGATGAAGCGGCAGCGCAGGGTTTCATGGCGGCCCAGCAGTACGGCGAATGCCTGCTCCACCGCGGGGCGGCGCAGTTCGCCGCGCAGGTTCATGCGTCCGGCGATGTGGTAGACAGCGCTTTGCGGCTCGAGCTTCCAGAGGAACCACAGGCGACGCTGGGCCGGAGACAGCGGCAGCAGGCCGTCACGCGGGACCTGCGGCACGGCCGCGACCTGCTCGGTCGGCAAGGTGGCCAGGGCAGCAACGAAGGCACCCAGCTCCGGCGCTTCGAACAGCAGGCGCAATGCCACGGCACGGCCCAGACGTTCACGCAGGCGCGCCATCAGTTGAGTGGCCTTGATGGAGTTGCCACCCAGGGCGAAGAAGTTGTCGTCACGGCGGATCGCCGGCAGCTCCAGCACCTCGCTCCACAGCGCGGCGATGGCTTGCTCTTCAACGGACAATGGCGCGACCGGCTTGGCGCTGGCGCCATCGCTGATCGGCTCGCCGGCACGCTGGATCGCATAGGCCTGCAGGCTGCCGTCCAGCAACTGGGCGCGGCACGCCGAGCGCTGCAGCTTGCCACTGGAGGTCTTGGGCAGTGCGCCCGGCTCCAGCAGCGCCACCACCAGCGGCGCCTCCTGGAAGGTTTCCGCCACGGCGGCGGAGATGGCCTTGGCCAGCGCCTCGGCGGAGATCAGCTTGCGCACGCTGCGCCCGACCTCGGCGGCGATACCGATGCCGTCGCGGCCCTGGTGTTCGATGGCGAAGGCGGAAACCCGGCCCTTGCGCACCAGGTCCACCTCCTCTTCCACGCAGCGTTCCAGGTCCTGGGGGTAGAGGTTCTGGCCACGGACGATGAGCATGTCCTTCAGGCGACCGGTGACGAACAGCTCGCCGTTGTGCAGGAAGCCCAGGTCGCCGGTACGCAGCCAGGTGCGGCCGTCCTTCTCGACGAAGGTGCGCGCGCTGGCTTGCGGGTTGCGCCAGTAACCGAGGGCGACGCTGGGGCCGCTGCTCCAGATTTCGCCGACGCGGTCCGGGCCGAGGGTTTCGCCGCTCAGCGGGTCGACCAGTTGCACGTCGTGGTCCGGCTGGGTGCGACCGCAGTTGATCAGCGAAGTACCGCGCCCCGGGCGGGCGATGTTTTCACCCAGGGCGTTGAGGTCGACTTCCAGCTGCGCAATGCCTTCCCCACGCACGCCACCGGTGACGAACAGGGTCGCTTCGGCAAGGCCGTAGCAGGCATAGAAGGAAGAGGCATCGAATTGTGCCGGGGCGAACCAGGCGGCAAAGCGCTCCAGGGTGTCCGGGCGGATCGGCTCGGAGCCGGAGAAGGCCACGCGCCATTTGCTCAGGTCGAGGCCTTCCAGGGCGGATTCGTTGACCCGCTCGCAGCACAGGCGATAGGCGAAGTCCGGCCCGCCGCTGACGGTGCCGCCAAAGCGGGCAATGGCTTCCAGCCAGCGGCGCGGGCGCTCGAGGAAGTAGCGCGGCGACATCAGCACGCACTCGATACCGCTGTAGATCGGCTGCAGCAGCCCGCCGATCAGGCCCATGTCGTGGAACAGCGGCAGCCAGCTGACGATCACGTCGTCGTCACCGATGCCGAAGCCGTGACGGATCAGGCGCTCGTTGGCGACCAGGTTGCCATGGCTGACCTGCACCCCCTTGGGCGTCGAGGTGGAGCCGGAGGTGTACTGCAGGAAGGCGATGTCGTCATCGGCCAACTCGGGCATCTGCCACTCCACGGCCAGCGCCGGGTTGGCCTGGTCCACCGCCAGCAGCAGCGGGCTCTCGCCGTTCTCGCGCTCGCACGCCGGGCGCAGCGCTTCGATCAGCGTGGAGTCGGTGAGCACCAGGCTGGGCTCGGCGTCGTCGAGTATCGAGCGCAGGCGCGCCAGGTGCTGCGGGCGCACCGACTCCGGCGGATAGGCCGGCACGGCGATGATCCCTGAGTAAAGGCAGGCGAAGAACGCCGTGACGTATTCAGGACCGCTGGGCAATAGCAGCACGGCGCGGTCGCCTTGCTGGCCGTGGCGCAGCATCCAGGCGGCCATGGCGCGAGCGCGTTCGTCCAGTTCGCGGAAGCTGATGGGCTGTTCGACGTTCTCGGCGATGAATCGCAGGGCGGTCTTGCGCGGCATTTCGCAGGCGCGTTGTAGCAGGGCCTCGACCAGGTTTCCTGCGGCTTCGTAACGGTCGTTCATGACATCACCTGTTCTGGCGGCGGGCGCGTGGGGCCTGCCGGAGGAAATTCGTGAGGCTTACCGGGCCATGGCCGTGGCAGGCGCTGACCCGGTACTCCGAACTGTTCCCTCTCCCTTCAGGGAGAGGGTTAGGGAGAGGGTGCCTCCGGCCGCTCCGGCGCTGGACGCGGGGGGGGGGGGGGGGGGGGGGGGGGGGGGGGGGGGGGGGGGGGCGGGGGGGGGGGGGGGGGGGCGGGGGGGGGGGGGGGGGGCGGGGGGCCGC